>PYIY01000016.1 GCA_003635195.1 Candidatus Poribacteria bacterium | reverse complement strand
CAGCGACATCATATTGTTGTAAAAGTGAATACGCTGCCGCGTCGAAAATTTGTCGCCACTGAATGCCATTTACTTTAATGTAGTTACGCAAGCTAGACATTATCGCTGCTTCACTATCAAGGCAGACCCCGATAATATCGAATCCCGCATCTTTATAGGTATCGTAAACTTTCTTAATATCTGACGTTTCCGCGGTGCCAAAATCGTTCCAAACCTTCCAAAAGTGAAGCAAGACGACTTTCTCACGATACTCCCGAAGCGAAATCGGATCCCCATCAAGGGCAACCACAGAAAAGTCAGGGACAGGTTTTCCAACCCATTCGTATCTCGGATTAGACTTGCGCGCATACACTTCAGCGAGTTCAGTATTGCCTAACCTCTGATGAATGTCGGCAAGTTTATAGAAGATGAATTTATTGTCTGGATACCGCTGCTCAGCTACCTGAAAAAACGCAAGCAGATCCTCGTATCGCTCCACCGTCTTGAGTATGTCGAATAGCGTCTGATACCCTTGAAGGTCTTGTATCATTCCGGACTTGAGACGTTCAATAAGAGCAGCCGCTGATTGTTCGTTCCCCAATAGGGTGTGGAGTCTGACAAGCTGCGGGTAGAGATCAAAGAAACGCTTATAATCAGGAAAACGTTCATCATCAGGGGATCGCGCAAGTATTTCTTCAATAGCAGCGAGCGCCGCTTCATGGCTACCGTACATATCCTCCGGCGTGTGCTCCCAAATCGTGGAAGACCTGTAAATCTGAGAAGAAAAGTTTAAGTTCAAAGCATCAAAGTCTTCATTCACGTGATGTTGACAACGGACAAGTGGTATGACATCACCGAATACCAAACGTTGTTCACTTTTCTTATCTCGGTATTCCGGAGCAAGCTGATACCCGTAACTCATGGGCATTCTCGGATCTATGTCCCGGAGAAAACCTATCCTTCCAATTATCTTACTGATTGAAACCAAATCTATGTTCGGAAAAAAACCTGCCTTCCCATCTTCAGCATCCGCGGGACAGATGAAGACCGATGCATCTGGCAAGTATTTCGGATGCAGATCTGAGAGCCATTCAGGAAAATCTTCGTGTTCCTTCTGGTAGATCTGAATTGCCTCACCAATTGCAATCAAATTTCGCGTGCAAAGTTCTATGTTCCTTTCGTGCCTCTCGGAATTCTCTCCTGCTGTAGATGTCAAAAATGTTTCAGATTCCTGTAACCGCTTTCGCGCCCGATGCAGACGGGTGTTAATCGTGCTTACAGAGATGCCTAAAAACTTACTAATCTCTTTGACCTTCATTTCACCGAGATAGTAGAGCGTCACAACGGTGCGTTCCGTCTCGGGCAGTTTCGCCAAAAGTTTTTTGACGATCTCACGGCGACGCTCGGAGATCTCTGTCCTCCGTTGTTCCGACAGGTAATATGCGTAAGCGGATTTCTCGATTTCTGCCATCGGTGTGTCTTCTATCGATTGCACCTTAAGTTTCTTCTTCCTCATCCAATCGATGCAAAGCCGGTTTGCGATAACGTACAACCATCGAGTAAATTGATGGGGGTCCTTGAGTGTCGGAAGTTTTTTGTAAACTTGTAGGAAGGTGTCTTGCGTAATTTCTTCGGCGTGATGAAAATCGCCGATTTTCCGCCACACGAATGTGTGAACGCTCTTTTGGTATTTTTGGACTAAGACGCTGAATGCCTCGTCGTCGCCGGACAAAATATTGTAAATAAGTTGAACATCGTCTTCTCTTTCCACGAGGATCCCCCGATGAATAAATTCGGTCGTGTTTACATCTGCCAAATGGCTGCCTCAAATACGGTGCCTGATAAGTTAAGCATCGCGGTACGGTTTATCCGTCTGTATATTAAAGACGAATTCATGTACAGAAATCTTACATAATTTGAAGAAAATGGAAAAAGGTATGGAATTTTTTAGCCGTTGTTGGGCGCGTATCGGGTTTCGTAGGGACGATACGTCAAAGTTCGGAGCATCGCATCCACAACGGAGGTCTCTGAAAGGGGTTTGCGGGACAATCCGGGTCGTTATGTAAATAAATATTAACTCTATTTATACAATACCTTCGCCAATTTATCCGGGTGTGAGTTGATGGTGTGTTTGATAAACAGCCCGATTGAACTGGGGCACTCACCGATGTTTAGTAAATTCGCCTCTTACACCGTCAGCGTAACTGCATCCTGTTTTACAATCTCCTTGATATGACCATACGCCGCAGATTCCACCAATTCTAACGTCTCTGGGGACAACCGATCCAAAATAGGTTGTGGAAAGCTATGCCTACCGGAATATTGCGGGAAATATCGCAGGACGAGGAACCGTCGATCCCGGTCTTTTGGCTTCCAGCGCAGCACACCGTGCGTGAGTAACTCCGAAATAATTACAATATCGCCTGCCTTTGGTGTAATATTAACAAAAACGGGATCGTCAAGGGGATCAATGCCGTCTGTTTCGTCAAGCGTCAGCAGCTGCTCGGGTCGCTTAAACTCACTCTTATGTGAGCCGGGAATTACGATGAGTCCACCATCACCTGGATAGACATCCGTAAAATACGGAAAACAGACGAAGTTATCGCAGTAGATACGTCCGTTGTCAACCTCATAACGCGTGCTATACCATCCGTAGTCATCACGGGCGCAGTGCAGACCACCGGGGTTCACATTTGCACGTTCACCCGCCTCCCATAAATCGTGTTTATCGTGCTTCAACGAACCTCTACCAAACCGTGGCTGATTGTCCGTCAATTCCTTAATAATCGGCCATAGTGCCGTATGCGTCGTTAAGCATTCAAGCGATTTATCGAATGCGAACCCGTGTTGATGGAGTCCTTTCTGTTCAAAACCCGGTGGCAATGCATCAGGTGGTGTCGTTATGTATCTATCAACGGCTTCAGCGGCTTCCGCCAATGCGTCGCCGGTGATGACGTTTTCTAAATGGAGATACCCTGTTACATCAAACAGATAACGTTGTTTCGGTGTCATTTTTTTGACTTTCCTTGCGGTTCGGTTAAGTGGGTTGGCGGTTTCAGGTTCAGTTCCGTAGACCTAGAAGAAACACCCAAGCAAAAACCTTTCCACTTCGTTCCAAGCTACGCGCTGTTTTAACTGGAAGGATCGCGAGCACGGGAAACACCCCAGCAAAACACTCGCTCCTACAAGCGAAACGCTAACGGCTATTTATAGTGCCATATCAAACGCTGTGCCGGTTACGTTGCCTTTCACAAAAGCATCACGGAAGAGGGTCTGACGTTTCGGAGGCATTTCCTCAAATAACGCTTGCGGCGGTCTGGACAGGGTCCACCTTTTATCAATCGAGTTGTAAGCGTTGAAAATAGCGACCCGATCGACATCAGGGTTTTGCCATGCTTGTCCGCTATGCGTAATGGCCTCGGTAAAAATAATGACAGATCCAGCAGGACAAGAATAGGTATCCCAAAACTTCCAGTCTTGTGTGTGCGCGCTCTCTGGAGCTGTATAAGCCGCTTTGTGGCTGCCCGTAATGAACATCGTGCCGCCGTCCCCTTTTTCCACAGGATTGAGTTCCCATACAACACGCGTTAAACCGCTATACGCTTGTCCGGGTAAACACTGGTATTGGTGGCAATCACCTGGCATCCGAAACATACCGTTCCCGTTATGCGGACTGAATGCGAAAGGCGGATCGTCCGTAGCAGAACGCAACGCCATGAAACTCATTTCCATGCGGAAACCGTAACAGGTATCCGAGGCGAGATAGGGCGATGCGAGAAACTCGTTTCCAAACGCCACCACAACCGGATGATCCGTCAACTTCTCTAAAGGTCCCCCGTAAGTCGAGCGGTGATGTTGTGGGATTGATTCAGGATCGTTTTTTAAGCGGTAACAGAAATCGCGCATCTCCTCAATCTCCGATGCTGTTAACACACCCGGCACTAAAAACCATCCGTTTTTATCAAAGAGATATTTCTGTTCTTGCGTTAAAGGGACAACAGGTTTACCATCCGCATTTGTCTGTGTAATATCAGCCGCCGCCGTTGCCAATGGATTCCCAAAATCTTTGTTGAATCTAATACCTAACTGTTCTGCCATGGTGTAAATCCTTCTCCCGTCGGAACATTTTGTAGGGACAGTGTATACTCTTACATGAAACTAATGAATACGCGCACCCGTAAAATAGTCTGGGTTTGCGCCCATTTTTTCTAAGAGTGGTGCGGTTACTGTGTCAAGCCTCTTAATCACATCATCAGACGGTGTGTATTCGATAACGTTCAGGTTTTCTACCAGTTCATTTACGTTTCGGGTACCGACGAGCATGCATGTAATCCCCGGTCTCGCCATCGCCCAAGCAATAGCCAGTCGGGCCATAGGGACCTGTTGAGCCTCAGCGACTGCTCGGATAGCCTCCAATGTCTCAAACATCTCTTCCTCAGCACCTTCTTCACCGTGCGAAGCCTGTGCTCGGTCCTCTCGGAAATGCCGAAATCGCGAATGCACCGGCGGTATCTCCTCTGCCGTCTTATACTGTCCGGTTAAAATTCCTTGTAGCAGCGGCATATACCCCAAGATGCCGACGTTATGTTCTCGACACAGCGGAAGCAATTCGGGCTCTATGGCGCGCGACAAGAGGTTATAGCAGAGTTGATTCACGGCAATAGAGGCACCTGTCTCAAGTGCTGCCGTGAGTTGTTCCATCCCGAAGTTGCTTACGCCAATAGCACGGATGAGTCCATCGTCCTGTAAGCGTGTGAGTTCAGCCATACTCTCTTCGATAGCGATCTCATCGTCGGGCCAGTGGATCATATAGATATCAACGTAATCCGTTTGTAAGCGTTGGAGGCTCGCTTCACAATGTTCGCGGATCGTAGCGGGATCAGGTTTGCTTACCTTCGTACCGATGATCACTTCATGCCGTCTGCCTTTCAGTGCGACAGCAAGTGCCTCTTCGCTGCGTCCGTCGTTATATCCCTCTGCCGTATCGAAAAAATTGATGCCAGCATCTAACGCAGCGTTCGCTACAGCAGTAACATCCGACTGTGCCTGCGGCCCCCAATAATCGCCACCCCCGTAAGACCAGCAACCGATTCCCATCGGTGAAATCTCAATTCCGGATTTTCCACATGTACGCCTTTCCATTTTTCAGCCTCCATACGATCTTGGCAATATCACCTTTCCGGACAACCATCTAATTCCGGTTTCTTTGTATGAGATGATTTTCCGTTTTCAACGCGGCCCAACGAGTTACGACCGTTGAGGGTGAAGGTTCAACAGGTAAACTATTATCACGAACTATTTTACCATTTCTGATCCGGTAAGATACTTTAAAATTTGAATTGATGTTGACAAACAGGTTCCAACCGATGCCTTCTATTACCTTTGCAGCTAATAAATTTTTTCCGCGTTCCAGCGGTACTACAAAACTCGTTGTCATATTCTCTGCCTCATCCCAGTTCCGCTGTTCAGATTCATAGATAACTTTACCGTTCAGCCAGATTTTAGCATAAGCAGTATAATCGAGATGCACCCTTGCACCTGAAGATTTTTTGTCAACATCAAGAACGATGAGTCCGTAGAACACAGCATTTGAATATCCTGCTGGATTCAAGTCGGCTCCATCAACGAGAGTGCCTATGTTGTCTGTAAATATTGGTTCCCGTCCACCGAGGAATCCAGTTTGCCAAGTCAAACGTCCGCCAAGGAAAAGTATATCTTTAGGTTTCACTATGCCCTGAGCAATTTCATTTTCCAAAACAAGTTTACCGGTAAATCGAGAGAGGAAATCAGTCTCCAAAGCACCTACATCATCGCACGGAATTCCGTCACACGGAATTGCCGCATAGAGCCACGGTCCGCCAATATAATCTAACTTCTGTCCCTGTGCCAGGGCAGTAGTCGTCATCAGGCAGGTAAGTACAAATGTCATCCCGATAGCGAAATGTGTTTGGCATACACGCATTTTTAGTTTTTCTTTTCCCTTCATAGCAGCGAATCTCCTTGCCGAGCAATTATCTGTTTTACTTCGGCTTCAATGAATTTGGCAGCATATCCTACATCGCCGCGCAAAGTTCTGTAATCAACGCAGCGTTTTCGCCAATCTGGTCACCGAATTGTTGATACATACCGAGCAACAACGGATCGATCGGTTTGGTGTTTTCTATCGCGAACTTCACTTCTGTCCGAATCTGTTCCGGGCTTCCGATTGTCCTACCCGCCGCAAGCACTTTGAAGAGGAGACACGGCTTCTCCGTCCGTTGGATCGCCTTGCACATTTCATCGCGATCCTCCCGTGCGTAGATTTCACCAAGAGGCGCGTAACCGAACTTCTCTCTAAACTTTTCACTACCACCGTGGAGATTATAGAGTCCCGTCATGTAATAGTCTACGTCCCACGCCTCGTCTTCAGCAATGTGCAGCAGTTTCGGATCATGAACAGATAGACCGACAAGTACACCGGTATCGCGAATCCGTTTGAGGATATCCTGTAGATACTCAAGCCTGTTTTCGCGCAAACACCTTTGACCAACACCGCCGCCGTGGGGTGCCATACCGATAGGATTATGTTTCGCAGCTTCAAAAACGTGGTCAGGGTCCTCGTACCAACGGGAACCTTGGCTGAGACAGAACCAGTTTATCGTACCGCCCGCATCTCGATAAAGTTGTAGATCGGACATCGAGCGATCCGTCATGCTATTCTGCCAACCATTGATCCCAACTTCCTCTGCCCGCTTCAGCGTTGCCACGACCCGTTCCGGTGTATGATACGCTTGTTGATGCTGTGACAGAAGTTGGTTGAAGTGAGAATAACCGTAAATCGGATTATCCCCAATCACCAACTTACTGATTTGATGATTACAAAAAGAGACTTTCGGTAAGGTAGTTTCCACTGTTTATCCTCCAAATCAGGGAACACGCTTCAAAAGCGTGACTAATCGAACAGAAATCCATCCAAAACAGATGCGTCAATTTCACGCACAAGATGCATCGTCAAATCCAACGCTGCGGTGTAGTCATCAATGTTAATGATTGAGACATGGCTGTGAATATAACGAGACGGTACACCGAGCACAACGGACGGCACACCTCTACCAAACTGATGAATTGCCCCGCCATCTGTTCCACCGGATTGACGTACACCGAGTTGATAGGGAATCTCGTGACGTTTTGCTGTTTCAACCACATAATCTGCTAACTTCGGATTGACAATCATTGAAGAATCAATGATCCGAATTTGTACACCGCCGCCGAGTTTCCCTTGTGTATTTCCAACACTTAACCCTGGGGTATCATCGCCAGGTGGACCCTCAAGCACAATAGCGAGATCGGGTTCCACACTTGCGACCATTGTCTTCGCACCTCGCAATCCTACCTCTTCTTGGACACTTCCTGCGCCAATAACGGTGTTCGGATGTTCGTCGAGCCGCAAAAGGGCATCAATCACAATCGCAACGCCGACGCGATTATCAAATGCTTTCGCAGTGAGCAATTTCTCATTTTTCAACCGCATAAAGGGACCATAAGGTGCGATCGGACACCCCGTGACCACACCATATTCTTCTATCGCCTGTTCCTCGCTCTCCGCACCGATGTCAATAAAAAGGTCCTTTATGTCTAAGACCTTATCGCGCCCTCCTGAGAGCAGGTGCGGTGGGGTTGAACCAATAACGCCCGGCACTTTTCCCAACTTCGTTGTGATATTGACACGTTGTGCTAAAAGCGTGTGTCCCCACCAGCCACCGAGCGGTAGAAACTTGACGAATCCGTTATCGGTGACGTTTTGCACAACAAAACCGATTTCGTCTAAATGTGAATCAAGCAGAATTCGCGGGGATTCGGCACTTCCCGCGCGCGTGCAGAAGATACTCCCCAATTTGTCCGTCCCAATTGGACCCACATCGGAGACTCTCTCGCGAAAAATATCCCGTACTTCCCCTTCATAACCCGGAATCCCATCCGCTTGTGTTAATGATTCGAGCAGTTCAATTGAAGTTTCGTTCATTATTGTGTTCCTTTGGTAATTGTGCTATAATTTAGGAAGATTATAGCACGGTTGATGTTTTGTGCCAACCTTTAAGTGGACATCACATCCGAAAAACCGAAAAACAACACACTTGACAGCCGCTTCACAATCTTGGTATAATATATCGAGTTAGATAGGCACAAACACCTTGTTGTTTGGCTAATGCCTTACTGAGCGGAGTTGCCCCGAAAACTTTTGTATACATGCAAAATTGGCGGGGCAAGGTCCAACGAATTTCATGAAAATACCAAATGCTGAACGTGCTATCGTAGACATTGGCAAATTGCGGGATTATTGTCTCAATTCGCAGCATAATATAGGAAAGCATAAAGCGCGCTTATTTGCCGCCTTACTTGGTATGAACTCTAATGACGCAGAAGGGTTGCGCAACGCTTTGCTGGAAGCAGTCAAAACACACGAGGCACGATTGGGACAACGCGATAGACGCGGACAACGCTACACTGTTGATTTTACGCTTGATTGGCATGGCAGACAGGCAAAAGTACGGAGTGGTTGGATTATTCAATCTGATGCGGCTCCCCCAAGGTTGGTAACCGCATATCCTTTGACGGAAAGGAATAGGTTATGAAAATTGAATTTTTCGATGGCGTTTCGCACACAGACGCTCTCCCTGAATACCACCCAGGACAGTCAGAAGTGGGTAAAATTGAACTTTTGGATGTCGTCGCACTTACACACGACATGCCCGAATACAATCTCTGGCGTGGACAAGTCGGCACAGTGGTTGAAATCCTTTCAAACGGCGACGCGTTTGAGGTTGAATTTAGCGACGGTGACGGACAAATGTATCAATGTCTTAGTTTTCTTGCGTCCCAACTCATGGTCCTCCATCACGATCTGATCCAGAAAACAGCAGCATCTAGCTGCGAAGAACTACAACAACTAAAGGTCTACGATCAGTTAATTCCTTGGTCCTTAAAATTTCTTTACCCAAATATCACCTAAGATTGAAAATATTCTATGGAGGAAAACGTGGACAAAGTTATCCAAAACCTAAAAAAAATTAATGAGTGGATTGACTACAATTCACCACCGCCCACGAACTTCAAAACTAACACCGAATTTATGAAATTTGCCGTTGAAATTATGAATCTATGCTTATACCTACTCAAAACAGGGGCTGCTTCAGCACCAGATGCAGAAACTGCCCGCAAAGGGTACACCAAGCCTAAAGCAATAATTGTGGGACATATAGTTCGGATCACGAAATTATACGAAGGATCTATAATCCACATCTGTAATCATCAACTTGAATTAGCAGCAGTCTTTTTACGCCCCCTCCTTGAGGCTGCAATAAAGATGGAATACTTCATCAACTCAAGCTCAAAAAAGAAATCCTGTCGGAATTTCATTTTGACTTCTTATAGACCTGAAAAAGAGATACTCCAAGACCTGAACGCTAAGGCCGAAGAACGTCCATTAATTCAAATTGAAAAGCGAATGAAGCAGAAAATTGTATCTCGGCTGAAAGAGGACGGAATCTCTCAGACCGAATTGATGGATAATAAAACTTGGGATGTTGACGGAAAAAACTTTCGCAGTATTATGAAGATGTTAGACTATGACTCTATGTACTCGTATGGATTTGGGAACGCCAGCCATTACGTCCATGGGGATTGGTATGATATCGATTTACATCATCTAAAACAAGATGGACAATATTATACGCCTGATATGGATTTTGATATCCCTGACCCAAGATTAGCATGTTCCCTGACTGGAATATGTCTTAGAACACTTTTGATCTATCTGAAGTGGAACAAGTCAGATCCTGATGGTGTAATAACCTCTCTGGCCGAAAAACTATGCAAACTTAACGCCGCCCTTGATGCTGCACATGAAAACACTCTTGGCGAGTGACATGGTCTAAACACCACTGTTTGGTTACAAAGCATCAAAAAAGTTCCGATGAGGCATTTGATCAAACCCAAACCAATAATCTCTATAAACCTGCCTTAACCAAATTTGGCAACAGCGAATCCAATTACCCCATGAATTTTTCATTTGGTCTTGTGTTACATTTAAGCACGTCCACAGTTCAGGTAGTGCTGAATTGCGGAGTAGAAGCGAGATCGCACGTTGTTTTATTTCCTTTTCCTCAGTTAAAAAATCTACAGGGACACTAAAGTGATGCCCACTTGATGATACTTCTCTCCCTGAAGCCATTTCAAACGCTAATTCATGAATATGCAGTGCCAAGTAGTATGCCGTGAGAGAAGACCGGTAGGTTATCTCATCTTCAAATATAAGGGCAAGCCATTCCCATCTTTCGTAAGCGGCTGCCAAATATTTCCAATTATCTGTACATTTTCCACCAAACGATTCAGACCAACCTACAAATTCACTATGTTTCCAGACACTCATAACAACTTCTGAATTAAAAGCACTACGGATTTTCATCTGTGCTAGATCCATAGAAACCGTTAGTTGATCCGTGTTGAGACCAAGACTTCCGTGCAGACTTTGATATACATATCCAAGAACATCAGGGATACCTACCCATGCTGTATAGCCAGCGCGATTCCATTCTTCTCTGTCTCTTATATCGCGCAGATCATCAAGTAAAATTTTCTGATTGTTGAACTTCTCATTACATGATTTAACACCTACGAGAGCCATAGAAATTAGCGGAGAAACAATATTAATTGCCTTATCTACCGCTGCGACCAATTGTTCCTGACTTTCTGGTTTTTGACCGTCTAATTCTTCCTGCCTCCACTCTATTAAGGATGTGAGAATACTTGGACGAAGTCGTTCAATAAGTCGAGACCAACCGAGGGTATCATCTGCTCTAGCAAGCTCAAACGCTAATTCATAAGCATCGGTAACGGATTCAACTTTTTCAGGAATTTCGGGAAGATTATGACTTAATATTGACTCTTCCCGAAAAAAAACGGCGTTTTCTTTTCATTTGATGATTGGCGAATTACTGGAATAAATTTATCGGTTTTCAAGTTCCCAGCAATCTGCGCGGTGATGATACGTCCCTCATATCCAACACCACCCGCGCGATTATCTGCTTTTTCTACATAAGCGTCTGTGCATATCACAAGAACTCTATCAGCAGCACCGAGTTTCTCCATGAATAATGTCTGATCTGTACCCAAGCGTATATCCCACTGATCCAGCATCACATCCACACCATTTTCAACAAGTTTAGTGCAAAGTTTTAGGACCCACTGTTTGTGGTCGTCAGAATCGTGAGAATATGAGGCGAATACTTTCGGAGTTTCCATTGCTTCCTTTACTTACGATTTTAAGTTGTTTTTCTTGTGTTTATTGCGGTATAATTCTACTCAAATAGATAAGCATATTATAACACATTTATGGAGAAAAAACAAGGAAAAGATCATGAAGAACTACACACTCATTCTCATACTCCTGCTTGCCACTATCTCCTGCGCAAGTGCTGAAGATCAGGCGGATTACAGCGACGACAAAATCCGTACCCTACTGCCTTTCGATGCGATCCCTGCTATCACTGAACCACAATTCGTCTCTGCTGGTGCAGCGAAATTAGACGCAGATGCTCCCGTCATCGGTGTGACTTTCAACGGCGAAAGCCACGCCTATTCGCTCTATCTGCTCAACGGACACGAAATCGTCAATGATGTTGTTGGTGGAATGAACATCGCTACGACGTGGTGACCGCTCTGCAAAACGGCTATCGTGTATAGCCGGGATCTTGACGGTAAGACGTATACCTTCGGTGTCAGCGGTAAATTGTGGCGGGACGCGCTATTGATGTACGACCATCAGACCCGTTCCCTCTGGTCGCATATCACTGGGGAAGCAATACAGGGGCCACTGAAAGGTAAGCGGTTGAAGATGCTCGCCTCTATGCCACAGATTGCATGGAAAACATGGCAGGCAAATTATCCAAATACAAGCGTGCTTTCAGTTCCGTTTAGAGATGGTATGCGCGAAAGTCTTAGCAGTGACGCATATCAACGGTATCACACCAGCCAAGATACGGGTGTAAGTGGAACGGAATACACCGATAACAGACTTCCGAATAAATCGCTTGTGATTGGTGTTCAAGTACAGACTAAAGATGGTGCTCCTGGGCGTGATGGCGTTGATGGTCAGGATGGTGCTGATGGTCAGGATGGTGCCGACGGTGGACGTGGGGGTGATGGTGGAGACGGAGGTGCCGGTGGACGCGGGGGTGATGGTGGAGATGGCGGAGACGGTGGGCGCGGAGGTGATGGTGGAGACGGGGGTGATGGTGGACAAGATGGCACTGCTGGACAAGATGGTGCTCCTGGACGAAGTGGTAATTTCGATCCCTATAACACACAGTTTCGCGCGTATCCGTTGACACACTTTACCGAAACTACCGTAATCAACGATATGGTTGGCGAGGTGCCATTGCTAATTTTCCACGATAAAGTATCGTTCGCAACAGCTGTTTTTAAGCGGAATGTCGCGAAAGATATGCGAACCTTTCGTTCTCAAGATGGGCATTTTGTAGAGGATAACACCGGAACACGCTGGAATTTGGTCACAGGTGAGGCAACATCAGGTAAAGATAAGGGAAAACGTTTAGAACGAGTTCCCGCCGTTAATATCTATTGGTTCGCATGGGCACGGTACTATCCGCAAACAACAATCTATCGTCAGTAGTCTGTTAATCGTCCAATTCGACGACTTCGCCTGTCATATTCCGATGCATCGTCGGACGGATGACCAATTCAGGGATATTGCTCCGTTGCGGTAGCGTCGCGATCAGCAGAATCGCCGCTGAGGTTTCGTCAACATCTACCATCGTGGCGCGGGCATCCGCATCCGGCGGAATCGGACGTTTATCCAGAATCGGCGTTGCGACCTCACCGGGGACCACGACACTTGCACGGATACCTGTGTTTCTTAAATCAGCATTAAGAAACTCGGTGAAGTTGATAACCGCCGCCTTCGCCGCGCCGTAAGCGAAGCCGCTAAACGGACCCGGTGTGACCGCCGCAAGCGACGAGATATTAATAATCGTTCCCGATTTCGCCTTCAACATCGCCGGTACAACCGCCCGCGTACAGTAAAACGTACCGATCAGATTTGAATCAATCACTGAGCGCATCTCTTCAGGAGTGGTATTCAGAAGCCGCCGATTATGTGAACTGTGTCCAGCATTGTTCACCAGCACATCAATCCGTCCGTGTTTATCAAGCACATCAGCAGCCATCTGCGCAACGGCATCATAGTCCGCTACATCCAGTGCGTAACTCGTCGCTGTGCCACCTCCTGTTTCAACTTCGGCTTTAACAGATGCCAATTTCGATGCTGTTCTGCCGATAATGACAACCGTTGCCCCTTCTTCTGCCATTGTGAGCGCGGCACCGCGACCAATACCGCTGCCGCCACCTGTGATGATGCAAATCTGTCCTTCTAAACGCATTTTTACCTCCGGTTGACAAAGACTTCAATCCTTCTGTTCTGTGTCGCGTAGCTTTTGAATTCCCTTCAGGATCGTATCAAGATCAAGGCTATCTACCCATTCATGTCGATCAATAGAGTAATCGCCTTTGCCATCCTTGTGTTGGAAAATTTTATCCAAAAGTGCGCGTAATTCGGTGTCCTCACACTGATCTTCCTCCATACTTACTTCCCGGCTTTCGCGTAGACTCATTGGGAGCACCTCCTGTAACCATATATGTGGGTTTTCAACACGAACGCGAAGTTGAAAATGGTAATTTTTCGATCTTCTGATGTTGCGCAAGTTCACACCTTAAAAATATATCATATCAAACTAACAAAAGCAAAGAAAACCTTCAAAATTGCCCAAAAACAGTTTACAATCTATTTTGGTAAAACGGACTTCACTGCCGCTTTTACCTCTTTTGATAGCGATTCGAGTTCATATTGTGCATCCGAGATTTTATCGCGATGCTCGTCAAGCGGGTAACCACCCTTCCCAGTTTCGTTGAAATAGGCACTCAATTGGTAGCGTTGAAAGATGTTCATCCGCGGATAATCCTCTGTCCACGGGCTTGCATCGTGGAGTAGATTTGTTGAAAAGATCGCGACATCACCTGCTGTCATTGGGAGTGTAATTGAAGTAGGTGGATCGTGCCGCACAGGTAAATTCGCCGGTGTCTGAAACAGCGATTTATGACTACCGGGAACGAGGCAAAAACCTGTGCCGGGCGGAACGTCTACCAAAGCAACCCACGTCGCAATGTGGCTACAATAGATATGACCAGCAGCCGCTTGATAATCGTTGTGTGGATTACGGAAACCGGGTGGAAATTTGAACCCGCTATCATCACGGTGAAAGTGTTGTGGCGCATCATGCTTCGTCATCATCGTGAAATTACAGTGGAACAGGCGCGGGGCATTCATTGTTAACCCCGCAACGACTCGTATAATCTTCGGATTCATAGCGAGGTCTTGAAAAAGACGGTGTCCATATTGGATATGCCCGATATGTGTTTTGCAAGGTTCTTGCCGACCACGGTCAAGCGGTGGTGGAATGTCGGCTTCATCAATTGTCAGCCAGTGCTGAAGGATGTCCAGCATCTCTTCAATCTCGTCCTTTGGGATAACGTTCCGCAAGACGAGGAATCCGTGTAAGTCGAAGTACCATTTCTCTGCTTCTGTCAAAGTAGAATGGATGGTATACATTAAATCCCTCTCTGCTGCTTCAAGATGTGTTAAGGATACAGATTAGCAGAATCTGGTAAAATTTTCAAGATTTCACAGGATTAAATAAAAAAGTAGAACGCTTGACAAAAATCAAGAAACATTTATAATAGAAGCAGATTTCGCAATTTGACCGAGCTCTAAGGAGGTTATCCCAATGTCCTTAAAACAACGCATTCATAATAAGGAACCGATTAAGATCGCCGGCGGTGCGCCGTTTGGCTGTACCCGCGACGAGATGGAAGCCGTCCTCAGTGGCGATGACTACGATTTAATCGGAACCGACCATCAGCACGGACCCGCGAATGAAGACAAACTCGTCGAATATTGCAAGTTAGCAAACGAATTCGACATTGGTGTGCAACTTCGCATTAAACACACCCGAAATGCTTACCTAATCGGCAATCTGTTGGATTTAGGTCCGCTTGCTATTGTCGTGCCACAGGTTGAGAAAATTGAAACAGTGGATGAGGCAATTGATGCCTTTTACTATCCACAAAAGGGTAAACGGAGTTGGGGTCCCAGTAGTGGATACGGCATTGACCGCGGCATGGACCGCCTTGGATACGCCGAGTGGTGGAACAACACCGGTATCCTCATCATACAAATTGAGTCTGTTGATGCTGTGATTAACGTCCAAAAATTGGCAAAACCGGGTGTGGATATGGTAACCTTCGGCGAGAACGACTTGAATTTCAGCATAGAATCATATCCGAGTTCTCCGTTTAAGAACCTCCAAGAGTGCATTGCCCATGTAGAAACTCAGTTGGCAGATACACACGTCAAAGTCGGTGCTGGGCGTTCGCCATCCGGATCACTGTAAGAACGATTTCTTGATAGCTACAATCTTAAGCGAAGAATCTCTTTCACAAACTTGCTGTTCCTGAAAAACACCGCTAAGGAGTATGAAAATGTCAAAACGGATTAGAATCGGAATTATCGGGTGTGGTATGATATCCGGTTCACACGTCAACGGTTACCTTGCACATCCGCAGCACGCCGAAATCGTCGCCGTCTGCGATACAGTGGACGCGAACGTCCAGCGGCGACACGCAGAAGTCTTATCGGGTGCCGCGTCCCGCGCCGAGACTGCAAAAGCCGACGCAGAAAAGGCGGAAACCGCAGAAGCACGCGAACAACTGAAAGCCAACGCTGCGCTCTGGACGGAATATGCCGATAACGGTGTCCAAATCTTCAGCGACTACAATGAGATGATCAAGGAATGCGATTTAGATGCTGTCAGTCTTGCGACACCGCCGTTTGTCCATGAAGGGCCTACTGTTGCAGCTGCGCAGGCTGGCAAACATGTCTTCTGCGAAAAACCGATGGCGCGCACAGCAACAGAGGCGAGAAATATGCGTGATGCTTGCGACGCAGCTGGCGTTAAACTCGCATACCAGAGTGGTGGTACATGCCTTGATCCGACGAGTTACGCCATCCGAGACTACATCACTGCTGGCAAACTCGGCGATGTCTACTATGGCAGACTCACCAGTTACCGCGTTCGCGGCAGACCCAATGTCGATATGTTCGGTTTCGGCAAATGGTTCCTTAATTCCGCCTATAGCGGTGGTGGCACGGTATACGATACAGGGGTCTACGATATCAACCGTTCCATCTATCTCCTGGGTTCTCCACAACCGGCTACTATCAGCGGCATCGCTTATCGCGGGATGCTCCCTGAATACACGGGTGAAGAGATCAATGATGTCGAGGAACACGTGTCTATCTTTGTCCGGTTTACCAATGGCATGTCCTTTACGTATGAACACGGTTGGGCAGGTAATTTGGCGGAACACCCGCAAGGCATTTTCATCTTCGGTTCCAAAGGTTCGTTCAGTGGTAATAAACTCTTCCTTGAAAAAGGAGAATGGGATACCGACGATCAAGGCAACCGTAGGCGTTATCAAAGCAATCTCGTTGAAACGCCGTTGGAGCTGCCAGGAACGTCATTCCCCGATAAGTTCCGCGATTTTCTCAACGCCTGTAACAGCGACGCGCAACCTGTCAGCAATGGTGATGTCGGTTTGAAGGTTACAGAAATCATGAGCGGTTCGCTCTTGTCAGCGAAACTTGGACGCGAAATCAGCGTAGAAGAACTTTATGAAATAGAAGCACTCCGCACCGAACCAGCACCGGGTTGGCCGATTCCATAATGGCGCACGCTCAAGGCATTTGACAGCAGCATTTTTTTATGCTACACTTATGAAGTATATCAAGGTGCTGTTGTCCAATAACAACTCACGCCGCGACGCATTAACAGATTCGATCCTAAATCATGCATCATGTATCCCACAGCAAGGAGAATACCGATGGATACCTACGCAAACCGGCACAACATGCCTTATGCCCCGACAGATACGGCGGACCTCTACCCCGACACGGACGGTGAACCTATGGCAGCGAGTGACTTCCATCTTGAAATCCTCATCTGGCTTTTGCAGACGTTGAAAGCGCATTTCGCGCAGAGACCGGATGTCTATGTCTCTGGTGATATTCTGACATACTACACGGAGGGGGATCCGCGCGCGGTCGTGGCACCGGATGTGCTGGTCTCTTTCGGCATAGGTCAAAAGCAGCGCCACACTTACAAGGTGTGGGAGGAGGGGAAGGGGCCCGACTTCGTCATGGAGTTCTCAAGTAAAACGACCTATCAGAACGACCTCACGGATAAGATGGACCTCTACGCGACGCTCGGTATTCCGAACTACCTTCTCTATGATGCCGAGGCACTTTATCTCCCTTCTCCTCTGATGGGCTTTCAGTTAGTAGATGGGGTCTATATCCCTATTCCACCGGGAGTTGATAGTG
Source organism: Candidatus Poribacteria bacterium (assembly GCA_003635195.1). GTDB lineage: Bacteria > Poribacteria > WGA-4E > WGA-4E > WGA-3G > WGA-3G. The sequence continues at coordinate 12,009 of PYIY01000016.1, read as the reverse complement.
GCATCCATTCAGATATTCTCGGTTTAGATTTCCATATCCGGGAGCGGCGTTTAGGGATTTACGATCCTGTTGGGGAACAGTGGCTCCAGACCCCTGCGGAAACCGCCGAGGCACGCGCTGAAACCGCAGAGGCACACGCAGAGGAGCAAGCCACACGCGCAGAGACCGCAAAGGCACGCGCTGAACAAGAAGCCACACGCGCTGAAACCGCAGAGGCACACGCAGAACGAGAAGCGATCGCACGACAGCAAGCCGAAGAAGAAGTCAAACGCCTCCGAGAACAACTCGCACGCGCACAAGCACACTCTTGACTCGCAGTTAGCATCATCCAGTGACAAATCTTAAAACTAAATAACTCTGATATTTAATGTTGAATTGTTTTACAAATGTGGTGTAAAATATTAATAACATAACAATTCGGTTTTGGTCTATAGTAAAGCCCGAAAATATGTTGACTTTTCAATAAATAACAATCTTGCATACCCCCTCACAGGTTAGGAAACCTCACCTACCAGGCGGTGGAGGTGTGTATTTATTTTTGGAATTCACTATAAAAACGAGACAAAGGATGAGAAATGTATTGACGCTTTTACACTGCTTTTTAACAGTAGTTATGGTTTTTGCGCATACCTGCTTGGAAATTGATGCCGCTACACGATCCGTTTTCAAACCAGTCGTACCCGAAGACCAGGCCGTAGCCTGGCTAAAAAAACATAACCACGACGCTGAAGAATTAGGAAAGGGTCGCTACCGTATCTATTGGCGAGATTATTCAGGAGGTGACCTACGTGATGAAGACGGTGATCCATATAGTATTCGCACTTTTGACTGGGGACCACGTGGCGGCAAAGCTAATGTCCTTGTCGCAAACCGTGTTGAACTTGTAAAAATCGGTAACCGCACGACTCCTGACAGAGGTGGTTTACCTGAATACCGATACACTTACAACATCACAAGCCTTGAAACCAGTCAACAGCCGGTTCACTCTCTTAAGATTCGGACGCACGACCTCCCCAAAAATTGGGAACGGGATATTTCAAATCCACTAGGATGGAAAAACTATGGACAACCATCGCTACACGCGGGGTCCAACAACGGTGTTTCTTGGAGTCCTAAGTCCGGGACACCTTACATTTCGCCAGGAACCTCCCGGGGTGGTTTTGTGTTCCAATGCCGGAGCCTCCCGGGCATCATCCGGGCAGATGTTTGGACATCCGGAGGCAGCATAAACGGGCATGAAGCAGTCACAACTCCTTATCATCATCAGTATGCGCCGCGCGGTCTCGTCGTTGGTCCTGTAGCGATTCCTGTGGAAACAAGTGTGTTGGAACTCACGCGTCGGTTAGAAACCCTCACATCCCAAAGTGTAGAGCTCGGATGGTTAGATGCCAGTGCTGCAGCACCGCTCCAGCAGTACTTAGCCAACACCCGCACGGCGTTTGGGAAAAATCAACAGTCCCAAGCAAGACGGGAAATCCAAGCGTTTGTTACGACACTCAACGCACTCGAAAAACAGCGTGCAGTGGGCGAACAGACAGATAAAATAACAGTGCCATCGGCAGGCGTAGAAAAGCAGAACCCAGCGGAGCCGCCTATCATTGAAGAAGCATTCACGCTTTTGAAAACTAACGCTGAGTATCTCTTGACACAACTTTAACCCATCTTGGCATCAGACAATGAATGGAGGATTAAATTTGAAAAGTTTTGAGTTTTTTGAACCTACCACTCTCGCGGAGGCATCTCGTTTATTCGCGCAGGAGCACGCGCAGCTCCTTGCAGGTGGGACAGATATTATTATCGGGATGAAGGCACTTACCGAAACGCCGCAGTCCGTGATTAGCTTACAGAAAATCCCAGGGTTGGCTGGGATCACAACTGAAGCCGATAATAGTATTAGCATCGGTGCTATGGCGAAGGTGCGCGAAGTTGAATTGTCTGAAGACATTCAGCAACACCATACTGCATTAGCGGAAGGTGCCTCGGAAATCGGCTCTATCCAAATCCGTAACCTTGCAACTATCGGCGGGAACATCGCACATGCGTCCCCCGCAGCCGATACCGTCGCTGGGTTACTTGTCGCCGATGCACAGGTTGATATCGCAAGTGCCGATGGCGAACGAACTGTGCCGATCAACGAACTCTTCACGGGACCCGGACAAACTGTCCTAACACCCGGTGAGATTATTACACGCTTTCGGCTACCGAGTCCGGCATCTGGTTCTTACTACATCAAACACAAAATCCGCGAAGTAATGGACTTGGCGTTTATCGGTGTTGCAGCTGCTATCAATGTAGACAATGGGACAATTACAGATGCCCGAATTGGACTCGCTGCGGTTGCCCCGACACCGATTCGCGCAACGGAGGCGGAGGATCTCCTAAAAGGGAAGGCACTGACACCAGAACTTCTCGAACAGGCTGGCGAAGCAGCGGCAGCCGCATCCAGTCCGATATCCGATCTACGATGCTCCGCTGAACACCGCAGAGAAATGGTTGATGTCCTGACAAGGCGAACCCTCCGACAAGCTTCGGAGAGAGCAAGCGGATAAAATAGCATTTCGGCGCAGCTCACAGGTTTCCGAAACTTGCTATTGAAATGTATCTAACGCGAGATGGATCTTCATGTCTCGCATTGTCGAATAAGTTAAGGAGAAAAGATATGGCAAAACTCCCGGTCAGTCTAACGATCAACGGTGACGAACACGATCTACTCATTGAGCCACGCAAAACCTTGCTCGCTGTACTTCGCGACACGATCGGTTTGACTGGAACGAAAGAGGGATGCAGCACAGGGGACTGCGGCGCATGCACCGTCATTCTCGATGGCAAAGCCGTCACATCCTGTATGGTGCTCGGTGTCACAGCCTCTGGAAAAGAGATTACCACTATTGAAGGTTTAGCCAGTGATGGCGAACTCCATCCTGTCCAACAGGCATTTATTGAAACAGGCGGCTATCAGTGTGGTTTCTGTACCCCCGGTTTTATCATGGCATCAAAGGCACTCATAGACGAAAATCCGGACAGAACTGAAGAAGAATTCAGACACGCACTCGGTGGGAATATCTGTCGCTGTACCGGATACACAAAAATTCTCGAAGCAGTTCTGAAAGCCGCGGAAGAGATCCGCACGACTGCATAAAGAAGCAAATTCAATATCCCCCGATTAAAAAATCGAGGTTACAAACATATTATTTTCAAGAGGAGAAAACATGGCAAAGACGCATCGTGGAACAGGCATAAGACACCTCTATGTTGATCCAAATGGGACCGTCCACCAAGGCGAATATAATAACGGTCGTGGAACCTGCCCCGTTTGTGAACGCACCGGTGTGAAAGTGCTCTACGAACGAGAAGTTGGCGAAAACACCGTGAAAGTCTGTAAAAGATGCAACACTGCAATTGGACGCGGTAAACTCCACAATCTCGTCGCAAGTGCATAAGAGTCATTGGTTATTAGTTCTCGGTTTTCAGTTAGGAGATCCCTTGTGGCGGGAACAAACCTTGTTACTGCCACAAAAGCGTAACTGACAACTGACAACTGATAACTGAAAACTACTACGAAAGGAGCTTTAGATGTCAGAATATACTGTTGTTGGTCAAACAGTGGCACGGGTTGATGCAGTCGAGAAAGTGACGGGTGCCGCCCAATACGGTGCAGATGTCCATCCGCCCGGCATGCTCTACGGCAAACTCGTCCGTAGTAAATATGCGCATGCCAATATACGCAGCATTGACACCAGCGAGGCCGAAAAACTACCAGGTGTCAGGGCAATTATCACCCAAGACGATGTTCCAAGTGGGCGTAGAGTCTTCGCAACCGATAAAGTGCTTTACTTAGGTGAACCGCTCGCTGCTGTTGCTGCAACCGATCCGGATATCGCTGAAGAGGCCGCTGAACTCATTAAGATTGACTACGAAGTACTACCGGTTGTACAGGACGTTATGGAAGCCATCAAACCTTCGGCACCGCGCTTGCATGGTGACGACACAAAAGATGGTCCCAGTCGCCGAGAAATCAGCGGGCAAATCCGAAAACTGTCTCGTGATAAAGAGAACGACCACACCGACGAAATCAGCAGACTTGAGGCAGAATTAGAGAAGTATCCAGACGAAGTTTACTATAACATTTCCGCTGAAAGCCATACCGAAGCTGGCGACGTTGAAAAAGGGTTTGCGGAATCTGATGTCGTCGTTGAGGATACCTATGTGATTCCGAGGGTCCACCAGACTTACATGGAACCGCACGTCTCTGTTGCCAGTGCGGATTCATCCGGCAAGATTACCGTCTGGGCATCTACACAGGGTCCGTTTGCGATCCGATCCGGTATCGCTGGAACGCTCGGTATCCCGTTGACGCAAATCAATGTCATCGGAACGACGATGGGTGGCGGATTTGGTGGACGTTTCGGTGTTGTCATCACGCACGTCCCCGCTGTGCTACTCTCGCAGAAAACAGGTCGTCCGGTTCGCGTCCAGATGACGCGTGAGGAGGAATTTACTGACGGTAGACCCGCACCCGGATGCGTCATCAAACTCAAGACCGGTGCGACGAACGATGGGCGTATTCTGGCACGCGAAGCACTCGCTTTCTGGGATTCTGGCTCCGTCTCTGGTGCCTCTATCGGGAGCACGATACGGGTCCGTGGGGTCTACAAAATTCCGAACCTCAAAGTAAGTGCTTACGGCGTTCACACCAACAAATCCGGTACAGCCGCTTATAGGGCACCGGGCGCGCCACAAGCCATCTTCGCAGGCGAATCTCAACTTGATGAGATAGCAGAACGTATCGGGATGGACCCTGTTAAATTCCGTCTCATAAACATGCGCGAGGAAGGCGATGAAGTTCCGGCAGGTGGCAGTGAACCTAAAGTCGGTTATAAAGAGACCTTGGAGGCTGTGGCTGATGCCGCTGGCTGGTGGGATCGCGAAGCCGATAGAAATCAAGGGTGGGGCGTTGCTGTTGGTGATTGGACAAACGGTTGCGGCCCTGGTGGTGTCTACGTCTCTGTTCACGAGGACGGAAGCGTCCGTATTTTCCACGGGTCTATGGACATCACTGGAACGGATACCGCGATTTCGCAGATCATCGCTGAGATTCTTACCGTACCGTATGAAAGCGTCACAATACGACGCGGCGATACAGATTCCGCTCCGTATTCCACAGGTTCAGGCGGAAGCGTTGTGACGTTCACAATGGGTAACACCGCAAAATTGGCGGCTGAGGACGCGCACCGACGGATTCTTGAACTCGCCTCAGAGCGGCTCAATACCAATGTGGACAACCTCGAACTCAAGGATGGAAAAGTCCATGTTATTAGTGCGGAACCACCGAAGTCTATCTCATTAGGCGAACTTGCGGCGTATAGCCTCTCCACAACCGGCGGTCCCATCGTTGGAAAAGGTTCCTTTGCACGGCAAGCCAGCACACCGGCACTCGCGGCACAGATTGCCAAAGTTGAAGTCGATCCCGGTACCGGCAGAACCAGAGTCCTTAAACTCGTCGCTTCGCAAGATGTCGGTTTCGCTATCAACCCGATGGCGGTTGAAGGTCAGATTGAAGGCGGAACGGTGCAAGGCTACGCGTGGGCAATGATGGAAGAGATGCAGTACGACGAAAACGGTAACGTCAATCCCGGCTTCGTTGATTACCGCGTCCCGACCTCCGCGGATCTCCCAACAGTAGAGTCTGTTATTGTTGAAGTACCAGCCCCGAACGGTCCCTATGGTGCCAAAGGAGTCGGCGAACCGCCTATCACGCCAACGTTAGCAACGATGGCAAATGCTGTCAAAGATGCTATCGGCATACGGATTACCGAGTTACCGATTAAACCCGAAAAGGTTGTTGATGCTTTGAAAGGCAATGGGCATAGCGCGTAGTTCGTCATACAAGGATATTTGCGAGGCATTCATGCCTCGCAAATCCTATTTCTTAAGGTCACAACTAAAAAGTCTATAGATAACTTCCACATCGCAACAGAATTGCTCTTTGACAAAAAACGTTACTTGATGAGAGAATACGCGGCAGAAAAACCGACAGTTTATGTTGAAACTACAGTAGTGAGTTATCTCACCTCACGTCAAAGTAATGATGCGCTGGTATACTCTCGTCAGCAAGCCACTCGACAGTTATGGGACGAGTATTTTGATGACTTTGAGTTTGTTGTTTCGGACATAGTTATCACTGAAATTGAACGAGGTGATATTGAAGAGTCGCAGCGTTGGCTTAAGATGGTTGCTAACCTTAAAAAATTGGATATGTCTCCGGCAGCAGATAGACTCGCGCAGCTCTTGGTAGATTCAGGTGCTGTGCCACAAAACTCGCCTCAAGATGCTCAACATATAGCTATTGCTACGGTTTATAACCTTGATTATCTCGTTTCTTGGAATTATAAACACCTTGTCAGTGAAAACAAGCGGACGTATATTAGCAGCATTTGTAGTGCTGCCGGATTTCAACCTACAACCGTTTGTACACCTATAGACCTTATTGAGGAGGTTCAGGTGAAGGAAAAACTTGATCCGCCAACGGACCCCATCCTTGAAGAATGCTATCGGATGAAGGCAGAGTTCGCTGCCCAATTCAACTCAATGGAAGAACTCACTGCTTATCTGAGGAAGGTTAATGCGCGAGAGAAAGCACGCGGCAGGAAATATATTTCCGCGCCACCTACACCACCTGAAGTTCTTAAAAAAATTGAGAACTTAAGGAAAAATTTAGTCAAAGTTTCTGATGAGTAATTTTAAAAAACTTCTCCCTACACAGAATCTTCAAGGATTATATCGACCTTTATTCAATAAGAAAAATATCCACTAACATAACCTTTCCACTTGTCGCAGGTATTTTATTAGTTATAAGATGACACTTGCAGACGCTCCATATAAAGAAAACAAACTTATGTTTAACGAAATTAAAAATGAACATGGCGAACGCCTTGATTATACCTTCCACGAAGGCAAAGGCGACAGAATCGTAGTGATCGGACACGGGGTCACCGGTAACAAAGACAGACCAGCACTTGTCGCTTTAGCAGAGGGTCTCGCTGCCGCGGGCATCTCTGCTCTGCGTTTCTCCTTCTCCGGCAACGGTGAATCGGAAGGCGCATTCACAGATTCCACTATCACGAAAGAGGTCGCCGACCTCGGTAACGTCATTGACGCACTCAGCGAATATAAAGTCTGCTATGTCGGGCATAGTATGGGCGGAGCAGTCGGTGTGCTACGCGCTGCCACGGATGAACGCATCGAAGCACTTGTCTCGCTTGCAGGGATGGTGCACACAAAAGCGTTTGCGGAACGGGAATTCGGCGATGTTATACCCGACGAAGGTTTCATGTGGGACGAACCCGATTGCCCGCTCTCACAGGCTTATGTAAATGACATGATAACGATTGACAGCGTCGCAAAACACGCCAGTAAATTTGCGGTGCCGTGGCTACTGGTTCACGGCACAGAAGACGATATTGTTCCACCTGAAGATAGCCACGACATCCTTCAGTTCGCAAACGAAGACACAGAATTCCTTGAGCTTCCCGGTGTAGACCACGTTTTTTCTGACGACGGCACCCCTGTCATGGTCGAAAAAGTCGTGGCGTGGATTAATCAAAAACTGTGAGGCGCAAATGGACATGGCATATATTGATAAGATCAAGGAGGAAATCGGTTGGTTAAAGGTAATATTTGCTATTTCAATTGCCACGGATATTTCCTTGATTGCTTGGTTGATTCAGAGTTATGGGAAAGTCAGCAAGTTTCTTTCTATAGTTGGAGTGCTCGGGGCAATTGTGATTCTGTTTGCAATTGATCGACTTGATAGTATAGCACGTCGAAAAATGAATGAATTGGAGGAATTGTGATGGATTGGATGGAATGGGTTATCGCAGGTGTGTTTATAGCGTTCCTCTTTACACTCGGAAGAATCGTACGAAGAGCTACAAAAGGCACTAATGAATGAATTAGAGGAATTATAATGGATTGGAGAGAAATACTCGTCGCTGGTGTGCTTATAGCATTTTTTGTTACACTTGGTATAGTCGTAGGCACCGCTATAAAACATGCCAATAAAAGTTGAACAAAAAATGAGTCAAGCACACTTGGCGTATGAAAGCAGAGTGAATTTGGGGAGCTACTACACGCCGCCTGAAATTGTAAATACAGCGTGGGAGATGATCGCGCCTTATGTCCGTTCACAGACCACTGTCGTTGATAGCGCGTGTGGATACGGAGATTTTCTGAAAGATTGTGGACAGTCTATCACAATTGGGTGCGATATAGACGAAACAGCAATCGATGTCGCGAAAAAGAATAGTGGTAATAAAGTTCGTTTTTTTCAAACGAACGCTTTGTGCGACGTATCCAGGGCAAAATTTGGTATTCCTCAGCAGTCCGATTTGATAGTCGTTGGAAACCCGCCCTATAACGATAGAACATCCCTTATTCGGCACAATATCAAAGATGTCAATTTTGACATTGATGAAGATATAGCCTGTCGCGACTTAGGCATATCCTTTCTCCGTTCCTACAATAAACTTGAAGCAGACATTATTTGTGTCTTGCATCCGTTATCCTATTTAATTAAGCTGACCAATTTCAGACTCTTAAAGGCGTTCACTGCAAATTACAGATTGATAGACGGTCTACTTATCAGCAGTTCGGAATTTCCTGAATCAGCGAAACACACAGCTTTCCCAATTGTCCTCGCGCTTTATCAGAGAGACACGCAGGGAATGGCGTACAATTTTATCCGCGCCTTTCGTTTTCGTGTAAAAGGTAAAAGTGATTTTTGTCTCGGTGATTTTGATTATATTAACAATTACATTGATAAATATCCCAAGAAGAAGCGACCGACGTATGTGGAAGCGGATGTCCAGTACTCCGAAAATGAGGATTCTCTATTTTTCTGGACAATGCGAGACATCAACGCATTAAAAAGAAATCGCACCTTTGTTGAAAGTTATAGCGCGAATACGATTGTCCTTGACAAGCGAAAGTTAGATTATTACGTCTATGTAGATGTGTTCAAAAGAAATCTACATAGACTCCCGTTCTATTTCGGGAATTGTGATGTGCTTATAGATGATAACTTGTTCAGACAATATAAATCTGCTTTCATCAGCGATACAATTAAACATCACCCGTTCCTGAAAAAACGTTTTCAGATTAATCCAATAGAGAGGCAACAGGCTGCCTCGGGATTAGATATGTATTTCAAACTGTTGTTAGGTGAGCATCACGTTTAGCAATCTTCGGATCACAATTTTGGAGAATTAAAACTATGTCAACACCACGCCTTTCAGTCTCAACGTGGAGTTTGCATCGGCAACTCGGAAAACCCGGATTCACCGGACCCGCGCACGGTATGCAGATTCCTACCGAAACCCATAACAACGGACCTATTCCACTCTTGGAACTACCCGCACGCGTCGCCGAATTCGGCATTCGGACTTTGGAGATTTGCCATTTCCATCTGCCTTCTGTTGAGAAAGCGTATCTTTCTGAACTCCGCACCGCACTTGCAGATGCCGATGTCGAACTCTTTTCCTTACTGATTGACGATGGCGACATCACGCATCCATCTGATGCAGCGCGCGACATCGCTTGGATTGAAAAGTGGATTGATATTGCTGGCGAACTCGGTGCGAAGTGCGCCCGTGTCATCGGCGGTAAAGCAGATCCGTCGGCGGAGACCGTAGCACAAAGTCGCGATGTCCTTTCGCAACTCACTGAACGCGCCGATACCGCAGGCATCCGCCTGATGAGCGAAAACTGGTTTTCTATCTTCTCTACCCCTGAAAACGTCAACACCATTTTAGACGGATTAGACGGTAAGGTAGGCCTCTGTCTCGACTTTGGTAACTGGCGTGGCGATACGAAATACGAGGATCTCGCCGCGATTGCGCCATTAGCAGAGTCGTGTCACACCAAAGCACATTTCGCTGCCCCGCGCGAGATGGACAAAAAGGATTACGTGCAATGCCTTGAACTCACCCAAAAAGCCGGTTTTGCCGGACCGCATACCCTCATCTACGACGGCCCCGGCGACGACGAATGGGAAGGCTTAGCACTGGAACGCGAAGTCGTGAACCCATACCTCAACTAAGATTGGGAGGATCTAACGATGGCTTCTAATGCTATTACCACGATGACCCGAATGATGGAAACACTGCCCGAGGCGTTGCAGAATCAGATTGTAGATCATCTGCGTGAGTACATTGCAGACTTAGAGGATGAACTTCGCTGGGACGCATCCTTTGACAGAACGCAAGAACAACTTATGGCGGCCGCTCGGCGTGCCAAACAGGAAATTGCTGAAGGAAAATCAGAACCGATGGATTTGGATCGGCTATGAAGTCTGTAACATTACCTTCGTTTTGGACAGCTTACCAAACTCTTGACGAAACGCTTAAGAATCAAGCCAAGAAGGCTTATCAGTTATGGATTTCTAACCCGTTTCATAATTCTTTGCAGTTCAAATGTATTAATAGCAAGGAAAGCATCTGGGCGGTAAGGATTACTCGCGGCTATCGTGCAGTTGGCATCTTAAATGAGGATACGGTAACGTGGTTCTGGATAGGACCTCATGATGATTATGAACGCTTTTTTGGATGATGGTAACCTGTTCAACTTGCGTAAAAACTGCCCTAATGATAAAAAGTTTGACCTTTTACGTCTTTCATTTTAAGCACTCTTACAGCAAATTGTCGGCAAAAAGGTCGAAAGGTAAATTCTTATATTAAGCTTTATAGGACATATTATGGCCAGTGATGAGAAAATTGGGATCCGTATAGGAATATTTACCATCTGTGGCGGAACATTCATTGTCATTTGTATTGTTTGCATTACAACTTTATTGAAATCATGTGGATACACCGAGATCGAATCTGCAAAAGTAAGTGAACATAACAAGCTCAAAGAAGATCTTGCCCATCTTGTCAAGCAAAATATGAACGATCCTGAGATAACTACTTTGAAAGTAGAGGTCAAGAATTTAAAAAAGAAACTTACTCAAGTAGAAAGAGACTATGCGCCATACCATGCTGCGCTTGAAAATAAGCAAAAGGCAGAGAGGGCGGAGCGCGCTGCTAAAGCAAAAGCAGAAGCATTGAAACGAGATGCTAAAGCGAAGCTTGATGAGGACTTTAAACTACAATTTTCAATGTGGAATGGTTCGCATCGTAACACCGTTGAATATGTTAAAGAACGCATGCATAACCCAAAGTCTTTTAAACATGTTGAAACTCGCTATGTGGATTATATCGAAAAGGGGTTTCGTATTATTCAAATGAAATATCAAGGTACAAACTTGTTCAATGCAGTCGTCACCAATTCGATCTGGGTAAAAGTTGATTTAGGAGGCAATGTAATGGAAGTGATGAAAAATCAATAGGATAACCCAAATTGCCACCTAATAGGTCTTGGACATTTAAAGTGAATCCGAAAAATAAATAGACACTTTCATCCTTGGTAGGTTCGGTTTCCTAACCGAACCGGCCACAGAGTATCCTATCTGGGATTTCTCAAAAGCACTCAGAAGCCCCTATCTATCAATGTCCTCTTGATACGCGGTTATGAAAATGCTAAAAAATGCTCATTGATAAATCCCCATTACGTGAAAAATATACCTGATTTTCAATACAAAATTGAATAAAATCGCCCATTAAATCGGTTTTTCATAGGTATTTCGTATTGATGTTATTAGGTTTAGTGGAATTAGAAAACTTTCACTCATGTAAAATGTGTGTGCGTTTGTTTTCACGAAGTCAATGGTCATGGGGGTTAAAATTTGCATTTGTACTCATTTTGGACATGATCTGAACAACTGTGAGAAATGTCAGCCTATTAATTCTAAACTTTACTATGAACATAGATTTTTCAAGGAAGACTTTTTCTTTAAACCCCGTAGGGGTGTTATGTCTATAGAAAATCGGACATGCAAGGATCTGCACCCCGTATAAAGATTAAGAATTTAATCGGGTAATTTTTAGGGAAGTCCGGTTCGGTTAGGAAACTGAA
>PYIY01000015.1 GCA_003635195.1 Candidatus Poribacteria bacterium | reverse complement strand
GATACATCTGAGTTTGAGAAAGGGGTTGCCAGCAACATCGCTACGAAGAAGTCTTAGTTGGAAAAGGAAATGAAAGTTGAACAACTCTACGGTCCTAAAGTAAAATCCTTTCAGATCCTTGAACTGGAGTACCTTTTACAAGAGGATTCACCTGAGCTCTTCTTTTCGTTCGGCTTAAAAAAAGGCGGCCAGGTGATTGTTACGCAAGCACCAGCAAGACTTGACATTATGGGGGGGGTCGCTGATTATTGCGGTGCTAATGTCTTTGAAATGACACTTGACCGAACCGCAATCGCCGCGTGCCAAGCCAGAGAAGACAAAAACCTCTGTGCGATCACGCTCCGAGCCGGGAGTCAATTCAAGCCCAACTTTCATTTCTCGCTTGATAGTCTCTATACTGACGGTACCCTCAAAACCTATCCAGAGGTGCAAGGATATTTCAACCAAGAACCGAGTACCGCGTGGACCAGTTACATACTCGGTGCGTTTTATGTGCTCCTCAAAGAGGGGAAAATTGACCAGTTTCCACACGGTGCCACGATAGCTATCAAGAGCGATATTCCTATAGGTGGTGGTGTCGCTTCATCTGCTGCTGTTGAAGTCGCCACGTTGATGGCACTTAATCAACTCTATAATTTAGAATTGGACGCAATGGAAATCGCGCGCCTTGCACAGATCGTTGAGAATCGAGTTGCTGGCGCACCTTGTGGTATCATGGATCAGGTGACTGCCGTCGCAGGCACCTCAACAAAAATTCTCTCGATTCTTTGTCAGCCGGACAAAATTCTCGAATTCGTTTCAACGCCGTTGAACGTCAGTTTTGTCGGTATCTATACGAAAGTACGGAGAAGCACAGCAAGCACCGCTTACATTGATACGCGTATCGGTGCTTTTATGGGATTGACTATTCTGAAAGCCGCTTTTGCTTCAGAAGCCGCTTCTGAAAAAGGTAACTATGCCCAAAAAATCTCGGATGCGTTGGCTGATAACTACCTCTGCAATATTTCTGTACAGGAATTTCAGGAACGGTGTGAGTCTTTATTGCCTGAACAGATACGTGGTGAAGAATTCTTTGAAAGGTACGGTGAAATCGTTGATACCGCTACGCAGGTAGAGCCAGAAAAAATATATCCTGTGAAGAGCCGGGTAGAACACATGGTTTACGAAAACGCGCGAACCCAACGATTTATTACCGCTATAAAAAATGCAGATGAAGATCCAGAGCGCAGCCAAGACTATCTCAGGGAAGCTGGTAATCTTATGTATGAATCCAACGCGAGTTATCGTGATCTCGCAGGACTCGGTTCGCCTGAAGTTGATGGACTTGTCAATATCGCCCGAAAAATTGGAGAACAAGGCGGGATCTACGGCGCAAAAATCACAGGTGGTGGCGGTGGTGGCACGGTTGCTTTACTCTGTCACGGCAGTGTCGAGAATTCGCTGACACAAGTCCTCGCCGCTTACAAACTCGCTTGGGGCATTGACGGTGAACTCATCAGAGGTAACGCTGTGGGCGCATCCGAATTCGGGCACATTTTGTGGGAATTAAAGGAGATCGAACCGCCAACACATTTCTAACGAATGGCTATCGGCACTCGAGGCGGTGACCACGCAACCTTTCGGCTTTCGGTACGACTCTGGGGCATAAATGGGCTCTCTCTATAAGGAACATATTCAATGACCAGAAACCCACCGATTACTAACTGCTGATAGCCAACTGCTGCAAAGAAAGTGGAAATAAACTGTGCAAAACATAGACGAGCAAAATCGACACCGCGCATCCGGTGTCACATGGCGTGCCATACTCATTGCTATTTTTTTAATTCCACCTAATGTTTTTTGGGTTATTGAAGTTGAATGTGTTTGGCACTCTGGGCATCCAACGACCATCTCCCTGTTCTGGAATGTCGTTCTCAATATCTTTTTCCTAATCCTGATAAACCTCTTCCTGAAGCGTGTCGCGCCACGGTCGGCGTTGACACAAGGGGAGATGATTACCATCTACGCTATGCTCTCTATTGCATCCGGCTTGGCTGGTCACGATACGTTAGCCTTGACAATTCCAGCACTCCCGCACGCATTCTGGTTTGCGACAATTGAGAACGATTGGGCAGACATGTTCCACAGTTATATCCCGCAACACCTCGTCGTTGCAGATAGGGAGCTTATCCGCGGATTTTATGAAGGGAACACGCCTTTTTATAACGCTAAAATTGGCGGCGCGTGGATAAAGCCGACATTGTGGTGGACATCGCTTGTGCTTGCCCTCGGCACTATCATGATTTGCGTAAATGTGCTTGTTCGGAAACAGTGGACGGAACACGAGAAATTAGCGTATCCGATCATCCAACTTCCGATGGCGATTACGGAGGGCGGCGGTGCTGCAAAACTTTTCCGGAATCGTGTCCTATGGTATGGGTTCATCGCGGCTGCGCTATTGAATGTTTGGCACGGCTTAGCACACTTCTTCCCCGTACTGCCAGACTTCAGTGTCCGGCATAACGCCCGTAATTGGGGCAGATTCTTCACCGAAAAACCGTGGAACGCTGTCGGCGGTATCCCTGTACCCCTCTACCCGTTTGTAATCGGCTTAGGGTTCCTTTTACCGCTGGATCTTTCCTTTTCTATGTGGTTTTTCTACTTATTCGAGAAGGCACAACGCGTTTTTGGCAGTGCAGTCGGAATTCCAGCACCGTTCCCGTATGGGAGTGAGCAATCAATCGGCGGCTGGATGGCGATCTTTGTGATCGCTATCCTTGTAACACGTAAGCACATTACAAACGTGGTGCGTACAATCTTGGGCAGACCCGGTGGTATTGACGATTCACAGGAGCCTATCCGCTATCGAACAGCCCTGCTTCTCATTGTTCTCTCAAGTCTTTTTATTATCTGGTTTTGTCTAAAGGCGGGAATGACCCTCCCAATTATTCTCCCTTTCTTTGCCTTTTTTTCTGCCATTTCGATTGCGATTACACGCGTCCGCGCCGAACTCGGTCCTCCCGCTCATGAAATGGCAGGCATGTGTAACGCGCAACAGTTCTTAGTGAACATCTTGGGAACACGCCGCATCGGACCAAATAACCTGACAGTTTTCCCTTACTTTTGGTTCTTCAGTGGGCGTGGATATCGTGAACATATCATGCCGCATCAGCTCGAAGCGTTCAAGATGGCGGAACGGGCGAATATGAACACGAAACGCTTGGTGCTTGCGATGGTTATTGCTGTTATTTTAGGATCCCTTGCTTCGTTTTGGGCAACGCTTAGTGAACTCTATCGGCTCGGGGGCGCAATTACAGGCGCAGGCGGGGGGATTGGACCGTCAGTGGGGCATATCGGGCAATTCGGTTGGCTTGCCGGGCTCTTTGCTTTCCCGCGCGACCCTGATGTCACTGCAATGTCTTTCATGGCAGGTGGTATGGGCTTCACCTTTTTCCTTATGGTTATGCGGATGCGTTTTATCTGGTGGCCCCTCCATCCAGCAGGTTATCCCATCTCTATGACCGGTGGTGTCGGCTATTTTTGGAGTTGTCTCGTTATCAGTAGTTTTCTCAAGTGGCTGGCACTCCGATTCGGGGGACCGAGCACTTATCGAACAATGGTTTTCTTCTTCTTCGGGGTCATCCTCGGTGAATACTGTGTGGGCGCGTTCTGGAGTGTCTTAAGTGTCATTATCCGTGAACCTATCTACGACTTCGCACCGGGTTAAGTATCGCTCCAGTATATCTTTTCTTTACCTCTGAGCATCACGTTTAAAACTTTCTAACTCATATAAACTTGATAATGAAAACTTAAATGTGGTCCGTAGGTTGGGTTGAGCGACACGCTACGGAAAATCTGGCAGAAAAAATAATTTTGAAGATATCTGTTTGACACCTTCACAAAACAGTCGAAACTCAACGCTGTATGGTTCTACTTATGATAAAAATTCGATTCTTTTACTTTACTATTCTAATAGCAAGTCTCATACCTATCACAACTGGCATTGCTGCTGATGAAGGCGCACACGCCGCTGAATTTCTCAGTCACGGCGTAGGCGCGCGGGCACTCGGAATGGGAAGCGCATTTGTCGCTATCGCCGACGATGCGACCGCTACTTACTGGAATCCTGCTGGGTTAACAAAAGTCAAAAAACATAGTTTCTCCGCAATGTATTCCGATACCTTTAGCACAGGAGATGGCAGTTGGCTGAGTAGAGGCTTGGTTGCCTACAATTTCCTCAACTACGTCTATCAGATTGAGGGCATCGGCAGCCTCGGTCTAAGTTGGATCCGACTCGGCGTTGACGAGATACCACGTACCACCTTCATTGACATCAACAATAATGGCAAACTCGGTGATTTCCACGACATTAACAACAATGGTGTCAAAGATGAAGGCGAACTCTTTATTGATAAACCCGAAGTCGCAGAATATTTCAGCAATACCGATAATGCCCTGCTTATTTCTTATGCGCGTCAGGTCCATTCTATGGTATCAGTTGGCGGAAATCTCAAACTCCTCAACCAATCTATCTTTGAGTACGGTGGAAACGGTTTCGGAATTGACATCGGTCTCATCGCGGAACCCTACAAAGGTTTACGCGTCGGAGCAATGTTATTGGACGCGACGGGTACACAAATCCGATGGAACACACCAGAAAAACCGACGTTCACCCGAACGCGGCGACTCCGATTCGGTACCGCTTATTATTTCAGCGTTCCGCGCTTGGGTAGAGGGTCTATCAGTGTTGATCTTGAAACCGATCAGGCGGATCTGGAAGAAGGTAGTGAAGGCGGTGGACTGATCCTACGTGCTGGTGCGGAATACTGGCTCTTTGATACCGTTGCCCTCCGCGCTGGGCGGAATGGAGATGGACTTTCCGCAGGGGCCGGATTCCGTCTCAAGGTAAATACCATGTCCTTCTTCATCAACTACGCCTTCAATACCCACACCCTCGGCGGTTCACAACGCATCTCTGTCTCTGGAGAATTCTAACAATAATCCACAGATTTATAGTAAAGCCATAATTATTTGCACACGCGGCAGTACCGTAGAGGGTTTTGCTTGGGGTGTTTTTGCTTGGGTATTTCTGCGTATTGATAGGTGTCTTTGCTTGGGGTGTTTTTGCTTGGGTATTTCTGCGTATTTCTGCGTATTTCTGCGTATTTCTTCACGGTTTGCAACCGCACCGGGACTGAAAAAGAAAATCAAACATTTAGAAAATCCGATAATTTGTCTAAAACTAAATCACCTTGGTTTTCTTCGCTTAAAGGCTTGATAAAAAAGTGGATTTGTGATATTGTGTGCCTACTGCAACCAATCTCATAAATGTTAAATAGGATTATAAAATAGTCTATAATAAAAAGAGCGTCTCTGGTAAACCATGAGATACCCAGAAAGGGAAACTTGGATGGAACTGACCGGTGATGTATAGAAAATCATTATTAAACATTTATGAGATACACCCTAAAGTCAGTAACTTAATACAGGACTTAACTTACGCAAACTGAGCAAATATCGGATATTTGGACCTAAAAAAACGGTATTTTCTATACTTTTAACCCCCTAAATCCCCTTATCAGGAGGACTTTAAAAAGCAGCGCGTAAGTTCTATTAATAGAAAGGAAATTTTATGAGAATCACATTCTTTTCCATATTAACCATCTTCTGTTTGACAACTCTATTTTTCGCTTACAATAGTTTTGCCCAAGATTCACCGCAATGGCATCTACCCGAAGGTGCCACAGCGCGACTCGGCAAAGGCTGGTTATATGAACTTCAGTATTCACCCGATGGCACGCGACTCGCCGCTGCAGGTACCCTCGGCGTTTGGATTTATGACACAGCAACTGATGAAGAAATTACCCTCTTTCCCGGACATGGATATGGCATTTCAGCACTGGCGTATTCCCCTGATGGAAATATACTCGCCGGTGGAAGTGCGAATGGCTCTATCCACTTGTGGAATGCTGAAACAGGTGAAGTCTTGCACACCCTTGCTGAACACAGAAGGAGTGTCCGCAGTCTCGTTTTCACCCTTGATGGATCTATCCTTGCCAGTGGTAGCAGAGATAATACCATCCGCCTATGGAATCCCGAAACCGGTGAACTCCTGAAAACACTTGAGGGCCATACGGGAGGTGTCAGTAGTCTCGTTTTCAGTGGTGATGGTAGCATGCTCATCAGCGCGAGTCGGGACGATACCATCGGTATATGGGATGTTGATACAGGGACGCTCCAGCAAACGCTTGAGGAACATCGCGATAACGTCGCAAGTGTTGTACTCAGCCCTGATGGTGCTACTCTCGCCAGCGGTGATTTGAATGCCGTTATCTATCTGTGGGATACCGCCACATGGACGGTTAAGCAGACGCTCACTCGCCATACATCCCATATCTACGATATGAAGTATAGTCCTGACGGCAGTCTGCTCGCGAGTGCCGGTGAAGACGATACCGTCCGATTGTGGGATGCTGACACAGGCGATCTCCTACACACAATCACTGCACACACCGCTGATGTCTATAGTGTTGCTTTCACATCTGATGGAAATACCCTCGCTACTGGTGCCTGGGATGCGTCTATCCGTTTCTGGGAACCTGTCACGGGCAGACACCTGAAAACTATCACGGGACACACGGATGCTGTCCTGAGTGTTACATTTAATGCTGATGGCAGTATCCTTGCCACCCGGAGTTGGGACAAAACCATCCGCCTTTGGGACGCTGACACCGGCAAACTTCGGCATACTCTCATTGGACACCAAGATGATGTCGACGTTGTTGTCTTCGCACCTGATGGCAGAACGCTCGCAAGTGGAAGTCAAGACAATACCGTCCGTTTATGGGATGCTATTACAGGTGAACACATAAAGACACTCAGAGGACACTATTCCTACCTGATAAGTCTTGCGTTCAGTCCTGATGGGAGTATCTTGGCCAGTGGCAGTGAGGACGACAGCATCCGGTTATGGAATGTTTCCACAGGTCGATACATGGGAGGATTGTGGGAGCATGAGGCAGGCGTTGAAACACTCGCGTTTAGTCCGGATGGGACCATGCTCGCCAGTGGGAGTCGTGACGATAAGATTATCTTGTGGGATATCGAAACACGCGATGTCATACACACTATCAGCGAACACGAAGATGATGTTTGGACAGTTGCTTTCAGTCCGGATGGCAAAAAGCTTGCCAGTGGCGGCGGCGACACGGTCTCCTTATGGGATGTTGCCACGGCAGAATTTCTACAAACATTTCGGAGACCTATTGATCGCGTAATACCGGTAGATACACCAGAAGAATTGACAGGGGACGTGCCTACAGACCTTCCTGCAAATGCTACAAGTATTGTTTTTAGTCCTGATGGTAGAGTCCTTGTCAGTGGAAGTTACGACAGAACCGTCCGTTTGTGGAACATTGCCACGGGCGAACAGCTGAGAACACTTGACGGACATACATATTCCATCACAGGTGTCGCAGTCAGCCCTGATGGCAGGACAATCGCAAGTGGAAGTTTCGATGGAACAGTCCTCTTGTGGGCATTTCCTGACGTAATGGTTGCCACCGAAATCCTTGCCGACCTGAATGGCGACGGTATGGTTAATATCCAAGATATAGTGCTGATTGCAGCGAGTTTCGGTGAAGCTGATGAGAATGGTGCTGATCTGAACAATGACGGCGAGGTCAACATTCAGGATCTCGTCATGGCTGCGAATGCCCTCGGAAATGCTGCAGGCGCACCTTCTGTCCATTCGCTATCGGCTATGCAAGTAGAGCAGTGGATACGTCTCGCGAAACAAGATGCATCACGAAGTATCCAAACCTCAATGCCTCACCAATTTTCTTATGAACGTGGCATTCAGGTGCTGGAACAGATCTTGGCGACGTTGACACCGCAAACAACAGTGTTGCTTGCCAACTATCCGAACCCGTTCAATCCTGAGACATGGATACCCTATCAGTTAGCAACTCCCGCAGAAGTGGGGTTGACGATCTATGCAACCAACGGGTCCGTTGTCCGAACTTTGGCACTTGGACATCAACCTGCAGGACGCTATCAGAGTCGAAGCCGTGCCGCGTACTGGGATGGTAGAAATGAACTCGGTGAGTCTGTGGCGAGTGGCATCTATTTCTACACACTCACAGCGGGAGATTTTTCTGCCACGCGAAAGATGTTGATACGCAAGTAATTACCCGTTTGACCTAATCATGTATTAGGGGTTGGGACGCTCAAAAAGCATGCCAACCCCTAAACATATTTAAACGATTGATAATACCTGTCGGATATGTTATGCTATAGGTTAACAGTGATAAATATGGAGGGTGCATGCCGACAGACACAATGACACAAGACATAACTGAGGAAATACGCGGGCTATTTGATACGCAGGTCGGACATTTCGCCGATAAAAGCGCAAGATGGTTATTTAGCCAGAAAGAGAACGTTCAGGGACTCATTAGAATTCTCGCAGAAAACCTTGAAGAACATCTCGACTTTCAACGGCTCACCGTGCTGAACAGAAGTTTTGTAGACGATACGCTGCGAGACTTACAGTCCGATATGGTGTTCAGTGTGCCATTTCGTGATGTCACGCAAGGTGAAGACGTGACGGTTTATATCCTGATAGAGCATCAATCGACGGTTGATCGTATGATGGGTTTCCGGTTGTTGTTCTATATGTGCCAAATATGGAACGAACAACGAAGGGCATTAGAGAGGTCTCGTGTTCCAAAAAGCCGCTGGCGTTTGCGTCCTATTCTCCCAATCGTCTACTACACAGGCTCTCAACGCTGGGAGACACCGCTATCTTTGTCGGCAGTGATGGATGTTCCTGAAGTGTTGTCTCGTTTTGTTCCTCGATTTGACACGTTATTTCTCGGCGTAAAGGAGACGGACCCCGAGGCGTTGACGAAAACGGATCATCTATTGGGTTGGTTATTACGGGTGCTGCAAGAGGACGAATCAGACGCAGGTTCGCTGTATGATACGCTACAGGCGACGTTGCGTTATCTGGATACGTTACCTACTGCGGAGTCGGTGCAGCATAAGAATGCGATTCTTTATCTCTATCACCTTATTCTTTTTAGGAGACCCGAAACGGAACGTGAAAGTTTGATACAACTGATTCAGTCGCATACAATAGATACGGAGGTTAGAAACATCATCATGACAGGTGCAGAAGCCCTTATTGAACAAGGCATTGAACAAGGTGCTCGCGAAGCGACTATTGAAAACATGCTGGCAGTCCTCACAGAGCGTTTCCCGCACGCGGATGTCAACGCCCTAAAGCCTACGCTTGAAGCGATTGCTGATCTCAACCGCCTGAAGCAATTGAACCTAAGTGCTTCGTTGGTGCCCAGTTTTCAGGCATTCCAACACAGGTTAGAGGCATAGAAGTACAACTATATTTCACCCCGCGATGTCTTGAAATCGCAAGAATGAACTCGGGGAGCCCGTCGCAAGTGGAATTTATTTCTATACACTCACCGCAGGAGATTTCTCCGCAACACGCAAGATGTTGATACAAACTATAAGTAGCATCTAATGGAAGGGTGAAGAATAACGTCCTTCCAACCAAAATCCATAAGTAAATTTATGAAGGCACAAAAGTGATGGTGGGATAGTGCATCTAACGTGGAAGCACTATCCTCCTATCTTCTCATACCCTCCAAAAAATCCTCAATTCCTCTGCCCTAAAACTGCATCCATTAATGTGTAACAACGAAGATGTACGCTCTCCGTACCCTAAACATCTACAATGGAGGAATGAATGACTTTGAGTTTGTTATTGACTTCAGTAATATTTACAGGAACAGAGAACGAAACGGATGTATCCAAAATCCGCGTAGATTTTGAGGATGAATCCCTCATAACAGATCAGGAATCCAAAAACCTGAAAACCTGCACCCAAAATCTGGTAGCCATCGGAAAAGCACTACAAACTTATGAAAAAGAACACGATGATTTTTTTCCAGAGTGGCTTTCTGAACTTCATCCAAAGCATTTGACAAACCCCGATACCTTGATCTGTCCTGCAGACGAAGATCAAGGCGTGCCAATTTTGCCCTATAACACAGACCCAAATCTACCTATGAGTTACAACTATGATTGTGATCCAGAATATTATCAGCAATGGCTAAAAATTGAACGCAATGTATACGGCGATGCTAACCCAATTGTCCGATGTCCACACCACGCAAACCCCGATTCAAATTCTACATTATTGTCAAATTTGTATTTAAACCTAAGCTTTTCCAATACTATCTACTTATCGGAAGCAGATTGGAAAAAACATCCGATAGGAATGTACGGTGGAATTGACGCAGCAATCGCTGGATATGAAAGCGCACTTCAACATGTCCCCGAAGATCCAAATTTCTTCAATCTCTATTCTGAGCTGATTCGTCTCTATGTGGAGGCAAAACGAGGTAATGATGCTGAAAGTCTCATTGATAGCTTCAAATCCATCATGAAACCGCACGATGAAAACATCATGCGATTTCGAGACTATTGGACCTTTGTTGACATGCTTAAGGTGATCGGAAGGCATGAGGAAGCACTCCAACTTCTACAACACCTTGAAAAAACCGAACTGGAGAATCCTTTTAGAACAAGTATCTTCCGGGAAATCGCAATGATTCACGAAGAAAAAGGCAACGTTGAACTTGCAAAAACGTATTTTCTCAAGGCTGACGCAAGATTAGGAATGATTGGAAAGCCAGCACCTAACTTCTCAGCAACTGATATTGACGGCAATCCGATTTCGCTCAAGGGCTATCATGGGAAAGTCGTTTTACTTGATTTTTGGACAACCACATGTGGTCCGTGTATCGGGGAAATGCCTAACATGAAAAAGGTCTACGATGCCTATAAAGATGTCGGATTTGATGTGATCGCGGTTAACCTTAACACTGATGAGGCAGACTTACGTGAATTTTTAAAGGTGTGCGACCTGCCTTGGCGGCAGATCTTCGGTGGACAGGATAGTCCGCTAAAAAAACTTTATCGTGTTCGCGGTGTTCCATCACCCTGGCTCATAGATACGGAAGGAAAGGTAATTTCGTATCAGGCCAGAGGCGCAGCACTAAAAAAATTGGTGGCGGAAGCAGTGAAAGAGAAATCGTAGCGGATGAAAAACGCTATTTTACGCAAGGGGGGCTTGGGCAAAAACGGTATCCGCACCGACCTCAATCCGTACCGGAGCTAAATACGGACGTATTGCTTCAGTATCTACACGTACACCAAGTCCGGGCAGCTCCTTCACTCGAACCATCCCATCGGATTCGACAGGAAACGGCTCTACTACAATGGACTGCGACAATTCCGATCCGGCTGCCGGATATTCCAATAAATCGAAATCGGAGTTCGTTGCAAAGACGTGAAGCGAAGATGCAAGGCTCAGATGGCTTTTAAACGTGTGGTTGACGTACTGAATACCGCGCCGCTCCGCGAGTTGACGCACCTCAAAAGATGGCATAATCCCACCGATACGTCCTGCGTCAATCTGCACAAACTGTATACCCCCATTCACGATAAGGTCCTCTGCCATGCGATAGATACTTGAACCTTCGCCTGCTGCGATAGGAATAGATGGGTTCTTCTCGGTGAGCGCGCCATAAGCATCAATCGCATCAGGCGAAAGGGGTTCCTCCAGCCATGTCGGTGAAAATTGTGCAAACGCCTCGGCACGTTGATAAGCGGTTTCGTGGTCAGTTCCCCAGACAACACCCGCATCAATCATAATCTGTGCGTCTAATCCCATCCCTTCGCGCGCTGCTTGCACGAGTGCGATATCGTTTGCTTCACCGAATTTACCCATCGGTCCCCAACCGAACTTCGCAGCTCGGTATCCCCGTTCGCGCAAACCTGATGCGATATGATAGGTCGCTTCCGGGGTATCGCCAAAGAGGACAGATGCATACGGCAGTTTCGGATGCGCTACATCAGATGTCCCTGATAACTCAGCGAGGAGACGGTAAACCGGTTTATCTAACTGCTGCCCAACAACATCCCACAAAGCAATTTCGGCACCGCTATAGGCATGCTCAATCTGTTGAATGTCCAATCCATTCCGCAACACCTTTTCACTGAGTCGAACGA
This sequence comes from Candidatus Poribacteria bacterium, assembly GCA_003635195.1. Lineage (GTDB taxonomy): Bacteria > Poribacteria > WGA-4E > WGA-4E > WGA-3G > WGA-3G. Next base: position 8,653 of record PYIY01000015.1, on the reverse strand, counting down.
CATCATCAGGACTATCAAGCGTTTCGCCGATGAGAGAAGTACGAATGTTAATAATATTACCATGCGACATCGGGCAGCAGTAGACTGTCATGCTGACCAACGGTGAGGCATCGCATTCACCCCAGCCTTCCAGTCCGGTATCCGTGCGAACTCGGACCAAAAGCGTGTCTTGTGTTCCATCCGCTGCTGTTGTGATGTTAGGCATCCGTAAATAGAACGGATCAACTGCCGTGATCTTCATTTGCTTCGGGTATGTCCTCTTCCGATGCCGTGTTAGCTGCTCTGGAAACAATCGGAGAGATTGTAGCGTCTATTTGTTGAACGCGTTGAACGGATAGGGCGCGCGCCGCTGAGATAAGGAACCATCCGAACAAACCGGCGCCCGCGCCGATGCACATCGCGATTGCTGCACCTCTTGGTGTCGCAATCCGATCCACAATTTCTTGATCCAGTTCGCATGAAAGGTTCTTAATATGTTTGACAGCCACTGTCCGTCTCTCGCCGTCTTGAACATACTCAATCGTCGGTACTGTATCAGTATCTATTGTAATATCGGCACTTCCCGACGGCGTGTTAATCTCAATCGCGTTTTCCCCTGGGTCGCCTATCCAGCGCGCTTTTAAACCTTTTATACCGTCTTCATCGCGAATCGGTTCCACACGTGTCCGGTACACTATGTTCCCCAAAAGATTGATGGCGATGTCTTTAGATTTTGCTAAAGCGTTTCCCAATTTTTCTGAATTCACGTTCTTCTCCAATGATTGTGATATTCCTGACATGCAGAAAACATGCGTGAATATCTGTTCCAGTAAAGGGCCCTAATTTCCCATTTAAACAAGCGTCTTTGATAAATTATAACGGAAACCCACCTCAATGTCAAGACTTCTAATTTATCCAGCTAGAGTCATTCACTCGTCCAATAATTTCGATTTCTCGCGCAAGGTTCTTCCGTGTCCGAGCGACCTCCCTGTCGCAACGTTACTGACGGCTGACAACCATTCCTTATAAAAACTCTTGACGAATCACACATTTTGTGCAAGAATATATACACGTTTGTGGCTGGAAACAGGTATCTATTAAATACACTGAAAATATAGGCGCGCTTTGAAAGTCATATCCAGCACTAAAATCAGTCCATCCTGTACATCTGGAATCAGGACAAAGAGGAGTTTCACGCATGCGGAACGCCGAAGTCTTATCAAACGATCAAACATCTTATGAACGACAGATTCCACTTTTCCCGTTACAGGCAGTCTTGTTCCCCGGTGGATTTTTGCCACTACGTATTTTTGAACCGCGTTACCGTACGATGATTAAGTTCTGTTTAGAACATGAGTCGGAGTTCGGGGTTGTACTTATCAAAGAAGGAAAAGAAGTAGGCGAGGCTGCCACGCCCTACAAAGTCGGCACAGCTGCCCGTATCCTTCACGTTGAGCATTTAGATGACGGTCGCATGAACATCATCACTGCTGGTGAGTACAGGTTTCAAATTCTTGAGATTCAGGAGCATCTTTCCTATCTCACCGGTCGCGTCCGAATGTTAGATGATCCCGATACAGAGATTGAGGCGGTGTCAGAGTCACTTACCACGCGGACTGAAGAATTGTATGAAGCCTATGAAGCGTTATCCAGTCGTTTGATTTTTGCATGGCAGCCACCAGAAGAACAACCAAACGATCCGAGGGAACTCGCTTACCAAATCGGTATACGCCTGCGTATTTCACTTAAAGAAAAACAAACTTTGTTAGAGACAATTCCGTTAGAGCAGCTCCTCACACGCGAAATCGAAATTCTGACAGATCAGAATCGACGGATCGCCTTTCAATTAACAGCGCGCAACAATTGAAGAAATTGTTGCAATCGTGTCGGGTAAGGTTGATAGACCTCCAGTATTGACGCGTTTGTTTCTACATTACAAAACCTATCTGTAATACAATAACATAATGGCACTAAAGGCTCCTGTTCACCAATTTACCGAAACCCGGTCAATCCAGATTACACGTCGGCATTTCTTCTATGTTAGCAATATCCTGTCGGTTTTTCGACTCGGCACGGTGCCTTTTATCTTTTACTTCATTTACCGTGCGCAATGGGTATTCGCCATCGTTTGTGGCGGTGTCGCTGTTGTAACCGATCTGTTAGACGGGTTTTTCGCGCGACGTTTAAAGCAACACAGCGAACTCGGCTATGTATTAGATCCAGTCGCAGACAAACTCGCTATCTCTGCCGGAATTTTCGCACTTGTCCTATCGGAGTCGAAATTTCCACCCTGGGCATTTGCTACCATTGTCACCCGAGATGTCTTGATCCTTCTCGGCAATGTTGTACTGGCATATAAAGCGAAAATGATCACCCGCTCTAATTTGTGGGGTAAATGCACCAGTTTCTTTTTATCAATCGCTGTGATGTTTTACCTGCTACGACCAATAGTGCCAGGCTTGCCCGACAATATCGAATTTTATAGTCTCTGTCTGGCACTCGTGTTTGTCGGTGTTTCAACGGTGAGTTATGCACACCACATGTTTCGTGTATTAGAAGAAACCCAGAATTGATTAACCCCACCACCCCTACGTCATATTTAAGGGAGAAAACTTTCTCATGGCTTATAAGGAACTCGCAACGAGAAAACCCTTTGTTGTTAATAAAAACTTGGGGAGTGCCGTTGAGGTTGAACCTGATGAATTGACAACCACCAACGCTGATGGTGATCCTGTTGTCGTCCCGACGCAGAAGCAGAAATACGATTTTGATCGCAACGGCTGGCTCCTAATTCCAAGCGTTTTGTCGGATGCTGACATCGCTGAGATGCGCGAATTTTGCCAAAGTCTGCACGAGATACCAGAGCGTATTTCGGAACCTGAACGGTGTGCACTCGGTGGGCCCCTCCAAAAACTCGCTGACCACCCCGTTGTTGTCGGGCTACTGAACGAGTTCTTGGCGTATCCGCCCGCCGCAAGCCAGGATTGCTACGGATTTCGCCTCGAAGAAGCAACTTTATCTTTCGGAGACACACCACCTGAATCTCAAACCGAATCTATCCTGCACAAGGGAAACGGTTTGTTTCGTCTGCCCGGTGACTCCCATCTCTACCGGTGTGTACCCGGACGCGGTTGGAGCGGGTTAACACGTGCTATATGGGAATTAACCGAAGTCACTTCGGAAACCAACAGTCTCCGATTTATCACCGGAAGCCACAAAGCTGCATATCCGATACCAGAGGCAGTGCAAAGCCCAGATTCACCGCTCTGGGAAACGTATGAATGCCCGCCGGGTTCGCTCTTTTTGCTCACAGAATCTATGACGCAGACACAAGTACAACCACGTGTCACTGATCGGGTTCGCATCTCAAATTTGTACAATACCGTGGCGAGTCGTTGGTCGAATTGGATGCCTCATCCGCAGTTGCTTGAGGCGATGCCGCCCAAACGACAGACGCTTTTTCGAGAGGCTTATGCAGGCGGAAACGTTATCAACGGAGATTTTGGACAACGCACATCCGCCTATCCCGCAGAAGTTTAACGGCTCCAGGAGGATCAGATGGAAAAACAGACGAACAGAGACCAGCAATCTTGGCTCGGGGCACTGTTGCCGCCTGATGTATGCGAATTCCCGACCCAAAATGCCGACAGTTTACCGATCCCAGCGTTAACCCCAGAACAGCGGTACGCTTTTGATACCCACGGCTGGTTTCTGGTGCCAGAAGTGTTTACCGGGTCGGAACTCAAAGAGATGCGCGATTTCGGATACCGCCTGCACCACGACCCTGAGTCTATTCCAGAACATGAGCGGAGCCCTGTCGGGGGTCCCCTCCAGAAACTGATTGATCATCCACTTGTTGTCTCGCTGCTCAATGAGTTCACCGCGCATCCAGCCGTAACAAGTCCAGACTGCTACGGCTTTGCTGTTGAGAGCACAAGCCTTTTTTACCGCTCGCTCGGTATGGGCGGATTCGGACCACATAACGGCAACGGACTGCTCCGTTTCCCTGGTGATGTCCATTACTATAACGCTTTCCCCGGTAAAGGCTACAGTCCACACACCCGTATTGTATGGGAACTCAACGAAGTCAAAAAAGGACAAGGCGGCACACTCTTAGTAACCGGCAGCCATAAATCGGTTTATACAGCACCGCCTGATATTCAAGACCCTAAATCTGATATTTGGACGACTTACGGATGTCCAGCAGGGTCGCTGCTCTTCTTCACAGAGGCACTCACCCACAGCGCAAACCCGTGGACGAATACTGAAAATGACAGAATCGCGGTTTTCAACCTATACAGCCCTGTTGATAGTGGGTACGCCAAGGTTTACAAACCGCATCCGAAACTCCTTGCTGAAATGCCACCGCTCCGCCAAACGCTGTTCCGTGACCGATATGTCGTGGACAACGTTAACGGTACGTCATAGCAACTCGGAGGAAAACCAATGCCTGATAATAACAACTTTAGGACTCACGCATTCCGTCTTAAAGTCCCCCTGATAAGGGGGATTTAGGGGGTTTAAAGTGCTAAACCATTTTGAAACGTGCTTTCTGGGCAAAATTCCTGAACGGAGGTAACCATGCCCATAAAACAACCAAATGTCCTCTGGATTTATGGTGAGGATCTCTCCCCAGATCTCGGCTGTTACGGCACACCTGCCGTGAAAACACCGAACATTGACCGACTCGCATCGGAGGGTACGCGTTTTACCAACGCTTTCGTCACATGTCCAGTCTGTTCACCGAGCCGCTCCGCGCTCATCACGGGGACCTATCAGACCCACTTTGATGCCCACAACCATCGGAGTAATCGTGATAAACCCTTGCGCGCTGATATGAAACTCATCACCGACTGCTTCCGAGAAGCCGGTTATTTTACCTGCAACAGTCCAGGACCCCCCTACAACCGGCCCGGAAAAACCGATTTCAACTTTCAGCGTGAAAAACCTTTTGACGGCGTTGATTGGAGCGAATGTCCAGAAGGACAACCTTTTTATGCCCAAATCAACATTCCAGATACGCATCGCGTCTTTAAACCCGACCCTGAACGACCTATCCCACCAGAGAACGTTGAATTACCACCTTACTATCCCGATCATCCCCTCGTCCGAAAGGATTGGGCACTCTATCTCGAAAGTATCCAGATTTTAGATAGGAAGGTCGGGCAAATCCTCCTGCGACTTGATGATGAAGGGCTCGCCGACAATACCATCGTCTTTTTCATGAGTGACCACGGACGGGCGCATATTCGTTGTAAGCAATTTCTCTATGACGGCGGTATCCATATTCCACTCATCGTCCGATGGCCCGGACAAGTTAGTGCGGGTATGGTCAGCGACGAACTTATCAGCGGTGTTGATTTCGCACCAACAACGCTTTCGCTTACGGGTGTTGAAATTCCCAATTTTATGCAAGGACAAATCTTCCTCGGTGAAGGCGCAGCATCGCGCGATGCTATTTTCGCAGCACGCGACCGGTGCGATGGAACAGACGACAGAATCCGATGTATCCGGACACACCGCTATAAGTTAATCCGCAACTATCACCCAGAACGTCCTTACATGCAATTCAACGGCTACAAGAAACTGCAGTATCCACTCTGGAGTTTAATGCCGCTGTTATCTGCAAACGACGAATTGTCACCAGCACAACAGCATTTCATGAAACAGACGCGCCCGCCTGAAGAATTGTATGACCTGGAAGCAGACCCCAACGAGATAAACAATCTCGCTACCGACCCACAATATGATACCGTGCGGAACGAACTCGCTGCACAACTTGATGCGTGGATAACGGAAACTGGTGATATGGGTGAAACGCCTGAATCTTCAGAAGTTATGACGTATTGGGATGAAAACATGGCGGAGAGTTTCAAGCAGAACATGGAAAAACGTGGACTCTCACACGATATAAACGATGCGGATTACGTCACATGGTGGAAGAACCACCTGTTAACGTGAGGACGATGAAACGGAGGTTCGCAATGAACGATACGCTCTACGGACACGGTGATGGATTTCTCACACGGGATAATGGACAGCGACTCTTTCCAATCGGATTTTATGAACACCCTGCCGAGGATGACGCATTCAGAGATATGGCAGAATCGGGTGTTAACCTTGTTATGTGTGGCAGTGTAGAGGCGTTTGATCGCGCACACGCACACGGAATGATGGGATGGGTCCCGTTGGGACTTCAGTCCGGCGCGACCCCCGATTTTCAGGAGCGCATTCGGAGCCTCGTTGAACATCCCGCACTCGCTGTGTGGGAAGGACCAGATGAGGTGGTATGGAGCTTTACTGCCTATAGCGGTCTCTGGAAGCAAGATCAGATGGCAGTGTTTCCGAATAAAGGCGAATGGTGGATGCAGACACCACTCGCTATCGAATACTCTGAAGGGCGTGCTGCAGAGATTATGCCCAAGATGCGAGAGGCTATCGAATTCATCCGCAGTGTTGATCCTTACAATCGACAGATTTGGATAAACGAGGCGCGCGATAGCGACCTGAAATTCGTCCGACAATACATTGACTGTGTGGACATCACAGGGTGCGACGATTATCCGATTCGAGCAGAGAGTCGTCCCGCTATACGGGTCGCTGACGCAACCGACAGATGGCGGCAGGTCGGTAAAGGCAGACCTGTGTGGATGGTGCTTCAAGGGTTTACATGGAGCGATTTGGATGATGGAGATACCGACATCACAGCGTTTCCGACCTTTGCTGAGTCGCGTCTGATGGCGTATTCTTGCATCACACACGGGGCAAGAGGCATCTTGTATTGGGGCTCCAGTTATATGAAGTCTGAGGGAAAGGTGGAGTTTCGGAAATCGCTTTACGCCTTAACGAGCGAACTCGCTACACTTCAGCCTTTTCTCACAGCACCGGTCGAACGGTATGTCACAGTGAACCTAATTGATGATGGTCGCATCGATATAACCCCACCGGTGTCAATGCGTGGTGTGAGTATTACTGCGCGTAGGATTGGACGTGAATGGCTCATTGTCCTCGTCAATGAAGATGAACACCCTCACATGGGCGTGGAAGTTACTGGATTGGATGCCCTCAACGGCACCGAATTTGTAGAACTCTACGGTGAAGAGAAAACCACTGTGTCTGGAGGGTCGTTCTCAACAAGGATACGGCCCTTTGAGGTCAAACTCTTCGCAACGCACCGAAAGTGGGAGACTGACCGGCGGGAGGGCAGAGCGTTTGAAAAGTGATAGGAGAGGACGCTTCGGATTTGATGCCCCAAAGCATAAGCCGATTGAGGCATCAATCCAATGGGCGGCAGAAAACGGATTCAGATATATTGATTTCCAAGCAGATATCCCGCCGAATGACATCGCTGCGTTTGACACAACCCGCGTTCGCACAGTGCGCAATCTATGTGAAACACACGGGGTTGCTATCGGTATCCACCCATCTTCCGCAATTAATAACGCCGAATATGTACCACTCATGTCTGAAGCCGTTGACAATTATCTCTATGCGAATCTGGAACTTGCGCAACGGCTCGGCTGCGGTTGGCTTATCGGGCATGGCGGTTATCATTTCGGTGATGTCACGCAACGCCGAGGTGCTGCAATTGAACGCATACAGCGGTTGGTGGCACGGGCTGAGCAAGCAGAAATTGTTATCTTTTTTGAGAACCACAACCGAGAACCAGAACACGCCGAAATCCACTACATCCCGCATAATGTCGCCGAGACGCATTGGTTTTTCGATGCTATTCAATCCCCTTATTTCAAGTGGGCGTTCAATGTTGCGCACGGACATCTCGTGACTGAAGGGTGGCAGGGTTTCTTAGATGCGTTTGGTGTGGAGAACATCGGTCAGGTCCGTCTCAACGACAATACCGGTGAATATGAAATCCATCTCGTTCCCGGTGAAGGCACAATTGATTTTGTGGATCTATTTGCGCAATTAAATAATCGTGGGTATGAAGGTTGGTTCAGTCTCGGCTTCGGCAACGATGCAGATAAAGTCCGCATCCGGGATGAGTTTGCTGAATACTTGGCAAACTAACGATAAAAGGAATAGACCGACACACCCCAGATAAGTCGAATCAGCACCCATGTGCCGCCTACGATGAATTGTCCAAGAATGAGTCCCAAAAAGAGCGGTAATACCCGATGATAGAGACGGATGCCGCCGAACCGCAAGATAAGGTGTTTGATGCCCCAACTGATGAAAACGGAAAACCAGAGCCAACCGAAGGTCCACATACTACTTGCGACAGCGTAACCGGTCGGGTGAAACGGAAACATCGGAAAACGCGTGCGTAGCCACCACAGCAACCCTGTAAACAGAAATCCTACACCCATAAATGTAACTGCTGGGATGTTTGTTTCACTTGGATAATAAAGCCAAGTACGTAGCCTGTGATAACCACCATTTCCTAAACCCGGATTCGCACCAATGTCATAGGATACAACCAGATATGACCAAAACGCTGCGAGGATACCAAAAAAGACACCACACATCAGTGCGACTACCATTCGTCCTGCCCGCATGTTCCCTACCTCCACAAGTTTAAACGCTTCGAGTGTATGTGGCATCGGGTGGGCACGGTATCCCCGATTGAACGCATAATACAGTGACATCATCGCCAGGCTCGGTGGGGGAATCATGCGTGAACCGAGCGAATCGATAATAAACTGGCGCGGGTTCG
>PYIY01000014.1 GCA_003635195.1 Candidatus Poribacteria bacterium | reverse complement strand
GCGTATAACCAGCAATAGACATAAACCAGAACGTTGCCATGAAGGCGACCGGTATGCCGAGTGCCGCAAATAGGGCATTCCGCCATCCAATAAAGAGAAGGAGCATTAGCACAACAAGCACCAAACCGAAAAACGCATTTGTTTCAAGAATTCCCAATCGTTCTTTGAGAACAACGGAATAGTCATTAACAACCGTCAACTCAGCACCTTCAGGGAGATCCGTTCTCCGATTGTCGACTAATTCTCGAAGTTTAGCAACTAATGCAATTGTGTTTCCCTCAGTCTTCTTTTGCACACTCAGGCTAATTGAAGGTTGTCCATCAATTCGCGATAGCGTTCGCACCTTCTCGTAGGTGTCAGAGATCGTTGCAACATCTTTCAGACGGAGAAGCGTACCTATCGGCTGACCAGTGATGAGAGTTTCGCCAATTGTGTCCAAATCGGTGAATTCTCCCATCGTTCGGATCATGAATTCTGTCCCTCCCAGTTCCATTGTGCCGGCGGGGAGATTCAAGTTGTTTGTTCCGAGCGCGGTAATAACCGCTGAAATTGGGAGTCGATATGCCTTCAATCGATCGGGGTTCACCTCAATCCATATTTCCCTCTCACGGAGACCTGCCATTCGGACAGAGGCAATGTTTTTGAGGTCCGAGATTTCATCTTTGAGATTTTCAGCAATATCCCGCATCTGCGTTTCTGCAATATTTCCACCGACAACAATCGTCAAAATAGGAAAACCAAATGAGATATCAAATTCTTGGACCCTCGGATCATCTAAAATCTCCTCTGGCAACTCATTTACCTGCTCAACAGCGGTGCGTAGGTTTTCAAGTTCCTTGTCAAAATCCGGGTCGCTTATCTCCTCAAAATCGACGAAGATAACAGAACGCCCCTCTGAAGAGGTAGAAAACAATATGTCAACTTTGTTGACGTTCTCCTCAATAGCATCTTCAATAGGCGCAGTGACAAGCATTTCAACTTCTTCTGGGGATGCTCCGGGATATAGCGTTGTCACAAACGCGCTCTGTACTGAGACTTCTGGGGTGAGTTCCCGCGGTAGGTTCATCCATGCGTACAACCCAAAAATGATGATTATAATCATCAGGAGATTCGCTAAAACAGGGTTGTTCACAGACAGCTTGGGGATAGACATGATGAGAGAATTTGGCAGTATGGGATGCTGAGAATTTGGTGTTTATACTGTAAATCTTCCATTTCGCAGACGGCAAAACACCACATAGGATGAGGTCAGAAACCTCACCCTATTACTTTATTTAATCGTCAGCGGGGACTGCGGCACCTAACAGGTCTTCGTCTGAAACGGTTTGGAACCGCGCCTCTGGATTTTTCAGAACTAAGCTGCGTAGGTCTGTCGTGATTGCATAAAGTGCGGGCATCACAAACAGCGTCATCGTAGTTGCGAGCGCAAGCCCGAAGATGATTGTATACGCCATCGGCATCCAGATAGGCGATTTTCCACCTAATCCGACTGCCATCGGAATGAGTCCGATAATTGTCGTCAGTGAGGTGAGGATAATCGGGCGCAGTCGGACGCTCCCGCCTTTTAGAATCGCATACCATTTGTTATGACCGTTTTCCCGGTACTTGTTGATGAAATCAATAAGGACAATGGAATCGTTGACCACAATCCCTGAGAGCGCGACGATCCCAAACATAGCGACGATGCTAAGCGTTGCATTGGAAAGGAGAAGCCCAACCATCGCACCTATCATCCCGAATGGAACAGCGAACATAATAATGATCGGTTGTATAAACGACTTAAATTGTGCACCTAATACCACATAGATTAACAACAACCCAACGATGAACAGTTTCCACAATTCTGCAAAGGAGTTTCTAATCTCATCGAAAAGCCCTCGAAAATCGAGTTGATATCCCGGATATAAAGTTTCCATATTGGCGAATGTCCCAATTAACGCCTGATTTACTTTGAAAGGCGTTGTTTTCTGCCTATCTACGGATGCGGAAACCGTAATCGCCCGTTCGCCATCGAATCGACGGATATCTGAATATCCCTTTTCTTCTATTATATCTGCGACATCCTTGAGCGGGACAATAGCACCGGTTGGCGTTGCAATCAACAGATTGTTGAGTGCTGTGAGGTTTTTGAGCGTGTCTTCCTTGTATTTGACGATGATGTCAATTGCCTCGTCTGCTTCTCGGTAGGTTGTGGCTTTGGCACCCTCAATAGCAGTTCGGACAGTTTGTGCGATTTGGAATGTGGTTAACCCGTACTGATGTGCCTTCTCTGGCTTCAAATAGATACGAACCTCAGATTTACCCGTTCGAAAGTCGTCCCGAATGTCGTAAACGCCGTCCATCTGATGCAGTGCTCCCTTAAGTACGTCGGAGAGTTTCCCAAGCTCCTCAAATCTCGGTCCCTTTACCTTGACTTCCACGTCTTGCCCTGAAGGAGGGCCACCTTCCTGTGTGATGTAATTCAGCTGCTCAATTCCACTAATGGTTGCCGTTTCCGCTCGCATTGAGGCGATGATTTCATCGACCCCGCGTGTCCGTTCCTGCTTGGGTGTAAGTTCGATGATCACTTCACCGAAATTTGAACCGTAGGTAACACCTTCCAATAAGCCTGAAGTGGGTGTGTGGACACCGACGTTGCTAACGATTGCAGCGATTTCGCTTGATGGAAGTTTTTTGGCGGCTTCTTCGATCTGCGCGACAACTGCGGTTGTTTCTTGCATGCCATAAGAGGGCGGCATTTCGGCTTTGACATAGAATTGTGGGAAATCTTCACCCGGGAAGAGTTCCTTGTCAAGAACAAAAAACGCGCCGACGCACGCAAAAAGGCCAATCAAGAGAACACTTGCGACAAAGGCATATCGGTATCGGATGGTTGTTTTTAGGATTCTAACGTATCGGCTCCTGATGAAATCAAAAAACATGCCGAACCACGTAAGAAAACCCACAACGCGAATACTTGCGGTAAAAGCATCTTGAGATCGCGTCCGAAGACGATCAAACCTGCTGCGTCCTTCTCGGTGTTTGGCTTTTCCCCACTCAGAGACGTGTGCAGGTAAAATCACGAAAACTTCAAAAAGGGAGGCGATCAAAACAAGAATCGCCATGACGGGGACAACCCGCATAAACTGCCCGGAAACTCCCGACATAAACATCAAGGGACCAAATGCGCAAATTGTTGTCAAACTTGCTGCTAAAACCGGCCAGCCGACCTCTTCTGCGCCGCGAATGGCTGCCACTTTCGGAGATGCCCCTGCCTCAATGTGCCGATAGGTGTTTTCTATGACAACAATAGCATCGTCAACGACAATTCCGACGACTAAGATAAGTCCAAACAGAGAGACACCACTCAGGGAGTAGCCAGCGATAGACATAAACCAAAACGTTGCCATGAAAGCAACGGGTATGCCAAGTGCCGCGAACACAGCATTCCGCCATCCGATAAAAAGAAGGAGCATCAACACAACCAACACCAAACCGAAAAAGGCATTTGTTTCAAGAATACCCAACCGTTCTTTAAGGATAACCGAGTAGTCGTTGACGGCTGTCAGTTCGGTACCTTCGGGGAGGTCACCTCTCCGTTTTTCAACCAGTTCCCGAAGTTTGGCGACTAACGCAATCGTGTTTCCTTCCGACTTTTTTTGAACACTCAGGCTGATGGAAGGTTTCCCATTGATCCGGGATAAGGTTCTGGCATCCTCGTAAGTATCCGAGACGGTGGCGACATCACTGAGGCGCAGCGGGGTGCCAGTGGGTTGAACGGCGATGATCGTGTCTTTGATTGTGTCTGGGTTGGCGAATTCGCCCATTGTGCGGACCATGAACTCTGTGTTGCCGAGTTCCATTGTACCGGCTGGGAGGTTTAAATTGCTTGCACCAAGTGCAGTGATGACTGCTGCAATAGGAAGTTGATACGCCTGCAGGCGATCCGGGTCCACTTCAACCCATATTTCCCTTTCCCGGAAACCCGCTATCTGAACGGAGGCAATGTTTTTGATGTCCAAGATTTCGTCTTTGAGGTTTTCAGCCACGTCTCGCATCTGCTTTTCTGAGATATTCCCACCGACAACGATCGTCAACATAGGAAAACCGGATGAGACATCGAGTTCTTGGACCTTTGGGTCATCTAAGATCTCTTCTGGTAGGTCATTCACCTGATCTACAGCAGTGCGGAGATTCTCAAGTTCCTTGTCAAAATCTCGATCGCTCATCTCTTCAAAATCGACAGAGATGATAGATCTGCCTTCCGAAGAGTTGGAGAGCATCAGATTAATTTTGTTAACATTTTCCTCGATGGCGTCCTCAATAGGGGCAGATATGAGTTTTTCAACCTCTTCTGGAGAGGCACCCGGATATAGTGTTGTCACAGTTACGCTCTGCAAGGCGATTTCTGGTGTGAGTTCTCGTGGCAGGTTTATCCATGCATACAACCCGAATGCGATGATTATAATCATTAGCATGTTTGCTAAAACCGGGTTATTCACAGATATTTTAGGGATGGACATGGCGGTGGCATTTCTCCTTATTTTTTAGTTTTTATCTTTGGGTATTCTTTGATTTCGCTTGAGAAGTGCTATAGGGGTGGTGTTGCACCACCCCGTTTTGAATTTGCTGGGTAGACTTTCTTACTTTTTTTCAAGGGAAAACACATTTGCTGAAGGTTATCGACTCGCCTTAAGGCTGCCCCATATTGTCGTTAACTTACCATGCGGTTTAACTGACAAAGGTTTGATCCCTTCGCCTTCAATAGAGAGGGTGTCGACCATAAATGTAACTGTTTGACCGCCCCAACTATTCATGAAGCCGATACCGACCCGTTCTACGTTGAATTTATGGTTCCACGTTTTGTTACCGGACAGCGTCCAGTCATCCTTTTCATTCTCTCGGTAGTAACCGGAGAAGAGATCGTCCTCTTTGACAATCTTAAGATGAAGCGGAACATCAAAGCCAGTTTGAAAGTGTCCCTTATCTTGCCAGTTGGCTTCGACCATACTCCCGATAAGCGTTTTTTGGGGTTGGTTGGCTTCGCCACCAAACAGCAAGCAGGCGTAGTTAAGATCGTCATCGCTATAGAGGAAGATACCGATCCATGAATCTGCAGGTTTATCAGGTTCAGTGGTAAAGATTCCACTGACCGTGATATTTTTAGCAGCACTTTTGGGGATTTCTCGTTCAAGCATCGGTTTGTCAGGGGTGGTATGTCCCCACCCGCCCTTCGGATTCGTCATTTGTAGGAAGCCATCTTTGACTTCAAACGTCGTAACTTTGTCGCGATAGTCGCGGAATTCCCAGCCTTCAACGAGTTCGTTGCCATCAAACGGATCCGTCCATACACCGGCAGACACTATTCCGATGAGACTGAATATCAAAATTCCGCATACAAGAATCGTGATTCGCATAGCAATCCTCCTTTTGGTTTAAGTCATTATAGCATATAGCGTAATGTTATAGTTAACAAAAAATAAAAAGGACTCAATGGCGGTATTATTGTAGGTTAGCGGTTTGCTTTAAGGGTTGCCCATGTTGTTGCCAATTTGCTTGTCGGTTCAACGTCTAACCCACCAAGTGCCTTTGCTAATCCATGTTCCACGATGGTTGTGAGATCGTCTTCGCTGAGAACAGTGTTGAAAATGGCGGCTTCGTCGATAATACCAACGAAATACGAACCACCACCCCATTTACCGATCTCAACAGGGTTGCCAGTGACAGCGGTTTTTCCGGGACGTGTGCTTACGCCTGCTTTTTTACCATTTACATACACGACGAGTTGCTCAGCCTTCTCGTTGATGTCGTAAGTCGCTGCGAAATGGATCCATTTTTTTTCATCGGGAACGTGTGCGGAGGCTCTCGGTTCCCAACTCCCACCGGGTTTGACAAACGCTGACATTTTATTCCCTTCTTGTGGTGGATCAATCCGCAGGAGATATTCGTTACTTTTCGCAATAAGTTGCCGCCAGGTGGAAATATCTGTCGCAAAAAACCATGCCATCATCGTGAGTTCTTCACCGAGTTGTAGTTCTGGTGTTGAGTCGATGGATACCCACTGTGCGCCATCAAACTCAAGTGCTTTTCCGATTTTTCCGTCTTTCCACTTGGCACCGTTGATTGTGCCGTCGTGTCCTTTTCCTGAAGTGTCTTTGGTTGTTTTACCCGCGCCTTCATCAAAGAGCCACACACCAACGGCTGTTTCGGGGTCGATTTCAGCAGAACAGAACTGTGGTAGCGTCCAAGCGATCAGGCAAGCAATTCCTAAAATCAATATCGATTTTCGCATTTTTGTCTCCTACACGCATTGCATTTTTGAACAGTTCTTCAACGATCAGACTTCGGTAAGTTGTATTATTATAACACACTGCCCGCGACTATAACAAAGAAAAATTGGAAACATTCGCTAAATTTCTAATTGGACATCCAACCAGAATTGTGATACACTAAGTACAAAAGTAATCAGAAATTGCCATGCAGAAGGAATAGACTATGCCCCAGAAAGAACAACTTATTGCTGACCTCTCTGCGCTCCTCGGTCCTAAAAATGTTTTAACGGATGCCACTGCGCTGTCTGTATATGAATGTGATGCAGCACCCTCTTTTAAAGCGATGCCAGATGTAGTTGTCTTCGCGGATACGGCGCAACAGGTGTCGGATATTGTAAAGTTGGCGAACAAGTACGACACGCCGTTTATTGCGCGCGGCGGTGGAACAGGATTAAGCGGTGGTATGCTCTCTGTTCAAGGTGGGATTATCATCGCCCTCAATCGGATGGATCGTATCTTAGAGATAGACCTTGAAAACGAACGGGCGGTGGTTGAACCCGGGGTTGTGAATCTATTGTTGACGCAGGCTGTCCAAAGCAAGGGGTATCACTATGCCCCCGATCCGTCAAGCCAGAAAGCGTGCACGATAGGCGGGAATATCGCCGAAAATTCTGGCGGACCGCATACCTTAAAATACGGTGTTACGTCTGACCATGTGCTCGGATTGGAAGTCGTTTTACCTGATGGTGAAATTATTGAATTGGGCGGAATCGTTGAGGAAACACCCGGTTATGACCTACGTGGTGTAATGATCGGTTCGGAAGGCACGTTTGGGATCGTGACGAAAGCTGTTGTGCGTCTTACCCGCAATCCACAAGCATATCAGACTGCACTTGCTGTTTTTGAAACGATGGACGATGCTTCAAACGCTGTCTCAACAATTATCGGTGAAGGTATTATCCCAGCTGCGCTTGAAATGATGGATAGCCTTGTTATCCGTGCTTTGGAGGAGGCGTTTCAATTCGGTTTTCCGCTCGACGCTGAAGCCATTTTGATTGTGGAACTTGATGGCATTGAGGCGGGGATGCAGAACCAAACCGACCAGATTTTAGAAATCTTTAAACAGCACAACGCGCGGAAGGTGGATTACGCCAAAGATGAGGCGGAGCGGCAGCAGCTTTGGAAGGCGCGGAAGAGCGCGTTCGGTTCATTCGGACGACTCGCACCGAACTATATCACCCAAGATGGCGTTGTGCCGCGGACGACGCTCCCGAAGGTCTTGCGACGAATCTCTGAAATCTCCGAGAAGTATCAGATCCCAATCGCGAATGTCTTCCATGCTGGCGACGGCAACATCCATCCGATTGTCCTTTTTAACGAGCGCGATGCTGACCAGTGTGAACGAGTGGAGCATGTTAACATGGAGATCCTCTCCGTCTGTGCTGAAGTCGGTGGCACAATCACGGGAGAACACGGCATCGGTGTTGAGAAGATGGACTATATGCCTTTGATTTTCAGTCCTGCCGATTTGCAAGTGATGGCAACTGTCAAAGATATTTTTAACCCCACAGGACTTTGCAACCCCGGTAAGATTTTCCCAACAGCTGAATCCTATGCAAAGTTGGGTTTACAACCGAATGGGTTTCTGTATTCATAGGTAGGCGATAAGGCACGCCTAAATTCCTACAGGAGGACAGAATGGACCAACGGAACGGAATAAATCCAAGGATCTTTGGTATCATCGGTGGTATCGTCTTATTAATTGGGCTTCTGGTACCTTTTGCGATGGGTAGCTCCGAAAAGGTGCAGCAACTCTTCCAATCTGCTGAAAATTTGTATGTACAGGCAGATTATGAAGGCGCAATTGCCACGTATACTGAGGCACTTGAAGAATCGATGAAGGAGGGTGTGGATACCCAGATTATTGACAAGGATTTCACGACACTTGCCCACTATAAAATCGCGGTGAGTTACGCACGTCTCGCTGATCAAACAGGCGATATTTCTCACTACAAAACTGCGATTGACCACATTGAAAAAGTTGCCCTAACAGCAATTGTTCCGAAACATAAAGAAGCGTTGACGTATCTCTGGGGGTTCATCCTCTACAGGACGGAACAGTTTAAACTGGCGGAGCTGAAGTTCAAGCAGCTCATTCAGAACTTTCCGAATAGCCTCTTCGTCGAAAACGCTTGGTATTCTATCGGGCAAGCCAACTATAAAATGCAGGACTATGAAGACTCCCGGCAGGCATTCAAAGCCCTGCTCAATAACTTCATAAGTTCCGATTTTAGGGATGATGCGCAGCACTTGATTGCCCAGTCGTTCTTTAATGAATCGAACTACGAACAAGCGTATCAGGAATTCGATAAGATTGCGACTGAGGAATTTAAAAACTACCCGGATCTACAAGCCGAAGCGATGTATAAAGCGGCTTATAGCTTAAATCAACTCAGTAGAGACAATGAGGCAATCAAACGTTATACCAATTTTATCAAGCAATTTCCAGATAGTCCGTATGTCACCGCTGCTTATTTCGACCAAGGGGCAATTTACGCCAAGCAGAAAGAATATAAAAAGGCGCGCGCTAACTATGCGTTGGCACTCCAAAACACAACCAACCGGGGGCTCCAGGCAGAAATTCAGTCTGCTATCGGGCAGACTTACTTCGATCAAGGGGACTATGAAAACGCGCTTGTTTCGTATAATGTGCTTCTTGAAAAGTATCCAGATAGCAACTTTATCGCCGAGGCGAGACTCGGTATTGCTAAGAGTCATTCCCGGTTGGAGAATTGGGATGAGGCAATCGTCGCCTATAAGCAAATTATTAATGAATACTTTAAAGATAGCCAATATACCGTTGATGCTTACTACGGTTTAGCACTTGTCTATCGCGGTACCAATAGATGGACGCTCTTGCTGGAAATTGCTGATGAAGCTAACAAAAAATATGCAACGAGTAACGATGATCATGTCCTTGAGATGCTTACGAATATTGCCCCGCTTAGAGACATTGCTATTAAAAATATAAAGTAAGAAACTAAGGAAAATTAAAAAATTGCACGATGAACTTAAGCATATTGTTGGAGAATCCGGCATCCTTCCGGAGGCGCAGATTGCCACTTACACTTTTGATGGACATGTTCCGAAAGTTGTCGTTTTGCCAGCGTCTGTTCAAGAAATGCAAGAGGTCCTCCGATTTGCAGCAAAAGAGAATTTATCAGTTATGCCTGCTGGGGCAGGTACGAAACTCGGTATCGGGAACCTGCCAAAGAAATTAGATGTCGTGCTGGCGACAACTCGGTTGAATGGTGTAGTGGAATATGAACCCGCGGATCTCACCGTCACTGTGGAAGCGGGCATCCGTTTAGCTGCCTTGCAATCCGTGTTGGCACAACATCAACAGTATCTTGCGTTGGATCCACCGTATGCCGACCGATGCACCCTCGGTGGGATTGTCGCAACCAATGCAAGCGGTTCTCTCCGTATGCGATATGGGGCTGCTCGGAATCAGGTCTTAGGGTTACGCGTCGTTCACGCGAACGGTACTGCCGTCAAGAGTGGCGGTAAAGTGGTAAAAAATGTTGCGGGCTATGATCTCAACAAACTCTATATCGGTGCTTTTGGAACGCTCGGTATTATTACTGAAGTGACGCTCAAGTTGTCGCCAATACCCGCACATGAAGCGATACTCACAGCAGACTTTCAGGACGTTCAAAGTGCTGTTGACACGGGTTTGAACATTGTAGGTTCGCAGACACTGCCGATGTTTGTAAATCTATTCATCAATGCTGATTTAGGAAGTGGGGAGACCGATGAAAAGAAACCTACATTGGTTGTCGGGTTCAGTGGGGATCCCGAAACCGTGGCATGGCAATTGGCGCAAGGTCAAGGAATTATGGAACAAAATGGTGTGTTGGGTGTCACAATTACTGAAGGCGAATCGCGAGTGCGCCTTCAGGAAACTATCCGGGAATTTCCCGCGAGGGACACGAATACCGAGGACGTAATTGCCAAAGTGAACCTGAAACGCACCGATATCGCCGAATTTGCTGCGCAAGTTATAGACGCAAGTTGGGCGCGTGATGTTCAAGTGATGGCACTTCTCGGAAGTGGCATATTGTATCTCTCTATACCTGTTACTTCTGAGACAGATTTCCGTAGGCTTGCGAATACACTAACGCAGCTGCGTCAATCTGCAGCGGAGGTGCGCGGAAACCTTATCGTAGAAACCGCACCACCTGAACTTAAACAGCATATTGACGTTTGGGGTACTGTCGGAGACACACTCGGTTTAATGCAACAGGTTAAAAATAGATTTGATGCGGGAGGTGTGTTGAATCCGGGGCGGTTTGTCTCTGGTATTTAGTTTTTACGCTATTTTTTGTTGAAAATTCACGATGCTCACCCCAAAAATATCGGGCAAGCGACGGATTGTCCGTTTTGTTGAGCTATAGGTGCACTTTGCGAATCTGCGTCGCGCTTTTGTCAAGTGGATTTTGGCTTGCGAGCTGCGCCAAAAGGGGGTCTAACATGAAAGAAAAAAGATGGAGGGTTCTGTGGATTGACAATCAGAGAACTCCTGTAGAGCAATCTAACGGACAACCTGAAGGTTCATATCGTGAAGAACAAGAATATATAACACCAAAACCGTACGTTCGTTTTTTGGAGTATGAAGGATACGACGTATCCTTAGCGGACACTGGTGCTGAAGGCATTGCTTTACTCAAAGGCGAGATATATCACGCTGTCCTGTTGAATTACGACGCAGTAGTGCAAGAAGGTAATCTACTCGCGCTTGTTCGGGATGTGGAGGCACATATTCCGATCATCCTCCTCACGCGTGAGGATGGACAGGAAGTCCTGCAGCAAGCAAGCCTTTATAATGTCGGTAATATCTTCATGATGTCAGGGGATGCTCGGGTCAAGGCTGCTGCAAGACAGTTGGCGTTATCACTTGACTTTTTGCTTGAAAAACAGGGCGTTCGGGAAGCGTATACACCCCAAGCGTACGTCCAAAATTTTAATCGGGCGCGCATCTCCGATGCGGAAATACGAGGACGCGACACTGATAACGATTGGCAAGCATGGATAGATACTTACGTTCGTCTCGTTGAATGGGATCTCCGACTTGATACCTTACATAATGTTGACGGGCTTAAAACTATTCATGAAACGGAGAAACGTGAAGCGAACGCAGCGTTTGGAAACTATATTCAGGATAGCTATAAGCATTGGCTTGTCGGTAAAGCGTCGCCGACCTTGTCTGTGGATGTCGTTTACAAATATGTGATCCCTGAAATTCAGGCCGGGAAACAGGTATTATTTATCGTTATGGATTGTATGCGGCTCGACCACTGGCTGAAAATTGAGCCGTTGCTTTACCCACTGTTTGACATAAAGACAGATTATTATTATTCCATCATACCAACGGCGACACGTTATGCTCGGAACGCTATTTTTAGTGGCTTGTTTCCGCTTGAGCTTGCTGACAGATATCCAGACCTGTATGCAGAACCAGACAATACACACACGAGTATCAATCGCTATGAGAAACAACTTCTGCGTTTGCAATTTGAACGGCACGGCATACCTCTCAAACCGCCCCCACATTACTTCAAAATTTTTGATGTGCGTGGGGAGATGCAATATCTACACTGGCTAAGCGTTGCTGATAGGATCAGTTTATCGGCACTCGTTGTCGATTTCTTGGATATGCTGACCCATACACGGTATGAAGTGGATTTACTTCGGCAGCTGATTCCAGATGAGGCAGCATTCCGGGCACTCGTCCACGCCTGGTTTCAGCATTCGCGGCTCTATGAAATATTCAGAATTGCCGCTGAACGTGATATAACTGTTATCTTAACGTCTGATCACGGTTCGCTACGTTGTCAAAATCCTGCGAAGATTTCGAGCCAAGCTGCACTCACTACCGGGCTTCGGTTTAAAGAGGGTAGAAACATCTCCTGTGCCCCTGAGACCGGATGGATTATAAAAAATCCAGAGGTGTATCGCTTACCCGGCGAATCGGCGCGGATGAACTATGTTCTCGCGAAAGAGGACTACTATTTTGTTTATGATAGGCAGTTCAACGTCTATAAAGAAATATTCCAAGGCAGTTTCCAACACGGTGGTATTTCGCTTGAGGAGATGATTCTACCATGCATTGTGCTTGAGCCGAGGTAGTTGAGGAGGATCTACGTATGTTGAAGACCGTCAAACATCATCAATACCTATTCTGGAGCCTGGTAACGCTTATTGCGATAACTTTTCCGATGCGTACACAAGCACAGCTCGCGGATTTCGGACTTGGTGAAAAAACACCTGTTGAGAAACTCTCTGTGAAAGGTTACCTCTCACTTGACAAGGTACAACTTGGCAGTCAATTCCAGATTGCTGTCGTCGTGGAAATTGCCAAAGGATGGCACGTCAATGCCAATCCAGCGAAGGAAGGGTTTATCGCGACCGAGGTGACCCCGCCTGAGGTGTCAGATCTCACTTTCGGGGAGGTCGTATATCCCACAGGTGATGTGCTAAAGCTTGGATCCATCGGAGAGGCGCCCGTCTATCACGATACTATCACTATCGGTATCCAAGCCGACTTAAGCCAGACGGCTCCAGTTGGATCAAGGACGTTGGATTTTCATCTGCAATATCAGGCGTGTGACGATACCCAGTGTCTGTTACCTGAAACCCTCGCTTTTTCAATACCTATTGAGGTCGTCGGTATAGAGGAGACTGTTCAACGTATTCATGAAGCCGTTTTTGCTAATATTGAATTCGCAGTGCCACCGGGTTCTACTGGTGATGAGGGGAGTCTTGCGCGCGCCCTCTCCGGTGGACAGGTTTGGCTGGCGTTCTTACTCGTGTTTGCAGGTGGAATCTTAACCAGCCTGACCCCGTGTGTTTATCCGCTCATACCGATCACCGTTTCTGTTTTTGGTGCCAACGAATCTGCCGGTCTACTCAAATCTTTCCTGCTTTCTGTTGTGTATGTCATCGGAATTGTTGTTATGTATTCGATTTTAGGCGTGGCGGTTGCTTCAACAGGTGCTGTCTTCGGTCAAATAATGGCGAACCCGTGGGTTGTTGGTTTTATCAGTTTAATTCTTGTTACGCTCGGACTATCGATGTTTGGTGTTTTTGAGATTCAGTTGCCGTACGCCGTGCAGAATCGCCTGAACACTGTTGGCGGTGCCGGATTTGCCGGAGCATTCGCTATGGGAACGGTCGCTGGCGTGATCGCAGCACCTTGTACAGGACCCGCGTTAGCAGTGGTGCTAACATATATAGCGACAACAGGCAGTCTATTTCTCGGATTCTGGCTCATGTTCACTTACGCGCTCGGAATGGGGCTGCTTTTTATCGGTATCGGTACCTTTTCTGGTCTGCTTTCTGCGCTACCACGTTCAGGCGGTTGGATGTATGTTTTAGAAAACATCTTCGGTATTGCTATTATTACGATGGCACTCTATTTTCTTAAGGATGTATTTCCACCGTTGCAAAACTTTCTCCAAAACTCGCTGCCGTTTTTTGCGATTGCTGGTGGTTTAGTGCTTGTGGGTTTATGGTTCGGTAAGTTAACACAACGTTTCAGTGGCATCCCCGCACGTGTGAAATTCCAGAAAGCGTGTGGTCTTTTATTAGCAGTACTCGGTGCCTATATGTTTGTAGGTGGTATCCAACAACCTGCTGGACCACAACTGAATTGGGTTTACAACGAAGCAGAAGGATTTGAAATCGCTAAGCGAGAGAACAAACTTGTCATGCTCGATTTTTATGCTTCTTGGTGTGCCGCGTGTAATGAACTGGATCACCGGACATATGCGGATCCTGCTGTTGCAGCGAGACTTGATGATTATGTTAATGTCAAACTCGATTTCACCCGCACCTCCGAAACGACGAAGGCACTCACCGAAAAGTATCAGATCCCCGGATTGCCGGTCGTCATTTTCTTGGATAGCAACCGTAACGTTCTTAAGCGGTTCACTGGGTTCGTTAATGCTGAGGACATGCTCGGCATTCTTGACGAAATCGAGAACAGCGTCCGGTAGTATGTTGTTTCGGTTTTTTAGATTGAAACGGCTGTGAGATCGTTTGTGTCTCAGCTCAAGACAAAAGGAGTTCGTATGTCCAACGTAAAATCCCTATTTTCCTTACGCAGTTGGCTTATTTATGCAGAGGTGCTGGCGGTAGTCGGCTTTGTTGTGCTTGCTTCGCTCTATATTCGGCGAGGGAGTGCCGAACCTGAATCACCACCTGTGTCACAGGTCGGTGCTTTTGTTGAAAAGGCGGATACGCTCTTTGCGCAGGAGGATCTCGTTGATGCTGCGCTCCTCTACTGGCGGGCATTACAGGCATTAGAAACTGCTGAGACGGAAGCCGTCATCTCGGTAAACGGGGTGTCCCAGACAAGCACTGAGGTCGGTTTACACGCGAATCTCCGCATCGCGGAAATCTATTCGCGGAGCAGTTGGGCAAAAGATGCGAGGGCACGTTTGGAACATGCAGCACGCATTCAACCGGATCATCCGGATGTCCGTCTCTTACGCGGCAAACTCCTTAGCAATGATGCCTTAGATGATACGTTATTGGCGCAGGCGACGGAAGAGTTCCTTGCTGTGATTGGGAGTGATCCAAACAACGCTGAAGCACATTATCGCCTCGGTGTTCTCTATCACGGGAACAGGCAGCTTGAACAGGCGGTTGAGCACTACAAAAAGGCGATTGACAGTGATCCAGAGTTTCGAGATATCGCCTCTGAAAAAGCACCTATCGGTATCCTTGCCCGTCTTCAGTTGTCCAGAACGTACGCCAAAATGCTGCAAAGTTATCAATTTCTTGATCGGGAATTCACCGATGAAGATCTGGCTGAAGTGACCCGCCTTGAATCGGAGTCAATTCTTTTATTAGAGCAAGCGGTGGCAAAGCGTCCTGAGATGGACGAAATTGTTTCTGATCTTGTGCGTTTGTATTTGGTGCGTGCAGCTGCGCTTGGGCGCGAAGATATTGAGACACGTCGGTACGCGGATACGCTTCAGGTTTATGAGCGTATTGTGGAGCTCGATCCGCAAGAGGTGCGCGCGTGGGAGCGGATGGCTGAAATTTATGGGAGTTTCCTGGGTGATAAGGCGAAGGCACTTGAAATGTACCGAAAAATATACGAGATTGAACCCCATCCGACTGTCTTAGCGAATATCAAATCACTTGAAGAAGATTTGGAAGCCGAGGAAGAAGGCTTGGAAGTCGAAACAGAATAAGTGGGTTGTGAAAGTAGGGATAAAGTTAGGAGAGAAATGGAAAGCCGATGAGAGGATTTGAACCTCCGACCTACTGATTACGAATCAGTTGCTCTTCCCCTGAGCTACACCGGCTTAGTAAACTTTATAATAATGTTGCGACTTGATTCTTCTCCAATAGGTATCGTTTTACTACGATACACAGAACAACCCTTGCCAATTAGTCCACTGGTTAATTCGTTTGTTAATCCTACTGCTGCTCACTTTATAGAATAGATGGAAAAGTGGTAGGATAAGGATTCCAAATCCGCTAACCTGACCGAATCCACTAGCAAGGTCAGGCAAACCCAAGTGGGTTAATACCGTTGATGCTATACAAGAAGCGACTTTAATCATAAAAATCATCTCCTTTACGATTGTTAGCGGACTAATCGCTCGGGGTGCCTCTACTAGAGATCAAGAAGATGCCGAGAGGCAGAATCGAACTGCCGACACATAGATTTTCAGTCTACTGCTCTACCGACTGAGCTATCTCGGCACAAGGCTATATTATAATACCACAAAGCGGAGGGGTTGTCAAGTTTTTTTCAGAAAAATCGTGACACCTCTGCAAACACCGAACCTACCTTATTGGACGCGTCACAAGTGCCACTTTTGGATGCTGTAGAGGTGAAGTTTCATCCTTATATTGGATGTCCCTGAAACCGACTCCTCTACAGCGAAAGCGACGTTCTGGCTCTACGGAGTTCGCCTTTAGGATGCCAAGCGCATCGGCACGACAAGACAAAGATGTCCGTCCTCATCGATCGGTTTAAAGAATATAGGTTTCACTTCAGTTGTGAATTCAATTGCGACGGATTCTGTTTCGATATGGGTCAATGCCTCTATCAGTAGGCGCGCGTCAATCCCAAACCGTATCTGTCCAGTAGCAGATTCCACCGGAAGCGTCTCGTGTGCCTCTCCTAATTCCGGGGTATTCACCGAAACTTGCACTTGTTCAGTACCAATCTCTACACAAATCGCGTAACTTTTTGGGTTTGATAGCAGTGCGACGCGTCTGCCTGCTTGGAGAAGCTGTTCTTTGGAGACAATCGCAGTCCCTTCCGGGGTTTCGGGCATGACTTCTCGGTATTTTGGATAATCTCCTTCAACAAGCCGTGTGGTTAGGGTGGCTTTGTCATCGGCGAGCAGCACCTGATTTTCCAAGATTGAGATCTGCACTGTCTCAGATTCAGCGAAAGTGCGTTCAATCTCTTTAACGGCTTTTAGTGGAGCGATGAATCCTTTTACATTCTCTGAAGTCTCGAACGGTTCGCACTGCGCGAGGGCAAGCCGGTGCATATCAGTGGCAACGACTTCGGTCTTATCTTCAAGGAAGTTAAAGTAGAGTCCGTTTAGGTAGTATCGGACATCCTCTGTCGCTGCGGCGAATTCGGTTTTGCGGATGACAGCACGCAGAGCTTCACCGTCAATCGTTAGTGAATGTCCATCAACAGTGGGTAATTGCGGGAATTCTTCGTCTGGGAGTCCAATAATCTTATAGACCCCATCGCCACAAGTGATTTCAACACGATCATTTGCTGTGGTGACAAGGTGTATCGCCTTATCTTCGGGAAGTTCTTTGACGATGTCAGCCAATTTTTTGGCAGAGACGGTGATTGCCCCGTCTTCT
This sequence comes from Candidatus Poribacteria bacterium, assembly GCA_003635195.1. Lineage (GTDB taxonomy): Bacteria > Poribacteria > WGA-4E > WGA-4E > WGA-3G > WGA-3G. The sequence continues at coordinate 4,618 of PYIY01000014.1, read as the reverse complement.
TGGATAGTCCCTTCTACCTTAATCTTAATCCCGACTTCGAGGTCGGTTGCGATACATTCAATGTTCCCATCTGTGGCTTGGATAAGGACGTTTGAAAGAATCGGTAAGACATTGCGTCCACTTGCTACACCTTGTAGCACTTGCAGCGCATCCAAGAGATCATATTTTTCAAAAGTTAGTTCCATTTCCAATTTTCCCCATTAAGCATTTCAGTAATTCTACCAGAAAAGCCGCGTTAAAATCAAGCACATTTTCAACCTGGCAGAGCATTCAGTTTTCGGTTTTCATCAGCAGTCAGTGGGTGAGGAAAAGACTACGACGGTTCTTCTAAGAGCCCAAGCGCATTGGGTGTATAAGACAAATATGTCCTTCTTCACCGACCGGTTTAAAGGCTACAGTGGTCACTGCACTTGTAAATTCAATTGCGACGGATTCCGTCTCGATGTGCGCCAATGTCTCTATCAGCAGGCGTGCGTCAAGTCCAATCCGTTCACGTCCATTGCAGGACTCAACAGAGATTGTCTCGTGTGCCTCTCCTAATTCTGGGGTGTTCGTTGAGATATGGATCTGCTCGGTGCTGATTTCTAAACAGATTGCGTGGCTTTTTGGGTTTGATAGCAACGCCACACGCCGACTCGCGTGAAGGATCTGTTCTTTGGAAACAACCGCTCTACCCGTCGCGGACTCAGGAATGAGTGCCTGATATTTTGGATAATCTCCTTCAACAAGCCTTGTGGTTAAGGTGGCATTGTCATCAGCGAGTAGAATCTGGTTTTCCAAGATTGAGATCTGCACTGTTTCAGATTCAGCGAAAGTGCGTTCAATCTCTTTAACGGCTTTCAGTGGAACGATGAATCCCTCTACATTTTCTGGTGCTTTAAACGGTTCACAATGGGCGAGTGCAAGCCATACCGCGTCAGTGGCAACGACTTCGGTCTTATCTTCAAGGAAGTTAAAGTAGAGTCCGTTTAGGTAGTATCGGACATCCTCTGTCGCTGCGGCGAATTCGGTTCTACGGAGGACGGCGCGCAGGGTCTCACCATCGATCGTCAGTGAATGTCCATCAACAGTGGGTAATTGCGGGAATTCTTCGTCCGGGAGTCCAATAATCTTATAGACCCCATCGCCACAAGTAATTTCAACACGATTGTTTGCTGTGGTGACAAGGTGTATCGCCTTATCCTCGGGGAGTTCTTTAACGATGTCAGCCAATTTTTTGGCAGAGACGGTGATTGCGCCATCTTCTTGGATGACACCTTCTACCTTAATCTTAATCCCGATTTCAAGGTCGGTTGCGACACATTCAATATTTCCATCTGCGGCTTGAATAAGGACGTTTGATAAAATCGGTAAAGTATTACGCCCACTCGCGACATTTTGGAGTATTTGCAAGGCATGCAAAAGGTCATGTTTTTCAAAGGTCAGTTCCATTTCCAGTCCTCCTGACTAAGAAGCGTTTCAATAATTTTACCAGAAAAGTCGCATTAAAGTCAAGTGCTTTTTCAACGTTAAGTAATCTTAGGAGCGACGATAAAGTAGATGCCTGTCTGTGCCCTTATGAACTGTTTCTGGAACAGGTGGTGGTAAACTGACCGCGTTGCATCATCCGGCGTATGTGCCCGTTTCAATAGGTCTAGCTTGTGAAGTGAACCCGATGCTACGCAAAAACATTTTCGATGTGGAGCGGTTGCGTCATCTTCTGATTTTCGGTTTCTAATTTTTCACGGCTTGCGACGACACAAATTGAGGCTCTATCGTTGTTTTCCTCCAAAGTTTCGAGCAGTGCTCGTTTTACCGTCTTGGGTGTTGCGCGTCTGAGTTGTGTGTATCTTTCCTCGATTATTTCTCGGGTTTGCCCAGTGAGGTAGTGCGCGAGGGCATCGGTTGAGGCTTGACCGGGTCGGACTGTTTTTAGGTAATCTGTTGATTTAGCAATAATCGCCCGGTCAATATCAGTCTGTGTCCATTCTGTCTGTTTAACATAGTCAACTGTCCGTGCGAAAACGTCAAGTGTACGAGCGACATACGGGTCAAAATGTGAACCTTGATAGATCAAGGATTCAAATGGGTTATATGAAAAATAATAACCGTAGGCATTGCCTTTTAAACGAATTTCGGGCAACATGTAATCATTTTCTAAGATATGCGCGCCAATAGTCAAGAATCCTGAATTCGGATGTGACTGGTGCGGTGCTGGTATCATCTGTGTGCAGTGCGCGACTTGAATAGGAGCTGCCAGGCCTTCACGTGGTGGCGTATCAAAAGATTTAAAACTTATCGGTGCCGGGGTTATTGGTTTATCATGCATATCGCCAATCCATTCGGCGAACTGTCCTCGAAACACCTCAAAAGTTTCATCAGAACCGGTAAAACTTGCAGTGACACGACCTCGGACTAACAGGAAATCTCGGATCTGTTCAATGCAACCGCTAAGTTCCGCATAGGATTCATCAAAACGGTTGAGCAACATTTCACTTGCGCGGAATTGTGGCAGCCCGAAGACGGTTTCTTTGAGATATGCTTGTGGTGAAAGCCCACGGGCAGCATGATGATTTGCGATACTTGGACCGCTATAACCGTGTATCAGATTCCGATATCCTACGACTGCTTGACTGAGCACGTCGTAGAGACGTTCTTTATCGCGTGGATTCACAGTGAAAATTAGATCGTGCAAAACGGCCAATGCACTTTCCATTTTACCATCGAGTGCTTTGAGGTGAAACTGCATATTCCACACTGGGCGACTTGGGTCAAGCGCGTGGGTGGTGAAGTTCGGAAAGCATCCAATGCCGCCAGTGGCTGCTGCTCCGCGCCGTGCTATCTGTTCGTAATTCATCTTCTCCGTGCCGAGTTTGCCAATGGCATCAGTGTATCTGGGTAGATATTGCCAAAGGTGTTGCGGTAATCCTCGCAAGTCGAAGTTCAGCACGAGGTAGTTCACACCGTTTGAAAAAATGTCGTTCCGAAGCATAGGACATTCGCTAACCGTCTCAACGGTTGTCGAAATATGTAGTGGTTCCGCGGGCAAATCTGAGACGTGTAGTTGCGGCAACTTCGCTAAATCCTCTGGTGAGTTGGGCTGTCCATTAAGACGTTCCAGCTCCGCTGCATCAGCAGCAATCTGCTTCATCTGTTCATCAGTAAGGTTTGCACGGATTGTTTTCAGCCGTTCGTTCTCGTTGGCATCAAACTTTGCCTGCATATCTGGATCAGGGGAGAGGATGGTCGTCAGCCGATGTGGGTTGTCAAGGAGCCGCTCGCGAATCAATTCATTGAAAATATACGGATTTTGCTCCCAACGTTGTCGGATAGTAGATAAGTGGGTCCCCATTTTTAAAAAGAGGGTCGGCTCCTTTTCATAGATCCATGTGTTTACGACACGCTTCATCATTTGAAACGGGAAATTCGGCGTAATTTCCTGGTAGTCGTATGTGATTTGTTGGAATGCGGCTTCCACCTGCTCTTGAGCAATTGCGCCATCCGCAATTTGCGTAAGTGTATTGATGACCAATTCCGTGAAAGCGTCAACGCGGTCTGCTTCGCTCCCAATCAGACCAACACAGAAAGTTCTGTTCGGTCCTGTGTAATCGCTTAGGAAATCATTAATTATATCAGTTCCAAGTTTTGAGTCGATAATTGCCTTGCGGAGTGGTGCGCCTTCATTGCCAAACAGAATCAAGTTTAAGACACTGCACAGGATTACATCTTCAGGGTCTGTTGTATCTCCGATGATCCAACTCAGCATCAAGTATGTCTTTTCAGTGAGGGATTCATCTGCACCAATTGGATAGGTATCCGTCACAGTTCGCGGAGATTTCCACCTCGGTTGCTGTGAGACTTCTGGGCGGAGGGGGTGTAGAAATCCTTTTGTCTCAGGCTTTGGGAGTGCTGATAGTTTATCGGCGAGAAATAAGAGATAGTCGTTTGTTGGTATATTGCCGTAGAAGAAGAAGTAACTGTTGCGTGGATGATAGTAGATTTTGTGATAGGTTTTTAATTCTTCGTAGGTTAAGTCAGGCATAACCAGTGAATTTCCAGCACCTTTGTACGCGTAGCAAGTATCAGGCAGAAGTTCACCGGCCACACCGTAGTGCAGGCAAGCTTCTGGGTCTGACAGATTATTTTTCACTTCATTGTAGACGATGCCATTTATTTTTATGGCACCTGTGGGTTGATCTGGATCCACAGGTTCAAGATGGTGTCCTTCGCGTTTGAAAGTTTCTTCTGTCAGTAGTGGATGAAAAACGGAATCAAAGTGGATTTCTGCAACATTAAATAGGTCTTTTTTGACATTGTTTGAGGTGTAGTAAAAGGCGTGGTCAATGTAATTCATGGCATTCGTACTGTCATAAGTCGCTAAGCTCATTTTCATTATTTCAGAGGACACTGCTTTTATCGGATAGTTACGAGAGCCCTTCAGGACCGAGTGTTCAAGTATATGCTGCAATCCTGTATCATCTAATGTGGGTGTTATTGGACTGATTGAGAACCAGTTTCTGGCGTCGTCTGTGTAGAGATGCATCAGGCGTGCACCGCTACGTGGATGTGAGAGTTCTATTGCTACCGCCCGTAATTCGTCAATCGGTGTGACGGCTTTTACCTCAAAGCCGTGCAAGTG
>PYIY01000013.1 GCA_003635195.1 Candidatus Poribacteria bacterium | reverse complement strand
CCGGTCTGTGATTTCAAACGTGCCAAGGCTTCAAAGTCTGATTTCAAATGGGCAGATGCCACCGGCACCTTCGCGACTTATGGACACTGTGCGACGAAAAGCCTCGGCACATTTTTCGGTTTTCGTGGCACACTGATAACCACGGCTGCAGGTATTCCTGTTGACTTCGCCATTGCTTCAGCCGATAGAGATGACCGAGATGTGCTGCTCTGTCTTGTCGAACGCGGTGAATATCGGATTCTTCTTGGCGATAAAGGGTATATTTCTCAACCCCTTCAGGCAGAACTCATGGAAACCGAAGACACGGTTTTATTACCAACACTGAGAAGCAATCAAAAGCAACAGTATCCTGAGAGTTTTCGCAAACTTCAGGTGCGGATGCGCCGTCGCATTGAGACGACGATCGGTCAGCTAACAGAGCAGTTTCATATTTCTCGTGTGCGTGCGTTGAAGCATTGGGGGTTGCTGACGCGGATGAGCAATAAACTCGGCAGTTGTCTGCTCGGTGTTTTCGTCAATCAATGCCTCGGACGCCCCTTGATGAAACTCAAAGATCTCGTTCTCGCATAAGGAAATATCTATGCTCACAACATTAATTAGCACAAGTCGTTATATAATATATTTATACTTATGTAAACTGGAGGAAAAAATTGATGAATGAAAAAGTGTTCCAAGTCGGTGGCATTGAACTCCACGTCGATGAACGTAACTTCGGAGCAGACGGCGGTCCCTCCGTGCGTGTTTACGGCGAAGCGGACGGCGAAAATGTTCAACTGCTCCGTTTCGACTGCTTTCGCAAGGATCCACACTATCACTACGATCCCTCCGGAAAGAACGACCAGCGGCACCTCGATAAAGCGAGCGTGCCAGACTCGGTCGCATGGACAATTGAACAATTAGGACAAAACCTCGTGGAGATGATTCACACAGCAGGTTATAGCAGCGTCGCTGACAATGTTGATCAGGCAGCAGTTGCACAGGTTCTACCTGAAGTGGAATCCCTTATGCAAGGCGATACCTAATTTTACAAATATATTTTAGTGCATAAAGGAGAAAATTGGCGTGATGAAATCTATCACTATTAGTGTGTTCCTGCTCACGCTGCTCATAAGTTTGGCCGCATTTGCAGGCACACCACAGGACTGGGGAAAGTGGAAGGAAGGCGAACTCCTTCTCGAAAACCACAGCTTTGAAGAGGACTTAGCCGCTTGGGGTTTAGAGGACGGTGCATGTTGTAATCGCGGCGGACTCTATACGATGGAAATCGATAAGAAAAACCCACAACACGGAAAACAGTCCCTCAAAGTTATTGGGCATAAAGCAACAGGTACCGCATGGCATGCTAAGGTTCGGCAAAAGGATGCCTCAATGAAGTCCGGCGAAACGTACACCGTGATTTTTTGGGCGCGTTCTGAAAAGCCGCGCGAGGTACAACTCAGCCTCCAGATGCAACATGATCCTTGGACCTTCTATCAAGGCGGTGCTATTAATCTATTAGGACCGGAATGGACAGAGTATCACATCACTTTCCAATCCAAAGCCGATGTTGAAAGAGATATGTGGGTTGGATTAGCGATTGCACAATCCGATGTCGATTTCTGGATTGATAATTTCCGTTATTTTGAAGGTGAACCGGAAGATGATCTGAATCGTGATACACCTTTCCCTGTGGATGCCAAAGAAAAATTAGCAACAAAATGGGGCGAGGTTAAGACAGAACGGTTCTAACCTAACAAAGCAATTATCGAAATATTATAGCCGTCACGCGCTACATTCTATAGGTGTGACGGCTATGTTTTTTTATCCTATAACCAATCGTTATTACATCAAATCAATCTTCTAAAGCTGAGTGATACGCGTCGCTGACGGGCATACTTGCGATCCTCCCAGACATCTGTTTTTCTGGCGGGAATCCCGTGCATCCATCTACTCTTTGCATCCGCGCTTAGGACAGTCAAACTCCCAGGCGCGAGCCAGATCGGAATTTTTTTCGTTCTATCAGATGTGAGTGTTAGATTCATCACACAACTTGAACTCAAACTCAAGATGCAAATCGTGTCCTTGAAACAGGCTTCTTTATCGGTATGGTCCCCGATACCTTGTCCGGGTTCGTACTCACTAATAAGCACTTGATTTGCGATTTTTGGCATGTGTCCATCATTTTGTAACTTCAGACAAAGCCTTTCCAACCATTCTGAGAATTCACTCACTTCCCGATCATCGTTTTTCTTCTCTTCACTATAGTCATACCTTTGTCCATAATGTTGAACGCGTCGCTTGCCAAAATAACTCCACTGCTGCTTGTCAATTGCCTCTAACAGCCAATCGTGTTGGGATTCAGTGATATAGTCTGCTATATACCAGAGTCCACGGATTTCTTCAATCGCCTCCTCGTTTCTCGGCATAGGTTCCGGTTGAGAGAATTGCTGATTTAATGCGGGAAATAGAGATATTTGTTCCATTGTTGAGCACTACATGTCAATTAGAGAGGTGGAGCTGGACTTAAGAATTTTACTTTTTTAGCGTCTCGCCTTATTTTATGATTACCTTCCTAAACGTTAATGATACCCGTCGCTGCCGTTCAAGCTTCTGTCCATCCCACACATCCGATTTTCTGGCGGAAATCCCGTGTAACCACTCATGTCTTGCTTCACCATTCAGGACGACAAGGCTTCTTGGCTCAAGCCAGACCGGAATCTTTTTCGTCTTGTCAAATTTGTTTGTAAAATTCATAATACAGCCCGACCCCAAACTCAAAGAGACAATTGTATCTTTAAAACAGGGTTCACAGTCAATGTGGCTTGCGATGCCTTGTCCAGGTCGGTATTCATTGACGATCACCTGATCTGCAACCTCCGGCATGTGTTTGTCTTCACACAATTTTTGACTGAGTCTTTTCAACCACTTCGGCAACTCCCCAATACGCATATCATAGTTCACTTTCCGCGCTTTGTAGTCATACTTAAAACCGTAATGCTGAACCCGTCGTTTTAGGTCAGTGAGCCACTCGTATTTATCAATCTCGGCTAATAGCCAATCATGTTGGTATTCACTGATATAGTCTTCTACATATCGGAGCCCATCAATTGACGTTGTTGCTTCCTGATTTCTCAACTCGGAGCAGTGTATGTAGGACATGTTTTAGGTTTCTTCTCTGAGAACTGGCATTATGACATTTCGTCCTGAGTAGCAGTTGCAAAGGTTAATTTTCGCTGAAGCGAGAGACGAGCAGTTAAACCGGGATGCGGAATTTTATCTCCATAACGTTTCGCCGTTTCTATCCAGCAGGCAACGGCATCCTTTCCGTTTGCTATTGTTTCTTCAATCGTTTCTCCATCAGACATGCACCCTGGTAGATCCGGAAATTCAATTAGATAACCTCCACCTTCTTCCGCGGGCAATATGCTGATAAGAAATGGATAGTTCGGCAGATTGGGAAATTTAGTTAAGGAGTCGCTGCCATCTCCAGAAGGCAATACACTGATAAGAAACGGATACTTTGATTCACTCATATTTAATCTCCCTCCACTTCCTCAATTATCTGCACAAGTTGCAGAATGTATACCGGTTTTATTGGACGATGAACGGGAACACTCAACCTTTACCCGAATCATGACGTAGTATCACATGGCTTCCTCCGTCTCTCGGTCGATTGATGGAAAACCCGTATCGTCTTGCTAACGTTTCAACGCGAGAAATTTTCCAGTCCCCGCGTGGATTGTTTTTCATTCTCGCTAACAATTTATCTTGTGGCATAGTAAAGTATAACAAGTAATGACCCTTTTTTCAAGGCGATTTGGGTTCTACGCGTACGCGGATACGAGACTCGTTTCCAATTCCCCACAAGTATGCCATCAAATCGCATTGGATCAAATTTACGCGTCGCAAAGGACCTCATAGTAGACCTTAGCGTTATTGTGCAATGAACCATTTATGAGCCGACAATAAGAAAACATTTCAACATCTGATTGGGTTATTTGATCCCTAAATACCGAAAGGTTCGTTTTAAGTTTTTCCCACTTGCCATACATCTTCAAACGATCAAGCTTGGATAATGAGCGGTGGTCAGGATTTTGGTACACGAAGCACATTTTATGTTGATCGTATTTCTTCACAACCTGAATGAGGGCTTCAGATAAGTTATTAATATCTAACGTCGGACTCGAGAAAAAATAGCAAAAATTAAATATAATCTGCGTCCCATCGCCGTTTTCAATGTACTTGCCCAATAATCGGGGCAAATCATCGCACTCACGAATTAACTCAAATTTGCCATAGAAAGGATCTTTATATCTATTCGGCCCGTATTTATTGATTGATGTCGCTTTATCAAGCATAGTTCGCGAATTATCAATTCCGAAATAAGTAACATCGTTCTCCGTTGCAAATGCCCGAAAAGCAATACCAGAAGTTAATGGGCCACAGCCGAAGTCAATGAACACAACTTTATGCTTTTCGTTTATCGGTGTGAGGCAATTCGTAAAAATGTGATAAGAACTGAAAAGGTGCCGAGGCATGTGATGAACACAATAGATAGATACCTTGTCTTTTGGGAAATAATACTCACTGGAGGATTTATCAAATGAAACATCATCAAAATTGCTCTGTCCTTGATTCAGAATGCGCGCTATATCTTCCCAGTAGTATATTTTCGTATCTCTAACATCCGCCGCGAGTGCTGGCAGATCGTGTTCAAATGGTTGTATGACTAATTCTTCAAACAGATTCTTTAGATTTTCACCAAACTCATAATAATTATCATAGGGACGATGGATATAGGACATATTTTGGCAGTTCTCTTTAGACAATAGGATGGCAGGTAGTGCCGTTGTGTTTTCGGTTTTTGTGTATAGAAAAATGGTAGCATATTTGGGAAAAAAGGCAAGGAAAAGTAGGATGGGAGCAGTAGAAGTATTTAAACGTTCCCGTGTTCAGAGCAATAAGGAGATTCAGACTATAAATCGGCGGTTAATTCTTCGTGATATGCAAAAAGGGCAGGGGTTCCGCCTGTGTGGAGGAAGATAACGGTATCATCGCGTCCGAGTTTACCCTGTTGGATATGGTCAATGAGGCACGCCATCGCTTTGGCGGTATAGACGGGATCGAGAAAAATTCCCTCGGTTTTGGCAACGAGTTTGAGGGCATCAATACATTCGGGTGTGAGGTAACCGTAAGCCTGTCCGATATAGTTATCTGTGTTCTGAATATCTGCATTGGTGACGCGGGTATCCAATTCCAAAAGTTCGGCGGCATCGTTCGCAGCACTGCGTAGCCGATCAAATTTACCTTCCCAAACAATAGGCGCGATGCCAAACGGCTTCATCTTAAGACCAAGCACCTTGGTGCCAAGGACAAGCCCCGCCTGTGTACCGCCTACGGAAGCCGTATAAATCCAATCCGCATCAATACCCAATTGCTGTTGCTGTTGCGCGATTTCAGCGATACACCATGTAAAAGCGACAGCGGCAAGGGCAGTTGAACGCGGCGCTGCGAGGACATAAGGTTTTACGCCTTGCGTCTTCAGTTTTTCGGCGAGTTCGTACTTCACGACATCTAACTCGGGTCCGAACGGGACATCAACAATCTCGACATCCGCGCCTGCGATATTATCTAACAACAAATTCCCTTGGAGGATACTCTTGTGATCACGCGCAAGGCGAAGATAACACTTGAGTCCAAGTTTACCGCAGGCAGCAGCGGCTTGGCGACAGTGATTGGATTGCGAAGCCGCGCCCTGTATAATTGTATCAGCACCTTCTGCGACAGCGTCCCCAATCGTAAAAGTTAGCTGCCGGACTTTGTTACCGCCAAAAGCCAAACCTGAGCAATCTTCGCGTTTCATAAAGATGCGCGGTCCAGCGAGTGCCTCGGAAAGCCGCGGGCATTCCTCCAATGGTGTCGGGAAATGACCGAGGTCTACCTGTGGCATCTGTGCAATCTTTTGAACTAAGTGTTCGCTCGTCTCCATCCGCTCTACTCCGCTTCAATGACAACAGCCATCTGATTGACGCGTTTTCCATCCTTGGACTGCAATCCAGCTTTGATAACTTCAACGATTGTCCCCGCTTCAAATTCGCAAGCACGTGCGCCCTTGACCTTATGATGCCTCGGCGAAACCTGTGTTTCTCCGACTTCAATCGGGATGACTTCAGAATCAACGATATCCAAGAACCAATTGAGACGTTCCGGTAATTCACTGCCTCGCGTGCTCTCTGTGACTTCAACGAAGAGAAAATCTCGGATAAATTCAGTGAGGAATTTTTTAAAGATCAGTACCTCAATTTTCTCCGCGTGTGCTTTCTCCTGTTCAATCAACTTATGGGTGAAGCGTTGAAGATAAGCATCGCATTCATTCTGAATTTTCTCCAAATCGCGTTCGCTTTCAGCGAGAAGGTCTGGAAACAACGTCGGGGACGGTGTGGAAACACCGCGTGTCTGCTTGAGTGTCCGCCTGATCCGCGTATCTACTTCATCAAGCACTTGGACGAGCTGCTCCGTTTCAGGTGTAGCACGTCCGGTCTCTTTCCGCCATGCGATCACTTCGTTCACCATGAGGTTCAGGAGCAAAATTGCGATTTCCGCCTCGGAGAGCGTATCCATATCCCAATCAAGGAGATTGAGTCCATATCCCTCGTTGTAATCTCGCTCCACCTTAGCGAGTTGGTCTTGAAACGCGTTCTGAATAGCTTCGCCTTTTTGCTGATAGTAAGCCTTGCCACGTCTACCACCGGCAGTGAGTCCTAACGCTTGGGCGATCTGCCCAAAAACACCTTTCTTTCTCCGTTTTAAAGATGTTGAACCGGCTTTAGCGGCTGTAGTCCCAAGATGCGCGGAGGTTTGTACCTTTCGTTGTGCTGCGCGTACACTTGGTGGAAGGGACGGCACTGCGATCTTAAATTCTAAACTTGAATCTACAATGGTTGATACAGATACGGCATCCCGAGTTACAGGTAGTTTCAATGCCATAGGTGGAACAGGTTTTCTTTCTGGCGCCTGTTCGTCCTTCGGTACCAACGATTCCGGGGTGCGTTCCTTCGAAGGCTCCGGTACTTCTACTTTTTCTTTCACCTGTTGTATCGTTTCGATTTCGGGTAAAGAACGTTCGCCCTCGTCAATACTTGTTTCTATCGGTTCTGCGGTCTCTGCCTTTCGGGCATCCACTGTTTCTTCTTCTAACTGTTGCGTTGCATCTACCTTAGGAACGGAAGGTTCGTTCTCATTACTCTGGGTTTCCAAAGGGGGCGTAGTCGCCAAAGTTTCAGTATCTTCTGGATTTTCCAAGAGGGGAATTTCTTCCTGAATTTCTTTTAGCGATTCAGGGGTGATCGAATCTAATTCAGCGACGGTTTCCGAAGCATCTTCCGCCGGTTGTCCAAGTTTGAGTGCCTCCAATTCAGCTAATATTTTTTCAACGCGAGCAGAAACGGGTTCAGCATTATCAACAAAAAATGTTAATCGATATGCTTCAAGAATCTCCGTAGGGAGGCGGCGCGAGACGGGCGTTTCGGTTAACTGAAACTGCGCCCAATTGGCGAGTCCGCTCATCGAAAGCTTCTGATACATCACGCTTACCTGTCTTTCGCTGTTAACCAGATTCCGTACACTCATAATGGTGGCATCACCATCAATACTAAAGAGTATCTCAATGTCCCGGAAACGCCCTGTTACGCTGTTCCTAACCATGTTATCGTTCTCCTTGAAAATCTCTCTATATGTATTAACTAAGCGCGAACATAAGTTTGCCAGATTCTATCGAACTAATTTATTCAACGTATTTTTGTCAATTCGCGTTACAAAATTTTTGCTATCCAGTCGTTATCTGAATTAGAACCCTAAGACTAACCTGCTGAAACAGTTTTTGATGAAATATCCAATGCTCAGAGCAGAGATAAAAATTTACCGTCGGATGAGCATTTTTCGGGTGGCGTGGAAATCTCCAGCGTGAATCGAATAAAAATAGATACCGCTTGCAACAGTCTCACCCACAGCATTGCGCCCATCCCAATATGCGATGTGTGAACCCGCCTTGCGGTAGCCAAGCGTCTTAGCATAGATACGTCTTCCTTGCGCATCATAGATATAAAGCGACACATTCACATCTGAAGCGAGTTGATACGGAATCCATGTCTCTGGATTAAATGGGTTCGGAAAATTTTGGCTTAAACGGTTGACAGGCGTAGATTTAACGACATCCGGTATCCAATCAGACGGCAGCGTCCCCTCAACAGCAAGTGAGTAACCCTCCGGATGCACGCGGAAAATTCGGAGTTGATAGAGATCTGCGATATAGAGAGCAGTGTCCGTTAACTTTAATTCAGATGGAAATCGGAGTTCACGAAACCGTGAGGTAACTGTTAGCGTGCGTGTATCAATTAGCTGCACACTTTCGGTATCCAATAGATAGAGATAATCCCCTCCAACCTGTGCATCAATCGGGAGGGCCTCATTTTCATATACACCACGCAACTTCGGTTCGCGCGGGGCAGACACATCAAGCACAGCAACGCCAATGCCGCTATCCAATAGATACGCGCGATCCGGCGCAAGTGTAACTCCTGTCGCATTTCCCTGTGTAGCGTAACCCCCAACAGGACGCGGCACCGAAGGCTCTGTAATGTCAAAAACATGCAATCCCCCTTCAAGCGCAGCAACATAAGCGTAGGAAGGCGAAGCGGTGTCAACAACAACGCGATACGCACTCCCATCCATGTCACGTTTGAAGACGATTCTGCTCTGTTGAGGGACCCGACTATCAACGACAATTAGGGATTCAGCACAAAGATAGGCGTAGCCTTGGTGCAACGCAATATCTGAAACAGGCGCAGCTGTCGGTATATGCGCCGCAATTGTATGCCCAGCGAGATCAACAACGAACAGACCTGTCTCGGCAGCAACAAAGGCGTATCCGTCCTGTACGCGAACTTTGGTGCAGCTTGTCTTCTCGAACTGCTCGTTAGAAGTAAGGGTATCCGCAGGCAATGATAGATTTCGGGTCAAAGTGCCGTGATAAGGCGTTGTGAATTCAAGGGTCCGCAAGCCTCCCACGCCGTTTGCAACATAGACAGTCCGTTCACCTTCCATTGTCTCCACAACATCAAGCCCGTAAACAGTACCGCCAAACGCATAGCGGTGTAACCACTTCGGCGATTCTAAAGCACTGATATCGATCGTCTGGATGCCACCCTTCCCGTCAGCGATATAAGCCAAGGTTTCACGGATTACGACATCAGTTGCATTGCCAAACGTAGGTTGTGAGGAAATTCGTCGTGGCTGCTGCGGGTTATGGACGTTAATAATATGCAGCCCTGTCTGTTGATCGGCGAGATAAACAGTATCGTTAAGAAGTTGAATGCTGGTTGCGAATCCGGGCGTATTTAATCGGAAACCTGTTTCGGGGTTTTGGATATCCGTAACATCAACCAAGGTAAGGTTTCCTGAAGCGACATAAGCATACGCGGCATCTGCTGTCTCCTGAATTTCATAAGCGGCACCGAGAATAGGGACAACACTGCGAAAGTCGAAATTGCCGAATGGACTCGGTTCAAGGATGTACACGCCATGTCTATCATCACTCAAGTAGACAATATCATTGTGGATAACAATATTGATTGGCGTACCACCGGTGCGAAAGAAACGTCGAGGTCGAGGCGTTTGGGCATCGTGAACATTTTTTTGATTGTAAACGAGCATCCCGCGTTCTCTGCCAAGCACATATAGGTTTCCATCAGCGATTTGGACCTTGCGTGCGTCTGTGAATCCACCAAGCGTCTTTACAACATTTGGGTTCGTCGGTACCGCAATATCAATAACGTGTACGCCTGCAGCACCATCAGCAACATACGCCGTATCCGCGTCAATGACCACAGATCGCGCTTGCCCCGGGGTAGCGATCTCACCGATACGCACAGGCTTCGTCGGTTCAGCGAGCGAAAATATTTCAAGTCCCCAATTGCTCGCCGCATAAAGATACGGAATATCTGTACCGCTAATTATAACATCGGTGTAGTCGCTTGCAAGATGGATTTGCGTCATCGGTTCCAGCTGCGTCCCCGGCTTGAGATTCATAGGAAACAGACTCGGTTGGGTGCGATTGCCAAGCGCATCAGTTACAACATCAGGCACAGTATCCGATGTCCACTCACGTGGGGCACCTACCTCAAAATCAGCACGCATATCCACAGCAGCATAATTGAACATCTGCGGGGCATCCGCCGTTACCAAGAGTACGATCTCACCGTTCCGTTGAAGCCCTTCTGATCGAACACGTCCTCTATTTTTCGTGTCAAACGAGATAGGTGTAACAACCGACTGTCTATTAGGGGGTAGATAAAGGGTTGTCGCGTAGAGGTTTCCTGAACCCGTACCGGTCACTGATATGTCAAGGGTTTCAGGCAGATTTCCGAAACGGATATAGTGGGTGCTCCACTGGTCGATCTGGATATTATTCGCCTCGCTCGGATAACTGAAGACGCGCGGGACTCCAGCTGTCACTTTCCGGTCACGTAAAGCGGTATAACCGAGTTTCTTGTCTTGTGCCTGTGTGTTACCCCAATTCGCGAGTCCCCAGTTCAGAAAGACTTCGGGAAAGCGTTCACTGCTCCCGCTACCTGCTAAAGCAGCGTCAATCCCTTGCTCACCGAGGGTGTCCGTTCCTATGATACCACGGATGAGATCGGGTCCGCCGTAGTGCTCATAGAGATAGAGCATAAGCAGGAAAGCACCGCCATAATAGACATCCCATGTGTTTGCATAAGCCAATGATACATCAGGGTTTTTGAGATAGCCATCAACAAAGAGAGTGTGCACGTTGCCGTAAACTGCCCATTCCACAAAAGATGCGGTGCCTTCTTCTAACCACCGTTGATCGGTTGTGCCACCGTTTTGAAACCAGTTGATGAGATGTGCAAATTCATGCGCCAGACTGCTATAAAAGGTGTGACGGGAACGTTCCTTGAACTGGAAAATGTCCATATAGAGCATTTCACGACGGTTGCTGTTCGGTACCGTCGGCAACTGATCAGCAGGGGCGAAATAACCGCCGTATTCGAGTCCTGAGCCGTTCATACCGACATCGTGCATCAACAGCGTGATGTGATTGTCTCTATCAATTCCGGGTTTCCATTCCGTTCCCATCCATTTTCGGACGTTCGGGTAGATCCGTGTGTCAAACTCCCTTGCGATTGCGACTGCTTCAGCATTGGTGAGCATATCGCGCACCGAATTTTCGATATAGACGTAGAGATGTTGGCTTTTAGCGATGCAGGTAGCCGTTACCTCTGCTTCTGGGATATGAATAAAAAACCGCTCTGTCTGTCCGATTTGGACGGGTGCGGCGGGCGCCGCGGCAACTGCTTCAGGCGGGTGTTGCACGAGGGGCTCTTGATGCAGCAGTGGCGTTCCGCATAACCACGGATCTGCGGTGGCGATGCCACTCACAAGACAAAAAATAAGATGGATTGATACTAAAAGTCGCATGGGATATACTTACGCTCCAGTCGATGCGTGTTATGTAACGTGTACAGGCTAATAAGACTTAATATCTATTTTACAATGATTTCAGCGCAAATTCAACCGATACAACAACCCATCCAAAACTATAACGTTCAAATTATGGACAACGCCATCCATAATTTGACAGAACAACGGCTCGCGGGACTGAAAACCAAAGGTGCAGCCCGATATATGCGTCGGTTAGGAATTGGCATCATATTTGCTACACTTCTCTCATCAACTTCCTAACTGCGACAGACTAATTTTGTGGAGGAATTCGTAAATGAAAACAAAATATGCACACTTAGCGTTTGGCATCGCGGTGGTGTTAAGTAGCAATCTGTTTGCTATGAATCTCAGCGCGCAAGTACCTGGCAAGCAGTATCTCTCTTTTTCGTCGCTCCGATCAGGAAACCTTGAAATCTATATCATTGACACAGAGGGTAACAATCTGCACAACCTGACGAACCACCCAGCATCCGACCATTCCGCGACATGGTCACCAAGCGGTCGTTCCTTCGCTTATGTGTCGCACCGAGATGGTAAAAAAGGCGAAATTTATGTGATGGATCTCAATAAAAATGAGACTCGCCGGTTGACAAACCATCCAGCAAGTGAAAGTCACCCCGCTTGGTCACCTGACGGAAAATGGATCGCTTTTGCATCCAACAGGGAAGGTGACGAGCCAGGGAATTATGATATCTACAAAATGGACGCTAACGGTGAGAATTTACAACGACTCACAAACGAAGGCAGGTATAACTCAGCCCCGGCATGGTCACCAGACAGTCGCTCAATTGCTTTCTATTCCCTCCGGAATGACACCGGCGGTATCTATGTCATGGATACTGATGGAAGAAATGTAAAAAAACTTGCCAGTGGAATAGCTCCGAGTTGGTCACCTGATGGCGAAAGGATTACCTATTACAACTTGGTATGGAAGGGTCGGAGCGGTATCTTTGTCATGGATGCTAAAGGAAAAAACAGTCGGCGAGTATCACCGCTGGAAACTTGGAGCGAAAGACCGGCATGGTCCCCAGATGGAGAGTGGATTGCCTGCATGTCGGAACTGGAAAATCCGTGGGGTAACCCGAATCGTGATTCAAACATCTACCTGATTACACCAGACACCATTGGAAAACCTCGTCAAATCACACACCATCAAGCAATGGATTATTCTCCTGCATGGGTCCCCTCCGGTTTCCTTGCTGTTTCTCCGACGGCGAACACCCAGACGACCCTTTGGGGTAAACTGAAACAACACACTCGCTGAAGAAAATAAAGATACCCGCCCCTTTATTCTTTAGCGCAATGCAGTCCGCCTACGATTTCAATTTTCGATTCTCGATTGCTTTGCTATAGGCATAACTTTCGAGTTGCGATGACCTACTAATTGCTGACTGCTGATGGCTACCTGCTAACTAACCCTTGCCAATTTCCCGCGTCTGTGCTATCCTCTTATACAACCCTAAAAAAAGGAGCAATCCCTATGTATCGTGTCGGTATTATCGGGTTAGGCAGCATTGCCGCCCGTTATTCAACGCCTGATGACGCTTATCCGTATTGCCATGCAGGCGGCATCCGTTTTTGTGAGACAACCGAATTGGTGGCAGTCGCGGATATGTCCGCGGAACGCCAAGCAGAATTTCAACAGACGTGGGGACCTGGCTTCCCAGATAACTCCATCAACTACTATGAAACAGATGTCCAGATGCTTGAAAGTGAAGACTTAGACATCGTTGCCGTCTGTGTCCGAGGTCCACATCACTTTCAGGTGATGCAGAACGTCTTGAGAGCAGACATCAAAGCCATCTTCCTCGAAAAACCCGCCGGATGTTCCCTTGAAGAAGTTGACACAATGACAGCAGGTGCCGACGCAAAAGGGATTCCTATCGTTGTGGACTATACACGACACTGGGGCCCACATCTAATCCGCCTTCAATCGCTTATCAAAGACGGACTCATCGGTGAAGTGCAAACTGTCATCGGGTATTGCGGTGGCGGTGTGCTCTCTTTCGCTATCCACACAACGGACATGATCTGTCAATTCGCTGGTTATGATCCGGTTGCCGTGACCGGCTTCGTTTCGGGCGGCGGTGATGTGCCGGAGCCTTACGAACCTGAACCTGCGATTATCGGTTCAACCATCCAATTTGAAAGCGGTGTTATCGGTTTCCATGTCGGAAACCACGGGACACGCGGAGGTTTCTCTGTGGATGTCCTCGGCAACGAAGGGAGTGTACAAGCTGGATTTTATAGTGGTACAACTGTCCATAAAGCGGGCAAATTGGTTGATAATGAAACGCTTGATCTCCCTGAAAACGCCAGTCCATTTAAGGTTGCGTACAAACAGATTACCGACTACCTTGATGGTGGACCACTACCGCATTGTGCACGGGACGACTATACCGCTGTCAATGAAATCGGGTTCGCCACGATTGAGAGCGGCATCACCGGACAGACGATCCAATTCCCGTGTCAGAACAGGACCCGGCTTATCTTCGCAAATGGCTAATACGAGGTGGGTATGGCATCTAAATTCAAATTGGACAATCTATACCGGTTCTTTATGCGGGCATATCCGGTCAAGTCCTATGGGGGTCCACCTCCGAATACACCGCTCCACAAGGAACTAAGCCGATGCCGTGTCGCACTCATTACAACCGCCGGCTTACATCTCCAAGAACAAACCCCCTATAACGATAAGATTATAGGGGGCGATTGCTCATACCGCGAAATACCAAATACAATCGAGACACAAGTCCTTGCGCTTGGACATAGAAGTAAGGCTTTCGACGCAAGCGGTACAGAAAGTGATATAAATCTGGTATTCCCATTGGATCGGTTTCGAGAATTAGAAACCGAAGGTAAGATCGGTTCACTCAACGATAGACACTTCAGTTTCATGGGGTCTATTACAAAACCGAAACCGCTCATTAAACAGACAGCACCTGAAGTCGGACAGATGATCAAGGCTGATGACGTTGACGTTGTATTCTTGACTCCTGTCTGACCGATGTGCAATCAGTCCGTAGGATTGATACAACGTGCTGTTGAAGCAATAGGCATATCAACGATTTCCATAACACTTGATGAAAGCATAACAAAAAGGGTGAAGCCGCCCCGTGCGTTATCCGTACCTTATAGATTTGGTTATCCGCTCGGCGAACCGAACAATCCAGAATTGCAACACGCAATCATCGCTGAAGCACTCGAACTCTTGGAAGACAAGACACCACCTCCTATCCTCAAAACGAGTTCGATAAACGAGCAAATTCCGATTATTGACAGATCTAACAAGTTGTGATAAATTTTTCCTGCTTACGAGGCATATTTAATGGAGGATTTTTGATGGAATACAAAATACCGCTCGTCCTGACTCCCCAAACTGAGGGTGGATATACCGTGACTTCTCCCTTACTACCGGAGCTGGTTACCGAGGGGGATTCGGTAGTTGAGGCATTAGAAAATGTCAAAGATGCCTTTGCTGCTGTCCTCGAATTATATCAGGAATCAGGACGTTCATTGCCGGAGAATACGCAAATCCCTGACGCGAAGGGTCCGGTGTGGTTAGAAACGGTGGTGTCTGCCTCGTGAAATATCGGGAGGTTGCGCGAAAATTAACAGTTCTCGGTTGTCAAGAGCGAAAGAGAAGAGGTAGTGGCTCACACCGAAAATGGTTTAATCCCAATACCTTACGCGGGACTGTTATTCCAGATTGGGGCGGGCGAGACCTAAAATTAGGTACGATTCGTGCCGCTGTTCGACAATTAGGAATCAATTGGCAAGACTTTCAACAGGCATAGAATCGCTGAACTAATAGCGTTCCGTTATAATCCAAAGGAGAAACCCATGGACAGAATCAGAGTTGGTATTATCGGATGCGGCGGCATCTTTAGAGGTCTTCATGCTCCGTATTACCAAGAACCGACACGCCGTGCAGATATCGTCGCAATTGCCGACATCAACGAAACATCCGCAAACGAACAGGCAGACAGGTTTGGTGCCGATGCCTATACAGACTACCGTGCGCTCCTTGATAGACAGGACATAGACGCTGTTGATGTGTGCGTCCATCCACGTCCACACCTTGAAATCACGCGTGCTGCCGCCGATGCTGGCAAACACATCTTGATGGAGAAACCGATGTGTTGTAACGTCGCAGAAGGCGATGAGATGGTCGCCGCTGCTGAAAATGCGGGGATCCTTCTGATGGTCGCCTATATGATGCGGTTCAATCCGGGATATATGAAACTAAAATCGCTATTAGACGATGGCACACTCGGTACACTACAGATGGCGTATTCCAATCAGGTCGGTTGGTTCTCACCGGAACGGCATCCGTGGCTCTTTGTAAAGGCAGAGTCGGGGGGTATGTTGGTGGAGCAAGCGATTCACGAACTCGATATCTGGTTGTGGCTCTACGGTCCTGCCGCCACTGTTTACGGTTTCACAAGCCATGTCCCGCTCGGCGGCACTTATCCACCGGCTGACCAAGCCGTTGAAAACAACGCCGTGCTGACTGTGCATTTCAAAAACGGTGGTGTCGGCATGATGATTAAGAGTTGGGCATCTGAGATTCGGAACAGCGGTAACGGTCTGGTCACCAGCAAAGGTTCCGCAACGTTGATTCACAATGGACTCCGTTGGAAAACCCACGACATGGCATCTGAGGAAGAGTTCACTGCTCCCGTGCCAGACGATGGAACCTATCGCAATATGCCGGAGGAGCGGCGTGAACAGCGGTATTGGGGTGTTGCAGCGAAAGGTGCAAGTATCGACCATTGGCTCCAGTGCATCGCCGGTGAAGCGGAACCGACAACGCATGGACGCATCGGCAGAGACGGAATCGAGTTGGCAGAGGCGACCTATCGTTCATCCCAAATCGGGGCACCAATTTCGCTACCGCTGTAGTTAGCTACCCGGGTTAGAAACCGCTCCTACAAAGGTGATTCGTGACAATTGAATGGCTCTGGAACGAAAAATTTTAAGGGTTGAATAAAGGTGGAAACCCTGATAGAATACTTCAAAACAAGTTATAAATTTGGGATACCCCAATTTGAAACTGGCTGAACGCTACTTTTGAAGGGATGTGGCGAAGATTACACGAGAAGAATTTTTAAAATACTACGATTCAGCGACTTATTCAGCAAAGTTACGGGTGCCTCGCTCAGGGCCCAACTTAGCTGTCATAAATACAGCGCGTATTAACGATTCTGTTCCTTATGGCCAAAACGTTTATGCAATTGCCCTAGACCTTTTAGTTGACAGAGGGGCTGCAAATTTGGTGCGGCACGAGGTGTTTTGTCGGGCTATCGGACAGACTTATAACTTTACTATCGTTGATGTGTGGAGTGGAAATGCACATTGGGAAGGGCTCTACAATCTTACTCTTGATGCTGCAGTTGATGTCTTGTGCTTGCCTGAAGAAGATAACCCACTTTTGCGACCCTTGATGGGTGGTATGCAATTGATTGAGGAAGTCAACAGCAAGTGGTGGGGGATGTTAGCACTTACCCTCCACCTGAGAAGTCTGTTTGAATTTCAGGTAGGGTGCCTCACCGTTTTAAAAAAGCCGCCCCAAGAAATATCGAAACGCCTTTCCAGAACAGAAACCGAAATTCAACCGCTGTACGAGAGAACTATCAGAGAAATAAACGACGCTATTCACCAGTGGGCCCAGACTGAAATTTCAGCAGTAAACGAGCGTCTTACTGAAATAGAGAATCTAAGTCTTACTGAAATAGAGAATCTAAAGAGATATTACGACGACGGGAGGGCGTTATGAGGATCGGTATCGTTTACTCTGGAGAGCAAACACAACCGTGGCTTTTTCGCGCATTATATCCTCTCCAATTACGCGTGAGCTGCGTAGCAAATGCCAGTGTTGTTCCCGAAAATCGCGCCCGTGTTGAGAAATTCGCATCATTCTTCGATTGTGATTTCTTTGAGAATCCTGAAGAAATGTTCAACACAACGCACCCCAAATTAGATGGTGTTATCATTGTCTCAGACGTGGTGGCAAGCGTGCCGCGTGCCCAACTCATTGAATCTGCACTCGCTGCGGGTATCAATGTCTTAACTCCGACCCCGCCTAACTCTCTGAAAGAGGGGCTCCACCTTGCTGCAGCATCTGAAAAACATAAACGGCTTGCTATGGCAGGAACACGGTTCATATTCAGCAGATGTATTCAGGAAATCTTACGGATTGTCAGTAGTTCCGGGTTCGGAATCATTCAGGACATGCGGTTCTTACTCGGCATCGGACGCGTGCCGTATTTAAACGACTTATTGAAGTCTGGAGACTTGCATTTTCAGATTGCCTTTGAGATCGTCCGTCGGCTCTTTGTAGAATATACGGTGCTGCCTGAAGAAGCGACCGTAATGGCTTCCAGAAATGGAGCACCGAATATCGCCTGCACGCTCAGATTTCCGCAGGGTGCCCTTTGCACTTTCTGCCAAACCTCTAATCGTCAATGGGGCAATGACTCGTATCATAAAATTGAAATTACCGGCGGTGCCTCTCACATCTGGAGCGATCTGCAGACTTGGAAATGCTTCTCTATGGAGAACACTTTCAGGATGGGCGGCGGAGATGAGGAAATTTCGGCGAATATACAAGGCTCCTCCGGTCAACTTAACGAGTTCCGTTTAGCCATTGAAGGCAATCGCGAACCTTATGCAGGCACACTCCGGAGCACTTTGCCCACGCTGTGGCTCCGAGAAAGATTACAAGACTGTATTGAACACGGACAGACGAGTCTAAAACTGAGTGAGATTCGTGCAAGCGCAGATGCCGAGATTCAACAACTAACATCTCAGCGCGATGTCAATCCACAGAACGGAACGTACCAACGTCAAAAAGCACTGCTCTTAGGTAAACGTGGTGATTTCTCCTTAGCACTTGCCGAATACCACCAAACCCTGTAAAGCCGCCCAGGTACCGAACAGGCGAGAGATTTCTGTAACCTAATGTTTCTAAAGGTGATTTTCATCAAAAAGCAAGGAAGACAAAATGAATGAGAAAACTACGACTCAGATGCCGAACGTGACCCGGAATATCGTCGGCGAATCGGCACAGATGCAAGAGGTCTTTCGATCCGTAGAGCTAGTCGCTCCGACAGAAGCAACTGTCCTCATCACAGGTGAAACAGGCGTTGGCAAGGAAGTCATCGCCCAAGCCATCCATGACAATAGTGCGCGTAAAAACGCACCTTTCAAAGTCATCAACTGTGGCGCGTTTGCCCCAGAACTCATTCAAAGTGAACTCTTTGGACATGAAAAAGGGGCTTTTACGACTGCTATTCGGAAGCATCGCGGGATATTTGAACAGGCAAACGGCGGAACCTTGTTCTTAGATGAAGTCAGCGAGATGTCGCCTGAAGCCCAAGTGAAATTTCTGCGTGTCCTGGAACAGCAAGAATTCTCGCCGGTCGGGGGCGAAGAAATCATTGAGGTGGATGTCCGAGTGGTCGCGGCAACAAACAGGAACCTTAAAACCGCAGTGAACAGAAGGAGATTTAGGGAAGACCTCTACTATCGACTCAACCTCTTTCGGATTCAGATTCCACCGCTTCGTAACAGGCGTTCGGATATCGCGCCCTTGGCGCATGATTTTGTCTCCCAATTAAGCGAAGATTACGATAAATTAATCACCGGTATAACCCCAGAGGCGGTCAAATATCTTCAGAATATCAATTGGTACGGGAATGTGCGAGAACTCAGAAACGTAATAGAAACCGCACTTATCTTTGCAGAAGACGAAGAATTGAAAAAAGAGGATGTTGAAACAGCAGTAGAAAACCTAAATGAACCTGACGAACACGCGGATACTCACGCAGAAGAATTTAGAGATTCATTCGCTGTCGAAGTAGATCCTGCACAAGCACCTAATGGAGACCCGCCCGCAATACCTGAAGATGTCAGGAATAGATTATCGGAACTCGCCCAGACCGGAACAATGTCCGAGATAACCGCTTATATTACCCTCATGCGATATGAGGCAGAAATCCCTCACTCCTCTAAACAGGACATTGCCGAACGACTCCAAATATCTGTGCCGACTTTGGATAAATATCGCGCATTGGCTGAGGAGAACACCTAAAAAAGTTGATGCCCTTCCCCGAAAACTCACCATCTGCCTTCCCCTACTTATCAATTCTGTAGAGCCCTCCGAATTCACATAGCCGTTGCGCAATATGGGGCCCCGAGAACCCAATTTTTTCTTAATAGGTACTAACTCTGGCAAAACCAAAATTTTTTGTGAAACGAAAAATTTTGGCACGTATCACAAAAATTTTTGCCTCTTTACACCGCTTCGCGAAACAGGACCGCATTCAGTTTAGAATCAATAGGATGCTATAAACCTTGATTTTACAAGGGTGCCTCATATCTGAACCCAGAGAACACACAAGCCCAAATCAGAAGATTGCAAGCGTTGGCACAGTTTTTGCAAA
This sequence comes from Candidatus Poribacteria bacterium, assembly GCA_003635195.1. GTDB lineage: Bacteria > Poribacteria > WGA-4E > WGA-4E > WGA-3G > WGA-3G. Next base: position 610 of record PYIY01000013.1, on the reverse strand, counting down.
TTACGCTTGCCAGTAGGAAAAGTAGGGAACCTTGCCAAACAAAATCGCCAGCCCAGGAAATGCGCGAAAGGTATTGGCTACCCTTCACAATTTGCCGGATGGCGACTTGGATTCACACAAAAATTGGATTAAAATGAAAAAATTGTTGTAATTTGTTTTCTTTTTTCCTATAATACTTTTTGGCATCCGTAAAAAACCTCTATAGGTGGTTCGGCGAGTGTGCAAGACTCCCGAACCGCGGCACTGCCAACCAGGATTGCCAGTGCGGGTTTAATTATATCATATATCTCATTTGATGTCTCTGATATTTTAAGCAGCGTCGCACTTTTACATGATTTTTTTTCGGAAAATCAGGTATGATTGCGAATGGACGTTGGAGACGGATTACCGAGGTAGTTCCCGCTACCTTCCGTCTCCGCCATCTGGCAATTGGGTATGCGTCTGAGAAGACAACGTCCAAACACCCCAATTCTTCTGGTGCGTTGATACTGGTCTCTATACTTTGCAGTCGCTTGCTGTGTGCTGGTTTCGTTGGCGATGCGCTGAGCATTTAGGTCCTAACTTTGGCAAAACCAAAAATTTTTTGTGAAACGCAAAAATTTTGCCATGC
>PYIY01000012.1 GCA_003635195.1 Candidatus Poribacteria bacterium | reverse complement strand
GTGAAACACCCGCATCGGTATGCGAGACGGACGGTTCAAGTCGCTGTAAGAACACCGAAAAAAGATGGCACTTGGAGTTATGCGGTGTTGGTTTCAACCCACACGACTGCTTCTCTTGAAGACCTCGTGCGTGAATATGACCAACGCAGTGGAGCCCCGGAGAGCTCCTTCTGCCAAGATTATCAGGCACTGTCTTTACGAAAATACCGGAAGGCAGGATTGATCGCACAGCAAGTTTTGCTTTTACTCGCTGAACTCGCCCATAACTTGATGATTTGGATGAAAGACTGGTTCATAGAGGCGGTGGAGACCCCTAAAGATGCTTCCGAGAAAACCGAAAACGCACACCGAAAGGCGACGGAGATGCTGAAAAGCCGAGGCCTGAAACGGTTGAGGAGAGACTTCTTGGCACTCCCAGGAAAAGTCTGCTTTGAGGGAAACCAGAAGGTCGTTGGCATACGCATCAACCCTTTATATCCTATGATAACACACGTTTCCACTGCCTGCAAAGCACTTTTCCAACAATATGAAATGTTGGTACTATTGGACAAAACATAGGTAGTTTGTGGCACGTATCCCTTGTCCCATAGACTGTTAATCTGTGCATCCTCTTTGTCCCATAGACCGTCAGTCTGTGCCATTTCAAATCCGCTTGACATTTTCCACCGCTTTACGATATAATACAACTATGGCACAAGATTATGATAACATGGGCAAAAGTTTATGGAGAGACCACGCCTCCGACCTTTCAAGATTCGTACTTGACGAGGACGATGTTGAAGTCCTTGAGGACCTTGAGACTGAACAACAAACGGTTATCGCTCGGCAGACCGATATTACAAAGTGTGTCCGCGTCGGCAATCAAAAGGTAATCTTACATGTCGAATTGCAACTCCGTGAGAGTACGCAGAAACCGATGTGGGCGCGAAACGCGCAATATCAAGGATACCTCGTCGGTGAACACCAAATGCAGGTCTACTCAAATGTCATCTACTTTCACCCGAACGCAGGCAGGAATGACCCAGGCGGGTACACCTATAGTTGGAATGGCTACGAACACACCAACCGCTATAAAGTCATACGGCTTATTGAGATAGAGGGGCAAGCGATCTTAGAGAGGCAGGCACCCGGACTCTTGCCCTTCACACCGCTGATGAAACCGCCTGCAGGAATGGACCCAGAGCATTGGGTACAAGAATGTATTGACGCAACACGTGCTGCTCCTATTGATCAGCAGACACAAGCAGATTTACTTTACGGACTTTCCCTTTTTGGAAGCATAGCACACGACCCACAAGTTTTCAAACAACGTATACCGGAGGAACTCATGCAAGAATCTAAGTTTTACCAACTCGAACGCGAGAGAATTACCCGGGAAACGACTGTCAGACATATACTCACGCTGCTTAAGCGGCAATTTCGCACAGAGACAGTGAACGCCTTAACGCCTGCAATTCAAAACATTAACGATTTGCCACGACTTGAACAGTTACTGGTTGCAGCATCTGAGACACAAAATATTGAAACTTTCGCGCAGATGCTGCACCAATCGGAACCCGTGCGAAGACAGCAAGCAGCGAACTGATGCAAGAATCTAAAACTTACCAACTCATGCTGAGAAAGAATACTATCAAGCACATAATTGCCCTGCTTGAACAGCAATTTCATACAGAGGCGGTGCGTGCCTTAACGCCTATGCTCCAAAACATTGATGATTTGGACCGGCTTGAGGAACTTCATCTCGTAGCAGCTCGCGTCCCTAACATCGAAGCCTTCACACAAGAACTGATTGACTGACGCATACCCCAGGAACTTATGCCAGAATCTAAAGGTTACCAACACCTACATGAGAGAATTACCAAAGAAGTGCCTATAGAACACATCTCGGTGGTTCTTAAAACGAAATTCTCAACAGAACTTGTGGATGCCTTAACGCCTGCACTCCAAGATATAGACGATTTGGAACGACTCAAGGATCTTTATCTCCAAGCAATTCACGCACGCAGCATCCAAGCCTTCGCACAAAAACTGATTCAATAGACGTATGCTCAATTACCGAAAAAAACTCATTGAGGTCAACATCCCCCTCCAAGCCATTAACGTAGAGTCCGCAAAAGACGCTTCGCTGACACACGGACATCCCTCAACCCTTCACCGCTATTGGGCACGTCGACCCCTCGCCGCATGCCGCGCCGTCATTTTCGCCAGCATGGTGGACGATCCGTCCGAATGCAAAGACGAATTCCCAACCGAATCCGAGCAGAACGCCGAACGCAACCGACTCCATAATATCATTAAGCGACTCGTGGTATGGCAAAATAGCAATGATGAAAACCTCTTGAAAGACGCACGTTATGAAATTGCCTTCTCCGTTGCACGCAACAACGGGGAGGACCTGGTTGACTTTCGCAAAAGGTTTGCCGATGACCCGAAGTCAGTTCTAAAATACCTCCGTGATCACTGTCCTGCTGTCTACGACCCATTTTGCGGCGGCGGTTCTATCCCACTTGAGGCACAACGCTTGGGATTACGTGCCCGCGCCTCCGATCTGAATCCGCTCCCTGTTCTACTCAACAAGGCAATGATTGAATTACCGCCGAAATTTCATGACCAGAACCCTGTGAATCCCGATGCCGATCCGATGGGGATGTTCACAGGCACAGGCAGAAATAGAACGCGCGCCCCATGGAAAGGACCCGCTGGTTTGGCAGCTGACATTCGGTACTACGGTGCTTGGATGCGCGAAGCAGCATATAAAGAGGTAGGCCATCTCTATCCGAGAGCGGAGCTGCCAAGTGGCACTTCAGCCACCGTGGTGGCGTGGTTGTGGGCACACACTATCCCTTGTATTAACCCGGCCTGTAGACTCCAGATGCCCTTGACGACCTTCCAATTGTCAAAAAAAAAGGGTAATGAGCACTGGATCAAGCCTGTTGTAAATAGAGAGTCAAACACGATTTCGTGGATTGTACAAACTAATAATAAAGGCATTCCGAAGCCCACTGTGAACAGAACAGGTGCCTATTGTTGTGGATGCGGAACTGCTGTTAAGTTAGATTATGTCCGAGAACAAGCAAGGGCAGATAAAATGGGTGAAACCCTAATAGCAATAGTAACCGAAGGTAAACCCAAAATGTTTGTTTCTCCGAATGATGCACATATTCAAGTTGCTTTATCTGCAAGATCCGCGTGGAGACCAAGGCAAATAATACAAGAAAACCCTAAAGTAAGCGGATTAATCTATGGTATGACACATTGGCACCAAATGTTTACAGAACGGCAACTCACTGCCCTAACTACCTTCAGTGACCTACTATCAGAAGTTCGGGAATCTATTATACGGGACCAAGGCGACAATGTATACGCAGATGCTGTTTGTACCTATCTATCTCTTGCCATTGGGCGAACCGCGGAGACGGGTTGTAAAGCTGCTTGGTGGGAGAATTCCGCTACCTTTATCGCACCTGCTTTTACGCGTCAAGCACTTCAAATGACCTGGGTTTTTGCGGAAGCAAATCCGTTTTCCACTTCAACACAAAATTGGATGGCACAGGTGGAGTGGATCGCAAAGGCGGTTGAGAATTTACCATCTTCTGTAAACAGTGGTGAAGTACACCAGGCAGATGTAACTACCACAATTTACGCTGTTGATAGCCCCCTTATTGTCACCGATCCACCGTACTATAATAATATACAGTACGCAGACCTTTCTGATTTTTTTTATGTCTGGTTAAGACCACTTCTACGCGATATCTATCCGGAACTTTTTGCTGGTATGATGACTCCTCGAGATGAAGAAATTGTTGCCGCCCCCCGGTTTGAAAACCCCGCTCAACATTTTGAAAACTTACTCGGCAAGGCATTGGGGCGGATACGTCAGCATTGCTCGGAGGAATTTCCATCATCCATATTCTATGCTTACAGACAGCAGAAAAAAGAACGAGATGGCATTGCCTCCACTGGCTGGGAGACAATGCTCACAGGAATTATCAACGCAGGTTTCAAGATAGTCGGCACCTGGCCCCTACGCACCGAACGGATAACGGGCACGAAAATAGAAGTTAATGCACTCGCTTCTTCTATTCTGTTAGTTTGCCGACCACGCCCTGAGGATGCTCCGACTATAACCCGCAATGAATTTCTACAAGATCTGAAAAAGGAGATGCCCTCCGCACTTGATAGACTCACACTCATCGCAAACATTAGACCCGTTGATTTAGCACAAGCTGCCCTCGGACCAGGGATGGAGATCTACTCCCGCTATAGCAAAGTAACGCGAATCAGTGGTGATATTGTGCCGATACGTGAGGTGCTCATGCACATCAACAATGAAATCACTGCGTATCATGAAAAGGAAACAGGCGAACTGGATCCGGAGAGCCAGTTCTGTTTAACGTGGTTGCAACAGCACGGTTATATGGAGGGCAATTTTGGGGATGCTGAGGGACTTTCAAAAGCAAAGGATGTGGACATTGACACTATGCACAACAAAGTCCTGCTCAAAGATCGCAGTAAGGTTCGACTCCTGAAACCAGAAGAATACACCGAGCGCGAAAATAGCGAGAACATGACAGCATGGGAAGGCTGTCTAAGGATGGTGTGGCATCTATCCGGTGTAGAGAAAAGTGGCGGTATTTCTGGATGTACTGCCGTTGCGCGTGCCATGCGCGATTACGAATCCGCAAAGCGTTTGGCGCGTGTGCTGTATGCCTACTACGAGGCGCGCGGCGATGCAGAGAGCGCATCACGCTACAATAACCTCGTAACCCAATGGCAATATATTTCGCAATCAATGGGTGAAGCAGAACAGACAGAGCTTGACGTTTAAAAGTAGTAGGCACGCGCCGTGTGCCGTCACACCGATGGAAAGTATCTCATGCGTGACACAGTTACCCCTTACGCTTTACAGTACCAACTCAAGCGAAACCTACATCCCTTTACGCGCGAGGAAATCCTGCAGTTGCCAACTGGACAGACTGGCGTATACGTTCTGTGGCGCAAAACCGGTACCGAAGGGCAAAATGAATGCCTCTATGTCGGAGAATCCACAACCTGCGTCCGAAGAAGGCTGCTACAGCACTATTCAAACGCACAAAACGACGGCCTCCATTCACAACTTCGGATGTTTAGACCGATCATCCAATTTTCGGTAGAATTCACAGAGGGTGCTGAGGAAACGGTGTTATTGGAATCTGAACTCATCCGCGAGTGGAAACCGAAAACCAACCTGAAAATGAATCCCAGAGAATCTCAATAACGCTTGCCAACCATACACTTTTATCAATCACATTTGGAACAAAATCCTGCTAATCCTTTAATCCTGTGAATCCTGAACCTGACAATGACAGTTCCATCCTTTTTCCGTTTTTTTTACTTGACATTTGTTAATAAAAATAGTATAATATCTTATCACATCTTTCAAAGGAGGAGAATGCCACGCCAATTTATGAAAACCTCATACGCCATCAAAATAATTTGTTGCCCATCCGCAGAATGTTACACTTTTCAACAAATTATTTTTTTTACCGAGGAAAACCTGACCCCAAAAATGCCTCTGAACCCTTACAGGGAGTGAGTTTTATGCCGATGACCTTTATACACAAAATGTTACACTGGTGTAACATTTTAAAGGAATAAACCTACAAAAAACTTGACAGCAAAATCTAAACAGGCTAATATTATCATATCATTATCAGAACCAGTTCGAGACTTTAAACAAAATTAATCGTTACAAGGACGGTTGAGACTCATCGCAAACCGGCTTTTGACAGGGGTCCCCATAGCGATCAGCGTGTGGGACTGAAAAAGCCGAGCGGAAACCCAATCGTTAAAAATATGAAAACTTATCGTATCGCCATATTGGGGTGTCGGAGCCGTGGCACCTCGGCAGCAAAGGCATACCACGCACATCCGCGCACGGAAATCGTAGCACTCTGCGACCTCGTTCAAGAGCGGTTAGAAACGCTCGGTGAAATCGTGAATGTCTCAGCACACTTCACCGATTTAGACGAGATGATCCAGCAGACAGATCCCGATATTGTTGCTATTCCGACAGCAACCGAAGCACACCATCCGCTCTGCATGCGTGTCCTCGAACACGGCGTGAATATCGAAGTAGAGAAACCGCTCTGTATTGACCTCGTTCAGGCGGATGAAGTGCTGGCGAAAGCGAAACAGAAAAGTGCTCGCGTCGCCGTGCATCATCAACGCCGCACGAGTCCGTCGATGCATGCAGTCGCGAAAGCCTTAGACGAAGGGAAAATCGGGGACCTCCGTTATATCTACGCCTGTGGGAAAGGCTATTACGCCGGTTACGGGTTAATGAACATCGGAACACACGTCGTCAACAACATGCTCCGTTTCGGTGGAAAGTGCCGAAGCGTTGTGACGCAAGCGACAACAGGCGGGCGCGCCATCACACACGACGACGTACTCCCCTCACCAGCAGGGATGGGCACAGTCGCAGGCGAATACACCACATCAACCCTCCAATTCGACGGAAACGTCACCGGCACCCTTATCCAACACAGATTCCCAAAGGTTGATACCGATGCTTATATGATGGAACTCTACGGCACCGAAGGTAGACTCATCTGGTCGGAATTGAAAGGTTCGTGGTGGCTACCTACGCCGCATTTCGTCCCTGACAGCACACACGACCAGTGGGAAGCACTCCCCTCCATCTATCCAGAGCATTTTGATCCGAACAAAGGGGCAGACGCGGATGATTACTGCTTCGTTGAAGAATATGTGAACGCACTCGACGAAAACCGAGAACACGAATCTAACGGCGAAGAGGGTCGCCACGTTATTGAAATCTTGATGGCAATCTTCGAGTCTGCTGCTTACGGTACACGTGTCGAGTTGCCGCAGAAAAACCGAGAACATCCGTTATTACAATGGCGTGCCGAAGCGGGTTTAGGTGAAATCAGAGAGATGCCACGCGACTACGGCACATGGCTATCACTGGAAGACGAACGTTTGTCCGAATAGTTATTAGTGTATCAGTAACCAGTGGCCAGTTAAGAGATCTCTTTTCTGGAAACTGGAAACTGGAAACTTCTAAGGAAAAAAATCATGCCGAACCCTACGACAAATGCTGACAATCTACCACCGATCCCACTCACGGAAGAACAACGGTTTCTCTTTGATACCCGTGGGTGGCTCCTGTTCCCAGGCGTACTCAGCGAAATTGAAGTTAAAGAGATGCGTGAGTTCTGTTATCAACTCAAACAGGACCCCGAGTCAATCCCTGAACACCACCGCTCTTCTATTGGCGGTCCCCTTGAATCGCTAACAGATCATCCCGTTGTGCTCGGATTCATGGACGAATTTCTGACTTCCGGCTATGCCAATGAAAATTGCTACGGATTCCGGCTGGAAAGCACATTTTTAACTATCCGATCAAACGGACACGACAACTTCCAACCGCACGGAGGGCGCGGGATGCTCAATTTCCCCGGTAATTCGCATACGTATCATCTGCACCACGACAAAGCACACAGCGGATTGACGCGTGCCGTTTGGGAACTCAACCCAGTCCAAGAAGGCGGCGGTGGAACGATGTTTCTTACTGGCAGTCATAAAGGCGCGTTTCCGGCTCCGAAGTCAACGGCGGATCGTAATTCGCCGCTATGGGAGGATTATACCTGTCCTGCTGGCTCCATGCTGGTTTTCACAGAGGCAATTACACACACTGGGGCGAAGTGGACAGACGAAGAAGTCGATCGGGTCGCGCTCTTTCAATGCTACAACACTGTCGGAAACAAATGGCACAAGTGGGACCCACACCCGAAGCACCTTGAAGAGATGCCGTTCAAACGTCAAACGCTCTTCCGTCCCGTCCACTGTCAAGACAATACGCCAACTTTGGATGCGGTGTAGCAACTCGTTGCATGTCATTAATTTGATTATAACCAATATTACTGAAACTCGTCAAAAACCCGTTTTTTTGACCAACAACTCGACTCCGAATATAATAGAGAAAGGCACGAGTTGTTGGTCAAAACGGAGTTTTTAACAGCAAGTTTTGGCTTGCAAACTTCACCAAAAGGGAGCGAAAACTTAATCGTTAAAAATATGAAGATTACGAATGTCAAATCTTTTGCTTCAGCGGATGGTTACTTTTTTGTGAAGGTCGAAACCGACGCAGGTATCTACGGTGTCGGTGAGGGTGGGCTACGCCGCCGCGCCCTCGCCTTAGCCGAAGTCGTTCGCTCATTTGAACCGTTCCTTATCGGCGCAGATCCGTTCCGAATTGAACATCTGTGGCAGGTGATGTTCCGCGGCGGTTTCTTCCCCGGCGGTGTCGTCCAATCCGCCGCAGTGAGTGCTGTAGATATCGCACTCTGGGACATCAAAGGAAAGGCACTGAATGTTCCCGTCTACGAACTCTTGGGCGGACGCACCAGAGACAAAGTCGTCTGCTACCCGCATAACGGCGGTGGCACGATTGATGCTCTCATTGAGAGTTGTCGGCAAACCTACGAAGCCGGTTGGAAGTTCGTCCGATGGAGTGTGGTTGACAACTCTGAAGGAGGGACGTTTGAACCCAGACGCGCAGTCCGAAACTGCGTTAAGCAGGTAGAAGCCGTCCGCCACGCATTCGGCGACGATCTCGAAATACTGATTGATGTGCATACCCGCCTTGATCCAGCGGATAGTCTCGATTTCTGTAATAAGGTCGCACAGTACAACCCGTTTTTCATCGAGGACCCGCTTCGAGCAGAAAACCCTGCCAGCCTCAGACGGCTCCGGCAGCAGACCTCGGTACCCATTGCAGTTGGTGAACAATTCGATAGCAAGTGGACATTCCGAGAAGTTATCGAAGAAGACCTCATGGATTACTGTCGCGTCGACCTCTGCATCGCTGGTGGGTTAACGGAGGCACGTAAAATCGCCGGATGGTGCGAAACGCATTACATCTACTTAGCACCGCACAATCCGTTAGGACCCGTATCCGCTGCAGCGTGTCTACATCTCTCTTTGTCATCGGCACTCCTCGGTGTGCAGGAACTCCCACGTGCCCCCATGTCCTCACTGACCGATGTGTTCCCAGTACAGATACCGTGGGAATCAGGCTATCTCTTACCACCTGAGGGTCCGGGACTCGGCATTGAATTCAACGAAGATGCACTTACCGATGTCTCAACACAAGAATACGGACCGCCTCACGGCTATCAACGCGACGACGGTTCCTATACGAACTGGTAATTTTAAAAGGGCAGAAGCACACAAGTCCCCAGAAAAATCACGAATTAACCACAAACCTGCTCGTAATGAAATGGAGAGCAGAACAGGAGGCCATAGATAAAAAAATGACAACCGCTGAAATTAAAGCGATGGCGACAGAATATATCATTAATACTTACGGCGACAGAAGTCTCGCATTCGTTAAAGGCGAAGGATCTTACCTCTGGGATGCCGATGGCAAAAAATACCTCGACTTTCTTGGTGGACTCGCTGTCAACGGTTTAGGACATTGCCACCCGAAAGTCGTCGAAGCCATCCGTGAGCAGGCCGGTAACCTACTGCACACGTCCAATCTCTATTATATTCAACCGCAGGCAGAACTCGCCAAACTGCTCATTGATAACTCCGACATGGATCAGTGCTTCTTCTGTAATAGCGGCGCGGAAGCCAACGAAGCAGCGATCAAACTGGCGCGGAAATACACCAAAGACAGCGGCAGAACGGATGCCTACGAAATCATTACAATGGACAACTCATTCCATGGACGGACAATGGCAACCATCACTGCCACCGCGCAGACGAAATATCATGTCGGGTTTGAACCGATGCTTGAAGGTTTCAAATACGTGCCGTTCGACGATTTGGAAGCAACGGAAGCCGCCATCAGCGAAAAGACCTGTGCTATCTTAGTCGAACCGATTCAGTCCGAAGGTGGCGTTAATATGCCAAGCGATGGCTACCTCCAAGGATTACGAGAACTCTGTGATAAAAATAATCTTCTACTGATTTTTGATGAAGTACAAACAGCAATGGGAAGATTAGGGACCTTCTTTGGATACCAGAGTTACGGGGTTGTACCAGATGTGATTACCATGGCAAAGGCACTCGGTAGCGGTGTACCTATCGGTGCAATGTTGGCGAAACGACATATAGCGGAGAGTTTTGTTCCTGGTACCCATGCAGCGACATTCGGTGGTAATCCGTTGGTCACTGCGGCGGCATCCGCAACTGTCAGAACGATTCTGGAAGAGAACCTCGCCGTGAACGCCGTTAAAATGGGGAATTATCTCGCAGGTGGACTCATGGAACTTAAGGACAAGTATCCGATTAAAGAGGTACGTGGGAAAGGCTTGCTCCGCGGTTTAGTCATGGAAGTCGATGCCAAACCGATCGCCGCGAAATGTATTGAGAACGGTCTTGTTACGATATGTACCAACGATTACGTCCTCCGATTCTTACCACCGCTCAATATTAACGCAGGCCACGTTGAGGAAGCCGTTAATATCGTTGAAAAATCGATGTCGGAAGTGCTTTAAGATGCTATATCTGTCACGCCCATCCACTAACAAGTATGATCACCAGACTACGACTTTGTGGACGCTACGCGCCGCTTGTCTTCTACTGTTTGTAGTCATCTTAGGGTGTAGTCCGAGTACCTCCGTGGTTCAAACGTCACCCGCCACCGGTGCAGAAGTAGACAGCATCCTTAACACACTGCAAGCGAGATATGATCTCACTGGCTCTTTAAAGATTATCGAGATGAAGGTAACGATTGAGGAAGGCGATCAGCGCGAAGAAGTCCGAGAATCGCTATGGTATAAAAAGTCAGAAAACGGTGGGGAATTGCTTCTGATCCAAGCATTGGGACCGATCAATGAACCCCGTGGGGTCGCAATCGCCAATCAAGACAAGAATCAATTCGTGCTTGCCCTCCTGAACGAAGAAAGAACTTATCACGGTCCACTATCGGACGGGGCTTTACGAGAGATTTTTGGTGTGGATCTGCGCGTGTCAGATGTCCTGAGTGCCATCTTCGCTAATCCGTTTCTTGACGGACGCACGGATAATTTCACATCGGTTGAAAACTCCGGTGCGAAATTTACCATCACCCGCCCAGGGGTCAAAGATGGACATGTAGAAACCATCACCCTCTTTGTCCGCGACGGGGAACCGCGAGTGACAGATTGGCATATCAACGATAAAAACGGAGTACTTCAACAACGCGCCACTTTCTCCGACTATCGCAAAGTGGGCGGTATCTTACGTCCACATAAGGTTGAAATCGAACGTCCACCTGAACAGACACGGGTTGCTGTGAATATTGCCAAAGTTGAACTTAATGTTGAGATTAAGGATAGCAAATTTGATGCCACCCCGTTTCTATCCGAGGATTTTGAAATCATCCCGTTGTCGGAATTGGCAAATTGATAGACAAAAACCGTGCGAAATTTACGGGTTCGCGCCCACGCGAAAATTAACCTCTATCTAAATGTCGTAGGCAAACGTGAAGACGGTTACCATAACCTCGAAACGATCTTCCATTCCATCGGTTTGTATGACGATGTTATCATCCGAAAACAGAATAGAAAAGATATAACCGTCCATTGCGAACACCCAGCGGTTCCGTCGGATGCCGGTAATCTGGCACACCGTGCGGCACAACGCCTCAGCGATGCCGTAGGCGGCATCGGCGGTATCGCCATCAACATCTACAAACGGATCCCGGTTGCAGCTGGACTTGCAGGCGGGAGTGCAAACGCTGCCGCCGTCCTTCACGGCGTGAACGAACTCTTCGGGCTCGGTTTCACGCAGGAAGCCCTAATGCACATCGGTGCTCAATTAGGCGCAGATGTCCCATTTTGCCTGCACGGAGGTGCCGCATTAGGACTCGGCATCGGCGACCAGTTAACGCGGCTTCCCGTACTTCCTGACCTACCGCTCTTCCTTTTAAACCCAGGCATCGAAATCTCAACAGCGGCTATTTTTAAAAAGTTAAACTTCGCCTTGACAACACGTGAAAAAGACGGTATAATTATAAGGACTTACATAGAGAAGGGTGACATCCTCAGTATCGGGAAAAACCTTTACAATCTTCTTGAGATACCTGTTTTTTCCGAACATCCCGAAATCGCTGCGCTAAAAACCGAGTTATCTACGCAGCCCGGTTGTTGTGGCGCGCTGATGTCGGGGAGCGGTGCTACGCTGTTCGCCATGATGCATGATAGCGAAGCAGCACGCCAGAGCGAATCACACTTCAAACACAAAGTAAGTTTTTGCGAGACGACGGTAACCAATCCTGTCGGAGTATACATTGATGCTTAAAGGGCGGTGGCCAAGTGGTAAGGCACAGGTCTTTGGAACCTGCATGCGTAGGTTCGAATCCTACCCGCCCTGCCTCCTTTTTGATACGGTTCCTGAATCTGTAAAGATCACCCTGCTAAAGCATGGGTGCTTTGACATAGCGTAACCACACGTTCCCTGTTAAAGAGTAAGTTCTTTACTACAATGAAATGGAGTGCGGATTTAAGAAACGTACTCAGGCATCTAAACGCACGAATTTTAACCGCAAGGAAAAGTAAAAAAAACAAAATGCTACAAGCAAAATTAGAGGTTCAACAACGCGATACTTTCGGGAAGCAGAGCGCACGCGATTTACGCCGTAAAGGGGGGGTCCCCGCTGTGTTGTATGGGCGCGCACAAGATACCGTGTCGATTCAACTCAACGCACGAATCTTCAACCAATTTCTACGAACGTACGGCGAAAACGTCATCATTAATATGGTAATCGGTGAAGAGGATTCTGAAACCGTTATTATCAAAGAAATTCAACGCCACCCGGTGGAAAAGCAGAAGTTGATCCATGCGGATTTCATCAGAATCTCGCTGGATGAACCTGTGACATCAGCTGTACCGGTGGTCTTGGAAGGGAACCCGCCCGGCATACAGGAGGGCGGTGTCCTCGAATTTCCGCTCCGCCAAGTGACGCTTCACTGTCTGCCTATGCAAATGCCGACCGATATTTCGGTTAACGTGGGTGAATTGGATATTGGTGACTCTATCTACGTAAGCGATTTAAGCCTTGATGAGGAAATCGAAATCTTAGATGACCCGCAACGAATTATAGCGACAGTCAGCCAGCCGCGCGTCCAACTTGAAGAAGAAACACCAGAGGCAGAAGAAGGTGAAGAAGGTGAAGTTGAAGGTGAAGAAGGTGAAGAAGCCGCTGAACAGCCTTCGGAACCAGAGGTTATCTCCCGTAGGCGTAGTGACGACGACGACGAGGACGAATAACACTGCTTATATCAAGAAAGCACAAGGAAAGTTCGTCAATAAGTACGTTGTCCCTCTCAAAATTGGCGTGCTTTCCTTAGGCATCCTTGTTTTTGCTGCTACGCTGAGTAGCATCGCACAAGACCCTTCTGTCCGTTTCATTGACGCAGATGGGAAAACCATTGCGGAAGTGCCTGCACAACACCAAGAAAAGCAGGTCTATCTCCCCGTTGACGCGATGAAACAGGTCATCGATCCCGCAACGACCCATCAATATAACCATCCTCGAAAGCGACTCACCCTTAAAACCAGAGGTAAGGAAATCCGCTTGCAAATGGGTAAATCCACAGTTAGTATCGATTCCGGTGGACAGACCCTTACGCTTACGCTTTCTACACCGCCTATACTGATTGCTCAGCGCCCCATGCTCCCCATCAGTTTTTTTAAGCAACTCCTACCAATTCTCAACGATGTTGATGTCATCTACAACTCCAACTTGAATAGACTACAGATAAGACCGAAAAGCACTTGGACCCCCGTGGAGACAGATAACACTCAGAATTTGGCAGTTATTGTTGATCCCGGACACGGTGGAGACGACCAAGGATCCGAAGGCAGTACCGGGATCCTTGAGAAGCACATCGTCCTTAAAGTCGCAAAACAACTTCAACGGATGATTAAACAGCAAGGCATGCAGGTTTATCTCACCCGCGAGACAGACATGAAAAGAACACAGTTTGAGCGCATTCAGATCGCTAAGCAGAACCGAGGACGACTCTTCTTGAGTTTACATTGTAACGCTTCCTTCTCACCGCACGAAAAAGGGATTCGGATCTATCTCAACAACCCCAAAGGACAAATCCGTTTTCCAAGTACCACTAAGCCAGCGCTTACAGGGCAAGGCTTAAAAATTCTCACGCAAGTTAATTTTTTAAAGCAGAGTCATGACTTCGCACGCGCGCTACAAACAGAACTAAACTTTCTAACAGAAACCCCAGTTCAGATTATCGACCTTCCACTCATTGCGTTATCTGAAGCCTATATGCCAGCTGTCGTTTTAGAACTTGGCTACCTTTCCAACGTCGAAGATTTAGAAAAACTTTCTAATACTGAGTACATCGAAAGCGTTTCACAAGCCATTATCCGCGCGCTCCAACGATACATATCTTCTGTTAACCAGCAGATCCTGCAACAGTAATAGAATAGTAGAACACCAACCGGTTTACGACAAGAAGAAGTATGATAGACGATCAGGCAGCAACGAATACGCCTCAAAGAACAAATGGTTATCGGTTTTCAGTTCGGTTTTTCTGCGAAAAACCTTTCGGTTATCAGTTAAGAGAAAAACTTTATTATCAGCGTTTGCCTCTTAACCGAACAACTCTCACTGCGAGGCAAACCGACAACCGACAACTATTTAACAATGCCGGATTTTCGAGACTCTTAGTCGTCTGGGGAATAACCTTCATTGCGGTCCTCATCTGCCTCGGTGTGACACTGCTGCTCATTGAAAGGTCAAAGCAGGTGGTGGTGCCAATTGCACCGCCGCTGCCACCGGCTACCGCTAACCCTTCAGATACGCCACCGGAACCACAAGAGGTCAATCTATTTCTGCTTGATGCTACCACGCTTACACTCGTCCCCATTAAAACCGAACGGCGACTTCACAGAGAACTTACACTCCGCTTGCGTCAGGTGATCAGAGCACTCATTCAGGAAACACCGCCTAATTTTAGAAACACGATCCCCCGCGGAACGGAACTCAATGAAGTCTACATTGACAGTCAACAGACCGCGTACTTGGACTTCTCAAGTCATCTTACCGATGGACATATTGGCGGCACAACAGCAGAATTTCTGACGGTCACAGCAATTCTCAAAACTGTCTTCGACGCATTCCCTGATGACATTAAACAGGTTCAGATTTTAATTGATGGCGAGGAAGTGAAAACAATCGCGGGACACCTCAACCTCTCGCAACCTTTACGCCTTCCCCAGTAAAACAACATAATACACGAACCGGACTCAACATGGACAAAAAAGTAAAACTCATTGTCGGACTCGGTAATCCAGGGACGCGTTACGAGCATACAAAACATAACATCGGTTTTCGCGTGATTGACGCGCTCTATGAAGAATTCCGTCAACGAGATGCCGAACCTCGACCCACCCACACATCAGTTTGCAATTCGCTTGTTATACAGACAACATGGCACAACGCGTCTATCATCCTCGCTAAACCGATGACATATATGAATAACAGTGGGGCTGCTGTCGCCGCACTCGTCAGACGGTTTGAGATCCCACTGCCTGAACTCTGCATTGTTTACGACGATGTTCATTTAGACATCGGGGCACTCCGGATGCGGCGAAAAGGCAGCGACGGGGGACAAAAGGGGATGAAATCCATCATTCATCACTTAGGCACCACAGAATTTCCGCGCTTGCGCATCGGCATCGGTGAACCTGTTGGTGATTTAATCGATTACGTCCTCACCGAGTTTGCGGAAGATGAAGAAATCGAGATGGCACATACTGTTAATCGCGCCGTTGATGCCCTTGAAACCCTTGTCAGAAACGACATTCTGACAACAATGAATAAATTTAATAGACGCTGAAATAGCAGTCAGCCCTATCGCAAGGTAAGATAAAAAACGAAAACGCAGCATGCAACAACGGCGCATGCGGATATACGGAGAGAACACTTGAAATCTCAAACCCACCTAACCGAACCGCAAGGTAAGATAAAAAAACAAATAGCCATTGATGCTGTACTAAAAGCGATACAACTCTGTGAACAGGTACAAGCCGAGATGGTGTCAACAGATGCTATTCAAAAGGCAGACCGAAGCCCTGTAACCCTCGCCGACTTCGGATCGCAGGCACTGATATGTCAGGCGATTGGTGATGCTTTTCCTGATGATCCTATTGTCGCAGAGGAAGACGCGCAGGCACTCAAAGAGAACGCGTCGCTCTTGGAACGCGTTACAGACTACGTGAGCCGTTTTTGCGATGACACATCGCCTTCAGCAGAAACCGTTTGCGAATGGATCAACAGGGGGAGTGGTGAAGTCGGATCAAACTTCTGGACGCTTGATCCGATTGACGGCACGAAAGGTTTTCTGCGTCGTGATCAGTACGCAATTGCCTTAGCTTACATTGTTGATGGTGTCGTTCAACTCGGTGTTTTGGGGTGTCCGAATCTGCCCTATCGACTGGACGCTCCAGCACCTGAGCGCGGGTGTCTCTTTGTCGCAATTCGCGGCGAAGGCACACAGCTCTACACCAAAACGGGTGAATCTTTAGAACAAGTCCACGTATCAAAGGCGGTACATCGTTTCGCAGAGAGTTTCGAGTCGACACATGGCGACAGCAACGCACACGCCAAGATTGCGAATGCACTCGGGATTACAGAATCACCCGTCCAAATAGACAGTCAAGCGAAATACGGTATTGTTTCGCGCGGTGAAGCGTCCCTTTACATCCGTCTTCCGAATCCAGCTTTTCCAGATTACCGAGAATGTATTTGGGACCACGCCGCCGGGATGATTGTAGTTGAGGAAGCAGGCGGTACAGTCACAGACGCGAACGGCGCACCCCTTAACTTCTTGACAGGCAAACGGATGCATGAGAATCGCGGCATTGTCGCAACCAACGGAAAAATCCATCAACACGTTTTGAAAGCGTTATTAAGTATTTGAAAGAATCGTAGAAGTCCCAAACTTAGTCTGAAATTAACCAAAAACCTGCCCGAAACGAAGTGGAGGGCAGTTCAGGAGGCGATAAATTAAAAAATGAAAGTTGGGCAAATTGTTGCGCCACGCCAGATCGAAATTATTGATATAGAACAACCGAACCTCGCCGACCATCCCGATGGAACAGTGATGATTAAAACCGTCCATAGTGCCATCTGCGGAACCGATATGCCATCGTTCGTCCTTGAACATCCAGCAGAAAGTTATCCACTTGGACCGGGGCTTTCGATCCACGAAACCATTGGCGTTGTCACAGACAGCAAATCAGATAGATTCAAGATAGGAGATGAGGTACTCGCGTTACCACGCCACGTCGGTGGACTCTCAGAATACTTCCTGTCGGATGAAAGCGTCACGATGCTGTTGACAGACTTCCCACGTAAAGACTGCATCCTGATGTCTCAACCGCTTGGAACCGTAGTTTGGGCGTGTCGGAAACTGCCGAACCTACTTAATCTTGATACCGTCGTTATTGGACAGGGACCGATGGGATTGCTCTTTACACACATGTTGAGCAACCTCGGCGCGAAGACGGTAATTACGACTGATCTGGTCGATTTCCGACTCACAGTGTCAAAAAAGATGCGTGCAACACATACGATTAACACCGCTAAGGAAGACCCTGTCGCTGTCATCGAAGAAATTACGGAAGGCAGGATGGCAGATTTGGTTGTCGAAGTCGTCGGCCACCAAACAGAAACCATCAACCAGTGTCTTGAACTCTTAAAACGCGAAGGGACGCTCCTCGCCTTCGGGGTGCCTGACGATCAAATCTACGATTTCCATTTCGCTGATTTCTTTAGAAAAAATCTCCGCTTCATCGGTTCCGTCGGACCGGACGCACCGAACGACTTCCCGTTGGCGATGGATATGATTGCCCAAGGTCGCTTAGATGTGTCACCGATTATTACGCACCATCTACCTTTTACAGAAGCACAACTCGGCTTTGAAATGGCACTGAACAAAAAAGACGAGGCGATTAAGATCGTCTTTGACTATGAGTGAAACGCGAATCTGATAATAAAATCTAAGTGTAGACGTAGGTTGGGTAGAGCGGTGAAGCCTCAGGCGCATCTTATTTAAAAATGAGAATGCCGATTTTCAATGCCCCTTTGCCCGGAATAGATATAACGAAACCCAACACCTCAAACGTTATTGGTGTCCAAATATGTTGGGTTTCACTCGTCATTTGATAATTTCGGGTTTATAGATGAACTTGAAATCTATTTTCTCTGTTTGATTTTTAGTAGGTTCCCGTTCAACCCAACCTACATAATGAACTGATCTAAAAAGAAGAAAAATGAAAGTTGTATTCCAAGGAAACGACATTGCCGATGTATCAGAAATACAGTCGGTATTAGTAATCACTGCAGCTAAACGGATTGAAGTGCATCTTAAGCGTAAGACCGGAGAAACAGAAGAAAAGGTTTGTGACCTTCCTATTCACCCCCCTTTCTTTCGCAAAAAATGGGCTGAAGAAGTTGCTAAAGACCTAGAGAAGTTTTCCGAAGCACCAAACACACCGATAGAGCAAGTAATAGCCTCGACTGCCTGGGCAAGAGGTTATTTGCAAGTTGAGCTTGATGTTAACAGTGATACTTCTGATCGCGGACTTGCACGCTTGTGCTGGTATCGGTCATTGAGTTCAACCCGTACAGGTGAGGAGTTGGTACGTAGAACTGGACTTAGTGCTGATGAGATTGAAAAGGTCGCCAGCAGGGATAGCTATAAACAGCATGTCGAAGATCTAATGTTTAAGGCACGAGATGCCGATAAGTTCAACAAGTGGGTTAGGAGCTATGGACGAAATATACCCGCAAAGTTGGGCAAAATCATGCGATTAAGTGAGGACACCACCGCGGAACTAATCAACTCTGTCGCTGAGAAGCATGGCATAGATTTAAGCGAGCTGAAAGACAGTTTGACACCCCGTCGTAAAAATATGATCCCGAATTCTGATTTAGATCCTGAAAGGACTATCGGCTCCGGTAAGAGTTCAGTCTACCTATACTATTACCCACAGTATCGAGAGAGTGCAGAATCCAAGGGTGAACAGGTTTGGGCGTGCAAGATTGGTAAGACTATACACAATGAAGCGGATGGAAGAATAAGATCTCAGGCTACTGGACTTCCAGAAAGACCCATGATCGGTCTCCATATCAAAACTGATAGACCCAAAAAGATTGAAGACATCATACACGATATTCTGAAAATCCGAGGGAAACACATAGAGGAAGCACCCGGCAGGGAATGGTTTCTGACTTCCCCGAGTGAAGTCGAAGAAATTTACAACTTCATTGGAGAAAGTTCTCATGACAGGGCTTCGTCACCCCTGAGTTGAGGGGCGGTTCGTAGTAGGGCAATTCATTGCCCGTTTGGAACGTGCGGCAAACCGCACTACTACGAACAACATTTCATCAAGTATGCGTAAGTTCTAATCAAAGTCTCTTAACTGACAACTGACAACCGATAACTGACAACCATTTACCAAATCCTCCGCTACAAGGTTTCCCAATCCTTTAGGTTTGGGATGTAGTAGTGGCTAATTGTCATGATATATCCAAAATCTAACATTTTTTGCTAATCGACTTGCCAAAATATAATCTTTGCGGTATAATTTTAGGCGTATGAATATAGCAAACAATGACCACAAATATAGCACAACACAAACGACGACATACGCTTGTGAATACCATATCATTTGGAGTAGAAAATATCGTCGTTCTGTCTCCCGAAATCCAAGAACGTTTGAAAGCCTTGATTTTTCAACAACAAGAGGCGTATCAATATATTGTCCGAGAAGTTGAAAGTATGCCCGACCCCGTTCACTTGCTTGCGAGTATTAGTCCTACCGTTTCAGCCACAAGTGTCATAGGTAAAATTAAAGGCTATACTGCTAAAGTCCTTCGTAGTGAGTTTCCATCACTGAAGCGAAGATTGCCGTGTTTGTGGACGCGCTCAAAGTTTGTTGCCAGTGCTGGAAACGTCACCTTTGAAGTGCTAAAGCAATATATTGAGGATCAAAAAGGCGTATAGATGCCACATTTCTACCGAACCGAGATACTCAAAATAGAACCGCAACCGATATTTCCCGAAGTCAATGCTGCTTCTGCTGACCTTTGGAACGGTTGCCTCACGCTCATGGATTTCTACCAATATCAACGCGGGTATCCTCACGCTCATAGAGACTTCTATTTTGGTAAGGATTGTGCGGGCTGGATAGACAAGCAACTCTCCGATCCACTCTTGCATTCCCAAAGCCGACAAGCCGTTGTGCAACGCTATTTTAAGTCTTGGAAATCCTACTCTGCTCTGAAAAAGAGCGGTGGCATTCAGAAACCCAAACCCCCTAACAAAAGACAAAACTATATGACGACCCGTTGGAAAAAGTCTGCTATCACCTTCGTTGAAAGCAGTCTTTGCGGAAACCGACGTGTTCAACTCTCAATGGCAGAAGGTCAACCGAAAATAGATATACCTTTGCCAAAAAACTTTGATATGACGAGAGCAGCGCATATCACAACGATTGATTTGTGCTATAACCATGGGCAATGGACACTTCACTTTTCGTACAAGTATGAAACTGAAACAACCGAAATAGGTGAAGAAGTCGTAGGCGTTGATATAGGTGAAATACACCCGATTGTCTCTCACGACGGGCAAGACACACATATCTACAATGGACGGTATATCAGATCACTATACCGCTATAGAAATAAGGTGCTTGCCGAGTTTAGCCAGACGATAAGTCGGTGTAAACGCCATTCCAAACGCTGGTGGAGACTTACCCGACGGAAGTGGAAGCGTATCCGAAAGATTGATAACCAAATCAAAGACGCGCTCCACAAACAGACGACGCAGTTCGTGAAATACTGCCAAGTGAAAGGTATTGGTACGATCATACTCGGAGATCTCACAGGTATCCGAAACACAATTAACTATGGCAAACGTGCGAACCAGAAACTCCACCAGTGGGCTTTCGGTAAGATTGCGGAGTTGATAACCTACAAGGCAAAAGCGTTAGGTATGAAGGTCAAAGTCATTGACGAATCGTATACCTCACAAACTTGCCCGAAGTGTGGCAATCGAAAGAAACCTACGAACCGAAACTATACCTGCCCCTGCGGTTTGAAATATCACCGCGACGGCGTAGGAGCTATCAACATACGCCAAAAGTATCTGGGACACTTCGGTGTCCCCGTAGTGGCGGACATGGATAAGCGAGCCATGAAAATGACACCGCCCTTGGGCTTTCGGTTGAAAGTCCCTGTTACCTCGTCTTAAAAACGAGGAATGTTTCTACAAGGAACAAAAGAACCCCAACGCCTTTAGGCTTGGGAGTATGTCAGAGCGGCAATTCAACGGGACGTCCTTCACGACTGGATTGATAGATAGCCAAGATAATCTCAACGGCTTTGCGTCCCTCACGACCATCAACGAGATGTGAGGCATCGCTTTCAAGTCCGTTAATCAGGTTTTCCATCTGCCGCCGGTGATTGGCATGGTTAATCGCACGCGGGTCAGACGCGCCACCGCCAGTATCTGTTTTTTGGGCGAATTTCTCTCGGATCTCGGCATCTTCAGGAAGTTCCGGGTCGAATTCCCACGTCACGATGTCCTCTTCAGCCAAGACGACAGTACCGTGTGTGCCAGAGATTTCAGTTTTCTTAAGCATACCGGGGTAAGCAGCGGTTGTGCCTTCAATGACACCGAGCGCACCGTTTTCAAATCGGAGCGCGGCGACAGCAGCATCTTCAACCTCTATCCGCTCGTGCGCTAAGGTATCGGTAAACGCTTGGACGGCTTTGACGGGACCCATAAAATACTGGAGTAGATCAATGGCGTGGATAGACTGGTTCATGAGCGCACCACCGCCATCAAGGTCCCACGTGCCGCGCCAACCGCCACTGTCGTAATACTCTTGGGAACGGTACCATTTGATGTAGGCATCGCCTAAGGTCAACTTACCGAACCGACCGCTCTCAATTGTGGATTTAACAAGTTGCGTACTTTCAGTAAAACGGGAATTGAAGATAGCGCATAGTCGGACACCGGCTGCATCGCACGCTTCAATAATCTGATCGCACCGTTGTAGAGTAATCTCTAAAGGTTTTTCAACAATAACGTGTTTACCGGCTTCTGCAGCGGCGACAGCGGGTTCCAGGTGCGCACCGCTCGGCGTACAGACGCACACAATATCAAGGTCGTCCCGTTTGAGCATATCCATATAATCGGTGTAGCTGTCAACGTCGTATCGATCAGTGAGTCGTTTGGCGTTCTCAGCGTTTCGTGAACTGACTGCGACCAGTTGACCGTGTTCTAATTCAGAAATTGCGGCGGAGTGGAAATCGGAGATCATTCCGCACCCAATAATACCAAATCCATAAGTCTTCATATTTTGTATGTTCCTTTAGTGAAAGTGAAGATTTACCACCGTGAGTTTAAAAAAAGTTATGACTTCCAACGAGAATCAAGTTTCAGAGCACGAGTCTACAGAAGAACAAAACGCTGAACAGACACCTACTAACAAAGCCTTTAGAATCGTCTGTATGACGTTTTGCCTTGCAGTAACCCTGCTGTTTATCTGGGTCTGGCATCACCAAGCCCAGTTCAACGACCACTATCGGAAGGCAACTTTCCTGATGCACAAAGGTGAAGCTAAACAAGCGATTGAAGCATATCAGAAGGCGATTAAAAATAAGACCCGCACAATTTTCGTCACGAAAGCACCTTCAGCTTACAACAACCTTGGGCAAGTGTATCTGGATGTTGGGGAATACGCCTCCGCCATTGAGAACTTTAAAAAAGTGATTGAGATAGCACCGGATTCCGCGAAAGGTTATATCAGTCTGACAACCGCCTATCTTGTGCAAAACTTAGCTGCAGAAGCGCGCGAGGCATGCCTACGCGCCTTGCAAACATTTCCAAAGACTGCCTTACTCCACTACAACCTTGCGTGTGCTTATGCATTAGAGGACAAATCTCAGAAAGCGATAGACTCGCTCACTCAGGCGGTCCGTCTCAACCCCGACCTTAAAACCCTTGCGCAGAAAGAGAGGGCACTCAAAAGAATTGTGTCTGAACTCCCATAATAGAAACTCTGCCGGTCGTCCTCAGAGGTTATCGGATTGAGACAATACACTCGCTAAATTCCTCGGCACACCACATCTCCTTAACCGAATAGGAAATCTTTGATTCCGAAAACGCACTGGAGTTCTATTGATGTCTCTATGTTGCAGTTTAGAAATCCCTCTACCATGGAAAAGGACAGGAATCAAGGTAGTTTCCAGAGTCTGCGGTATTAAGTCAGAGAACACATCTACAGTCCCTTGTAGTTGCTCAAACACATCTGTTGCTTTAAAGGTCCCGCTCTTCAGTTCAATTAAACCCACAACTAACCTGCCCTTGGTGCTATTTCCGTAAATTAGAATCTGATCGCATCGCTTGCCTGTGATCCGATTTTCAGGGAACGCCATATCTACGTTTATCACAACTCGCTCGCGTGGAATATCAGTCATGTCTACACGACACCTACGATCACCACACGAGTTAATAAGGTTTTCTTCGCCAACTCGTTCTCGGATCTCGCTGAGAACTTCACTCATCATCACTAAATTCTTCCTCATTCAGGAGATGTTGTTGGAATTCAACAGCGTCATTATGGAGTTCCTCAGCAACGTCGTAGTAGTCTTTCGGTTCTATGCCTTCAATAGTGTCAAACGGAATTTCCTTTACCGGTTCGTCTGTGTGGAACCACCACGCGCCAACCTCTTCTTTTGTCAACCAAGTCGTCGGCTCTGCCTTATTTTTTCCCAGTTTCATCACTTCGCCTTCGCGAACTAAATTGCCTATTTGCTCAAGAAGCCAATCACTATGCGTCGTTATAATTACGCGGACCCCAACTCGTACCAAACGAGCAAGGATCAAAGCAATCTTGGTTTGGGCAGCCGGATGCAGATGGGCTTCGGGCTCTTCAATGATGAGCGTATCACCCAGTTGAACGATACCGCGGAGAAACAACACGAGGGGCGCGAGTTCCGATACCATTGATGACGATTGGCTCATACGCAATGCTTGTTCCGATTTTTGTGGGCGATAGCGAAATTCTGGATACCCAGCAGCGGGTCGCCTAACCTCTATCTCGCCACGTAGCACTTCATCTTCAAGAACTTTGGCAATTCCATTCATTTCATCTGAAGATAGGTGACGTTCATCATAATTTATGATTTGCTTCAGAAAATCCGCTATCATCCCAGAAATCGTAGCATTTCCAGAGGAACGCTCCAATCCGACGCGGGTGGCACTCTCCACGAGAGAACTAAGAATTACACCATGAGTTTCCATGATACCGCCCCGAGGCGCAGGAAGGTAATAGAAATCCGGCACCCTATTTCCGTTAAAAAGTGTCGCAAGATCTTCAAGGTTAAGTTCTTTTTCTGATATCGCATCCTCAGCGCGGAGAATTATATCCTCGTTGACACTTCCAGCTACACTGATGTCTGCCCCAGAACCTTTCATTTCAAAGTTCCAAAGAGACTGATTTTCCTCACTAACTTTTAGCGAAATGTTTAGTTCGTTATCTTTGCTATCAGTAAATTGAATTAACTCTGCAATAGAGTCGAGATTGAAACATCTTTTGAGTTCGTCTCCGAATGGTTCAGGGTTGCTAAAATCACGTAATATATCTGCCTGTAACCATTGTGGTAAGTCTGAAAACCTGAATGACTGCCCATAAGTGTTTAGTTTTTCTAATGCCTCTAAAGTTTCGGTATCTATTTCCCTTAAAAGCAAAATAACGTCATGTAGCCAAGGAACCCGAGAAAACCCTTCAAAGGTTCGATACAATGCGTAAACAAGCGCAGAAAGATACGTCTTACCGGTGTTGCTTTCACCGACAAACACAGTCAGTGGACGGAGATCTATGCTTGCCTTCTCTATAGGTCCAAAATTCTCCACTGCGATATGAATATTCGGTGATTGCTGTCCATCTTTGGTTTTCTGCATCATCTTCACCCCTACCGGCGACAGTTTTAAACCAATTATACGTCTATACCTGCTTATATGCAACGAAAAATGGGCGAGAATGAGAGCTCGCCCATTTCGATTAAAAAAGGAAGTGGATAGACGGGCACTACCACTATCTCTTCAAATTGCCCCACATCGTCGCCAGTTTGCCGCGGGCTGAAACATCAAGCGTATCCTTAACAATCTTTTGGAGTTCTGCTTCAGTCAGTGGGTAGTTGGCTAACATCAACTCATCAATACGTCCCTGAAAGAAACGCGGACAACACCCACCATTTTCACCACCGAATTTTAGCGATCTGTTCGGCATACTCCGTCCAGGTCCCTTCTGGGCGATGACTTTGCCATCCGTTTCTCCGTTGATGTAGAAACGGGCTTCCTTCCCGTCCCACACAAGGGCAACATGGCTCCACTCTTGCGCCTTCACCTTACCGTCAGAAATATGATAACCCGGATTATTAGTGTCGTAGAAGTAGTAAGCAAGCTTCCCATCTCCCGGCTCCACTTGCAGATAGTAGGTATTCTTGAAGAAAATCGTGAATTTGTTCTCCTGTCCACCCGCTGGCAATTTGTCAGGATAAATCCACGCCATCATCGTGATCGCTTCATCCATATCCACTTCATCGGAATGTGCCACCTCTATAAAATCGGCTTTACCAACCTCGCCAGCCATTTCCACGGCATTTCCTGAAATGCCTTCAGCCCACTTCACATTGCCGTTAAATTCACCGACTAAGCCAGCAGTTGCATCTTCAGTCTTATCCCCTTTGCCCTCGTCGAAATGCCAAACATACAGTTGCTTACCGAGTTGTTTCACGTTTCCTTTTCCACCTGCAGCATAACCGGCGAAGCAAAGTGATAAACCTAAAAAAACGCATAATATCACAAGCATACGAATTCTCATCTAATCTTCGGGCAGGAAACCCAATCCTTCAGGTTTGGGAGGAATGCCCGCTCCTATAGTTAAAGTTAAGGCGTGTTAGCACCTTAAAATCGTTTCGTTTCGCACCTGTTGTCAGGCGTTTCCCTTCAAGCGTATAGATAGAAAATAAACCTTTGGCATTCACACCCGCAAGGCGTGTCAGACCATATTTGGCGTGCTTTATCAAAGTGTTTTTGACCAGACCGTTTCCTAACACAGCGCCTCCATATCTATCTCGCTGCCTGCCTTTTGCCTCTTGTTCTCTATGTAGACACCTGCGTTTGATGGGTATCGGGGCTATACAGAATATATCGGTATTCTCAGGCGTAGAAACACCCCCTAGGGTGTGATGTGCCAGACACCAAGAATCTACGCAATGTGCGCTGAAGGTTTCTGAGAGTTTGTTAGACTCCTTCTTGAGTCCTAACCGATCGCGTATCTCTTTGGTTTCCCACCCTTGTAGTGTCAGCAACTGCCACCGCTTTTCGACTTCGGTATAGAACCACTGCTTACCGACTTCCAATGGACTAAACGATTGATTCCATTTCCTCGCACGTTCTATGGTCCGTGCTCTAATGTCTTCTACACACACATGCGTGACCGGATACAACTTTGATAGCCAATCGAGTATCCGAAGTTTCCAATCCCACCTCGCACGTGTACCCGCAGGGATCTTTTCCTTCCCGGCATTCCGGTTCTTTCTGTTCCTGCGATTCGGACACTTACGCGAACGTCTACTCCGACGCAGTTCACGACGCTTGGCAACTTTCTTGTCGACACCGCTATGAGCGTCCGCTTGGATATTCAAATACGTCCGAGATTCGGATTTGACGGTGAGACCTTCCTTCTGACTGCCGGGGTCTACACCGACAACTATATCTTGCGTGTATTCGTCTTCAGTCGCATAGTTAAGCCGAATACAGAAGATACCGTTAGACCAATAAGGTGTCGCTAAGCCTTTTTTGATAAGCATCCCTGCTTTGTTGGGGTGTGTCGGCATGAGTTTCTTGCCCGACTTGCTCTTAACTGGAACAAACATCGTTTGTAGTCTCCCTTACGGGTTGTGTGTTGCCCCTTCCAGATCGCGATATCCAAAGTGAATCAGACGAGGGGAGTATCCGAAACGTTGTGTGTGCTACCACGCCCAGATACCGCGATATTTTACTGTAGAAAACCGTTTAACTTGTGGAGTGGACGTTGGGTATACGCTTCGCACAAGCCCAAGTCTTTAGACTTGGGTAGTTGACCTGTGATTCCTCCTCATAGAATGCACAGAAGGACGGGTACAAAACCCGCCCTTCGGTAAAAAACCTAGAAACAGGCAGGCATTCTGGCACTGCCGCCATGACAGAGAATATATATCTACTTTACATTTTTAACTTACCCCATGTTGTGGCAAGTTTGTCCTTAGGAGACACAGCAAAGAAAACGCCATTCTCCATATCTTGGTTAATCTCCTCAACGGTGAGGGCACGGTTGTAGATCGCCACCTCATCAACTAAGCCGACCATACCTTTTAGTCCCGTTTGCGCCTTACCAATACGGAAGACAACATCAATGCTGTTAATCTTACCAGCAGGTGGTTCAAATTCAACATCCAATTCGCCATCAATATATTGGCGGATCATTTTGCCATCGTAGGTAGAGGAGACATGGTGCCACTCCTCCAAATCGGGCTTAATGGTCTGTTTATTTCGAGAACCTTTCCACCCGCCGATGTTAATCCACGTCTCAATTTGTGGGGCACCCGTAAACTGCGCGCTCCATTGGAGACAATAACCTCCGACGTTTGCGCTGCTCCTGCGTCCCATCAGGTTAGAATCGGGTTGAGACTCTTCAGGGAAAAACCAGGCTTGAATCGTAAGTTCATCGGTGATATCAAGTTCAGGGACAGCGTCAACCTCTACAAACTTTTCAGTATCTTCAAGGCGGACAGCACCACCAAACTTGCCATCTTTCGACCAGACTGCACCTTCAAAGGTGCCTTCAATGTTATTTCCACTCACATCTGTAACTTTGCCACCCTCATTTTCATCGAAGGTGAAGTACAACATGAGTGCCTCGTCATCATTTATTGCCCATGCACTAACACCGAAGCACAGAACAATGACGGAAAAAACTATAACAATCGGTTTCATAACAGTGAACTCCTTTTTTATAGTTTTAACCATCAACTCGTGCCTTAGCAAAAGTATCCGTAGACGAGTTGATGGTTAAAGTTATCGGTACGATTTGCCACGCAAATCTTTCAGCGGTCAGTAACAAAAGGCACTTGAAGTTCCATAAACCCTCTTAACTGACTACTGACAACTGATAACTGACAACTACTTAGAAACTCGAAATCTGAATTTCCTTTGCCGTGATAAACTCAAGGAGGGCAGGAACGCCTTCCTGTGTTTTCTGGATGCCGCGCTGGATCGCTGGAATAATCTGATCCGGTGTTTCAACGCGTTCGCCGTAGCCACCGAACGCCTTCGCCATGTCAGCATAGTGCCCAGAGATATCTGTACTACGGAATTTTTCGGTAGATACAGGCATAATCGGAATCTCAATCGCCATAGAGAAGTTGTTGAAAAGAACGGAGAGGATCGGGATCCTTTCCCGCACAGCCGTCTCAAAATCCATGCCAGTAAAACCGATAGCGGCATCCCCCCAGACGTTAACACAGAGATGATCGGGTCTTGCGAGCTTCGCCCCCATAGCGAGTCCAAGACCGTAGCCGAGCTGCGTTGTTTTGCCCCAACCGATATAGGTCAGCGGCGCAATAGACTGCCAGAAAGGGGACATTTGGTCGCGTGGACTTCCCGCATCGTGGGTGATAATCGTGTTTTTGACATCAACAGTCCGCAGCAGATCCCAGATGACGCGGTAGGGTGTCATCGGTACCTCGTCAGAAGTGAGTTTCGGTTTCCATTCTTCGAGCCACTCCGATTTAACGGCACTAATTTCTCCGGTGACGGCTGCCGTGCCCGCCTCGGATGCACCATCGGAACGGTCGCGGACTGCTTCCACCAATCCATCTAAAATCAAACCGGCATCGCCAACAAGGGCACTTTCAACAGGAACGTCCTTGTTGATGTCCGCTGGATCTAACGTCGCGTGAATAACCCGTTTCCCTTCAGGAATCCTGACACCGAAGCCGGTTCGAGTGAAACTACATCCGATCCCGAAAATTAGGTCGGCTTTTTGGAGGTAGTGATGCACCGGTTTTGGGATGGCACGTCCACCAGAACCGAGTGCCAACGGATGATCTTCGGGAAATGCACTCTTTCCTGCCAAACTCGTTGTTACAGGTGCAGCAAGCAGTTCTGCTAATTCTTTCAAAGAATCCCACGCCTGTGCATAATGGACCCCTTGCCCCGCGTAGATGACGGGACACTCGGCATCAAGTAAAGCCGCTGCAGCGGATTCGATCGACGCGCTGTCGGGTCCGTAGCGGACTGTAGGAACAGGGGTCGGATCAAAGGAATCTGAAATCTCCTCATTAAATAGATCCGACGGGAACTCCACAAGCGCGGGACGCGGTCTCCCATTCCTGACTTGGGTAAAGGCGCGCCGCATCGCTTCCGGGACGGCTTCAGGCAACGTGACTTGCTCACACGACTTTGTTACGTGTCGATAATTCAGCGCAGAATTGAAGTTCGGTTGGATTTGTGTTAAACTTCGGGAATAGCCACCCGGCAGGACCACAATCGGTGCGGAATCCCCGTAAGCTTGCGCGACCCCTCCAAAGGCGTTTTCGGAACCGGGGCCGCTCTGCATACAGAAGACACCAATCTTCTCTCCAGAAGTCATTCGGCTCATCGCATCCGCCATGTGAAGTCCAATCCGCTCCTGTCTGACAATAATCGGACGGATGTCCAACTTCGCTGCCGCCTCGATTATATGGTTTACCGGATAGGCAAACAGATACTCTACCCCTTCTGCTTTAAGGACTTTCGCTACTGCATCAACAACTTTCATTTTTTTAACTTTCCTTGCGGTTCGGTTTTTTATATTTCCTTGCGGTTCGGTCAGTCAAGTTTGAGTTTGAAGGTGCTACTCCGTAGAACCGTCCTCCCATTACATTACGGACTACGGTTGTTGAAGAACACAAACGCAGCTTGTAATGAAATGGAAAGCGGAGCTATGGCGCAACGTTTTCAATCATCAACATCACCTTATCAAACTGCAAAGTAACATAAAATGCCATTACATTACGGACTATGTTTTTCGTTTGTTCATCTAAAAAAAAATTATACATTAGGGTTCATTGGTTTCCCGGCATCCATCACGAGTGGAAAACTATCGCCTTCCAATTTATCACCATCATTAACCGTAACAAAAGGCTTCATGACGTGATTGCCGCTTTCATCATACAAGGTCTCGCCGGTCATGTAATGCACCGCAATCGCACGGCGCGGACCTTCACTCGTATTGTCATGTGATCCGTGCCACGTCAAGGAATGATGATAATGCACATAGCCTTTCGGCACAGGACAGAACTCTACCTCTAACGCGTTATCTTCAAAGCGGTCTGGCATAGAATGAATGTCCTTGACGGAATGCAGAAACGGTATCTGATTACCCCAATGATGAGAACCCGGGACCATACGCATACATCCATTACTCTCATCTACATCATCCAACGCGACCCAACCACTGACTTGACTCGTTTTTGGGGTGAGGATTGGCCAATAGGGCGAATCCTGATGCCACATGTTGACACCGCCGACTTGTGGCGGTTTGTACTGGATCTGGTCGTGCCACACACGTAGTTCGGTCGCTGACATCAGTTGCCCAATCTCCTCCACAATAATCGGGTTGTAAACGAGGCGGTGGTAGGCAGAACTTGCTTCCCAAATATTAACGACCTGCCAGACTGGACTCTCCTCTCTACCGCCGAGATTGGCGATGTGCACCGGCTGTGGGATATCGGTTTTTTCGTAATCATCAATAACGCGCGCCAATTCTGACCGCAATTCGTCAACCTGTTCATCACTTAAAACACGGCTTCCGAGGAGAAAGCCTTTTTTGCGAAATGTGTCAACCTGCTCTCGGTTGAGCATACCTATTTGCCTCCTACAGAAAAAACTTATATATTTGCTTTTGTCGGCTTCCCTGCATCCATCACAAGCGGAAAATGGTGCCCTGCCAACTTATTACCACCGTTGACGGTGACAAAACGTTTCATGATGTGATTTCCACTTTCATCATAGATAGTTTCACCCGTCATATAATGCACGGCAATCGCGCGACGCGGACCTTCACTGGTATTGTCATGCGACCCGTGCCACGTCAAGGCGTGATGATAATGGACATGTCCCTTCGGCACAGGGCAGAGTTCCACCTCTAACGCGTTACCTTCAAAGTGATCCGGCATTGTATGGATGTCCGGGATCTCACGCAGAAACGGCATCTGGCTGCCCCAATGATAGGAGCCACACACCATGCGCATACACCCGTTGCTCTCATCAACATCATCTAACGCAACCCAGGCACTGACCTGACTCGTTTTCGGCATGAGAATCCCCCACAACGGCGAATCCTGATGCCAACGATTGACCCCACCGACTTTTGGCGGTTTGTATTGGATCTGATCGTGCCAGACCCGCAATTCTGTCGCCGACATGAGTTGTCCAATTTCCTCTACAATAATCGGATTGTGAACCAGTCGGTGATAGGCTGAACTCGCTTCCCAAATATTAACGATCTGCCAGACCGGACTTTCTTCTTTACCACCGAGGTTGGCAATACGTACCGGCTGTGGAACTTCAGGTTTCTCATAATTATCAATGACGCGTGCCAATTCCGAACGCAACTCCTCAACCTGTCCATCACTTAAAACACGGTTTCCGAGGAGAAAACCTTTTTCACGAAAGGTGTCAACCTGTGCTTGGCTGAGCATGCCTATTACCTCCTATAACATCAATTATTTCTTTAACCGCCAGTTACCCTGTTTTTGAGTTCCACCCACTCCTCATCGCTGAGCTTCGGGGGCCACGCAATCCGTTCACCGATGAGCGCGGAGCGATACGCCGCCATAATCAGATCAAAACCGAGTAGCGCGTATTCCAATCTGTTCCGATGCGGTTGATTTTCGTCATCCAGCCATGTCGCAATCGCTTGCGTAAAGTCGCGCTGTCCGAATTTATCATCTTCTCCGAAGTGAGTCGGTTCAACGAAGTGCTCTGCCATACCATCAAACTGGTAGCCCCATGACCCATTTTCTCGCCACCACATCCTGCCTTTGGTTCCCCAAAAATCGAGGTTGCACCGCGGATTGCTGCCGGGGAAATCAATGGTTCCAAATGCCGTCCGTGCGGACTCAAAAAAGACGCGCGCTCCGTTCTCGAACGTATAAATCGCCATCAAGTCTTCAGGACATTGCCGATGTGGAACGTCATAGATTTCCGCCCCCTGAACGGCACCCCACACGTGTGTAATCGGAATGTCTTTAAGAGCGAAAAGCACGACATCCATCAAGTGGGTATCCATATCGGTAATGTCGCCTTCGGTGCAGGCACGAATGAAGTGTATATCGCCGAGACTATCATCGGCAAAGAACTCCAGCAGCTTCTCAGCAAACGGCAGATACCGGCGTTGATGATTGACAATAATTTTAAGTCCTGTCTTTTCGTGTGCGGCGGCGAGTGCCTCTGCTTCGCTGGGTCTGAGGGCAAGTGGTTTTTCTATTACCAACGCTTTAACACCTGCTTCAGCGGCAGGTTCTACCCAGATATGTCGCGGCACTGTCGGTTCTGTGACAGCATGGACGATATCGGGTTTTTCCTTTTCTAACATCTCCACATAGTCTGTGTACCCCGGGATGTTCAGTTCTTCCACCGCTGCTTTTAGACGTTCCTCGTCAATCTCGCAGATGGCAATTACCTTCATATTTTCGATGCCTTCATAACGTCGAGCGTGGTGTACACCTCGCCTTCCACCAACAATCCCCGTCCGATACATCGCCATGATGTGCCTCCTCCTTGAAGCGTGCAACTCACAGATTCCCGAAACGTGCCATTATACTAACACGCCCACAAATTTGTGTCAACTGTTTGATTTGGAAATGATGAAAATGAATGGAACTTATGGGAACTCCCAATAAGACACTTTTGGACAGAATGGGACAAGTAATAAGAATAGAAAAACTGTCAACTTAGGGAGGTTTCCGACGGCTTGCTTATCTTTTTAGATTCTCGTAAGCGACATCATGTTTTCCAATGAAAAACCAGACAAAGCCTTCCTCGTCTTTGGATGCTACTGCTCGATAACCTCTGGTAACTCTCACGGACCAATAATCATAGCCTTCAAGCTTCTCTAATCTGAGGGAAGGATGGGTTGGATCTTCTTTAAGCCGCTCAAATTGCTTGTCTGCAAGTTTTTGAATGACCGACGGCAGTCTTTGATAACACTCCCAAAAACGACGTGTCGTTTTGTGGACGTATTTTGGGAGTTCAGGACTTGATCTATAGATACTTGAATCTCCCTGCCTTGACATCCTCAAGTGCTTCCTTGCGCAGATGATCCAGTTTTCCGGCTTTCACATCTTCTTCAAACTGCTTTTCCCATGCCTCCTCTTCGGCGACGAGTGCCTCATGAAGTGCTTTTTCGAGGGTTTTCAGCAGCACTTCTTCTGTAGGCTCTTCGCACTTGACTTCTGGAACCTCTGGAAACCATCCAAGCCAGCTCGTACCGTTTTTTTGGATGTGAGCAGTATAAGTCTCCTCAAAGACCTTGTCATGAATCTCGACTGTCTTTATTTTTTCCACGGTTTTCCCCCCAAGTTAGCCAGATTTTTTTGAGTTGAAAAACTTAAGTTAATCATATCATATCATAGGTACTTCAAAAACGCAATCTTTTCTGTCGGCATTTTCAGTTCTATGTTGTTAAATTCGCGTGCGTGTGATACAATACAACATAGCAAGACAAATCTTTCTCACAGGAGCGTTATATGAAGATTGATACAATTGAGTCGTTTTTTATCCGGAACGGCTATGTGATTCGGATTCACACAGATACGGGTATCAGCGGTGTGGGACAGACCGCATGCTGGGGCTATCCAGAAGCCGTTGATAGCATTATCAACACCTTTAAGAAATACCTCATCGGACAGAACCCGTTGCGGATTGAGCATCACTGGCAACATCTTTACCGTATGGGTCCCTTCCGCGGGACTGCGCTGAGCGGTGCGATCAGTGCAGTAGACATTGCGTTGTGGGACATCAAAGGCAAGCATTTCGGTGTCCCAATTTGGGAACTGTTAGGTGGAAACTGCCGGGATAAAATCCGATTGCACCTTCTTGGCGGCGGTGGCACCCCAGAAACAATGTATGAAGCAGCAAAAGCCGCTGTTGAAGAAGGCTTCACGGCACTCAAGTTTGATCCGTTAGTCGGGAACTTCCAAGATATGGCGGTGGATCGGCTTGTTAAGACTGCTCGTGACCTTGTCGCAGCGGCGCGAGAAGGCGGTGGCCCCGATCTCGATCTGATTGTCGAAGTGCATCGGAAACTAACACCAATGAACAGCATCGTGTTGGAAGCCGCCTTGGCACCGTTTAACCTCTATTTTATCGAAGACCCGATTCAGATAGATACCATCACAACACAAGGGGAATTAGCAAAACGGATGACAACCCCGCTCGCTATCGGCGAACGCAATGTAAGCATCTGGGAGTTCCGTGAGATTCTGGAGGCAGGCGGCCCGCAATACGTGCGTCCGGATGTCGGTTTGGCAGGCGGGATAACGCACTGCAAGAAAATCGCAGCACTTGCTGAGGCGTATCACAGCGCGGTTGTCACACACAACTTCCTTGGACCCCTCATTACAGCTGCATCGCTGCACTTAGATACGAGTATACCGAACTTCATTACACAGGAATATACGAAGGGAGATGAATCCGAAGCCTTCGCTGTCTATAAAGTCGCTTATCAGCGGGAAGGCGGATATATTCCGATTCCTGAAGCTCCGGGCTTGGGCATTGAACTTGACGACAGTTTAATTGAGCAAAATCCCTATCAACCGATGAATACCGGTACGACACTTCTGCGTGAAGACGGTTCTGTCGCTTACGCGGTATAACAGCAGTCAGCCACCAGCAGTCGGCTATCAGGCAAGAGGTCTTAGGTGAAGTGAGATACGCTTTTTCACCACTGACCTTTGAAGGCCGATAGCTAATAAAGAGGCGGAGGAATCAAAGATGAACGCTGATGAGAAATATCTATTTGATCTCAACGGTTACCTTGTTATCAAGAACGTGCTAACACCTGAGGAAGTCGCACTTGCGAACGAAGCAATTGACACACATAGCGATCAGGGACGTGTCCGTCCACGCGATCAGGCACTCGACGGGGGTTCACCAGACCTGAAAGGTGAACACGGAAGAGGTGAACTCGGTGGTATGCTCCACTGGGAGGAACCGTGGTGTAACCCATTTCGGCACATGCTCGCACATCCGACACTTGTTCCATATCTCAACGAGATACTCGGAAAAGGCTTCCGAATGGATCATCAGATGTTCCTGCTTTCAATGGACAAGGGTGCAGAGGGGCATACGTTCCACGGCTCCTCCGGTCCTGGCTTCGATCCGAACCAATACTATATTTTTCGTGACGGACGCATGCACAACGGCTTGACTGTCGTCACCTTCCAATTGACGGATGTGCCACCCGGAGTCGGTGGATTAATCGTTATACCCGGAAGCCATAAGAGCAACTACCCGTGCCCGCAGAAGATGCGGCTCTACCAAGAACACCAAGAGCATATCCGACAGGTCGTCTGCAACGCTGGGGATGTGGCAATCTTCACGGAGGCGGTGACGCACGGAACGCTTCCATGGACAGCCGACCATCCGAGACGCTCCATTCTAACCCGTTATACCGCAGGCAACATGGCGTATGTCCCTGCCTATGAAATACCGGAATGGGCGAATGAGCGCCAGCGTGCTGTCATGGAACCACCTTATCATTCGCGATTAAATCGTCCCACCTTGGAAACGAAGGACGGTTTTTAATTTATGGGATCCTGGACTGCGCTCCCCTTACGCGTAGGTTTCTGGTGAGGGCACAGTAGATTTTATTAGGTTTTTATAGGTTTTGATAGAAAATAACTGACTGCACCAAACCCAATCTCACGGTCTTTAACCGTAAGGAAAGTTAAAAAATGAATGCTGACGAAAAATATTTATTCGATCTGAACGGTTACCTTGTCATCAAGAATGTGCTAACACCTGAAGAGGTAGCACTCGCCAACGAAGCGATTGATAAACATAGTGACCAAGCACGCCTCCGTCCTCGCGATCAAGCACTTGATGGGGGTTCTCCTGAACTGAAAGGCGAACAGGGTAGAGGCGAACTCGGCGGTATGCTCGGCTGGGAAGAACCGTGGTGCGACCCGTTCCGACACATGCTCGCACATCCGACGCTGATTCCATATCTCAACGAGATACTCGGAAAAGGCTTCCGAATGGATCATCAGATGTTCCTGCTTTCAATGGACAAAGGCGCAGAAGGCTTTATCTTTCACGGATCGTCTGGTCCAGGCTTTGATCCAAATCAGTACTACATCTTCCGTGATGGACGCATGCACAACGGTTTGACTGTTGTCACGTTCCAGTTGACGGATGTTCCGCCAGGAGTAGGCGGGTTAATTGTCATTCCGGGGAGCCACAAGAGCAACTACCCGTGCCCACAAGAGATGCGGCTTTATCAGGAACATCAGGAGCACATCCGGCAGCTCGTTTGTGAGGCTGGTGATGTTATCATCTTCACGGAGGCGGTGACGCACGGCACACTGCCGTGGACTGCTGACCATCCGCGCCGTTCAATTCTGACGCGCTACACCGCAGGCAACATGGCGTATGTTCCTGCTTATGAAATACCAGAATGGGCAAATGAACGCCAGCGCGCTGTCATGGAGCCTCCGTATCACTCTCGATTAAATCGTCCCGTATTAGAAACGTAGGATCGTAGGAGCGAAACCTTCTAAACCCCATGTTTTTCTCTCAATTAGTATAAAAAACGCAGCGCGGAATGAAATGGAGCGCGGATTTAAGAAACCGACTCTAAAATACAAACCCGCTTGATTTAACCGCAAGGAAAATTAAAATATGTCTACTTCAACGAGTGCAATTCTTGGCTTAATCTTCTTAGGCCTCGCGAATGCCTCTGTTTTCCTAATGTTTAAGTTATGGGGCTACCCATTTGACAAAGAGACGCATACGAGTGAAGCACCACCCGCCTTGATACTGCTTCATAGGTTGATCGGCTATGCGTATGCGATCCTCTATGTCTTTATGATGTGGTACATGGTGCCGCGCTTATGGAACTATCAAGTCGAACTCCCGGCACGGACTGTCGCACACCTGATGCTCGGTATCACGATCGGTGTACTCATTCTCATCAAGATTGCCATCCTCCGGTTTTTCCGGCATTTTGAGGAAGCGATGCCGTATATCGGTACATGCCTGCTTATCTGCACATACCTATTGATTGGGTTGTCGGTGCCGTTCACATTCCGTGAAGCCGCACTGCGCACACAGACTGGAGCATTCAGCGATGAGGGCATCGCGCGAACCCGCCAGCTGCTTGAAAATGCCGGATTGCCAGCAGAAGCACCGCTCGACCAGTTGGCATCAAAACGAAAACTACGGGAAGGGCAGCATGTCTTGCAACGCAAATGCGTTGTCTGCCACGACTTACGGACGATTCTCGTGAAACCACGTACCCCGTCCGACTGGGTCCGGCTCGTCAACCGTATGGCAATAAAACCGATGATCGGTGAACCGATTCATCAGGAAGAAGAGTGGACAGTCTCGGCATATCTTATCGCGATTACGCCAGACATTCAAGTTTCAGTTCGGGAACAACGGCAAGAACGGATGCGTGTAGATGAAGCACGGGAGGCTGCGCAAATCGTAACCGTCGCTATGGAAGCGGAAGCTGCGACGGGGACACCAGCAGTTGCTTACAATGAAGCAGAAGCGAAAGCACTCTTTGAGGACAAATGCTCGCAATGTCATCCTTTCACGGACGTTGAAGACTACCCACCGCGCTCTAAAGAAGAGACAACCGAGGTCATTGCCCGGATGATAGAAACAGGGCTTTATCTCGAAGAAGAAGAGATTGAGATAATTACGCGCTATATTAACGAAAACTATCTGGAGGAGTAAACTGCTATAAACGAATCTTCTTGAAAGCCTCTATCTGTGCCGTAATCGCGCGTTCTGTCGGGAGACGTTCAGCACTCGATGCACCGTAGAATCCGACAACGCCTTCGGTATTTTCCAGAACGTATGTTGCATCTTCCGGTTCAGCGATCGGACCGCCGTGACAGATCACAAGAATCTCTGGGTTGACCCCTTTTGCAGCATCGTGGATGGCTTGCACCCGTTTGGCGGCATCCTCAAGTGTGAAGGCAGTTTTTGCGCCGATAGAGCCTTTCGTCGTCAATCCCATGTGCGCAACGAGGATATCCGCACCTGCATCTGCCATTTGCTCCGCTTCAGTTTCGTCGAATGCATAGGGTGTGGTAAGCATCCCCATCTGATGTGCTGTCCGAATCATCTCTACTTCGGGGCCGTATCCCATATCGGTCTCCTCAAGCAGTTGGCGGAATGTGCCGTCAATCAGCCCTACTGTCGGGAAGTTCTGTACACCGGAAAACCCGATTTCATCTATCTGTTTTAAAAAGACATCCATCAACCGAAAGGGATCCGTACCGCAGACCCCTGCAAGAACAGGTGTATCTGGAACGACGGGTAGCACCTCGCTCGCCATCTCAACGACGATTTGGTTCGCGTCGCCGTAGGGCATCATACCCGCGAGTGAACCCCTCCCCGCCATCCTGAATCTGCCGGAGTTATAGATAATAATCAAATCAATGCCGCCAGCCGCCTCACATTTGGCAGAGATACCCGTGCCAGCACCCGCCCCGATAATGGGTTTACCCGCATCAATATTGTCACGTAATTGTGCTAAAATATCTTCGCGTCTAAACTTCATGAATAATTGTCCTTTGCCTATGAGAATTGGATGTGGTATTACTGTTAGCATTATAGCAAAATATTAGATTTTGTGTCATATTTTCCTTCCGTGACGGTGGGGATTTCACCGCCACATAGAAGATGCTGTTTTTCGTCTTTTCAATGCGCTCCAGGTTGTCACAAGCGCGTTAGCAGGTTCAACAGCGTAGGCTTTATCGTCCCAATCCAGTGAAAGCACAGTGTCCTTCATCGTTATTAAAATGGGCTCCGGTTCACCCCCCGTCGCCGGAATAACGAAATTACCACGTGAACGGAATAGTTCAATGTTTTTGATGCGGCTTGAGTCTATATAAGAACCGTAGGCAATGAACTTTCCATCAGGAGACCAAGCATGAACACCATAGCTATAATCCTTTTTAATGTGTATTATTTTCACGTCTGCATCGGGTTGCACCGGTGCAACGGCTATAGCTATTGTCCACCATTCTCCCTTTCGCTCAACAACGGTACTAAAAGCAATCTGTTTTCCGTTCGGTGAAAAAACAGGGCGAGAATTTACATTTTGCGCAAGGCGGAAGATGTCTTGGGTCGCAACGTCGAATAAAAATAAGTCGCCAAGTTCCGCAGAAAAAGCGATGTGCTTGCCATCGGGTGACCACACTACATCAAATATATCCATAGCACCGTGATCCATCAGCAGTTCGATTTTGGGCTCAGGTTTAGCAAGTTCCTCATTTCGGATGCGCATTAGCCCCGGTCGCTCTACGAAGATGACATCGCCGTTTCTCGAAATATCCGCATCTATGAGCAGCGGAAATCTTCCAAGCGTTAAGTTTTTTGCCTTTCTAATTGGGTTTTTCCGATCTAAAAGATAAATATCATAGCTGCCTAAAAAGACTTGGAGATCATTGCCAACATCAATCGCTTTGTCTGCGACAACAAGCACATATTCTTCATTTTCTTGCACTTCAATTTTGTCAATATCCCCAAACGTTTGGCGAAAGAGTTTACGAGCGGTGGTACCTTCCACGTTAGAAATCCAAATTTCGCTTCTGTTTATCGGATGAACAAAGATAATCTCTCCTGTCGGCGCGGCACTCAGAGACGTTAACCCAAAAAACAGACCTATGTATAAAAAACATAGGCAACCACAGGCTCGAAATATATTATTCATGATGCCCTCCGTTTTCTGTTTCACGTTTTAATTCACCCCAAGTCGTCGTAAACTTCGCTATAGGTGTCAGTGGAAATGAGTCGCGTGTCCATTCCCAAACTCGGATGCCGCCTTCAATATCCTCAAACATACGTCGGAGTCTTCCATCTTCAACCGATACTGCCAAATTTGAATATTCCCTAACAATACCGCCCCACCCTCCGCCGCCTGGTACATCGAATGTAGACTCAACGAGTACGTAAGCGATAGACGTTCCATCGGGTGTCCACGTGAGATAGTGAAGGGGCAAACGCGTTTCTGTCCGTTCAAATATCTTTACATTTTGGGGTACATGAAGCGGAACAACACCGATTTGGCTATACCTTTTTCCGCCGTTTTCTCCAGGCGTATCAACAATAAAAGCCAACTTTTTACCATCCGGCGAAAAAACAGGACGATACCCATATTCCAGTATCTGTGATACCTGCCTTGTCGTAATATCCAGCAGAAAAATCCCTTCACTATTGGAAAAAACAACTTCTTGTCCATTTGGTGCCCAATCTACATACCGTGCCTCCCCATCGAACAACTTTTCTGCCTTCGGGATAGGTTCATGTACTTCATGTTTTGGGATGAGATAGATACCATCAGGAAACTCATTAAAGATGGTGTTCGCAAAGACGACATCCCCGCTAAATGAAATCGCTGCATCGGAAACAAAACTGAACCGTCCCCATGTTAAATCCTTTCGACCCTTGTTCAATTTCTGCGTGTCAAAAAGATATACATCAAAGCCAGTTTCATCTTCTATCCCTTCCCCAACACAAAGGATGTACCTGTCGCCTTCTCGTATGGAAATCTCCATGACAAGCACCGGTGGATTAAAAAGTTTACGCGCATTGCGCCCATCAACCTTGCTAATCCATATTTCTTGATTCTGGGGATCCGCCGATACAAAAATTATCTCTTCTGCTGGAAGCGTATCTACTGTGAAAATAGCACACAGAGAAAAAACAGATAAACAGCACATTTTCCAGCAGTTTTCAAAAAAACGTGTCATAGCATACCTCCATGCTAACGCTTTTCGCGCATATCAAGAGTAAGTGCTTTGGACGAGTTTTGAGCTTGTTCTTCATCTATGAGAGATTCTATCGGAAAATCCATAGTAGTACTCTAACATAACTTGGAAGAAATAGCACATACTTTTTATATGAGCCACAAGCTTTTGAGAAATATCAGTTTAATTCTTTTCCCAAAATGCACGTTTTCTACCACAAAATTGTGTCTTTAAATAGCAGGGAAGATTTGTGCCTTGTTTCTAAGTGGAACCTTTAATTCATTTTAAAACAATTTCTCTGAAAAAGGATAACTTTCATGCAAAAAACACTGACTCTGATTTTAGCAATTGCGTTGACAATATGTGTTAGTCCCAAAAACACTACCGCCCAAGACACACAAGACTGGCATTTGCAGCACTTACCCGACGGTATCCGGGCGCGGATCGGCAAAGGCGAGATCAAAGGAGATATCGCAATTTCCAATGGTGGCAAACGTTTAGCGGTGCCGTGTAGCATCGGTATTTGGATCTACGACGCAGAGACAGACAAACCACTTGATCTAATAACAGGACACACGCATTGGGTTACAAGCGTAGCGTTCAGTCCGGACGGGTCGCTGTTAGCAAGTGGAAGTGTGGACAACACCGTCCGTTTGTGGGATGCGCACACCGGCGTTGAACTACACACGATGCAAGAACATTGGCACAATATCACAGACGTAGCGTTTAGTCCTGATGGAAAAACACTCGCAAGTGCAAGTTCGGACGAGACTATTCAGTTCTGGGACGTGAAAACCGGTGCCCATCTGCAGATGCTTGAAGGGTATAGCAAGACAGTCAAGAGCGTTGTGTTCAGTCCGGATGGTAAGACACTCGCAAGTGGGAGCAATGACAATATGTTACATCTGTGGGATGTGCAGACAGGAACATTACTTCAAACATTGGAAGGACACAGGTCTTACGTCAATAGCGTTGTGTTTAGTCCGGATGGCAAGACACTCGCAAGCGGAAGTAGTGACGCGACCGTTCGCCTGTGGAATGTGCAGACCGCGGAATTGCTTCAAAAGATGGACGGACATACGAATGGTATCGAAAGCGTTGTATTTAGTCCGGATGGAAAGATGTTAGCGAGCGGGAGTTATGATTATACTATTCGGTTGTGGGATGTGCGGACCGGGAAACCGCTGCGGGTGTTATCTGGACATACTTATGGTGGCGTAAACGTTATATTTACCCACGATGGAAAGAAACTGATCAGCAGTAGCAAAGACGACACCGTGCGGCTGTGGGACGTGGAAACCGGCGAAGAACTTCGGAAGATGGTAACGCATACGCAGGATTTCCGTAGCATCGCGTTCAGCCCCGATGGTAAAACGCTGGCAGGTGCAACTGGGAACAATGCCGTCTACCTCTGGGATGTGCAGACGTGTGCATTACTACGGACACTAAAAGGGCATACGAAGTCTGTTAATGACGTAGTCTTCAGTCCGGATGGAAGGATATTGGCGAGTGGGAGTTATGACGCGACCGTAAGTTTGTGGGATATAAAAACGGGTGCAGCACTTCCGGCACTGCCTGGAGAAACTTTTGGGTTTATAAGGGTTACATTTAGCCCGGATAGCAAAAGGCTGGCAGCTGTAGATGGTGGGGGCTATGTCTATCTATGGGATATGCAAACAGGTTTACTTATAAATAAGATGAAGGCACACCAAGCGAATGCCCATAGCATCGCATTTAGTTCGGACGGTTCTTTGTTAGCAAGCGGAGGTTATGACGACACCGTGCGCACGTGGGATGGACATACCGGTGCCCCGCTCTTGACGTTGGAGAAATCACTTTATAGTGTAACGTTCAGTCCAGATGGAAAGATAGCTGCAAGTGCTGCTCGGGGCAGCACCATACTTTTATGGGATGCGGTGTCGGGTGAACCGATTCGGACGATAGAAGCGGATTGGCGGTCTATCTATAGCATCGCGTTCAGTCCGGATGGAAAGATACTGACCCATGGATCTCATGACGGCTTTGTGATACTGTCGGATGTCCACACCGGCAAACATCTGAGGATACTCGAGGGGCATTGGGGAAGGGTAGGTCCCCAAAGCGTCGTGTTCAGTCCGGATGGAAAGATATTGGCGAGTTCAAATGGTGGCATCGTGTATTTGTGGGACCTAAAGTTTGCACGGTAGCAGGCACGCGCCGACGAATCAGGCAGAATACCAAAAGCGTATTCTGCTAAGCACATTCGAGGTTGATTTGGCATAATCCGCAATTCAAACAATTCACCACCAAACTTGATGACACCCCGATCTTATACTAATGGGACTTACGCATTTCCGCTTAAAGTCCCCCTGATAAGGGGGATTTAGGGGGTTTAAAAAGCAAAATCGACTGCCGCGTGCTAAGTTTGCGTAAGTCCTGCTTATACTAATACCATTTCTAAAAATTTATATTGCATTAACCACCCAACACCCAGGCCCGGTAGGTTCGGTGTTTTTGCTGGGTGTGTTTTTGCTTGGGTGTTTTTGCTTGGGGTCTTTGCTTGGGTGTTTCTGCGTATTTCTGCGGATTTCCCTCCTAACCGAACCGGCATAACTCAAAAATGATGGTCCTTTTGAGGAATCATCATTTAGATCTGGTATAATAATACCACACAGGAGAAAGCACCTA
Organism: Candidatus Poribacteria bacterium; assembly: GCA_003635195.1. Taxonomy (GTDB): domain Bacteria; phylum Poribacteria; class WGA-4E; order WGA-4E; family WGA-3G; genus WGA-3G. The sequence continues at coordinate 80,551 of PYIY01000012.1, read as the reverse complement.
TGAAAAACAGATTACTCTTAATCTTGATACTACTTTGGATAGCACTCTTATGCACACCTATCCTCATCGCCCAAGAAAACCTCCCACCTCCCAAAGGCATCATAGCACAGATCGGGAAAGGAGGAGTCGGAAGTGTCCAGCATTCCGCAGACGGCACACGGATCGGTATCAGCAGTGGGACAGGCATTTGGATATACGACGCAACAACATTGCAACTCACCAGTGTTATCCCTTACGGCACTCCGAGGCTGTATAACTCCGGATTTCCTCCAGATATCAACGTCATCGCAAGAAACACTACTTTTAGATACTTACATATCTGGAATACCGACACAAGCCCGCCTAAAGTACAACTCGCTGGAAGTGCATCTGGTAATTGTATCGCCTACAGTTCGGAAGGAGGCACAATCGCCATCGGTGGTTCAGACAGCACCACCCGTATATGGGACGCGAAAACAGGCGAACTAAAGCAAACACTTCAGAGAACAGACGATGTCCGAACGGAAATTCACAGTATAGCGTTTTCACCCGATGGAACACTACTCGCCGCTGGAGACGGACCGGACACCATCTCTATTTGGAATACAGCAACAGGCAAACACAAACATGAACTTGAAGGACACACCAATGATGTGAAAAACATGGCGTTCAGTCCGGACGGCAGTACGTTAGCAAGTATCAGTGGGGACAGCAACATCTTTCTGTGGAATACACAAACATGGCAACAAACAGACACACTAACCGGCGATATGACAGGTATAGAGCGCATCGCCTATAGTCAGGATGGCGAACTCTTAGCTGCAGGATGTGTGGACGGACGCATCCATTTGTGGGATGCAAACACGGGCAAGCTCCGCAAAATGCTCACCGCACACCAAAGTCGCATTTCGGCTGTCGTCTTCGTTAAGGATTCACGGACACTCGTCAGTTGCAGCGAACATGGCACCCTCCGCAAATGGGATATCAATACCGGTGAAAATACGCTGTCAGTGGAAAGTGATTACGACACTTTCTCCAAATTTGCATTGAGTCATGATGGGAAAAAACTCGCAGCTCTGAGTGAGTTTAGCACCCCGTATCTATTTGATATCACAGTGCCCACATCACCAAAACTAATAAAGAGAATCCACACCCGGCGTGTTGGAAATATCGCATTTAGTCCGGATGGGAAAACAATCGCTACGGAGGAGACCGACCAGACCGCTTATCTATGGGACATGAAAATAGATATACCGAAACACTTGAACGGGCTCCTCACGGAAATCGATACCACCCTATGGGGCATGAAAATAGATAGGCCGAAGCTATCATTCAAAGGACATACGGCACAGATCGCATGTCTCGCGTTCAGTCCCGATGGAAAAACAATCGCCACCGGCGGATTTGATAATACCCTCCGTCTATGGGATACAACAACAGGTAAGGCGAAAATCGTCAAAGAACATAACGGATGGGTTGAGAGTCTCGCTTTCAGTCCGGACGGAAAAACAATCGCCAGTGGTAGCACGGATGCAACCCTCCGTTTATGGGATAGCCACACAGGTGCAGAAAAGCGAGTCATTCGTTTATCGAATACCGAGCCGTTTGAAGAAAATCAGGCAATGCGTGGAGGTGGCAAGTCAATCGTAGACCTCGCCTTCAGTCCCGATGGAAAAACAATCGCCGCTGCGGCTTATGACCCAAATATCTATCTGTGGGATGTGGACACAGGCAAACGGGAGCCGTTTCCGCACACGCATAGGAGGGGTATCGTCACCCTCGCCTTCAGTCCCGATGGTAAATTGTTTGTGACTGCGGACACGGATGGGATTATGAAGATTTATGATGTAAGCAGAAAGAAGCTGCTCCGTATGTTTGACATAGGTAACAGTAGGGTTGAAAATCTGGAATTTATTATGGATGGCAAAATACTTATCAGTGTGTGCGGTGGTGTCATAACTTTCTGGGATATGACCCCGTAAGTTGGATAGCACAAAGCGAAACCCACCAATGGCTATCAGCAGTCGACTTTCAGCCATCAGTGATAGGTGCTGGTTGTAACCATGTCGTTTTTCCTGCTGTAGATAGTCAACGATTATACTGCTTTTTGTCGCTAACTCACGTTATGATTAACTTACAAATACTCCCAACCGAAAAAGGAAACTTTCTCATGAAAAATACACTGTTTTTGATTTTAGCGATTGGATTGGCGATATGTGTTGTTCCGAAAAATACTACTGCCCAAGACACACAAGACTGGCATTTGCGGGGATTACCCGAAGGTACCAAAGCGCGATTCGGTAGAGGTACAATCACTGGCGGTTTCGCGAGTTCCCATGATGGAAAACGTTTGGCGGTGCCGTGTAGCATCGGTATTTGGATATACGACACAGAAACCGACAAACCACTCAACCTACTAACACGGTATACAAGTGAAGTTTCGAGTGAGCGGACTGTTCAAGATAGAAAGTTTCTCCGGATATTTACAGAGGATATAGATGGCGTTTTGAGCGTAGCCTTCAGCCCGGACGATACCTTGTTGGCAAGTACAAACCACGATAAAACCGTCAGTGTATGGGATGTACATACCGGCACTGAACTTCAGACGATGCAAGCGCATAAGGATAAGACCACAGATGTAGCATTTAGCCCTAATGGAAAGCTGCTGGCGAGTGCAAGTGAGGACGCGACCATCCGTGTGTGGGAGGTAAGCACTGGCACACATCTGCGCACGCTTGAAGGACATATCGGGGGTGTCACAAGCGTCGCTTTTAATCCAGATGGAAAAACACTGGCAAGTGGAAGTGATGATAAAACCGTGCGGCTGTGGGATGTGGAGACAGGGAAAACGCTGCACGCGTTCATGGGACATAAGTACAAAGTCTATGACATTGCGTTCAGTCCGGATGGGAAGTTGCTGGCAAGTGCAAGTGAAGACACGACCGCCCGTGTGTGGGATGTAGAGACAGGCGAGTCTCTACATAGGTTGCGTGAGCGTAACGGCAATGATCTCTTTAGTGTAGCGTTTCGTCCGGATGGTAAGATGTTGGCGAGCGGAACCTATAATATGACCTATCTATGGGATGTGCAGACGGGGACATACCTGCAAATGTTGGGGGATAAGCTTGGTAGCAGCAGCCTTGCATTTAGCCCTGATGGGAAGACGCTAATAAGCGGCAGCAGGTACAACACCGTGCATCTGTTGGAGGTCGAAACCGGCATAGAACTTCGGACGATGATAGCGCATACCCAGACGATCCGTAGCATCGCCTTCAGTCCGGATGGAAAGACACTGGCAGCTGGCGGTTGGGATAATAAAGTTCATTTGTGGAATGTGAAGACGGGCGAGTCTCTTCAGACTTCGACTGTGGATTGGCATTCTCTCGTTAATGTTGCGTTCAGTCCGGATGGCAAAACAGTGGCAGCTGGCAGTTCAAACAAGACCGTGTTTGCGTGGGATGCAGAAACAGGGGCAGTGCGTCCGGCTCCGCTTGAAGGCAATGCCGTGTCCCAACCAGCAAGCGTCCTTACGCCTTGCTACGTTGCATTTAGCCCAGATGGTAAAAAACTTGCGAGTGCGAATGAAAGGGGTTATATTTTTTTGTGGGATATGCAAACAGGGAAACGGATAAATGAGATAACATTAGATGTGAAAACAGATAAACCTATAAAGACAAGGTTCGTGAATCAACATGTGTTCACAAGTGTAGTGTTCAGTCCGGATGGAAAGATACTAGCGAATGGGAGTCATGACGGTACCGTGCGCACGTGGGATACGCATACCGGCGATCCGCTTTTGAAGTTGGATAAACATAAAAGTAATGTCTATTGCGTCGCGTTCAGTCCGGATGGGAAGACATTGGCGAGTGGCAGTGCGGACAATACTGTGCGTTTTTGGAATCCAGTGTCGGGTGAACTCATTCGGACACTAAAAGCGTATGGGTTTATTTATAGCATAGCGTTTAGTCCGGATGGCAAGACGCTGGCAAGTGACGGTGGTAATCATACTGTGATGTTGTGGGAGGTAAGCACCGGCAAACAGCTGCGGACACTAAAAGGGCATCGGAATGGTGTTACGAGCGTAGCGTTCAGCCCGGATGGCAAAACGCTGGCGAGTAGTAGTTGGGATGGCACTGTGTTGTTGTGGGATCTCACATCTGATAATGTGGATTAAGCTGTACATCAGACATGATGAGTAGGCGGGTACAGGGACCCGCCTTTACATTTTAACGCCGCGCGTGCTGTGATTCCGTAGGCGCGCGGTATTCGACATTAAGATGCGGTGTTTCCAATCTCACATGTCCTTGAAGGCGCGAAGTCAAACAACTCTCCAATGCACCGCTTACCAACAAAGTGCGCTCTGCCGGATACGGCGCGATCCCTGTCTCAAAAAGTTCCTCAATCTTGGCGATAAGACACGCGGAATAGGTAACATTCGGGGTCGGCGTTAAGAAAAACTGCGTTGACACCGGCACTGGCTCATCCTTGAGTTTCGCGGCGAAACAGTAGTCACCGACTGCACCGTTAAGCATCAAAAGTGTCGACCTTAACCCGTCGTTATAGTCAATGAAATAGGCAGCAGGATTATCAACAAGCCGGTAGATTTCACCGTTACGGATCATATCCTGCGTTCTACCGTCTTCATCTGTTAAACCGCCCGGTGTATCACTTCTCGAAAGTGCCGCTTCCAATAACTCCATAGACCAGCGTCCGTCTTTACCTGCTTCCCAGACTGCCTCACCATCTATTAACTGGACAGCAGCGACCCCAGTCTCACCACCCTTTCGGCGTTCTATCATACACTGCATCGCCTCCAAAGCGTGATAATCCATCGGATCCGAACCGCCAACGCCTACCATGAGTCCCTCTTCTATCTCACATTCCAACGGTAAATCGACATCGGGCAACCGCCATGTGACAGGCAAAGATGACCCTGAAAGCACGCCAAAACCGAGGCGATGTCCGTCATCTACCATCTCCTTCGCTTTCTCAAAACTGTAGGAGAGGTGCTTATCGTTGAAGATAGGCACAGCGCGTCCGTCTTCCTCAAAAACCTTGACACACTCCTTGAAAAACTCATACCGTGGGTACAACACCTGACTTTTTTCATTGGTAGGATAATCACCGTGTTCGCCAATCGAAAGAACGGCATCCACAGCGAGTTCATCACCACCGCATCGGAGTGCTTCAGCAATGGTAGGATAGACAGAAAATCCAAATTCTCTGGCGCGATCTGTACTTTGCTCTCCCTCCGGTTTCTGATCAACATAGAGAGAAACGACTTTCATATCTGGATGGTGCCATCTGCCCTCTTTTGGATAGCCGACAAGAAAACGATCCGCAAAGTGTTGCGCATGCGATAGATAACGATAGATAGTAGTGATAACAGCAATTCGTTTCATAATTTTTTCTCCCTTTTATGTAAACGGATGTGTCGCCTCATGTTACGGCACGACGTCGTGTGCTTACTACTTTCAAAGCGTAGTTAAAGAGATACCGGCAATTGGAACTTAGGCAGTTAAAGCATTCGCCTCCGAAGTTATGGGCAAATTTGTATGCATTAAGTAACCAATTGCCCCGAACACCTTCTTCAAATCGCTTACCGCGAGCACCGTTTCATTCTGCGTAAAGAGATTCTCCTCTAATTTCCCGAATTCCCAGAGCGCACCGTCCGTGACGATGCCGTAAACGGGGATCGCGTTGTCATTGTTAATTTTTTGCGCAGCGACCAATTCAGCTAAACACTGTCCCCATCCTTCAATGAAGTCACTCCGTTTCGCTTCAACGACAACAATGATCGGGCTCTCCAGTACCGTCTTTCCTAACGCCGATTTTGTTGAGATGAGATAATCAGGTGTCCCATTCAGTTGTGGATCGTAAGAAATTGACTGATGGCTCCACAACGTAAAAGCGTCAGCATATTTCTTGTAGACCTCTCTGAGGATTGGATAGATAACATTTTCACAACGCGCTGCTTCTGATGCAAACACATTGATATGCCGCTGGCTAAATGCGAATTCCTCTAAAAACGATGAAGAGGGTTCAATATCAGCGTATTGAATGTAGTCCGCTTGGGTATATTTGATCCCGTACGCTTCCTGAACCTGCATAATTGATTTGAAATCCGTAAATGCCATCTGACTTGTGCTCCTTTGATCGAAAACGCGATTTCCAATATTTAAAAACTGTGGCGCGTTTTCGGTCAAGTCCTCCAGAACGTTGATGCCTCGGTCGGCTGGTAAACAATGTCCAGATGGGGTGTCTCCTGTCTTGTGCTGTCGGCGAAGAGGCTGTCAACCCCCGCCGCAACAAGTCCAGTCGTCAACAATGTGCGTTCAACCGGATAGGTCGCCTCGCCTGTTAAGAACATTTGCTCAATATTGTTAACCAGCGGCGAAAAGAAGTTCGCCAACGTCGTCCGTGCGGGTGGCATCGGGAGATACATCTGCGTTGAAAGAATCTCATCGTTTGAACCGATGTAAGCAGCGAAGTTGAAATCTTGCACCAATCCGTTCATCAGAATCATCGTAGACTTCAATCCGTCGTTGTGTTCATACTGATACGCTATCGGGTCTTTCACAATGTCCTTCAACTCGTCCAAGTTCGGAAACGGATTGTTAAACCCCGGGCGTGATGGTGTAAGCGTATGACTCCGACAGAGTGCCGTTTCAAAGAGCTCGCGCGACCAGAGTTTGGCGTGATGTGCTTCCCAGAATGCGTCGCCGCGATATGCCTGCAGCCATTTCACACCGCTTTCACCACCTTCGCGCCGTTCTACCATACACTGCAAAGTTTCTAAGGCATGGAAATCGTAACTATCCACACCGCCGTAACCAACACATACCGCCTCGGAAACCGGCACACCGAGCGGCATGTCAATAGAAGGCGTGCGCCACGTAACAGGTAGTGATGAACCCGCCATAAAAGCGAAGTCCATAGATTGAGAGATGTCGTACATCTCGCGCGCCCACTCCCAGTTCCATGAGAGATGTTTATCGTTAAAAGTCGGCACACCGCGCCCGCTCTTTTCATAGACCTCAGCAATCTGCATGAAGTGCTCATAGCGCGGATAGAGGCGTTGTCCCTTCTCGTTAGTGGGATACTCGCCATGCTCCCCGATAATCAGGACCCCATCAACAGCAAGTTCCTCACCGCCGAGGGTCAGTGCCTCCGCAATTGTGGGGTATCCCTTCATCGTAGGGAAACGCTCTAAACGTTCGCCGCTGAGGTCATTGTCTTTAACCTGTTCAACGAAAAGGGAGACGAGGTCCATCGGTGGGTAGTGGTGTCGGCTATTCCATCCGTAGCCTTCCAAGAACCGATCAACAATGTGCTGCGTGTGCGAGTATTTATGATAAATCGTCGCAATCGCAGCGATTTTGGGTCGTTTCTTCATAATTAGTTCCCTTGTTTCAGCCCAACCATACCCAAACGAGAATTATTGGGCTGTGGTATTGAGTTCCGAAATGTGTTCCTCGTTAGTTAAATATACGACGTAAAAAAGATGTTACTGAATTGTCAATTCGTTTAATAACATATACCCTGTTTCCATGACCATCGATAACATGCAGCTCAATCAAATTGTCCACAAATTTCGGATAATCTAATTCCACTGTTGCTTTCTTCTCACCTCGCAATGTCAAGGCGTCATGCAACGTGTAATATTTGCCTTTATATAATTTTTCCCATGCTGTTTGGTTTTCAGCAGGATCTATTTTCATCTGAAAACCCGATGGATGATTTTTGTTTATCGGTTTTGCTAACAATCGCACCTGATAAATTCCATCAGCATCTTCAACCTTAAATCGGACTTTTCCTTTTGAAGGTGAGAGTGTTTCAATTATCGTTTTGTCATCAAAAAATGTCATTTCCGTATTAAAAAATCGGCTGCGACTTAACCACGCTGCACTGCTCTTTGACAAATGTTTCGATTGTCTACCGTACGACATCAGATATGAAGGATGTCTATAATCACGGTTTAGTCCGAACGCATCCCCAAACTTGGCAGCGAGGCCATGTTTTGAATATCCATTGAGGGGTGTACGCACTACAATATCTCCGCCTTGTCGTTCTCTAAATATATAATCTCTTAAGCTTCGCGTCATATCTTGAATGCTTTTTTCAATGTTTTCCAGATCAGAGAGAGTATATCTATTTTTAATTGATTTCTTTTCTGTACTTTTATATACGATGATGAAATAGAAATTGTTGGATAATTCAAAATGCTGTTCAATTTCATTAAGCACTCTTGATCGGGTATCTTCATCATAGTATTCGTCTGTTGTTTTACTTTCAAATAGGTATACCTTTGCTGAACCGTCGCTATTTTTTTCAAAATCGAAAGTTTTTCTTCCGAACCCGTGTCGCTGAATTTCATCTGTAAAAAATGTCTGAAGGTCTTTTAATATCTTATCTATTTTCTCTGATATATCTTTCTGAGGTAGACGGTTCGTCGGCAGAAAGTAAATGGGAACAACAATATTTTGTGTTATTTCCTGTTTTTTAGGTAAATAGTTTGCTATATCCCAGACTCGAATCACACCATCATTACCACCAGCAGCGACAAACTTACCGTCTGCAGACACATCAACACAGTTTACCCAACTGGAATATCCTTCTATGGAAGCAATACGGTTTCCATTCCTTACGGACCAAATTTTAAGTTCATTGGTGCCGGCACTGATAATAGTCTTTCCATCTGGCGTAAATGCCAGATCGTTGACATTTCCAGCAGGAATGGTGTTATAGTTTTGCCAATCCGGTGGATAATACAATCTTATATCTTCATCATTATCTGCAATTGCAAGGATGGGATTCTTCGGATTAGGTAAAAACTGCATTGCCTCAATCCATCCAACCTTTCCATCTATCACATTAATAGAGCTTTTCTTGATGACTTGGTTCCCATTTATCTCCCAAATATTAACGGTGTCAGTTCTTGATTCTACTGTTGCCATGAGTTTACCGTCTGCAGAAAATGTATGTTCTTTTTCAATGTTTTTTCTTTCCAACTTGATCGCTTCTACAGGTGCTGTCGGATTGCTGACATTCCAAAGTAATAAACCTGAAGATGATAACGCTAAAAGTTTATTATCAGGTGAAAAAACAGCATCAAGTGCTACCACGCGTAAAGAACTCACAAATTGTTCTGTTGCAATATCCCATAATTTTACCCTGCCATCAATATTACCCAAATCAGAGATAGCAAGTCTCTTTCCATCTGGTGAAAATGAGACTGAATCTCCACGGAATACAGCTAAGGGTGTAACAGGGTTATTAATATCCCACAATCTGATATCGTCTTCAGAGTTCTTATCGGACGTTCTACTTACGACTAAATAGGGGTTTGTCGGAGAAAATTCAACAGTTTCTGGGTATCCTCCTTGAACGAGTTCAGCGATGATTGTAGGTTTTTCAGGTATTTCTGGTACAGCAGCGAATTTCTGTCGAATTTCATCTGGTATTTCTTCGGTTCTGGGGATCGGTGGCGGAGGACTATCGTTTCTTGATAAAAACTCGTCTATCAATTGTTTCCTGTCTTCCTTTTGCTGTTTAACCTTAACAATTGCGAATATAAAGCCGAATAGGATTACACACCCGACCAATAACAGCGATACTAATACCTTGAATTTCATATTCTTAACCTTTGCTACCCTAAGTAAAGCGATTGTATTAAGAAATGATCTATCAGACAAAGTTGAAAACTTAGAATTCAAACGTGAGTTTGATAAAAATTACTCTATGGCGATGGGATTAAGGAATCCTTATTTAACGGTCTCTCAATCAGCACCACCGGTGCCTGACAGCAGTCGCAATTTCCCGGTGCAACTGTGCGGATATAGCATGTATCACAGTAATAGTAAAGATCGTGAAGAACACCGTCACGAATAGACAGAAAGCGGGTTACTTCCAGCAATTGCGTTTTAGGAAAGACACGACCGTTGATGACCAATTCCTTCTCATGCAACCGCTCGTCCACAAAGAGTGCCTTGGCTAACGATGTCCGTAAAAGCGTGTAGTATTCGCCTTCCTCGGTTTTGACTCCATAGAGATGCGCATGATTACCAAAGAGTTCAACCTTATAGTGTGTGTGCATCTCCTCCGCTAAGCAGACGATTTTGCCGTGGATTTCCACATTTTTCGGCTCAGGTTTTTCGGTTGGCGGCTTCGCACCGCTCATTAGTAAGACAAGGATAAGAAACAATGGTGATAACCGTTTGAAATTACGCATCGTTGTCCTCCTTTGCCCAGCGATTTGGACCAGGACCGGGTTGATGCTCATCGCGAACCCGCTTAAACTCCTCAGGCGTGGTGACAACGTCTTCAGGGTGTAGTCGGCTCCGTGCAAGGAAACCGGCTTCCGGCTGATAGCCGGTCGGTTTCGCCGCATCCTGATAGCGTGAATCAACGCTCCATCTGACTTGGTTGCTGATATTTGGAATAGAACGGTGCGGCGTTAGATTCGTAAACAAAAGGACGCTGCCAAATTTGACGGGAACGACTACCGGCTCAACTTCGGGTAATGCATCATCCGGTATTTCAAGATAAAAACGTTCAGAGTGACGATGTCGGAACACACCGGCTCGATGGGCATGCGGGATGACCTCCATACAGCCGTTCTCAACAGTGGCATCTATCAGTGGAATCCAGATCGTGAGTTGTAGAACTGAATCGCATTTCGGCTCCATATAGCCTGCGTCTTGATGCCACGGAACGAGGGTACGATCATGCTCAGGAAGTTTTGGACGGACACGATACGCGGGGTGACACATAATCTCCGGTCCGACGAGCGACTCAGCGATGTCAAGCAGCTTCGGATTGACGAGCAGATCGAAGAGTGCCGGCCCTGTGTGTGCTCCGCTGAACACCTTTTGAAATACGGCCGGGGATTGCGCCGTAATTTTCGCCAACCGAGTATCAAACTCTTCCATCTTGAATTCGGAGTCAATTTCACCTTCCGCGTAGAGTTCTGATGCTCCTGTATCGACAATCTCCTCAAACTCAGTGATAAGCGGGTTTAGGTCATCAGGAGAAAGGGCATCTTCAAGCAGTAGGTAGCCATTTTCGTTAAAATTTTGGATTTGGGAATCGGTCAATACTTTCATAACGCCTCTCATATTTGGACAAGTTCAATCAAAATGCCATCTGGATCCGCGGCACACACAACACCAGCAGCATCGGGTGCACTTATGGGTTCAGAGAGAAATTCAACACCTTTCTGCTTCAAGTTCTCAACGGTTCCTTGAATGTCTTCAACAAAAAAAGTGAGCCAGCGGACACCCGCTGAGAACCCGTCTGCCGGCTTCGGTGGTGGCGATTCGATTTCCATCAATTTGATGAGTGTGTCGCCTGCCTTGAGACGGACCTGCCGGAAGCCAGTCGGTGCAAGTCCAACATCGCGTGCAAGATCATCTGGAATCTCCAGATCCAACACAATCTCAAAACCTAATTTGTCGTGATAGAAGTCCAGCGAATCCTCAAAATTGCTACACGTAATAGCGATGTCAATAGTCGGATGTGATAAATTTAGCACAGGTTTTTAACCTCCAGTGAGAACGAAGATCGCTTCTCGAAATTGACCAAGCGGAAGTGCATTATAGGTGATATCTACGGGTATAACAACTCGGCCCAATGCTGTGTAGGGGTGTTTTTGCTTGGGTGTTTCTTCTGGTAACCCAACCCCTACTGGAATCGGAATAGAAAAACCGAAGCCTCCGGCTGCCCTCGGTAGAATCGTTGTCTCTGCGGGAGCAATTTCCATACCCCATGATGCAGGAAGAATGGGTTGCGCAGTTGCTATACGCGGCTCGTCCGAGTGGTTGGTTATCTCTACGCGTAACTGTGCTGTTCCGCCGGGTGCAACTTCTTGTTCATAAGGATAGCAGCGTACCCAGTGTTCATCCATTCCATAGTTGGCGTGGTCCCAAGGAAAAAGCGCGGTATAGCATTTTTCACGCTCAGCGAGTGTATCAAGCATCCACGCAATCTCAGCATCGGTAAAATCAAACGCTGGATCGACATGGCAGTTAAAAATATGAGTCGGCTTGAGTTCCTGAATCAGACGCAGGCATTTTTCGTAGCCGACATCCGCACCGAGCAGATTCCGATTACCAGAACAGTAGTCGTCAATCCCTGCCATCGTGAAGGAGTCACCCCCAAAGAACATCCGAGTGCCGCGTCCTTCAACGAGTAGACCTCCATGATAATAGGTTTGACCCGGAAAATGGTAAGCAGTCATTGTAAACTCATTCCACTGCCAAGAATCGCCATCACGTGTGGCGCGATCTACTCGGGTAACCGCCGGTGAAATACATGGGAGTCGAAAGCCGATCGGATTCGTGATAACCTCTGCGACAATCGCATCCGTTATCGTTTCGCACGGGAAAGTCTCTTGAAATTCGGGGATAGCGTTAACGTGGTCATCGTGGTAGTGCGTTACCCAAAACTGTGTAACCTCCGAAATTTCGCCATCCGCCTGTAACTGCTGAATCTGTTTAATCACATTCGGTGAACCGCAATCCATGACGAACGCTTCATCGTTCTCGGAAATGATAATCCATGTTGTGCCGAAATGGCGTAAGCATTCGGGTGGCGGCTTGCCCTCTCGGATCGGCATGTGCCCGGGATGTCCTTCAAACTCGGTAAAAAGCTGCGGAAAGTAGTGCCGGAGCGCAGAGATTGACACATATTTATCGTAGCAGTACGCCAACCGTTCCACAAGCGCGTCAATTGCCCTGTCTGGGTTGTCCATGATAACGCCGTGCGTGGGAATAAGCGCAGTTGGCGATGCCTGACGCACCTTTTCAAGGCTCTCCTTGAGTTCATCTCGCGCACCGAGGAACCCGTGATAGTCACTGGTCTGCTGGCCCTTCTGTAGACTATAGAGTTCCCATAACTGACCTTCATCATAGATGAGGTCACCGGTAAAGGCGAAGCGTTTATTGTCAACATCAATGAGGTAAGTAACACTGCCATCGGTATGCCCGGGGGTTTCAAGGACTGTCAACAATGCTGAACCCCACGCAATCTGTGTACCGTCGGTATACGTATCTGTCACTCGGATAGCATCAGCAAGCATCAGATTATGCGGATGGTAGTTGTAGAGGTGCCATCGGTACTGTGGATCGTTCCAAAAAGTTTCGACCTCGGCAAACCACGATGTCTCTTTTGCTGGCACCCCAACACGGACGTTATCAGCTATCGGGAAACCGAGTGTGTTATCGCGATGGTGGTGCGTAAAGAGAAGCATCTCAGCGTTTGTGATACCGAGTTCTGCGAGTGTCGTATTGAAAGTAGGTCCACTTGGATCAATGAGTAACGCGTGATCTCCATCACGGAGAATACCAGTATTCACATGTCCATGGTGGATATATAGATGTTCACTGAGTTGGGAAAAGTGAGTTTCCATTTTTTTAATTTACCTTGCGGTTCGGTCAGGTGGGTCGGGGTCCTTCAGGTTCCTTTTCGTTGTATCGCTTTTAGTCCCGTAGACGCGTTTAGTAAAACCGCGCCAGCGAGAAATATAAATACATTACTGATCCTCTGGTGTGATGTCGGGCAAAGATAAACCGTGTATCTTGGATCACATACCGTCCTTCTCAAGGATTGCCATGCGCGCTTCTTCCGTATGATGGACCGTTTTCCATTTCCCTCTCACTCCGCCCCAAGCGAAGTCAGACATGATAACGTAGTCTTTCATATCATCCTCTTCTCGGAACCGATCCTCGTTTTTAAAGCCTAAGAACTTCTGAAAAGCGGACGGTTCATGCAAAAACCGATGATCCTCATCATTTTCTTTCCAATTAGCGTATATAACAGGTTCTCCAGTTTCCCACTGCCACTCCCCCTCTTTGACAATATCGGTCAGTCCAATCCAATACGGACCGGTTCTAAAAACGGCTTCAAGCCATATCTGTTCTGCCTCAGTCGTAATCGTAACCAGATGTGCCTCTTCAGCAGCGGCTTGGATTTGGGCATCCTCTCGGTCCTCGCATTCAATCCATTTGTAAGCGTGTCCATTTGTGGGATTTATCATCCACACACCTGGAGTGTCTGAGATATATGACGGGTGATATAGACGCTGTTTTTTGGGTTGCTCAGGTGGTGACACAGAAAGGTCGGTAGAATTGCCGTTAAGTGTCAAAACCACCGTTTCATGCGGTTCACTCTCTTCAATGATAAAAGGTTCTGACGCTGCGGAAAGCCCATGATGGTCAATGGACAACACATAGATTCCGGGTGTGTATGTCGCATATACAAAGTTTCCATCGGCATCCGTCTGAAAGGAACGGTTGAAGCCATAACCGTCTGTCCCGTCCAAATCCAGTTGATCAATCTTAATTTTAAGGGATGTATCAGCAAGTGGTTCACCGTTTTTGAAAATGATCTTGCCTCGAACAATCACAATCAGTTGACGTTCCATGATAACTTCCACATCCGTGATGTCCGCCCCCGGTTCAATCGCAAAAGTAGCACTCCTGGACGAATCATGCAAGACAAGCGGGTAGAATGTCACTTTCCCGAACTTAATCGCTCGGACTTTAGTGTTGCTTGGCTGTGACGGACCACTTTTCGACATCGGATTACGGAGTATGCTGAATCGGGTTTGGCTTGCGGTGATCTTGGTGAAAGTAAACCGCCCTTCTGAATCAGTTGGCGCTGTTGATATTTGGAGCATTATAGATGCACCAGCAACTGGCTCGCCTTCTGCAGTGATCACACGTCCGGATAGCGTTGCGTATTCTTCCTCAGCAGTGATATCGGATACAAACATGATACTCAACACAATAAGCACTGTTAACGAGGTAAAGGCTTGTTGCCCGAAATGAAAACCCATCATAGCGAACATCCCCTTATAGCATATAGAACTGACTGTTCTGCTGCTGGCGTGATTAGTAACGTTCCTTTTCGAGAATTGCGTGTTTAACCGCGGGTAGTAACGGACTTTTGGAGTCAATTGCCATCCATTTTTTCGAGGCAAAAATGAGGACGATGGGAATTTCTCCTACACCGCCGGTTGTGTTATCAGGTCTGCCCGTGGTGCCCCAATTGGCGTAAGTGAGTGGTTCACCGTTGTCCCACTGCCATGCTGCATCTTTTTCTGGCACACACAGCCCAATCCAAGAGAACGCTTTTTCTGGATAAATTGCCTCCAGCCATTTCTGTTCCGCTTCGTCGTTAATGGCAACGAGATAAGCACCCTCAATTTCTGCTTTGGCTTTCGCGTCCTCCCAACTCTCACACCGGATTCTCTTGTAAGCGTGATAATTTTCAGGATTTACCGTCCATACTGCCTGCCGCGCTTTCTCTCTTTGGCTTCGGTTCTCACGGTGTTCATCCAAGTCGTTGAGCCTCAAGACGAATTTATCGTATCGTTCTCCCTTCTCAAGGTGAACCCATCTTGATTCCGCGGATGCGCCTTCATATTTCACTACCACTGAGTACTCTGCACCTCCCCTTAGCTGATATGTTACAAAGTAACCTTGGGCATCGGTACTGAGAAAGTATCTTGTACGTCCACCACTTGCCCCCCTGATGCGGCGGAAAGGAAAGATACCTTCATAATTCCGCCGCCGTCGTCGGATGGTGAGATCGATCTCGGCATTGACAAGCGGTGTTCTGTCTTTTAAGAGAATTCGTCCCCGAATGCGCATCCGAGGTGGTTTTACTTTGACCAACACATCTTCAAGGGACGTGCCGGGTTTAATCGCAAAAGTTAGTTGACCCAACCAAGTTGGAAAACCGGTACCATCTACCTCATAATAACGGAAGGTCAAGTCCCCGATTTGAACGGATACAATCTCAAAACGCGAACCGTGTTCTGGAAACATCACCAACCTTGATGAAATCGGATCAATGTTAGAGATAGAGAAACGTCCATCCGCATCCGTTACCGCTCGCGCCCAAGATGCGAGAGGCGCGAGTGCTCCTTTCTCCTGTCCCATGTTAATTTCGACCGGTTTAACGGCAAGACCGAGCCTACTAACGGGGTTTCCATCGGTATCTACAACACGACCGGAAAGGCTTGATTTACCGTTCTGTGCAATGCCGTTCCAAGAAGATAGGAGTGTCAGCGCAACAATACTCACGAGAATCGGAACACGAAATTTACTGGAGTGTGGACGTGTCATAATTTAAACTCCTCAACTTCATCACACTCGGGGATTGGATGGTGCCTTTCCTCGTAAGCATGTATGATTATACCAAGCGCATCAAGAAGTTCATAGAGAGGGTGTTGTTTATCGGTCCCCACTTCATCAATCAGTGCGTTTAAGTAAGGTGGCAATGGCTTTGTCATATTCTACTTCATCACGAATTAAAAATATCGGTTGAACAACACGCCAATGGGTCTGAATATCTTTTGCAATAACGCTCACGTTCTCCATCCTCCTCTGTCATATTCTTCATGTCATGGAAACCCCGACCGATCAACCAACAGAGACGTTGACTGGATTGGACGCGACGGGTGTTGATTTGACACTTGCACATGTCATTGGCGCGCCTTTGCATCTGATAAGGTGTGTAACGGCACCACACTATCAGACACAGTTGCACTATCTATCATCTCTCGGTGGGACCTCAAACACCGGTCGCGGGTCTTGGACCTGGTTTTTAACTTTACGGGTGATGCGCGTTTCCCAGATTCGTGAAATTGGCGTTATCAACCGGTCAGGATGCTCCACGCGAACTTGGAAATGTTCACCGGTTGTTGTTTTTTCACTCGGTGCCTTTGACGCGCGACCGTTCGGGGCAATTTCGTCCCACGGTGGTCCGGGTATACCAGTTTTGAGGAGTGCTTCGGGAGAAATAGGCACTGGCGGTTTATCAAGAAGATTTGAATTTTCATCAAGATAGATGATTTCATGTCCTTCTGGAATTATGCCTTTAGAGAGCAGCTCAAACTGTTGTTTTGGAGAAAGTTTCTCTCCCGAAAACGCGAACTTGTCTCCGTCTCTTTTAACGTAGACGCGCCCTGATTTGTATGGGAAAAAGGTTTGTGTTTCAGGTCCTCCAAAGAACCCACCTATTATGTTCGGATCGGTTAGAAATGCTGCTCGCATTTGTTGGTATTCCCAAACCTTCCGATTCACAAAAGCGTTTCTGTACGTATGAAAGTCGTTTGTTGGTGAAATCCCATGTTTTCCAGATGTCCACTCTTCTGGCTTGTTTTCAAGATTTACCACGCTTTCCCGCATTGACAAGAATCGCGAATAAAAATCGCTATCCGCAATAGCGACTTCTTTATCAAGCAGCATCTGAATCCATTCATCCGGTGGGTACTTCGCATCTAACTCTTTGAGATGTACCTCTCCATAGATATACTGCCTCACGGTACTATATTCCTCATGAAACGATTCCATAAGTGCGTCAACAGTTTGGGGACCAAAATGTTTTCGAGGACCTGTGTTTTCTATTGTCGCTTCGATTCCATATCCATTCATGTCGTAAGGTGAAGCGTACTTCTTTTTTGTCTCAGTAATTTGTGTCTTGAGTTGTGCGCGAATACCCGAGCGGATGGATGTCAGCATGCTCTCATCAAGTTCTGCAATCAAATCCCTTTCTTGCCACTCTTCTAAAGCATCCACCACTATCCAATCAGCTTGTCTATCTAACCAATCGTTCCACGCATTGGTTAGAGCATCCGAGGTTTTTTGTGCAAACGGAAGTGTTAAAACAACGAATAGCGTTATTATCGAATATAGTGTCGTTTTCATTATGTTATCTCCTCTTATTTTACAAATGGGGTGGACCTCTGTGTATATCTGAAGAAAGCACAGAAATCACTCCGAATATAAGAAACGCGGGTTCGATAAATAGTCGCGGGTCAACACACTGCAAACATAAACTTTATTACGATTGAAATGGATAGCAATAATCAGTCAATACTTGTTGCCACCGATATTAAACACAGCAAAATTATCAACAAAATCTACGCTTAGAAATACTGCGCGTAATTCGGTAAAATTCCCGAACGAGTTTTTGGTAATAAGCTTAAACCAACGTCTAAGTGGCGTTTGGCTGTCAGAGTATCGTTCCCAGAATTCGCGCAGTGTCTTTTTGCTAATAACGTGCATCCCTTTCCTAAAGATTACGCCTCTGCGAACTGCGGTCTGCCAAGTGCGTCTGTTCTGCCCTGACGCTTGTAGTGAGGCAGATGTCCGCCTGCGTCGGCTAAGATCCGTTCTTGGGCAAGCGCGATCCGCTCTGCACCTTTGTCAGCGATGTCGTGCTGACAGTCGAGGTCCGCTTCAAGGTCAAACAATCGGATACCGTCATTAAAATCGACGCTGGAGAAATACCAACTCTTCGCGTCTTTATACCAGACAGAGTTAACATAACGACAGGTTAAGTATTCACGCGACGTGAAACCGTCTTTCCCTTCAACAAGTGGGAGTAGACTTTGCCCTTGAATCTCACCAGCAGGTTCAACTTGACTTGCTGCCATAACAGTAGCAGGCACATCCAGCGTATAGACGAATTCATCACACGTTGTGCCGGCGTTGACCCCTGACGGGTGGCTCACGATCATAGGGATGTCCATTGTGCCAGGATACATAAAGTTCGCAGGTTTTCCGGTCGCCTTGTCTGGATTCTCTGCAAAGTTGGTGCCGTGGTCTGCGAGAAAAATGATGAGTGTGTTGTCACGCAGCCCAAGTCGATCAATCGTATCCACCAACCTTCCAAACCACGTATCCACGAGAGTTACCAATCCAGCGTAGTTGGCTTTAACACTTGGCAGTCGCGCCTCAAGTTCCTCATCTTTGAGTGAACCGTAGGGCAGATTGAGACAGATGGGCTCCCGATCCTCTCGGCTACCGTAAAGGTCATAATAGTGGATCGGTGCTTCCCATGTTTCGTGCGGTGTGAACCCGTCCACATAGAGATAAAACGGTGTGTTTTGATGGTTGTGTTCAACGAATTCGATTGCAGAACGGAACAGTCGTGCGGTGGGCCATGTCTCCTCCGGACGTTCCGGTTGAACGTTCACAATGTGCGCACGGATACGCTCTGGATTCCCGCGATATCGAGAGATCAAAGCAGGGTCGGCATGTGCACCACCGCGGTACCGGTCTTCGGCTTGTCCTCGGACAAACTGCCATTGTCGGAACCCGCGCGTGAAGTTCATCCCAGGCACAAAATAGTGCGGCACATCCGCGAAAAAACCGGTTTGATACCCGTTTCGGACGAGCGATTCAGCGATTGCGGGTTCATCGGAAGACATCGGCTGCCAACCCGGGGTATAGACATTGTCCCACGGTACGGGGGTATACGTACTAAACGGATAGGCACGTCTACCGGTATGTAGGGTACGGCGCGTCGGTATGGTTGGTAAGCATTCTGGGTGCGCGTTCGTAAATCTGACACTCTGTTCGGCAAAGCGCGCCAAATTCGGTGTCTGAATCCAATCGTTGCCATAAGGACTGAGATAGGCGGTTCGTAATGTATCTGAAACAACAACAACTATGTTCCAACTCATATTTTTAATTTTCCTTGCGGTTCGGTTAGGTAAACTCTGGTTAATTAGTGCTTTTCCGTATATCCGCTTTCCTGATGCAAGCCTATAGAGGCTTGCAGGACAATGTTCCAAGCTACACGCTTTAGGTGTTGGTAGGTGCGGAGTAATCGAAAACGAGGACATCCTCAACAAGCGGACGGATGTGTTCACCAGCTACTTGACGGTGGAATGGATGCGGGAGATAGGCATCGCGTGCCGCTTCGTCTGTGAAACGGACGATAAAACCGTACGCGTATCCCTGACTCTTGCCCTCAGGACTGTTATTCGTCCCAGCAGTTATAGACTCAATACCGGGAATTTCGTCAGCCATTCCCAAAAGCGCATCAGACAAGATTTCCAGTTGCGCGTCGGTAACCTCCGATTTCAATTTAAGTAGGACAATATGTTCAACCATTTTTTTAAATATGACCTCCTGAGCTAAAGAAACGCCCAAGTAAAACCCTTCCACTACGTTTCAGGCAGGTTTTTGGTTAATTCGCGACTGGTCTCGGGCATCTTAAGTGAAAAGAAAAGAACCTTAAAAAAACCGGATGCTCCCTTTCCAGATCCGCGAAAATTTGCTTTGATAAATTAGAGAAAAGTGGTGTATAATCTAAAGTATTACACAAACAGTGTTTTTTTTCAAGGTTTCTACGAAGTTTGAAAAGCAAACTACAAAGGAGTGTCAAAATGAGACTGATTTATGTTTGTATGGCGACACTGTTCCTTGTTGCTTCGTTAATTGCCTTCGCCGAAAAGGTGGAAGTCACGAATATAAAAGACAATAAGAACGGTGCTTATCAAGCCACTGCGTTGGAAGAAAAGGGAAAATTTTTCCACGATAGGAACTACACGATTACAAATATCCCGAAAGAATTTATTGGCTTAACACAAGTCTCCACTTCAGCAGACTGCCCTGGCGGCCAAGATTATCGCTTAACGTTTGAAATCGACCGACCGGCTTATGTCTACCAAGCATGGGATAGCCGTCATAAACGCCCTGAAGATCGCGGTCAAGAACCAAAAGGTTGGTTTACAGACGGATATACCGATACAGAAAAAACGCTGGTCCTTGATGCGCCACACCCACCCGTCGAGTATTTTATCTACAAATCCAATGAACCGTATCCAGAAGGCAAAGTAGAGTTGCTCGGTATTGATGAGGTTATCGGAGACCCGGTCATCATGTGGACGATCTTCGTTGAAGAGGGGCAACTCCCCGTGAGTCCAGTTGGAAATTTAACCACAACTTGGGGCGACATCAAGACCGATTAGCAACGGTATCATTCAAACCGAATTCCATCACAGGCGGGCGCATCAGCCCGCCTTTTGTTCACCCACCTCCAGCAAACAAACAGCGTTAAATCTAAAATTCTACTATCCGTTTTCGCCATCGTAGACTCTATAATACAAGCAACTGATGTGACACCTCGCGCCATCTTCAATGACTATGAAATGTGAGATTGATAATAAAAATTGAAGTGTACACATAGGGTGGGGTGACGGATATAGGAGTGGTGCCTACCTATCTAATCTCCTCTATTTTTTTCGCCAGAACTGTTCATTGGACAATCACAGCGCATATTTTTCGTCAAATTCCGAAAAAATATGACATTTACCCTTAACTTTTCCGATTTCATGTTTATAATTAAAGGTAAGAGACCTTATAAATCAATCTGAAACACACATCAGCGCGTTTCTTCTGGTGAAAAATTGACGACTTCATTGACACCAAAAGGGTTATCTTTGGACAAAAGAATCCTTCATTTATTTCTCAAGCTCACGTTAATATAGAAGTCTTTGGACGAAAAACTTTTTCGGGTGATGAAGCAGAACAACGATGGGACTTCAATTCTCTTATTTTTTTTCTATGATTATGCACCGATTTACCCTTAACAAGCGTCACTATAGGGCAATCGGAGGTGATTTATGAAAAATATTGATGTTGAACTTATCCACCGTGTTCTTGCTGGTGATGATACTGCCTTCAGTGAACTTGTCAAAAAGCACCAAAAGTCGGTTCACGCACTTGTTCGGATCACCTTATACTGAAAGTAAATTTAGCACGAAGAAACCAACCGCCTCCTTACCGATCGAAAGGAAATTACAAAATGAAACACTTTTTCTTTACAACTTTCCTGCTAAATGCCGCCCTTATTCTAACCGTTTGCGCACAAGACAATACGAAAGTCGGGTTACCCGAAGGCGCAATCGCACGCCTCGGAAAAGGCGGTATTAATCTCATGCGGTTTTCACCCGATGGCACTCGCCTTGCTGTGGGAACAGATGTCGCGGTGTGGCTATATGATGTACCCGATGGAAAAGAGACTGCACTGTTCACAGAACACCCCGGACAAGTCAACGCACTCGCATTCTCAACAGATGGAAAAATACTCGCAAGCGGTGGGCATGAGAATCCTGTCATTCAGTTGTGGGATCTGGATACCGATAGTCAACTATCAACACTCACATTGCCTGAAGGAACACAACCAATATCAATGCTGACATTCGCCAAAGGTAACACAACACTTATCAGTCTGGACAAATTTGGTAACATTACCTATTGGGATGTTGACACCCACAAAAAAGTGTTAGACATAGTTACAGAGCTGTCGTCATACGATGCAGTGGCAGTCTCAAAAGATGGCAGCACCTTCGCCGCTGGAGATAGACATGGCACAATTCGCCTATGGAATGCAACTATGGAACATCAGTTTGAAGATTGGGGTGATGATCCAGAGGACCAAGATATTTTGGCATTGGCGTTCTCATCGGATAGAAAAATCCTTGCAAGTGGAAGTGAAGACAAGGCAGTGCGGTTGTGGGATACCGAGAAACGTCTCAAAATTGCTACGCTCAAAGGGCATGAAGCGTCGGTCACCGCATTGGCATTCTCGCCGGATGGAAAAACCATCGCTACAGGAGATGCGGGTAAAGTTATCAAACTCTGGGATGTGGACACTCAACGCGAACGTACTACACTCAAAGGACATACAAGCGGCATTTGTACGCTAACCTTTACCCTTGATGGTAAAATATTGGCAAGTGGCAGCTACGACGGGACAATCCGATTCTGGAATCCTGACACTGGACAAAAACACCTGACCTTTACCGCGGGACACACAGAATGGGTGAAAGCCGTCGCTTTTGCAGAAAATGGAATTACCCTTGCAACTGCAGCGTTCACAGGCGTTGTTGAAGTGTGGAACCTCAAAACATCACAAGAATTGACGACCTTCACCAAAGCAAAGAATGATTTGACTGGCCCCGTCGCGTTTTCACACGATGCCACACGCTTTGCCAGTCGAGGCGGTAGTGGCACAATTGTATTTGATTCGCTCGGTTCAGGATACCGTATGAGAGGACCCGGTCGCGGTAACATCGAATTGTGGGATATAACCACTGGTGAGCAGGTTTCCGGACCTTGGCAGAATATTGAAGGCAACACGAATGCACTCGCATTTTCACCGGATAACAAGATACTCGTTGTTAGCATTCCTCGTCAAAATATCCGTGCGTGGGACATAAACACTGGGCTTGAACTGTTAGCCTTTAACGCAGCAGAACCCTTTGGAAGAACATTAGTCTACTCACCCAATGGATCGCTGCTTGCTACGCATGGAATGCACGTCCAAACACGGGTGTGGGATGTCACCACGCAGCGCGATATCGCACCACCCAATATCATGAATGCCAGTGCATTGGCATTCTCACCGGATGGGAAAACCCTTGCTTATGGACATCCAAACGGCATTGTCTTATCAGATGTAACGAAAACAGGTATACAAGAACGCGGTCGAATTCCTACCAATCGTGGATTCAATACTATGTTGACCTTCTCACCGGATGGAAAAATCCTTCTTGATTCTAAAAACTGGCGACTCCTCATCCAATTATGGGATGTGAATACCGGCAATGACCTGGGAACCCTTTCTGGGCATACGGAAGGCATAGAAACGTTGGTGTTTTCACACGATGGGAAAACGCTTGCAAGCAGTAGTTGGGATGGCACGGTTCTCCTCTGGGATTGGGATAAAATCTCCGCCAAGATAGCAACGGATAACATGGGTAAAGAATTTCAGAGTAACTTGGAGCCTCCCCAAAACCCCATAGAATATGCAGGAAAAGCAGAAGAAGCCGAAGCGATAATAAACTGGTTAAAAAAGCACAACCATCGTATTAGTAAATTTGGTAACGAATATACGCTCACACATCCTAATGGCGGTGCCTCCACATCAGGTAGCGGCGGAGGCACAATGGGTTCACGCGATGTTACTATCAAAATTGACAAGGCGGGTATTCTCCACATCCGGGTCCAAGGTGTTGGATCAGCAACCTTTACACTTGACGAGGAGGATAACCTCGAGTTCCATAGTCTACCGGATCCTGACTGATAAGATTCACTCGCCCAATTGCAGAAAGGAGCAAATACCATGAAAACCAAACACCTATTCCTCACTATTTTTCTCTTCGCTGCTCCGATGCTCTCAAATAGTTTCGCGCAGGACAACACGAAAGTCGGATTACCTGAAGGCGCAATCGCACGCCTCGGAAAAGGTGGTATTAATATCATGCGGTTTTCGCCGGATGGCACGCGTCTCGTCGTAGGAACGGATGCTGGGGTGTGGTCATACAATGTGCCGAGTGGAGAAGAGACGGTTCTATTCACAGAACATGTCGGGCAAGTTAATACCCTTGCATTCTCAAAAGATGAAAAAATGCTCGCAAGCGGCGGGGTTGCGAACCCTGTAATACAACTTTGGGATTTGGAAACTGGCAGTAAGCTTTCAACCCTTAAATTAGCCGAGAGATACGAGTCTATAACAACATTGACCTTCTCCGAAGATAATACACGGCTTATAAGTCTGGATAAACTTGGTAAAATTACCCACTGGGATGTTAACACTGGCAAAAGATTATCAAACAAAAGTAGAAGGGTAAATTCGTACGAAGCAGTGACAGTCTCTCAGGACGGTACTACCTTTGCCACTGGAAACCAACAAGGTAAAATCTACTTGTGGGATTCAACTACAGGTGGACAGTTGGCATCCATTAAAGGACATACCCAGTTTTTGGAATCTCTGAAGTCTATTTTAGGTTGGACAGACAAACCGCCCCAAGATGAGGAGGTTCGGGCATTGGCGTTCTCATCAGATGGCAAAATGCTCGCAAGCGGGAGCGAAGATAAGACAGTCCAGTTGTGGAATGCCTGGACACGCTCGAAACATGCTACGCTCAAAGGACACAAAGCATGGATTACCACTGTCGCATTCTCCGCTGATGGAAAAACGCTTGCCACTGGAGACGCAAATAAGATCATCAAACTTTGGGATGTCAGTACCCGACATGCACGTGTGGCACTTAGAGGACACAAAAACACCATCAATGCTCTAACCTTCGCTCCCAAAGGGACACCCCTTTATAGTGGATGCCTTGTCAGTGGCAGTGCCGATGGTACAATTCGGTTCTGGGATCCAAACACCGGACAAGAACTTTTGACCTTTACCACCGGGCATACAGAATAGATAACACAGGAAATTGAAAATGAAAACAATACACCCCTTTTTTATCACCTTATTGATGATAGTTGGAATACCGTTAATCAGTTTCGCAGAAGACAATACGAAAGTCGGGTTACCCGAAGGCGCAATCGCACGCCTCGGGAAAGGCGGCATTAATATCATGCGGTTTTCACCCGATGGCACTCGCCTCGTCGTAGGAACAGATGTCGGAGCGTGGGTATACGATGTACCCGATGGAAAAGAGACAGCCCTATTCACAGGACATACTGGACAGGTAAATGCACTCGCGTTCTCACAAGATGGAAAAACCTTCGCAAGCGGTGGGTTTGTCAACCCTGTCATCCAAGTTTGGGACGTAGAAACAAAAAGCAAACGCTCAACCGTTCCGTTAACACGGGAACCTTATTCATTACCTGCGTTGACGTTTTATGGCGAGATACTCATCAGTACAAATGGAAATCGTGAAATTACCTATTGGCACGCCGACACCGGTCAAAAATTATCAGAGTCACGCTTAGATAACCCAATCAATAGAGTTACATTCTCTCAAGATGGCAGCACCCTTGCCATTGGAGACCGAAACGGAAGAATCCAGTTATGGGATACAACGACAAGTAGTCAACAGGCAGATCTTGAGGGACATGGTGGCGGTAGAGATTCGGAGATTCTGGCATTAACGTTCTCGCCAGACGGAAAAATGCTCGCAAGCGGCAGTGAAGACAAAACGGTGCGGTTATGGGATACACAGAACCACACGAAACTTGGCACACTAATCGGACATACCGGTTGGGTCACCGCCGTCGCATTCTCCGAAGATGGAAACACCGTTGCGAGCGGAGACGCAAGCAAGACCATCAAACTCTGGGATTTAGACACACAACAAGAACGGGCGACTATCACAGGTCATAAAAATACCATCAACGCTTTAGCCTTCGCGCCTGTTGGAACCCCACTTTATGGGATGTGTCTTGCCAGCGGCAGTACTGATGGCACAATCCGATTCTGGAATCCGCTCAACGGGGAAGAACTCATTACCTTTACAAGTGGACATACAGAATCGGTAAAAGCCGTCGCGTTCTCTGAAAATGGAACAACGCTCACAACTGCAGCCTTTAACGGCATTGTGGACGTATGGAGTCTACAGACGGGACGTGAACTGATTACCTTTACCGATAGTCAATGCGATGCTGCTGATGTAATTGCACTTTCACCGGATGCGACCTACTTTGTGAGAGAAGGGCAGAGCGGTTTAATCGCATTCAAGCCGGATGGCTTCGGTCACCGTAGCAGTCTCACCAGTAATAGCCTTCAATTATGGGAGATCGCCACCGAGGCTGAAATTCCGGGACCGTGGCAAGATATTGGCAATAGCGCGTCAAAATCCATATTCTCCCCCGTTCACGGTATACTTGCAGTCAGTAGTCACAAAGACATTCAAGCATGGCACATGAGCAGCGGTGATGGACTGTTCATCTTTGATGCGCGCTGGTCGCCGAGGACGGATCCAGTATTTTCACCAGACGGAAAATGGCTCGCCACAATAGAACGTTCCGGTAAAGCACAAGTGTGGAATGTAGAAGCACCCAACGAACCCGCCATAATTTCAACCCAAAAAGCCGCTGCGATGGCATTCTCGCCCGACAGCACTACCCTTGCAATAGCAACGGGAGGCCACATTTGCTTGTGGGAATTCCGCATAGAAGCAGAAGATAAACTAACCTTCATCCGTGGAGGTTTGCGCGGATTTAAAAATATCCTGACATTCTCACCGGATGGCACGACTCTCGTAGGATCGGACATGGAGGGTTGGAGCAACCCGATTAAGTTATGGGATGTGGAAACTCGTAGAGGTTTGGGAATGCTGTCCGGACATACGGAACCGATAGAAACGCTTGTATTTTCACACGACGGGAAAACGCTTGCCAGTGGTAGTCAGGATGGCACGGTCCTTCTCTGGGATTGGGATAAAATTATCGCCAAGGGGGTCCCAGATAACAAATAATGAAGGGAGCAAACAGTCGAGATTAGGTTGAAATATTCGCCAGCGTACGTTATAATTTAAGAAGGAGGTAGCACTCATGGCATTTAGCGATTTTAATACAATTCCTGAAGTCTTAGAGAGATTCAGAATCACATACACAACAAAAGACTTCGTCCACATTGAGGAAATCCCAGGCACCCCTTCCGAACAGTTTCTGCAAGAATTTGAGTTTTGTATACAGAATATTGATGTTTTTGCATCGGAGGCGGCCCGCTGTCAAGCAATTATCTTTCCTATTTTGAAAGAGATATACAAACCCTATGCCGACAACTACGCCCTCTGGATAAAGAAAGCCATCACCTACGATGAAACGCTCAATGGAACGCCTGATTATCTGATCTCCACAAGATCCGAATTGGGCCTCCTCGTTGTCGGAACGCCGCTGATAATTCTCGTCGAAGCGAAAAAGAACGATTTCGATCAAGGTTGGGGGCAATGCCTATCGGAGTTGGTAGCCGCTCAAAAAATAAATGAAGATACCGATTTTCCTGTCTATGGCATCGTGAGTGACGGAAAATTATGGGAATTTGGTCAGCTTGTTAATAACACTTTCACCCGAAATAGAACAAGTGTGACAATGGATAATTTGCCTGTCCTCTTCAGTGCAATTGATGCCGTCTTCAAAGCGAGCACGGAAGCACGGTCAGAAACCGGCTAATAGATAATACACGCCCCACCGGCACAAGCACTTCCGGCCTTCTGTGTCACATCACCGGCGACATTTTCCGCCTCGCCAGCCTCAAACTCAGCGACCAACGACATTGCCTGATCTGTCGGTTCTGATAGACTCAATTGGAGCGTGTCACTCTGCGTGAAAGTCAGGGTGCATCCTGAAAACGTGACAGCAATACAGAGGAGACCGAGTAGGATAAAAAGAAACACACGTTTACGTATCATAATTAAACCTCAACTTTCCGAAGATCCGCTTGATCCAGCGTATTCGTGCCTAAATCGAGCTTACTCGCCGTATTGATGTGGTTCGCGAGTTTAGAGACAGAATCTAATTCCATCTCCTCGCGTTTCTGGTTGACTGTCTGAAGCACCAACACGTCAAGAATGACCGGATCAGCACTGATAAAAAGACTACCGTATTTCCACGCGCTTTCGGCGTGATATGTCGGTCCCCTATCAAACGAGGCGACCAGTCCATCAACGATATTAAGAACAAGTTTCTCTTTTAGCACCTTATGCTCCAGAATTTCGGCGATAGCCGGGTTGCAATAGATCGGTTTTCCGTGGAACCGGCGCGTGTTATCAACACTCCCGAATGCGAGATTCTTTAAACAGCCGCTCACCCCCGCCATCGCATGGTGCTTTAAGACAGGGACGTTAATTAGCACATCAACTTGCTGCGTAACGATTCGAGAATACCGGGAGCGTGTGCTTTCGTTCTCCCGACGCGCAATACTATCCTTCTCGTTCTCATAAAACACCTCATCGTCATACCCAATATCTTCCGTGTCGGAGGCAATAGTTCGCACATCGGTCTCATCTTTGTTGATTGGATACCCGGCATTTAAGAGATGTTCCTGAAACCGGTCCCAGATAATAATCTGTTTCCGAAGAACACCTGCACCGTATAATCCTTCAACGATTTTATCCACAATGATGGAATGCGTGCTAAGCTCCGGTCCAGCAAGCGGGTTGATTTTTATGCCGACAATATCATCGGGTAGCACAATATCTCGCCACGCCTCTTTCGCGGAGGAACGTCCAGTCAACTTCATCATCGCCTGATCCATCAGTTCACTCACGGCATCTTCATTGAGCTGATCGTTTTCCCAAACCTCTTTACCGATAGCCTCAACGACAGGTATAAGGGGCACTGTTTCTGTAGGAGTGTCGGGTTGCAATTGTCCGCTACTCAGTTGTGCGAATGCTGGAAGCGTGCTGAGCGCGCCACCGATACCCCCAACCTGTGTAGCGAGTCGAGTTAGGAACTGCCGGCGATTGAGCGTGTCTCGATGGTGCGCTGCCTCTTGGCTGTCGGCAATAATGCCTGCTATAACTTTGTCGTTAGGTTTCATTAAAACTTACCCAATTCTGTGAGAATTTCCGCCGTCGGCACACGAGCAGCCTTGGTATCCAAAGATTTCCAAGCGATCGTTCCATCTTTGTGAACGATATAGGCAGCAGGTCGTGCTATCCGATTGTTGCCAGGATCAACGACGTTGTAGGCAGTGATCGCCTTTTTGTCCTTATCAGAAAGTACCGGAAATTTGAGCCCGTGGTTTTGAACCGTCTGTTTGGTATCGCCTGCGTTATCGGAACTGATAGCAATGAGTTCTGCATCTGCAGCTTGAATCTTCGCATAGTTGTCTTGCAACTCGCCGAGTTGCCCTCTGCAGAACGGTCACCAACCACCGCGGTAAAATATAAGGACAACGTTTTTATCAGCGTTATAACCAGCGAGCGCGTGTAATTTGCCGTTGCCATCTGGTAATTCAAAGTTCGGTGCCTGACTTCCAATACTCAAACCCTGACCTGGATCCAACTTTTCAGGTTCCACCAGTGGTGTGAGTTCGACGGTTAACTCCAATGTCTCAGAAGCGGGTATCGGATTCACTGCCACTTCCTTACCTTCGTAGCCTACGTGCGCAACAGTCAACGTAAAGGGTTGCTGCACGGGAAGATTTTCAAAAGAGAAAACACCTGCCGCTGTCGTCAACGTTTCGTACACTTTCCCTGCGTTATCCTTGAGTTGGAGGTTGACCGCACCAATGGGTTCACCGGTCACTTCGTCCCTTAAAACACCATGCAGATGCGAAACAGGCGTTTTCAAGGCGACAAGTGCAACTTTATCGAGTGAAACGCTCTGGTCTGGGATGACGGTAACTTTCAATTCCGTCGTTTGGTATCCCTTGGCTGACACATGGATGGTGTAGTCCCCCGGTTCAGCTTCTTTAACACTATAATTTCCGATCCCCTGGTTTGTAGAGGTGAAGATATTCACATCTGTACTTGTTGCCTTCACGCCATGCATTTCAAATTCAACTTGCGCGAGGATTTGCCCGGCTTTCAAAAAACGCATGTAGATAGTTACACCTTCGATTAATTCAACATCACCACGAAAAGACCCTGTTGCGGTGGTTTCAATCAAGGTAATATCCCCGGTTTCTTCAATGGGATTCTCTGTTCCACAACCGAATGCGAACAACAGAAGCGTGAAAGATAGAAGTGCCTGTATCCGTTTCATAGTTTTCCTTATTTCCCTATTTACTGTTTTTGATCCTGCCCCATGTCGTTGTCAGTTTGTTCACAGGTTCAACTGCGGCAGCAGTTTCAACCCCGTCGCTCATGAGGGCATCCATATCCTCTTCTTCCAGAGCAACATTGAAGAGGGCAACATCGTCAATGATACCTTCAGTATACCGGTCGTAGTGGCGTGCGATATGAAATACGCCTTCACCGGTGCCATATCCGTCTTTTTTATTGAAATCAACCTCGGCTTCCATTTTGCCATCTATCCATATCGAAATCTTACCTGCATCGGCATCTGCTCTACCAACGACGAAATGCCATTTATCATCTCCAATTTCGGTGGTACCATTCGCTCGGAAACTCGTTGATGCACCGTCGCGCAGGTAGAGAGTCACCTTGTTATCGGCACCTCCGTTCCAGAGCAGGTACCATGGCAATACCTGTGATGTATCCTCATAATTTTTTCCAACGAGCGCGCCAGCGACCTTCGTCCCCTTGAAATAGCAGGTGATCGTGAATGAAGTTCCCCCTTTAAACCCAACGGTGTCGGAGTGTGGCACTTCAACCCAATTGTCAGTACCGTTAAATTCAAGAGCCTTCCCGAACTTTCCATCTACCCACTTCGCGCCGTGGATTTCACCATCGTTCCCGTTTCCTGATGAGTCTGTGGCGGTGCCACCTTTCCCTTCGTTAAAAAGCCACATTCCGGTGATATTATCCGGATTAATTTTCGCGAGGCCCGGTAGTGCTATCAGTAAAAAAAGTGCTATAAAACTCGCGAGCACTATTCGTACACTGTTAAATAAAAACATCAGGTTTCTCCTTAGATACAAAACGAAATCGTTCCCAATTCACAACTGTAGCCACATAACGGTGAAATATTTTCTACCTTATAGTATACCACCGATAATAGGCACATGTCAAACAGAAACGTGGAAGACTGAGTCTTCGTTTTAGTTGTTAATCGTTTCGGTTTTCTTGCAAAAAATGCGAAGTCGTAGAAAGACACTACTGGATAATTCACTACGAAATAGTAGGTACCTATCAAGAGCGTGCTACTTCGCCGATTTAAGCTTACCCCAAGTGGTAGTGGTTTTTCCTGCAGCATCAACTGCCAAAACACCTTCAATTCCACTGCCAAGGGATTTAACTTCATCTTCAGAAAGTGGCACATTAAAGATGACAATTTCATCAATGATTCCACTCCAATGACACCTCCCCTTACCAGCATTACAACCCGCATCCGCCCCGATGTAGACCGCTTCAAAAGAATCCCAAGGTTGTCCTACTGCGTCTGCACTGTTCTGTAGCTCACCATTAACGTAGATATAGATTTTCGTGCCATCCCATACACCAACAAGGTAAACCCACTCATTTTGGGGAAGTGGGTCTCCGAGTGCTTCAAATCTCTCGGGCGCGCTCTTTAGACGATAATGAAATGAAGCTTGGTTAATTCTTCCACCGACATTTTCATGGGCACCCGTTCCAAGTAGATACTGCGACCAACTTGAACACCCATGCCCTTTCCATATAACACATTTTCCGTTAGGCGGTGCCGTTGCAAATACCCATGCATGGATCGAGAACCCCTCGGAGTCCTTAAAATTTAAGGCTGCCAAACTATCGGGATCCCCTTTCGTTCCAATACGGACATGATTCTGTGCCGCAACACCACTGAACTCTATACCGCCGCCGAATTTGCCTTTTACCCATTTGATATCGCCAACAAAGATACCATCGCTACCATTTCCAGAAAGATCTGTAACAGTTTCACCTTCGCCCTCTTCAAATGTCCACATACCTTGAATCGTATTTTCATCAATCTTTGCATCACTTGCTACTATCATTGTGAAACTAAGTCCGATTATCGTGCTTATCGTGAGCATATAATTCAGATACCGTTTTGCGAAAAACATGGTTCCTCCTACAAGTTGCGCTCGGTTGCGACTTCTTTTTTTCAAATCGGCTGCTACTTTTAACTCAGAGATAGAAGATTACGATTTCCTAACATATTCAACAATTATAGCATATCTATCGTTGAATCTATAGTTGATTTTACAATTGAATGACTCTGTTTCTCTATAGTTGACAATCCCTTTGTCTTTTGATAAAATGAAACCCAACATCAGAAATCCATAACCCCTTGAAACCTTAGGAGTCTGTTCGCTCCACAGCGCGCAAATACGAATAGCATTTAATAGATACAAATTAGAATATATACCGCCTCAATCGGGTTAAATACATTATCGGAAATTGGACAGCGGCAGAAACCGTCACGATGTATCTGGAACGGGTCGGTAGAGGCGCAATTCGCGGTGTAACTATAGGACTTAACTGATGGCTCAAAAGAGAAAACAATCCCAGAAAAAAATGCGGATAGAGGACTGCTCATCGGAAATGCAGGAGCATATCCAGCAGCTCGGTATATCTTCAATTGAGACGTATAGGGAATGGTGCCGCGCCCATAATTTCAGTCAAGGTTTAGATAAAAATTCGCGCCAACGCCGAGATGAACTTTATGTGTTCACACGCACGCAAGCCATCAAAATAATGGCGAAAGAGAAAAAAGACCGTAACCTTAGTGAGATTCTTCCGAAAATATACAATCAAGAACTACGGTCAGAAAAATTACAGAACCCAGTTACCAGAACCATCTCGGACGCTTTTGAGAGCAGCATAGCCCCGAAAGTCCTTTTGAAACTCCTGTTACATCTTGAAAACAATTCAGACTTGTTAAAGGAGACCATCTACGTTCAAGGCATCGCAGCACTCGCAAACCATCATGAAAGTTGGATTCGATCTGTTGAGACGTGGAAAGCCAAAAAACATAACCGCGACCGCCAATTTTCCGAGCTTGCTCGACATCTGCTCGCTGCTTATGAAGTGCCGTTTTTCATGGATTGTGTCTGGTTCAACGGAAACGTAACGCACCAAATCTGGTTCAAACACATCGGCACCGGTCAAAATATCCGTACCGCACCGGATATCTCTATACCCCTCACAAAAAAGATGGCGCACCATTTTCTTAAAGCCCCGAGGCACTACACAATAGAGGAAGCACTCCGTTGGGGACAAGTACACGCCCTCGGTGGTGATAAGTATTTGGCGGACGCGCTTCGCGGCACACGACTGACCGGAACTTTTAGCAACGACGATTTTTGGATAAATGTGATTCGTTTCTTTATTGCAAATCCAATGTTGGATGTCAGCCATGCGAACCCAATTATCGACTATATCTGGCATCAGAAATACGAGAACCAGCGCGTTTTCGTTGAGAGAGGCGTTGCGCGGGAAATTGGACCGGCGCAACCGAACTTCAGCATGAGAGGGAGAACGCCTGAGACGCTGCTCCGTCAAGTTGAGGCATGGCATGGTGAACTCGGCAGAGAAGCGAAAGGTGGGGAACTTGAGTGGATACGCTCGGATATCGGTGAATTCCACACTTTGGAAGGGAGTGAGGAAGCACGCAATATGAAATTCTGGTCTATTCGAGAACTGCTCAGCAGCGACGAACTTATCGACGAAAGCCGAGTACTAAAGCATTGTGTCTCAACTTATGCGGGATCCTGTCATGCTGGGCGGTCATCGATCTGGACCATGGAGATTGAAGATGAAAATGGACGACGCAAGATTTTGACGATTGAGGTTGCACCACGCGCAAAAGTTATCCGTCAGGTTCGGGGCAAGCAGAACCGTTCACCGACTCCTAAAGAGAAAGACTTGTTAGGCAAGTGGGCGGAACAAGAAGGATTGCGACTCGCTGGATACATATAGCCGTATAGTTGTCAGTTATCAGTACTCAGTTGTCAGTACTGCGTCTGACTGTTGGAGACCAATTGTCTGAATTAGAATTCACAGGATTGTAGGATTTTCAGGATTGCACCGATTATGGAAGAAACCGAGACGACAACAAGGGGCACACGATCAGAAAATCGACATTACCAGAAAACTGAATGATTCTGGTTGGCATACGGAAAAAGTTGATTTTTGATGCAATTGATGGTAAACTGTCTATATTTGGGACTGTCGGCTCCTACTGTAATCAAAAGGAGGCAACATGATGGATAACTTAAAGACAGAGCTTTTAGAACAGATAGAAAAACTTACCCCTCCGCAACAGAAACAGGTTTTGGATTTTGCGTTAGAACTTACAGGTGAGCTGTCAAAGCGTTATCCGGGAGAAAAACTGCTTGAACTTGTAGGCACAATTTCGCCTGAAGACCTTGAAATCATGAAACAAGCAATTGAAGAAGGATGCAAGCAGATCAATGAATCTGAGTGGTAGATACTACACCAACAATAGATACGGATCTTGAATACAATCAGAAACCGTTTGCAGGAACTGCGCTGCAGGCGCGCCATCTACAACCCGATGATCAAAGGTCAGGCTCAGCGTCAACATGCTCCGAACAACAATCTCATCTTCGTGAACAACCGGCTTTTTGAGAATCCGTCCCACCCCAAGAATAGCACTCTCCGGCGGATTGATGATAGGCGTGAACGCATCAATCCCGAAATTCCCAAGATTTGTAATTGTAAAAGTCCCGCCTTGGAGTTCTCCAGGTGTTAGTTGATTACTCCGTGCCCGTTCAGCGAAATCTTTTACCTGCCCTGAAATCTCTGATAACCGCTCCTTGTCAGCATTCCGGATGACCGGTACCACCAACCCATCTTCCAATGCCACCGCGACCCCGATGTTAATTTCTTGTAACAAATGAATCCCCTCATCCGTGAGGGTTGCGTTGAGGCGTGGATGCTCCAATAAAGCATTTGCGACGACTTTTACAAGCAGATCAGTGTAGGTGATACTCACCTCCCTTGCTTGTAGTTTATCGTTGAGCATCCCACGTAATTCAATAAATGCCGTCGCATCAACTTCGGTATGGAGCGTGACGCTGGCATTCGTCTGAACGCTCAAAGTCATCCGTTCTGCGATGATTCCACGGATGCCGTCCATAGGAATGACTTCGGTTGCCTGTTCAAGTGCTGGTGTCTCTACAACAGGCATTTCAGGTGCTGTGCTGGCTGCTTGTAATACGTCATCTCGGACGATTCTGCCATCGGGTCCAGAACCGGCAATTAAACTGAGATCGACACCATGCTCTTTTGCGAGTCTTCGGGCAAGAGGAGATGCCTTCAGACGTGTGGTTTCCGCTTCGGTTGGAACCGGTGCTCTTAAGTCGATATACCGCTGAACATCGGCTTCAAGGATACGTCCGCCCGGTCCAGAAGCAGTAACTTGGGTCAAGTCGATAGCGAGTTTCTCGGCGAGTTGACGTGCTGCTGGTGAGGCTTTAGGCACAACAGCCGTAGGTGCTGGCGTTGGCTTCGGTTGTGTGGATTGTACCGGTCCTTCCTGTTCCGGTTCTTGCTGCTCCACAACAGCGGTATCCGCCTCAACGCGTGGGACTTCCTCACCCGGTGCGCCGATAATTGCTAACAAGGCGTTGACGGGGACATTGGCACCTTCCTCAGCAAGTAATTGCGCGATAACACCGTCGGTAGGGGATTCCTGTTCATGGACGACCTTATCCGTCTCAATTTCCAACAGAGGTTGTCCCTC
The DNA here is from genome assembly GCA_003635195.1 of Candidatus Poribacteria bacterium. Lineage (GTDB taxonomy): Bacteria > Poribacteria > WGA-4E > WGA-4E > WGA-3G > WGA-3G. The sequence goes on along the minus strand of PYIY01000012.1, from coordinate 44,750 downwards.
GGTAACGGTATCACCTTCTTTGACAAGCCATTTACCGATTTTTCCCTTGGTCATCGTCTGATCCATCTGAAGCATTCTTAACTCTACTGCCATCAAGTTCCTCCGTTTTTTAGCAGTTACCAGTTTCCAGGAAGATCCCTCTTTATGGTTACTGGTTACTGGCCACTGGTAATTGGTCTATATCCCATAGAAGAACAGTACCATCATCGCCTCCACTGACGAGGGTGTTACCATCTGGTGAAAAGCATAAGCTATTGACCCAACCTATATGCCCTGTGAAGGTTTTCAGGGGTTGACCGGTGTCAACATTCCACAAATGCAATGGGCTTTCGGGGCTTCCGCCACAAAATTCGTCCGGACCTCTACTACCGGCAAGGGTACCACCATCTAGTGAGAAGCTTATGCTGCTGACAGTCCCGCTATACTCTTTGGGGATGTTGTTCAGGTGCTGTCCGGTCGCAACATCCCATAAAAACACTGTGTCGTCCAGATTTCCACTGGCGAGAGTGTGCCCATCCGGCGAAAAGCACACACTATAGACAGAACCTGTATGTCCCATGAGAATTTTCAGGTGCTGTCCGGTCGCAACATCCCACAAACGCACCGTGTTATCAGAACTTCCACTGGCGAGGATGCTACCGTCCGGCGAAAAGCACACGCTACGGACAGAATTTGTATGCCCCGTGAGGGTATTCAAGGTTTGCCCGGTAGCGACATCCCATAAACGCACTGTATCGTCAGCACTACCACTGGCAAGGGTGCTACCATCCGGCGAAAAGCTTATGCTATTGACAGAACTTGTATGCCCTGTGAGGGTTTTCAGAGGTTGACCGGTGTCAACATCCCACAAACGCACTGTGTCGTCACTACTACCACTGGCGAGGACGCTGCTGTCTGGCGAAAAGCAGACACTATTGACAGAACTTGTATGGCCTATGAACGTGTTCTTTTTTAGATACTGTCCGGTGGCAATATCCCACAAACGCACTGTTTCATTATCGCTACCACTGGCGAGGATCCGTCCATCCCGCGAAAAACGCAGGTTCCTGACCCGCCGCGTATGCTCCGTGAATGTTTTCAGGTGGTGTCCGGTGTCAACATCCCACAAACGCACTGTGTCGTCATCACTACCACTCGCCAGGGTGCTGCCATCCGATGAAAAGCACACACTATGGACAGAGCGTGTATGCCCCGTGAGGGTTTTCAAGGTTTGTCCGGTAGCGACATCCCATAAACGCACTGTGTCGTCAGCACTACTACTCGCGAGGATCCGTCCATCCGGCGAAAAGCAGACACTATTGATAGAACGCGTATGTCCCGTGAGGGTTTTCAGGTGTTTTCCGGTGGCGACATCCCACAAACGCACTGTATCGCCCCGCATTGTGGCATCCCAAGCTCCACTGGCGAGGGTGCCACCGTCTGGCGAAAAGCAGACACTATCGATCTGCCCATGCCCCGTAAGGGTGTTCAGGTGCTGTCCAGTGGCAACATCCCATAAAAACACTGTGACATCTGTTGCTTCTTCTGTACCACCTCCACCACTGGCGAGGATCCGTCCATCCCGCGAAAAACGTAGGCTCGTGACAGAACCGATATGCCCTGTGAATGTTTTCAGATGGTGCCCGGTGGCGACATCCCACAAACGCACCGGTTCGTCCCAACCTCCACTAGCGAGGGTGCGTCCATCCGGCGAAAAGCATAGACTATGGATAGAACCAGTATGCCCTATAAGCCGTTTGAATTCTTTATGGGTGCTTACATCGTAGTATATCCAGACACCAGTAGAACTTGCAATGGCGAGTTGTTTGCCATCAGAAGAATACGTTATCCCATTTATGCTGCCCTGGCCGAGTCGCATTGCGGCTCCTTCCGGCAGATTCCATTTTGTGTAATCTTGGGCAGATGCCTCCAGCAGAAATAGAGAAAAAATTAGAAATACGGTAGTGAGAAAGAGGCGCGTCGTTTTCATGAGTAGACCTCCTTCAAGGTCGTTTGACAGTATAAAGATCAATTTGGATCGTATAGACTTTATCGCTTATGTATCATTTAGAATACCACAAAATGTATCCGGAATCAACCTATTTTTTAAATGGAACGGAAAGGAAAGGCGTAGCGCGATGCGGAGGTTGATCCTATTGATGAAGTGTGATAAACATTATGACTGTGCCTCGATCAATTCAATCAGGTGTTCAACATTCGCATCCTTTTCCAAAACGAGCGCGAATTTGTGGTATTCGTCCCCTTTGAAAATTGCTTGAACGAAAGGGCTAAATGCAATCAAAAATTGACTGCCCAAAAAGTTTAGCGGTTTGCAGGTCTCCAAAATAATAATTGCCGGTGTGGTCAGACCACGCCGCACAATCCACGTCGCTGCCTTTTCAAGCAAAGCGTGCTGCTCCGATTCTGGAATATCCTCAAGAACAGTCGGTATTTCGTTGTTCAGTTCGTCGTTTGGATTGAGCATAATTTATACTTATCCGATGTGCATCGCCTTACAAACGAGGGTTAATCTTAGAGGTCCAAATCGCTGAAGTAGTCAGCAATCTGCTTCGGTTGTCCATCAAGGGTTGTCTCCATTGCAGCAATGACAAGCACAAAACTTTTGATATTATCTTCAATCCGTGTATCAGACGGTTCACCGCCATCAAGCCAATTCAGAAATTCATCAAATAGATGCTGATGCGCGTGATAGGGAATCGGCGGTGCCTCGTAGACTTCCGTTTCGCCACCGACGCGATGTATCGTCATCTGGTTTCCGCCCGAGATTTCGACAGCACCCTCTTCAAACTCAGCGCGGTAGTGTTCAGAATTCCAACAATTAATGATCCCCGCGGAGGAGCTGTTTCCTTCATAAGAGGTGTGAACACCGTTATCCATTCGCATCATATAGAAGCCGCTGGAGTAGTGCTGAAAACTCGACCATTCGGGGTTCCATCCAAATCCGATGAGGGTTTCACAATCGCCGCCGGAGAGGAACCGGAGCATGTCTAAATGATGAACGGAGCCTTCAAAGAGGAGCGCGAAATCCATATCGTGCCGCCAATCCCTTCCCCATGAAAGATAGCGACGGTAATCACACGCGTACCTGCCCACAATATGCTGGAGTCGTCCCAATCTACCTTCATCACGGATGCGAATCAATTCTTGCTTATTATCGGCATAACGATAGTTTTGGATAATAGCACACGGTAAACCCGTATTTTGCGCGGTGCGTACCATCGCTTTTGCTGCGTCTAAGGTGTCGGCGATCGGTTTCTCGCAAATCACGGGCATCCCGTTTTCCATAGCGGCAATCGCCGCCGGACTGTGGAACTGCGGTGGGGTCGCCACACCGCAAAAATCCGCTTTGACCTCTGCACACGCCTCGTTAAAGTCTGTGAATAACTGTGAAGTGCTGAGTCCTAACGCCTCGCCTTGCGCTTCAAGAACGTCTGTATTCACGTCTGCTAACCCGATGATTTCAATCCGATCACTGAAATTACTGGTGAAGTTGTGGATCCAGCCACCTGCCATACCACTGCCACCAATCATCAAACATGTTCGTTTCGCCATATTTTTAACTTTCCTTGCGGTTCGTTCAGGTTGATTTTGCGAAGAAGGCACTTCTCCGTATATCCAGTCCGGCGCGATGCTTGGGCTTACGCGCGCTGGCTAAATCTTATTTTTTTAGTTTATAAAAAAATAAAAAACATCATACTTGAAAATGTTTCTGCAAAGTAGATTTTTGCATAAGTTTGCCACGCAAGACGTAATCGTCCTTACCCTGCCGGACGCGTTCAAGTTCAGCCTCGGTAGCCTCACGTCGAACTTTCGCGGGTACGCCCATAGCGACGGTCCCCGGTGGAATCTCCTGCCCTTCGCGTACAAGCGTACCGGCAGCGACAATCGCCCGTTCACCAATCACTGAACCCGTCAAGAGAATCGCGCCCATCCCGATGAGTGCCTCATTACCGATGGTACAGCTGTGAAGAATTGCCCCATGTCCGATAGTCACATCATCACCGATAAGGCACGGAATCTCTTTGTCCATGTGTATCACTGCGCCATCCTGGACATTGGTGCGACACCCGATGCGGATCGGTTCTAAATCGCCGCGTAGCACACTGTTAAACCAGATGCTCGATTCTTCACCAATTGTTACATCACCAATAATCATCGCCCCCGGTGCGACAAAAGCTGATGGATCCACATTTGGTGTTATGCCCTCGTACTTTATCAACATTTTCCCTCTTTTCTATGTATCGGAAATAGGCAAGGTTGCCTGAAGATTAAAAAATTAATTCGGTAATTTCATTGGGATAACTTGTTTTAATTATAAACTTCATTGCTGCGCAACTAACAACTTACGAAGGTTCCCGATTCCCCACTTATAAGACACCACGAACACGCCTGCAAGGATGGTTATCAATCCTACAAACAGAACAATGCTTTCTGTATGCCACGCGATTACCGGCGCGATGACAAGTCCCATATCAACAACGAGTGTTACGGTGAAGGTAACAACCCGTAAAAGCGGTTTGGGTTGATGCGTGAGTTCCGCCATCCACGGCAGTGTTCCAATCGCCGTATTCAAGGCACACCCTGCGGGGAGCGTTATAATAGGCGTTAGCAGCACCGGCATCCAAACGTCTCTTGGCATTCGGAGTAAATAAACAACAACCAAAGACCAAAATTCAGCATAAACCAAGGCACAGAGCAGTGTGGTTAGGAATTTGCTTGTAAACACTAAGTCTGGTGTAACAGGCGCAGATTTCAACATCCACCATGTCTTCGCTTCATCCCGTAGCCCATTACAACTGATACCAAAGGTAATAAGAATGCTGTAAAGTACGACCTGTACAGTGAGAATCTCAGCAGCGTTTGGATCCGTGGTGCCCCCGCGCGCGAGCAATATACCAATGTGAACAACTAAAAAAAGCGTGAGCATGACAGTCGCAATTAGCCGTCCGCTATGTCTGACAAAAATCAGGAAATCTTTTAACATCATCGTTCTGATTTTGCCGCGCCCGAGTGCTATGGCAATACCTTTGAGGTGCGATGTTTTAGGATCACCATTATTCCGCATCGGTTTACGCTTGGCTTTCAATTGGCGGATATTTTCCCAACCGCGCTGATAAATCAGTTGCGCGACAAGCGTTGCCACACCTACAGAGACGAAACATCCGCCGATACCGCCCAATGCCCATCTCAAGCGGTTCCCTATTGTGGATTCAGTTGTCCAACTTAACAGGAATTCCCCAATCCATTCGTGTGGATACCATTTAGCAGCTGCACCTGCCGTTTCCGAAGATACCCAATCCAGCAAAAGCCGTTTCACTGGGATTGACTCAAATGTAGTAAATAGTGTCAACGATAACAGAAAACCTACGGTCACACCGATTGCCGTACCGAGCACCTTGAGTGTTGCAAGAAGCCACCCGGATGAGAAAAAACGGGCAATCAACATGACGCTGATGGTAACATAACTCGCAATTATTACAAGAAGACACAAGCACGTTGGAAATAGTGCTACATAAAAATGCCACGGCAATTCAAATACCAGGCCGAACACTACCCACGGCGGTCCCAAAAAACAGAGTATACTTAAGAAGCGGCTAATAGTCAGATGAACGAACTTATATCCGAAAATTGTCACCGGATGCATCGGGGCAGCGTGTAAGAGTGCTGTGTCCGGTGTCTCATATAGACTTTTCAGGGAACTCTCCATCAACTCCTTTGCAATAACAATAATTCCGAACGCCATGAAACCGTTAATAACGCCTAACAGCATCGTAGGCTTTGCCTCAGTAGACCGCAAATGGCTGAAAAGAGAGTTGCCTAACACCGCCAATGCGACGATGAAAATGAGATAACCGATGCCTTTTAAAACGCCTTTTCGCCATGTTTCTCCACCGCGTTTAAGACCATTTCCCCAGCCCTGCCAATCCGCTTTTAGTAGAATTTTGATATTTCTTAACATCTTTTTATAAGAGTCTCTGGCCCGGGTTGCCGACAGGCTCCACTGCGAAGTAAGCTGACAGCCACTCTTCAAACATCAGCCGTTAGATCAAGAAAAATATCCTCCAATGTCTCCGTCTGCTGATTGACATCGGTGGACCGCGCTTGGAGATCACGCTGCTTTTGCTGTAATTCTGAGAGCGTTCCGACAGCGATAAGCCGCCCTTTACTGATAATACCGACTCGGTCACAGATCCGTTCGGCAATTTCAAGGATATGCGTTGTCATAAAGACGGTACACCCTTGCTCACAACGTTCGCGCAAAATTTCCCTGACGGTGCGCGCACTTCTTGGGTCCAGTCCACTGGTAGGTTCATCAAGGAAAAGGATTTTCGGATGATGCACGAGAAGCGAGATCAGCAGAATCTTCTTCTGCATGCCGTAGGAATATCCTTTAATCTGATCATCAGCAGCATCAGCGAGTTCAAGTTGTTCAAGTAGGATTGCCATTTCATTTTCGGCTTGCCGCGGTGGCACCTCATATAAGTCAGCGATCATACGGACGAATTGCCTACCTGTTAACGCCTCATAAAGCTGCGGTGTATCCGGCATCAGTCCAAGAATCGCTTTTGCCTGTAGGCTCTGCTTCTGAATGTCATACCCACCAAGCGTTGCAGTACCGGATGTCGGACGAAGTAAACCTGTGAGCATATTGATCGTAGTGGTTTTCCCGGCACCATTGGGTCCGAGAAACCCAAAAATCTCACCGGCATCTACCTGTAATGTCAGCGCATCAACAGCGCATAACTTGCCGAAATATTTCGTCAGCTCCAAGAGGTTAATCATTTTTGACGACTACCCAAAACATCATCTTTGAGGTCCGCGAGTACTTGGTCCAGGTTGAAGTTGTCTCCTGTTGTTTCTGCTTCGGTAGTCGTTTGGTGACTCTTGCCTTCCCAAATTTCCGCTTCGGCTTCTGTCGCTTTCAATTTCTGTTCCGCCTGCTCAAAGACTTTAGACACATTGGTGTCCAATTCATTAAACAACAATTGATAAACCTTCTTATAGAATTCCGCTCGCGTTTCTGCTTGTTTCTGACGTTGGCAAAGGATTTCAGAGCGTTTCACGGTATCCCGGAACTCATGGTAAAATTCGTGGAGCGCAGCCTTAAGGCGAGCAACAACTGTTTCTTGGACATCAATTTGACGTTTATAGTCGTCTGCGCGAAGTAGATGCTGTCGCTCACGTTGCCGTGCTTTGCTTGCGCGGCCCTGGTCATCCATCTGCGAAGCGGTATCAACCTCTTTACCCCATATTTCTGCGGTATCAATAGCCTCCTGATAAGCGCGTTTGAGCCTCTGTTCCTCTGCGATCGCTGTAGCGACGAGATCTTTTGCATCAGCGAGCCGCGCTTTCATATCAAGGATAGTTTTATCAACAAGGGATTCGGTCCCGTCTACAGCCTCTATAAATTGGGTTATCCCCTCTCGAATCTGTTCTGAAATTTCCTTAAGTCCTTTCACTATGCATGCCTCCCTACGTCTATCACATCCGTTTTTTTAAAGGTCAAGTGAATCCTCTTACCTGCGGCATCTACAATCTGGTATCTACTTTATTAGAAACATCTATTTTGAAAAAGATAGCCAAAAATCGGTTTTTAACGCGCCAATAAGCATGAGCAACCCCCAAATCCGTCTATTCTATTGCGTGCGCGCTGAGCACCTCGTAATCAGCGTTAACGAGTTCAATACTGTAAGTCCCTAACCTATCCATGATACACTTAATTGCGGGGACATTGTTATCAATCAAAATTGCGGATCGATTATGTAGTGCAGCGGCTTCACCAAATGTACCACTCCCAGCAAAAAAGTCTAAAAGCGTGTCATCTGGTGACGAATGTACCTTAACAATGCGATTAAGGACCCCAAGTGGTTTTTGCGTCGGATACCCTGTTTTTTCACTTCCACTGGTACTGACGATGGTATGCCACCAGACATCGGTTGGTGTTTTACCGCGTGCTGCCTTCGCTTCACCGACCAAACCGGGTGCCATATATGGAATCCTATCCATCTCCTCAAAATTGAAAGTATAGCACTCAGGATTTTTAGCGTACCATAAGATGTTGTCGTGTTTAGGGGGCCACCATGATTTGGCGCGCCCCCCATAATCGTAAGCCCAGATAATCTCATTCATAAATGACGCGCGCCCGAAGATCTCATCAAGCATCACCTTACAGTAATGCACCTCCCTGTAATCAATATGAAGGAAGAAGCTGCCATGCGGATGCAACACCCGATACGCCTCCTCAAAACGAGGACGTAAAAATTGCAAGTAATCATCTGAACTCTCAAATCTATCGGCATAGCGCGTGGTTTTGCCTTTGCGGGTCCGGTACGCTTTGCCTTGAAAACCGATACGATCGCCTTGGGTATCTCGTTTGACCTCAATCTCTGTGCGTTGCTGGTGTTTTCCTGTATTAAACGGCGGATCAATATAGATGAGGTTGACACTTTCATCAGGAATATACTCCTGAAGAATCGCAAGGTTATCGCCATAATAGAGACGATGGTTAAGCATTTAGTTTCCTGTTTTGGCTATGATAGCGCGTCTGCGATGCCCCTCTGCTGAAAAGTAAAAGGACAGTCTATCCAAGTTTTCGCCACCGCTCGCCACCTTTCTGCTATTTTTTATACCCAAATTATAGCATACCTCAGGAGAATTTATCAACCCTCTATCAGAATTTTTGCCTTCATGAGATTTTCCTTGACTCCACACAACTTTTTGTGTAAAATTTTAAAGTGAAACCGTAAAATCTATAAAGAGACGAACCTCATGCGCATTTTGAACTTGAATCGTAAACTTAAAAGCGCGAAACGCTTGCCTGAGATTGTTAGAGTCTTCGCAAGACACGGCTTTGGACACATTATCTCTCAACTTTTCGAGCGGGGTCGGACGACTCGTTTTAGGTTCAAAAAGGGGCTGGTACCAAAGGTAAGAGAGGACGCACATTCCCAGCAGAAATCGAAATGGTGGCATCTTAGAAGGAAGACAAAAGGTTCAGATCAAAACCCTTCAGCAACACTGCTATCCGTCCCAGAACGGTTAAGGCTTGCGTTTGAAGAGTTGGGACCCACATTTATTAAATTAGGACAAGTCCTCAGTACACGCGTGGACATTCTCTCTGAACTCGTTGGGCAAGAGGAAGCATTAACATGGATTACAGAGTTTCAGAAACTGCAGCAACAAGCCCAACCCTTTGATTTCTCAGAGGTTCGCACTATCATCGAAACAGAATTTAACCTACCGCTGGAGGAGGTTTTCCCGACATACGAGCAACATCCGTTTGCAGCGGCTTCAATTGCGCAGGTGCATGCGGCAACATTAAAAACAGGCGAACCGGTAGTTGTTAAAGTTCAACGTCCGCGCGTTGCAACCATTGTTCAGACCGACCTCAATCTTTTGATGGAGTTAGCAGAACGGCTTGAGAATCGGGACCCAGAGATGCATCTCTTCAAACCGACTGAACTTGTCCGTGAATTTTCGCGCTCTGTCCGGAAAGAAATCGATTTTACGATTGAAGCAGCAAATACCGATGCTTTCTATCACAGATTTTTGGAGTCGCCGAAAGTGAAGATCCCGAAAGTTTATTGGGAATTCACGAATCGTCGTGTCTTGACCTTGGAACGCATTGACGGTGTACCTATTGATGCAATTACCCAATTGGACAAGATGGGATTTAACCGGGTGGAACTCGCCGAAGTGCTTGTGGAACTATTTTACACACAAGTGCTAAGCGATGGATTTTTCCACGCGGATCCGCATCCGGGAAACGTTTTCGTTTTAGAGGACGGCAAGATCGGCTTAGTAGACTTTGGCATGGTGGGTAGGATAAGCGACGATATGTTGCGGCATATCTGCAATTGGCTCAGTGCTGTGCTAACTAAAGATGCAGATGCTGTCGTCAGGAGTTATATCCGGATGGGGATCCTTGGCGATGAGACAGATATAACAGCACTGAAGTTGGAAATGAATGATTTTTTACAACGTTACTTTAATATGCCGCCGAGCCGACTGCGCCTCGGTGAACTGATCCATGAAGTTTTTAATGCCTCACTACGGCATCAAATCCATACACCACCAGCATTCTTAATGCTCGGTAAAACGGTAGCCACAGTGGAATCGGTTGTGATGAAACTAAACCCGGATTTCGATATTCTGAAATTCAGCCAACCGTATATCACACAATTCGTTGTCCAAAATGTTGGAACCAAACGCTGGGAACGGCAGCTCGTGGATTCCGTGGAAGATTTCACGGAACTGGCACGTGATATGCCACTCCAATTACGCCGTATCTTACAGAAATTACAGCGCGGCTCTCTCAAATTTGAGTTAGAGCATCTGAGTCTTGAAGCAGTAATTAAGGCATTTGACCGTGTTATCAACCGAATTGCCTTTAGCGTGATCATCGCCTCGCTGATTGTTGGTTCATCAATTATCCTACAGGGTGTGGGGCTTTGGGAATGGAAATTCTTTCTCGGTATTATGGGTTACTTAACTGCAACATTCTTCGGATTCGGATTGGTAATCTCTATCTTACGTTCGGGTCGCTTCTGATTCAATGTTTAGCAATCAATTAGCCAACCATCAACAAGCGATAAAAAATAAAAAAGGGAACCGTTATGGCAGTTTTACTCGGATTAGATATTGGCGATATACGCATTGGGGTTGCGCTCAGCGATGAACTCGGTGTTGCAGCACATCCCCTGTGTACGCTGACCCGGAAAAATCGGAAGGTCGATCTAATTGCTATCTCAGACCTCATTTCTATTCACAAGGTAGAACGTGTTATTATTGGGTTACCCATCTCACTTGATGGTTCGATGGGTCCACAAGCGGAAAAAGTTCAGAAGTTTGCGAAACGTTTGGAGAGTGTCATCAACATTCCGATTGAATTCCAAGATGAACGTTTTACAACTGCTGAGGCTGAAGAGATTTTGCAAGAACTTCACAAAAACACAAAAGAACAGAAAGAACTCATTGACGAGGTCGCAGCGGTGATCATTCTCACTGACTATTTGAATCAGGATCGTGAGGCCACATCTACAGCATCCACGAATAATAATGCCTGATTTTCCATCAGAACGTGAAATATTACGACTGGAGTGCCTTCAACAATTACGATTAAAACGCATGGGGTCAACAGAAAAAAAGCGAATAATTAAGATAAGCATATTGATATTTTGCGGTCTCGGCATGCTCTGCCTCATCGGCGTATCAATTGCGGTATTCCTAATGTTACCACCCACCTCCTCGGAAGAGATTGTTAATTTCGAGGTGCCAATTGGAAGCAGTTCGCGAGCAATTGCAAAGCGACTCGTTGAACAAAAGTTAATTCGGAGCGAATACGTGTTTCGTATCATCGTCCGACATAGGGGAACTGGTAGACATTTACGTGCAGGAACTTATGCGCTGCGGCGAAATATGGCGTTGTGGCACATCATTGATGAATTTGAAAAAGGACAGGTTACGCTCGTTAGTTTGACAGTTCCAGAGGGTTTAACGATATCTGCTATTGCTCAACTTTGGGAAACAAAAGGTTTCGGCACAGCTGCAGCATTTCAGGAAGCCACCGAGTCACCTTGTCTATTGAAAAAATATGGACTTGAAGGTAAGACCGTAGAAGGGTACCTTTTCCCGAATACGTACAAATTCGCGAAAGGGACAACCGCTGAAAAGGCAGTTGAGATGATGCTCAACGAATTCAAACAGCGATGGATTGAAACATTTGATAAAGACGCAAAAAACTTAGGGCTTACACAGCACGACATCGTAACGCTTGCTTCCGTGATTGAAAAGGAGGCGCAATCTAAATCGGAACGCCCTCGGATCGCGAGTGTTTTCCACAATAGACTCAAACGAAAGTGGCGGCTTCAGGCAGACCCAACAGTGCTGTACGCCTTAGGGAACCCAAAACGACTCTTAACACGAGCAGATTTGAGCGTTGACTCGCCTTATAATACATATAAACATAGAGGGTTACCACCTGGTCCCATTGCCAATCCGGGCATTGATTCACTGATAGCGGCACTCCGCCCCGAAAAAACAGATTATTTCTATTTCGTGGCAATAGGCGAAGGCAAACATCACTTCTCAAAGACGCTTTCAGAACACAATAGGATGATACGAAAAATTCGACGTGCCTCTCGTAACCGTTAGGCATGCTTCACAATAAACCGAAGGGATAGTTGTCAGGGTTAGTAGCTGTCAGCAGTCAGAAAGTAAAATCCGATGCGCATTTAAAAACCTTAGGATAGCCGATAGCCGATAACTAATAAAAAATGGAAAAGGCAGATTCACAGCAAACAATTCAAAACGAGATAATAATTACAGGAAAAGGGCTAATGTTAGGGGAACCTGTGACCTTAACCTTGAAACCAGCACCTGTGGATTCGGGTATCGTTTTTCGGCGTGTAGATATGGCAGATGCTCCAGAAGTGAAGGTATGTCAGGAAAACTGGGCAGACATTTTGCCACGATGTACCAGTTTATGCAGTGGCGATACAACGGTTAGTAGCGTCGAACACATTCTTTCTGCTTTAGGGGGCCTCGGTGTTGACAACGCTATAGTGGAACTGGATGCCTCGGAACCGCCGGGTCTTGATGGGAGTGCGATGCCGTATGTCGAAAATATTCAAACGGTAGGACTTGTCTCGCAAGATGCACCCCGAAATTTTATTGAGGTTGCAGAACCGTTTTCACTTTCCTCAGGAGACAAACAACTCGTTTTGTTGCCTGCTGATGCGTTAGAGGTGACATTCGTTTATGCCCATCCACAAACGACTCCGCAAATAGCAACATTCAAAATAACGCCAGAATTGTACGCTCACGACATAGCCCCCGCGCGAAGCTTCTGTTTTGAGAATGAAATCGAAGCACTGCAGGCACTCGGCATCGGGAAAGGGGCAAGTTATGATAATGTCCTTGTTATCAACGCAGCAGGTGAACCCAGTACGCCGCTCCGTTTTGACGATGAGTTTGTCCGACATAAAACCTTAGATCTGATTGGCGACCTTTATCTGTCTGGACACCTCCCGAAGGCACATGTTATCGCGATGCGGACTGGTCATACATTCCATGCTGAATTCGTGAAAGCCCTCGCTGAGGCAAAACACCTTCAAAAACCGCCTGTTCAAGAACCTATTGAGGTGATGGAGATCTATGAGGTGTTACCGCATCGGCATCCGATGTGTATGGTTGATAGGGTCATTGCGTATGAGAGTAAAAAACGGGCGGTTGGTATTAAAAACGTGACCTACAACGAACCGATTTTTGAGGGACACTTCCCGACGCAGCCTGTGATGCCGGGTGTACTACAGATTGAAGCACTGGCACAACTTGCTGCATGGCTCGTGCTTCGGGATATCGGTAAAGAGGGTGAACTCGGCTACTTTCGTTCAATCAGCAAAGCGACATTCCGGCGTGCTGTGATCCCTGGCGACCAACTTCGATTGGAAATAGAAGTTGCACAATTGCGCAGCCGGCTTGCACGTATTGAAGGCCGTGTTTATGTAGGAGATGAACTTGCCACTGAGGCTGAGTTATCAATCGTATTGGCATCCGTCTGAATTGTGATCCTTTCAACATCAACTGGCAAGATTCTCAGGATTAGAGAGGGACATCTATGCTTGAAACTAACATTCACCCTACGGCTATTATTTCTCCAAAAGCGACGTTGGAAGAGGGCGTCAAGATTGGCCCCTATAGCCTCATCAGTGAAGACGTTTATATCGGGCGTGGCACCGTGATAGGTCCGCATGTTCAGATTGAGAAATGGACAACGATTGGTGAAGAATGCAAGATCTTCTTTGGGGCAACCATTGGTAACGAATCTAAAGACTTGAAGTACGGTGGTTGGCGAAGTTATGTAAAAATTGGGAATCGTAATATTTTGCGCGAGTATGTTTCTATCTCAAGGTCAACATTTGAAGAGGGGGCGACTACTGTAGGCGACAACAATCTGCTGATGAATTGGGTCAATATTGCGCATGACAGCATCGTCGGCAATAGAACGATCATGGCGAACTTTGTTTCGCTTGCCGGACATGTTGTGATTGAAGATGACGTTCGATTGGGGGCGCACGCTGCACTGCACCAATATGTACGCGTCGGCAAGATGGCTATGGCAGGAGGGTTCTCAAAGATTGTACAGGATATCCCACCGTTCATGCTGTCTGCTGGACAACCGGCGCGTGTGCGAAGTCTCAACCGTATTGGCATCCGAACATCGCGGATCAATCCGTTGTCTCAACTGACATCTGAAACGCTTGCGGAGTTGAAAAAAGCATTCCGCATCTTGTTCCGCTCCGGTCTCCCGCTCAAACATGCGGTCGCCAGAGTCAAAGAAGAACTCGAAGCGACTCCAGAAGTTGAATACCTACTTGAATTTATTGAAGCCTCCAAACGCGGCATTGGATTTAGTCAACCCAACCGCACCCTGAATGGTTGACATATTTTTAAATATTGGATTTCTGCTCCGATCTTTCCGTTGTCAAATCCGATCTCTGGTGAAAACATCAGAAACGTAAGTCCCTAATGAAATGGAGGGTGTTTTTGCTTGGGTGTTTTTGCTTGGGTATTTCTGCGTATTGCTTGGGAGTTTCTTCAACTCTACGGAAAGGCACGTTTTATGCCAAGCCCACCTAAACGAACCGCAAGGTAATATAAAAATATGGAAAAATTGGGGATTATTGCGGGGGCAGGTGAGCTGCCGGTGCTATTAGCTCGTACCGCTGTCGCCCATGATCGGAAGCCTGTTATTATCCAAATTACAAAATCTGATGCACAACGCTTTACCGGAATTACATCCGAAATTCACACTTATGGTGTCGGACAGATTCAAAAGATTGCCCGAACACTTCTCAACTCAGGTGTAAAAGATGTCGTGATTATCGGTAAAGTCGAAAAAAACATCCTGCTTCTTCCATTCCAAATTGATACGACTATGATTAAAATTTTAGTCCAGAACCGACGCGAAAAACCCACCGTAATTGTCAACGCAGCCCTCAACTATCTTGAATCCGCTGGACTTACTATCCTCCCTCAGGACCGATACCTCCACGATCTTCTCCCAGAACCCGGTGTTTTAACAACACGACAACCTACTATAAGCCAACAAGCAGATATTGAACTGGGGATCACCACTGCACGTCAGATCGCAAATATGGATATTGGGCAAACTGTTGTCGTTAAAAATCAGATTGTCCTTGCTATTGAAGCTATTGAAGGGACAGACGCTACTATTAGAAGAGGAGGCAATTTGGGAAGGAAGGGAGTGGTTGTTGCAAAAGCATCCGCTGAAAATCACGACTTCCGTATCGATGTCCCGACAGTAGGCATGCAAACGTTAGAGGTGTTGCATCAAGTTAACGCGGGTGTGCTGGCAGTAGAAGCGCGGCGAACTTTTGTTATGGATACGGAGGCACTCATTCAGCAAGCAGATCAATGGAAGATTGCGATCGTTGCTGTTGAGTAATGTTTTCAAATTGATATGTAAAAGAAAAGCGGAGGCGATACAATAATATAGCCTCCACTTTTCTAAGGATGCCTTCCAAACTACGCAGCGTCTATTGCAGTTGCTACCTGCTCTGTTGTTGGAAACTGTCCAGTTTCTAACTTCGAGTAGAGCAGCGTCCCGTTTAATGAGACTTCAAAAGCCCCACCACTGCCTGGAATCAAATCAACTTTCTCAACTTCTGCACCATACTTTTCTTTCAAGGCATCTGCCAAACTGGCTGCCCGTGGTTGGTAGTTTCAAGCGGTGCAGTATTCAATTCTCACTTCCATGGGATATTTCCCTCCTCATTGAAATTTGCGTGAATCCGACCATTTCGTTTTAAAATTTTACCATTAATATTGGAAAATTGCAAGTTAAATATACCGTCCAAAAGATTGGCACGAATCTTGCTACTATATTTAGTGTAGCTACTCGTTTTGCCTGTAGAAATAGCGTCAAAGTATACGTAACCACTGTGTTAGGCACTGATTACCGATGTGAAGTTAGCAAGTAGGTGTTTAAATTATGAACAACGCCATTCAATTTCTGAACAAATCTGTCCTTTTATCTATCTGCCTTCACCTGATAGGTGTAGGGATTGCTTCGCTGTCCATCGTTGGAACACCGGACAAGTATGGCGATGCAATCGTCGCGGAGTTTGTCTCGCTCCCGAAGGCTCAAAAAACTTTGCACACGCCACGTCGGCTCAAGGCACCGGAACTTACACGACCAGATATGCTGCGCTCACAACCCCCGCGTATTGAGTCCGTTACAGAGGTTGCTCATATTCAGCAAAAGGAACTGCAATTCGTTGTTGATACACTCCCGATTTCCACTGTTCATCAGACGACTCCAGTAGAAGTTGGAATAGCAGATGAGAGAGTTCTTCAGTACCGTTTACCCCCCTCTCAAGCGGACAGGGGTTCACACCGACAACCAACACACTTTACACCGAAACGGATGTCGCGCCCAGAGTTGCCGTTCACACCACTTGCTATAGCAAGCACACAAGTTGCGGAATTCCCATCGGTTTCTGTACTTCCAAACGAACCGACACAAAACGCCAAATTCTTCCGTAAAGTTGATCCGATATATCCCGAATCCGCCCGTCTTTCGCACAAACAAGGTCTCGTTGTCCTCGAAGCAACAATAGGCGTAGACGGTATAGCGAGAAATATCAAAGTCGTCAAAGTCGTTGAGGTTAGCGGCTTAGGGTGTGAAGAAGCAGCAGTTGCGGCACTCAAGGCATCCCAATTCGTGCCAGCGAAACAGGGCAAAGTCGTTGTCAGCCAACGCCTCCGTATTCCTTACCGTTTCCAGTTCAAAAATTAAGCAATTTCCCATCTGATATAATTTCGCTACTTGTGCTTGCCATCAGTGCCAACACAAAAAAGGCTTGCACCATCACCGCATTCCACGTATAATCTTTCCTACCGAATGTATAGGGTTACCCCAACCCTGAGATTGCTTTGCCGTTTGATTCAGAATCCTTTCATAGCAAAATAAGGAGAGAAAAAACAATATGGATGTTCAACTTAATAATAAAGTAGCCGTGATTACTGGTGGATCCACAGGGATTGGTGCAGCAACAGCGATTGAATATGCTAAAGTAGGCGCGAAGGTCGTCTTTGGTGATATTAATGAGGAAGATGCTGAAAAAACACTTAGCACTATCATTGAAAATGGTGGGACTGCAAAGTTCCAACGTACGGATGTCACTGTCGAAACTGAGGTAGCGGATTTGATGAAAATTGCCGACACCGCATTTGGTGGGATTGACACGTTGGTAACTTCAGCAGGTGTCCTGCGTGGACCGAGCGTTCGGATTGATGATTTTGAGGCGGCGACTTTTGACTCGGTTATCAACGTGAACCTCAAAGGCACTTTTTTCGCGCTCAAACACGCTGTGCCGATAATGGGACGAGAGAACGGCGGTGTTATCCTGTGTATTGCCTCGGGAGCAGGTGTCCGCGGCGGGAGTTCCTCGGTTGCTTACGCCTCCAGCAAAGGTGGGGTCAATGGGCTTGTAATGACGGTAGAAAACCAAGTTGGGGGAATGGGCATTCGTATGCACACTATTTGTCCCGGCGGATTAGCAACACCCCTTAAATTAGGGCAAATTGCGGAATCAGCGAAACGTGATGGACAAGACCCAGACGCGGCTGTTGCAAGTGCCCGCAATTCGCTGGGTGACCCAGCGGGCGTCGCGCGAGTTCTCACGTTCCTTGCCTCTGATGCAGGTTCATACACGCGCGGGCAAATTTTCACAAGGTGATTTTTTAAATATTCGGATTTTTGTAGCGGTTTAAGATGAAAAGATGTAGTCAAAACTCAGCCATAAACTTTTTGAGTAACGATAGAAGAAAATAGGGAAAACGGCAGAAAAGAGTGCCCAAATACCTAAATTGACCAAGAAAGGGATAGGGCTGAAGACTTCAAGGAGGAAATAACCTGGAAAAGCGATGAGGACGGTCGCACCATAGTTGAGGTACATCGCCCCGATAAAATAGCCCGACTCGCGTTCAAACTTCAAATCGCACGTTGTACAACGCGTAAACATTTTGAAGTACGTTTGAAACAGTTCACCTTCACCGCATCGGGGGCATTTCAGTAGGAAGCCACAGCGCAGAATTTTACCGAGATTTCCAAACGTTACTTTCATTGAATTAGTAAGTGTTACTATCCCAAAAAACCTTGAAGGTGCGGAGGAGTATTTTGAAATCGTTCCAGAAAGATAGATTTTCAATGTACTCAAGATCAACAGAAATGCCGTCTCGGATTGTGCCGCGTCGGCGCGGACTCAGCTGCCAGAGTCCAGTCATCCCTGGACGGACAAGGTGGCGTTGATTTTCCCACGATTCATAATGTTTAGCAAGGAAAGGCATCTCTGGTCGCGGACCTACGAGACTCATTTCCCCCTTCAGTACATTGAAAAGCTGCGGTAACTCGTCTAAACTCGTTCTACGGAGCCATTTGCCGATCGGCGTAATGCGTTCATCATCCGTCGCATCAGGTTTTTCTGAATAGGACGGTGTATCCACATGGAGACTCCGAAACTTGTGGATAACAAACAGTTCATTGTTTAATCCAACGCGCTTGTGAGAGAAAAAGACAGTACCAGATGA
Organism: Candidatus Poribacteria bacterium; assembly: GCA_003635195.1. Classification (GTDB taxonomy): domain Bacteria; phylum Poribacteria; class WGA-4E; order WGA-4E; family WGA-3G; genus WGA-3G. Next base: position 26,135 of record PYIY01000012.1, on the reverse strand, counting down.
GGTAAGTTTAATAAGAATGGCAATCAATCCCATCAGCGGGGCAAAAATAATAATCAGGAAAAATGCAGCGATCGCATCAAACAAATGTTTGCCACGCTTTGCGTAGAAAGAGGAGAGTCGTTCCACTAGAGTCCCTGTTTTTGATATTTTTGGCGAAGTTTGTAAGCGAAAACTTGCCGTTAAACTTTCATCGCGATGCTGGCTCGTTTCGTCCGCATCTTTTCCTATCCGGTCAATGCTTCTTGATAGGAATGGCATGGTTAATTCCTCTGATTGCAGTTTAATCTCAGGCGTAGGTTTATACGACGATGTGCCGTTTTAACAAAATTCTCAGGGCATTTATAATTAATAAACGTTGTTAACTCTGCTGGAGTTTCTCAAAAACATCAAGATATTGCTGTGCGATATTTTCCCAGTTGAATCGGTTTCGGATTTGTTCTGGGGCACGCCGCCGGAAATTCTCAACCTGCTCCGGTTGCTGTTCCAACATCTGCATTTTCTCCGTGAGCGATGCGACGTTTTTGTCAAAGAGTACGCCGTAACGCCCACCCTCCAAAACTTCATCGTTGAAGGGCGTATTCAACGCCAGAATGCAGTTGGAAAACCCTAATGCCTTCAGAATGGAAGGATTAATACCGCCAAACTGATGCCCATGGATATAGGCGAAACAGTGATGGTGAAGTTCTTTAATGTGTTCAGAACTATCAATATGCCCGAGGAATTTGACGTTTTCGTTGGCAATGTTTTTTAACTTCGTCAAAAATTCGTTTTCGAGTTTGTTACCTTTGTAATCAGCCCCACCAGCGATCGCGAGTTGTTTTTGGCTGTTTGAGGCAACGAACGCCTCCAAAATGAGATCTGCATTATTATCCGGCACAAGTCGGCTGGCAATGAGGTAATAATTCCGAGGTTCAAGCCCATAAGTTTCCAGAACTTCTGGATGCTCGGAAGGTTCAATATTTGCACCGTAAGCGATATAGGTCGTTTCTGCGCCCAATTCCTCAAGGTAGAGCCGTTTCATTTCAGACGCATCGGTAATGACAAGCGGAAATGCTGCCGTCGCCATCTTTGCCGCCCATTTGAAATAAATTGCCCCGATCCCTTTCCACTTTGGGCGGAGCCATTCCATCCCATCAACATTGATAACAGCGGCTTTACCTGCGATGCGGAAGAACCATCCAAAGGGTCCGTTACCTGCATTCCATGTCAGGATGACATCAGACGGGGTAACAGAAGCATGTAGCGTTGCGAGAAAACTGTGGCTGAGGGTACTAAACATCTTATGCTCTATGCTGGGCAAGTAAATAAGCTTGATGCCTTTCCATTCTGCCGGTTTCTCTTTGAAAAGTGCTTTCCGACAGTAGACGATGACTTCATGTCCAGCCGCCACCCAGCGTGGAGCGAGTTCCCCCATGATCGTTTCCAATCCACTATAAGTGGCGGGAAGCCCGCGTATGCCTAATACCCGAATTCTCATCCTTTTTTCTTACCTCGTCCCAATACACGTTGCAAATCAAAGGGTCCTGTATATATTATACCCGTTTTAGGCGCGAAAGTCCAATTTCTTTTGACGACGGGACACCTCAAGCAACGCTATATCACCTTTGATAACAAAAGGGGTATAAATCTTCATTTTTTCTCCCAAAAATCTATAAGCCGTGTTATACACAAGGAAATAAACGTAGCAGTGTAACAACGTACACTACGGACATACGGAGAGGGACTTTCAAAGTTTGTAGTCCCAAGCATCGTGCCGAGTTTATTTGCTTGGGGTGTTTTTGCTTGGGTGTTTTTGCTTGGGTGTTTCTGCGGATTTCTGCGGATTGCTTGGGTGTTTCTGCGGATTTCTGCGCATTCTGCACATTTCTTCATAGATATACGGAGAGGATCGTATCTGCAAAAGCATCCTAACTGAACCGCAAGGTAATTAAAAAATTATTTTTACCAAGGAATTCGGGAGATGAATTTGGCTTCGATTTCATTAGCATTTTCGTGTACATCTAAGCGATTCCCTAAGTTCCGCCGCCATACACGCGTCCACTCCGCATAGATTGAATAACGTCCAATAATAACCCAGTTAGCCCCAACCGAGAGACGATGCTCACTTTGTGTAATTCCAGATAAAGGGGTCCATACGTCATCTTTGGGTGCATCAGGGGGATGTTCCTTATCAATATCGCCTGTTCCATGACGCTCTAATTCATACCCGAAAACCGTTTCAAGTTTATCTGTCCACCGACGACGTAATTCCAGCCACAAGTTATCCGCATCGGAACCGATCTTATGTCCAATAGGTGTGGTAAAGTGTTTGTAGACATTCACGGGGTTTACATGCGTATATGCGTATTGATTGATAAAGGCGTATTCAGCTTGGAAATCGGTATCTGGGATGCCAAAGGGATCTGTTAGGTATATGCCGCCTAAAATGCCGAACTTGGTATCCCAATGCTTAAAATTAGCGGCAGGATTCCCATCGTCAACCATTAGTTCGCCATAAATTTCAAAATTGTCTATAGGGCGAAGACGCATATCAACACTCATAAGAACGTTGTCTCCACTGCCTGGGACGCGCCCATCTGCCCGTGAAATTGGTTGCTCGTTAATCAAGTAAATATTGACCGGATTCAGATAACCCGGTTCAAAACGACTACCGTAAACAACGACTTCGGAAAGCCCAAAGCCGAATCTATTCCAGAAGTATCCCTCTACCCTATGCCCTGAAATATACTTATCATTGATGTCCTCTGCCATATCCTCTAATATACCGGTGAATGCGGTGAAGGTGACCGGATCGTAAGTGGCTTGGAATTTGATCATGTCCATCGCTAACGGGTTTTTAGAGATTAAGAGACTGTCATGATAGCCAGGTCCCCACTGCAGCGTCTCTTGTCCGAGTTGCAACTCAAACCACGGCAAGTTGAATTTCATATAACCGTTAATGGCAGTCCGATTTTTGAGGTTGCCTTCCAATTGCCTAATTTTTGTCTCATCAGGAAAAAAATCTTCAAAGATTTCACCGTATACGAACCGATGCGCTATATCAGTGGTAAAGGCGAACGTTTCCCGTACCTGTCCATAAAGGTGTGGATAGATAGTGGTAACGAACATGTTGCCTTCAACCGGTTGCTCTTCCGATATATTATCAACAAGATGCGTGATAGTCTGTTGTGAGGCTCTTAGATCGAAGGAGAAACGATAGTCTTCACCTGCCATTGTCATCACGTGCAATCGCCCGTTAGACTGGGTTTCGGTTGTGGCCGTGGCACCGTTTTCCGTAGCAAGTTTTGGAAACTCACGAGCTTCGCGGTAAAATGCTAACAAGGCGTTTAATCGTGCTTGATCAATAGTACTCAATTCGATTTCGCCGTTTTCCTGTTTCCGATGTACTTCCAGTAGATAGGAGACTACCTGTTTTCGGGTGAGCGGTAGCGAACCGCGCCGTATACCGGGTAAAACTCGCTTATTAAGTAAACGATGTACAAAGCGATAGGTTTCACGATTAAAGTCGGAAAGGTTCGGATTGAGTGGAACATTGATGAGCGAATCGGCATCTGCGAATGAGCAAATGAGTACCGATATTATTAAGCAAAAAATTAATGGGTTCCGTAAAACTCTCATATTTATTGTCTATCCTATTTGAGAATTACCATTTGGCGTGTGGCTTTGAATTGGCCTGCCTGAAATGTGTAAAAATAGATACCACTCGCAACGGGTTCACCTACAGCATTTCGACCATCCCAATACGCAGCACGAGACGACGTACGATAGGTGCCAGCCGTTTGGAACCCAAGCGATAACCGCCGAACAGACTCCCCCTTTAGGTTATAAATATTAATATGGACATCCGCGCCCTCTGCCAAATCGTAAGGAATCCACGTCTCCGGGTTGAAAGGATTCGGATAATTCGGCAGGAGGGCGGTTTCCAGTGGCACTGTTGTATGGATTAGATGTTCTAAAGCAGCAATTCCTTGTCGAAAAACGTCAGAGCCGTCATCCGCTAAGCGAGCTTCTGTGAGCCATTCCTTCATCTGGCTAAGATATTCTGGGAAAATCTTAACGTGCGCTGCCGGTGCCTTCGGATTAATGCATTCACCGAAATGTGCCGCAACGAGAAGCAAGTCAATGATGTCAACACTCCCATCCTTGTTCACATCAGTCTTCGGATGTTCTGGAGATGTCACACCAAAACTATTTGAAACCAACACGAGATCTTGCATATTGACAACTCCATCGTTATTTATATCCCACGGTAATGGTTGTGAAACAGAGATTTGTTCTGATATATCTGGTAAAGCCTCTTCCCATCCGGCGTGAAGCTGTTCACTGAGGTGATTGACGAGTTGAGCATTCTCTGGGAGATTCGCGATATTGATGGTTTCATGTGGATCTACATCGTAATCGTAAAGTTCCACACCACGGCTACCATTTCGTTTCCATTCTGTGTATCTATACCGATCTGTCCGTATAGAATTTCCAGGACCCTTTTGGCTAAAGGCAGCAGTTTTCCATGGACGCGTTGGGTGTTCAATGACAGGCATCAGGCTTATGCCTTCTAATTGCGACGGTATCGGAATTTGGCATGCATCCGACAACGTTGGATAGAGGTCAACAAGTTCTACAAGGACATCCGTTTTAACACCTATATGAGTTTGTCCTGGTACGCTGACAATCAAGGGTGAGCGGAGGGAGACCTCAAAAAGTGTGTTCTTTCCCCATTTCCCATGCTCTCCAAGATGAAAACCGTGGTCCCCCGCAAACGCGATAACTGTATTTTCAGTTAACCTCAGCGCGTCTAACTGGGCCAGAACACGTCCGACTTGTGCATCCATATAACTTATTGATGCAGCATACGCTCGAATCAGTTCCAAGGTTTTCGCAACCGAGAGAGTGCCCTCATCAGGAATATCTTGGAAGTCTCTGAACCAGGTGTTTACGGAAATAACCGGGACACCATCAGGAAAGCTGCGAGAAGATGGAAGGTTGAAGTTTTCATCTGTGTATAATTCGTAATACTTCTTCGGAGCATAAAAAGGTAAATGGGGTTTGTGAAAACCAACAGCCAAAAAAAAGCGTGTATTTTGGATAGCTTCTAATACCTCTACTGCGCGCTTGGCAGTTTTTCCATCTCTAAGTTCATCGTCTTCAACTTCAAGTGCTCGCCAAGCAGGATTTTGTGTCGGATTCACATAAAATGATTTTGTCCATGAAGGGACACTCCACGAGTAGGCATCATCTTGCATTGATAGATTATGCGCAATCTTACCAACAGATTGGGTATGGTAGCCGGAGGTTTTAAAATGCTGTGGAAGTGCCACAGCGTTCGGTAACCTCTCCCGAAATCTCGTTGAGTTGGCAAACACCCTTGTTGTCTCAGGTCTTAATCCTGTAAGTATTGATGTGCGGGACGCGTTACACAAAGGATATTGACAATAGGCTCGATTGAATAAGGTCCCCCGTTGGGCAAGGGCATCGATATTGGGTGTGTGTATCTCTGGATGTCCATAACATCCAAGTAAAGGACGGAGATCATCGGCAATGATGAACAATACATTGTATTGACAATTAGCGTCTATCTTAAGCTTGGGCAACAGCCCTGTCGTGAAGGCAGCAGCACCTGCCTTTAAACTTGTTGATAAGAAATCCCGACGGGTAAACGATTGTGGAAATACCTTCTGTTGCTGAGTATCTTTCACGAATGATTGTCCTTATTTGGTAATTACCATTTGGCGTGTGGCTTTGAATTCGCCTGCTTGAAATGTGTAAAAATAGATACCACTCGCAACAGGTTCACCCACAGCATTCCGACCATCCCAATACGCAGCACGAGACGACGTGCGATAGGTGCCAGCCGTTTGGAAACCGAGCGATAACTGCCGAATAGACTCTCCTTTTAGATTATAAATATCAATATGGACATCCACATCTTTTGCCAAATCGTAAGGTATCCATGTCTCCGGGTTGAACGGATTTGGATAATTCGGCAAGAGCGTGGTTTCTGTTGGTAGTGTTGTATGGATTAGGCGTTCTAAAGCAGCAATCCCTTGTCGAAAAACATCAGAGCCATCATCCGCTAAGCGCGCCTCTGCAAGCCATTCATCTATTAGGGCAGTATGCTGTGCAACAAGAAGGCCGCGGATTGATGGTGCTACAGAATCATCAGACTCACCGAAATGCACAGCGACAAGGAGCAGATCAATGAGGTCAACACGCCCATCCTTATTCACATCAACCTTTGGAGGCTCTGGCGACACCACATCAAAATTGTTTGAAACCATGATCAGATCTTGAATATCAACAAGACCGTCGTCATTTACATCCCACGGTAATGTCTGTGGCACAAGGCCTCGCGCCTGCATCTCAGGCAAAGCCGCTTGCCAGCCAGCGTGAAGCCGCTCGCTGAGGTGAGTGACGAGTTCAGCGTTTTCTGGGAGATTTGCTATATTGACAGTTTCATTTGGATCCGCATCATAATCATAGAGTTCTCGGCCATATCTCGCGTTTGCTCCCCTTTCAGTGTATCGGTATCGTTCCGTCCGAATAGAGACACCATTAATCCCAGCCCCACGGAACCGACTAAAAGTAGCAGTTTTCCATCGACGCGTTGGTTGCTCGATGACCGGCATCAGACTTGTGCCTTCTAATTGCGGCGGTATCGGAATTTGGCAAGCACCACACAGCGTTGGATAGATGTCAACAAGTTCTGCCAAGGCATTTGTCTTAGCCTTGGGATGAGTTTGCCCTGGCACACTGAATATCAGCGGCGAACGGAGAGAAACCTCGAAAAGCGTTTGCTTTCCCCATATCCCGTGTTCACCAAGATGATGTCCGTGGTCCCCACAGAAAACGATAACAGTCCTTTCCGTGAGACCAAGCGTATCTAATTGGTTTAATACGCGTCCAATCTGTGCATCCACATAACTCGTAGCTGCAGCATACGCCCGAATTAACTCTAAAGTTTTTCCATCAGAAAGCGGTTCTGTTCCCGAAGGCAGATCCTGAAAGTCTCTAATAGCACCCCAATTAGTGAGAGCTCTCACAGGAGCATCTTTGGGTGGTGTAGAAGAAGCAGGTAAGTTGAAAATTTGCGTATTGTATAGGTCAAAATATTTTCGTGGCACTTTCAATGGCAAATGCGGTTTGTAAAATCCGACAGTCAAAAAAAATTGGGACTCCTTAATCTGCTCTAACACCTGAACGGCTCGCTTCGCAGTTTTCCCATCTCTGAGTTCGTCATCTCCAACGTCGAGTGCCTGCCAAGATGGAGTCGTCTGTTTATTAAAAGGTATCCAGGCGGGCCTCCATGAAGGGGCACTCCATGAGTTTTCGTCATCTTGGAGTGTTGGGAGGTGGAATACTCTACCAACAGATTGCGTATGGTACCCATGTTCTTTGAAATGCTGAGGGAGCGTTACCACGTCAGGTAATTTTTCTCGAAAATCCGCTGAATTGTTTAGTACATTTGTCGTTTCTGGACGCAATCCTGTTATCATCGAAGTCCGAGATGGACTACAGAGGGGATATTGACAATAGGCTCGATTGAAAAGCGTTCCTTGTTCAGCGATTCTATCAATGTTAGGGGTGTGCATCTCTGAGTGGCCATAGCATCCCAACAGAGGTCGTAGATCATCAACCATGATGAACAACACATTGTATTGGTTTTGAGCATCAGCGCGAAGTTTCGGTAAGAGCCCAGTTGTGAAAGTGGCTGCACCAACTTTCAAACTTGTTGAAAGGAAATCCCGCCGAGTAAACGACCGTGAAGGTCCCTTCTCTTGCTTTACCTCTTTCATAGATTGCTCCTTTATTTTATAATTACCATTTGACGCGTGGCTTTGAATTGTCCGGCATGAAGCGCGTAAAAATAGATACCACTTGCCACAGGCTCTCCAGAAGAATTACAACCGTCCCAATACGTTGCATATGCCCTGGTCCGATAGCTGCCAGCAGTTTGAAAGCCCCTATTAAGTTTTCTGATAATTTTTCCCTTCAGATTATAGATTTCAATGTCTACTTCCGCATCTTCCGCCAAATCGTAAGGGATCCATGTTTCCGGATTGAATGGATTAGGGAAATTAGGTAGAAGAACTGTTTTTTCTGGAATAATGCTATTAAGCAGACCTTCTAAGGTAGCAATACCCCGCTTAAAAATATTAGAACCATCGCCTGCTAAGCGTGCTTCTGCAAGCCACATCTCTATTATGTCAAAATGTTCTGGATGAATCTTGGAGCGTGCAGATGGAGCAGTAGAATCGCTAAATTCACCAAAGTGCGCAGCAACCTGAAGTAAGTCAATAATGTCAACGTTCCCATCTTTGTTAACATCAACTTTCGGATGTTCTGAAGTTTCCACACCAAAATTGTCTGAAACTAAGATGAGGTCCTGAATATCAACAATGCCATCGTTGTTTATGTCCCAAGGTAACATCCGTAGGATAGGAATTCGTCCTGACACATCCGGCAGTGCCGCTTGCCATCCGGCGTGCAGCCGTTCGCTAAGATGCGCTACAAGTTCTGCATTCTCTGGAAGACTCGCGATATTACCGGTCTCATCCGGGTCAATTTCGTAATCGTACAATTCTTTCCTAAACAACGAAGGGCTCATTTTTCTTTCAGTATATCGGTATCGCTGCGTACGAATGGAGCGTCTTCCATATTCTTTACCGATTTCGCTAAAAGCAGCAGTTTTCCACGAACGTGTTGGTTGTTTAAGAACCGGAACCATACTAATACCTTCCAATTGCGATGGGATAGGTAATTGACACAAATCACACAACGTTGGATAGATATCGACTAACTCAACAAGAGCATCAGTGTCCACGCCAAGAGGCACCTGCCCAGGGAAACTGACAATCAGCGGTGAATGGAGAGAAACCTCAAAAAGGGTGTTCTTTGCCCATGTTCCATGCTCTCCAAGATGAAAACCGTGATCCCCTACAAAAATGATAACTGTATCTTCGATGAGCCTAAGCGCACCCAGATGGTCTAAAACACGTCCGACCTGGGCATCCATATAACTTGTTGACGCAGCGTACCCTCGAATTAATTCTAATGTTTTCTCTTCAGAAAACGGGGCATTTCCAGGAGGAATATCTGAATAAAACTGTCTTATCTCATTTATAAAATTTGGAGCTACAACCGGAACATTTTCAAAGATTTGCGTATCATACAAGTCGTAATATTTTCTTGGCGCATTGAAAGGCATATGCGGCTTGCGGAACCCAACAGCAAGAAGAAATTGTAAATCCTGAATTTCTTCTAAAACCTTTAGAGCCTGCTTCGCAATTTGACCATCTCTTAACTCATCATCGTCAACGTCAAGTGCCTGCCAAGATGGAATCCCCCTATAGGCAGGCGGTTTTGCTCTCCAGTGTGGAACACTCCATGAAAGTTCATCATCCAAAACTGCTGGACCATGTGTAATTTTCCCCACACCACGCGTATGATAGCCGTGTACTTTGAAATGCTCCGGGAAAGTGATTGCCTCAGATGCCGTTTCACGAAAGTGTGTGTAATTATCCAGGACACCATTTGTTTCGGGGCGCAGCCCAGTTAGTATGGAAGCACGAGAAGGATTGCAAACTGGATATTGACAATAAGCACGATTAAAAAGAGTACCTCTCTGAGCAAGTCTATCAATGTTAGGTGTGTGTATCTCTGGATATCCATAAGATCCCAACAACGGTCGCAAATCATCTACAATGATAAATAAAACGTTATATTGTCCTTGGGAGTTAGCTTTTCGTTTTGGTAAAAGCCCTGTTGTGAAAGCAGCAGCACCTGCTTTTAAACTTGTTGAGAGGAAATCCCGCCGAGTAACAGGACGTTTCATTGATAGGTGTTCAGCCCTTTGGGTAACTGACCTTTTCGGCATAATGTATAATGACTCCTAAGGAAATATTACGGCTACTTCTCCATCTCTCACAGATTCTCTGAATAAGGTAAGGAGTTCTTCCTCACTTTTTTCCGGAGATTCAAATGATAGACGGAGATATTCAACGATTAACGCATCAAAGGTTCTGATATATTCGAAGTAAAACATTCCAAATGTATCCGCTTGTAGTTTCTCAACAAAGGCATCTTCGAGGTTCTCAAGCCCCTCCAGCATTTCAGGATTTTCAAGATTCTCTTGGCGATATATCTCTATTAAATCAACCCATAATCCCCTTCTAAAACCGAGTTCTTCTCTGAAGATGTCCTCAGAAGCAACAAATATAGTAGAAAAATCACCAGCTTCTTCTGCCATTTGGTGAGCCTCTGTCCGTCTTTCATTGACGCTTTCTATCACCGCTTGTGCTTTTTCTAAAGGGCTCTGCGGAGGGGTGATAATTTCCATAATTGGCTGCGTTATCTCTTGATCACATCCAATCAGCAATACAGATACACAAAGCATCAATGTAATCAACAGTATCAGTAATCTCATATTAACTCCTTTTCAAATAAACCGTGAATTTATATCATTATTCTATTTTGACAGTCTACTCATGTTAAAACGTGTCCCTAACTATTATACCTTAATTTTCCCATTGTGTCATGGAAAATAGAGGCAATTTTCGGATGAATATCAAACGGTTTTCTGGCGGGTACGGGATGCAAGGTCTGCCGCGCATATTCGCTGAATTTACTGTCCACTGACAGTTCGCAAAAGTCACATAACGCAGCGAGTGTTTCGTCTGGGTTTAATGTTAAATCCTCAAAACGGACGAGATGGATACAATCAGATGATGCTTGCATCAAACGTAGCCCCTCTTGCATAGTGAGTATCCATTCTACGGCTGCTCTATCAAGATGTCGCGCAAACTGTTTGATCTCATCAACGATCTCAGAGAAAAGTGGGTCTGTTTTAACGAGCTGTTCAACTAAGAGTCGCCACTTTCGATCATTTACGCCCCACCAGTCGTGCTTTTCGCTATTGACTTCACCACCGAGCCGCTTCGACCAGTTCGCAATTGAATGGCAGGTATCCCAACCGTTTCGCACGAGAAAGATGAAACGCGCATCAGGAAAGAGTGTGCGCACGAAATCTACCCTGAAGATTAGCTCCGGATACTTATCAACGAGGCGTTCGGAACGGGTCGTTGCCAAATAAGCACCGAACATTTGGAGCGCGTGTTGACGCATTTCGTCTGTTGCATTTTCGGCAGTGAGACGATACTTCGCGTCGGACTGACTGTAGTTTCCGATGATGTCTTCATGTGGATGAATGAGATGCCATATCGCTTTCGGTTCGTTGAGATAGCCGACTTCTCTGTGCATGGAAAGCACGATGCCGAGGATTGTGGTACCGCTGCGTCCGGTGCCTAAGATAAAGATCGGTTTTTCAACAGGCTTGTATTTGCGATTGTTCGTGGAAATTGTTTTCAAAAGAGAAAAGACAAGTGGGTTGATCCAGCGACCTTTCGTTGTTATAGGACGCCCCTCAAAGAGGGCATAACTAATGAGACGGGTTAGTGCTTTCATCGGACGCGTTTTGATATAATTCGGATTAATTTGGGCAATCATTTTTTTTAAATATTGGGTTTCCGCTCCGATTTGTCCTGCTTCGCAGTGAGTACCAAATCGGGTTTTTTCTTACAACGAAAACCAAGCTGGTAATGAAATGGAAAGCGGCTCGAACACGAAAACTACCAAGATACAAAACAATCAGACTTATCCGCAAGGTATTTTAAAAATACGTCTTTTTAGGGTTTCACGGATGTTTTTCATCCGGTCAAGATTAAAGAAAAATGCGCCCGCTAATTTTATGGGAAATGTGAATAGATGAAGGACTAAACTTGCCATATTAGGTTTTATTGATACAGGCGTATAGTTATGTTTCCTCATAAGGACTGCAGTTATAGTTTGGTTGAGGTAAATTTCAGCGGAACTGAGTTCGCCCCCAGTTGTGTCACTGTGCCAACTGTGTGCTCGATGCGGATTGATACCAAGTTGCTGAGGTTGATCCTCCGCGACGGAAGAACCAACTTGTGGCACTTGGAGCATCTCATCAACGTAACTAATACCTACAAAATCACAAAGGGATTTGACTGTCGTTCCAGGGCGCGCCAGGAGTTCCTCAAAGTAGATAGAGACAACTCGGTCATGCTGTAAAAACCGATCCGCTGCGTTAACAGCAGTCCGCCAGATATGGCTGATGGTTATGGGATGATAGTTCATCCAATCACGCAGCATTTCTTTTAGAGGCAGATCACTTCCACCGAGGAATCGGCGTTTCCACTTCCTTTTCTGGGATAGTAGTACGTCGCGCGGATCGCGAATCATGTTAATAACCCGTGCATTTGGGTAAAGTTCAAGGATATCCGCAATGTAAAAGACATTACGTGGCGTTTGGTCGCAAGGGATAGTTTTATTCTTCTCAGCTGCCTCATGGTAGAGAAAGGCTTCAAAGAGAGATGCCGATGTATCTGGATATGTACTTAAACGCTCAAGAAACGCTTGGGCCTCGCCCAAGAACCGACGCGAGTTTCCATGTGTACGATACCCCTCGCGTTGAATACAGTGCAATTCAGAAGCAAGTTTCTCTGTGCTTTTTTCATCCAATTCCGATGAAAATGGTGGTGCACATAATTGACCAAAAAAGTGGAGTTCACCGAAGGTGTAAACGCTTGGGTGTTTCCCTAATATACGTCCCATCATCGTGGTACCGCTGCGGCTATTCCCTACAACAAAAATCATTTGTATCAGTTTCCAGTTTCCAGTTAAGAAAGAAGGTTCACTGTTACGCTTGCGTCTTTAACTGGTTACTGGTTACTTCTCCACCTCTTTATCTTCAGAACCCCGAAGCTGTTCTGAGGGATGGTGAGCTCTATTGCCTTTCCAGTCCATTCTTGGATACGGACTTCGATTTTACCGGATCCCTCCATTTCGGCATTGCCTCCATTCGTTGCATTGAGCCTCTCGTTAGCAACATAACGATAGGTAACACTGTCCTTATAGTGTTCATCATCAATGAAAAGTTGTGGGGTGTGCTGCTCGCTTGTACGATTACTAATGAGGATAACAAGGTGCTCTGCCGCTTTTCTACCGATCACCTGTGCCTGAACACCCGGCATCAGTTTCCCTTGATATTCCAGAGCTCCAGTAAGGAGAGCGGGGTTTTTGACTGATAGCGTGAACTGCGCGTCCGCATGCGCGAACGCTTCGCCGATAAGTTGAAAAGCCGGATAGACAGCACGGCGGATCGTGTTCCCGAAATCCGATTCTGGTTCACCGCCATATTTCCAAAAGGTGCCGGTTTTCGGAGGTGTTATCGGCGAAAACACGGGGAATCCTTTGCCGGGACCAGCGATGACATGAAAGTTCGCTTGTGTAACGTTAGGCATCGTTAACATTTTAAGAAAAAAGTCGCCGACGTACATTGCATGGAGTTGCGTGTTTGCAACTCGATTAGCAGGATTAGCGATGTTCCATTCGGTTATCCACATCTCCTTATCTGGAAATAATTTTTCATAGTAATCAAGTGCTTCGGAGACAGCAAAGTGAATCCATCCGATGAGATACCCTCGCATCTGCTCGATCTCTTTCTTTCGGACGGCTTTGTAGGCGTAGACATGGACGGTATAGGCATCAAAGAAACTGGTATCGGCTGCGAGTCCTTGATCCCATTTGCGTTGCTGTGTTTTCACCAACCAACCCTCTTTATGAAATCCGATTGGCGTGGCACAGACAGATATTTTTATCTCCGGGTTAACAGCTTTCATCGCTGCGGCGTGTTTCTTGGCTTCCGCGATGTAGGTTTCGACGGTAGGGTATTTGTTAAGATAGTGCGGTAGATAGTACTCGTTGCCGAGTTCCCAGTGTTCAACTTCGTATCCCTTGTTTTTGGCATAATCGACCCATGCAGCACTCTCCTCTGGGCTGCCTGTCCATAAATTTACAACGACAATAGGTGTGATCGTTAGTGTGTTACACAACTGCATAAAATCGTCGAAAAGAATTTTACCGTTCCGCCGTCTTTGAAGTTTGATGTAATTTCCTTTATTTCGTTGATTCAGTTTTGGGTTGAGAGTTGATGTCATCTCCTCCTTAAAAAAGCCGCCGGATTCCCAGTGATAGAAGTTCCCAACTGTACCTCCGGGAAACCGCAACGTTTTCGGGGCAAGTACCTTCGTCAATTCAACAAACTCGGGATCAAGGTAACCATAATCACCACTGATCATGTTTGTGTTGAAGCCGTAAAGTGCTTGACGGAGGGGTTGTACGTCGCGTGTGTTAATTTCTAAAGACAGGGCATCCGGCAACGGTTTTTCCTTTTCACATCCGATGTTCAGAAACACCATTATCAAGACCAGTAACCAGTAACCAGTAACCAGGGGCCAGTTAAAGAAGCCTGTAAAGTGTGCGAAAGTGTTTTTGCTCGGGTGTTTCCCTAGTAAAGTTGCTAACTTCAAAACTTTAGGCACTTTAGCAGACTTCGCAACTTTCTTACTGGAAACTGGAAACTGGAAACTGGAAACTTCTAATAGCATACGGATAAAAAACGTCATAATGTTATCTTCAAAGGTCTATAGGTTGGGAGCGACCTATCACTCGCGAACATGAGACCCGCGCAGAGCCAGAAATAGAAGCCGTAGCCTCGAAACTCAAGCGTTCGATTGAAAAAAAGCAGGAATACGGTAACAGCGACGAGACAGAGCATGATGATTGAAATCCGCTGTGTCAAGCGTGCCGAAATCACATCTCGCGCCATAGTAAATGATGTACTGACAGACGATTTTTTGTAAAGTTTTAGCGCGGCACGAAAGAGTCGATAAAATATCAAGGCGAAAAAAACGAGTCCCAATACACCATAGAAACAGAGAATCGCTACCCAATATACATCTTTGAACCCGTTCTTACTGAGGACTTTCAGAAGAAACGAACGTTTACTCATATTAAGCCTTTCAATCGTAGTGTTCTGGTCCGCGCCATAGCCGAAGATCGGTTTGTTCACGAGAACCGTTGGGACATTCCCAATTAATGCGCCGAGTCGTTGTTTTTGTGCAACACGGACATAAGACCCAGAAAAAACGCCTGTTACGTTCCCAACGAGTCCAACTCTTGCTTTACGAGGATTTATGTATTCAAGGTTGAACGGGTTTACGACTGCCAATAAAAGACCGAAGACCAACGCGGTCGCACATGCTAACTGGAGGGTCTTTTTCCATCCGTAATGAAAATAATACCACGCGCCCCCCGCGAGAAGCGCGGAGAAGGTAGCAGCGCGCGAATATGAACGCGCGATAAAGAAAAATAGCACCGCTACACCGAGGAGATTCAGATACTCCAACCGTCGGATACGAGATAGATAGACAACAAGCACAAGAATCATAAAGACACCATAAATCACGGTATCGCCTAAAGTCCCGTAGACACTTCCAATTTCCCTGCCGAGTTCAAGCAATCTATACTCTTTGGTAAATCCACCGATGCTGAGTGTTGATTCCCGCGGTAGGAAGAAATCGAAAGCGGCGGGTCCCCCCACCCACTGAATAACCCCAGCGGCGAGTTGAAAAACGCCGACACCAAGAATTATGCGCAAAAGCGTTGTAATTCGTCTATCCGAGAGGGAAGAGTTCGCGACGAGATAGAAAAGCACGATATACCGAGCAAAGGGTCGGATGTTGTAAAGACTTCCTATCAAAGGGGACCCGTTTACCAACATTGAGAGGAGAACAACGGTATAAAAGCCGATAATTGGTAAATCAATCGCCGTTTTGACGAACGGGATACCTCTATAGAGTTTATGGATGACAAGTTTTCCAAAGGCAACATAGATGAGAATCTCACCGAAGAACCTTAAATAGGAATAGATAGCATCACTCACCGGCAAAAACTTCAGCACAAACTCTTCAAAAGCGACGTATCCTGTCAAAAAGTAAATCATATTTTTAACGATGGACTTCTGAGCTGCCTTTCACTACGTTTCAGGCAGGTTTTCGATGAATCCGACACGTTTCTGGGATTTTTTAATTATTCGTTTGTAGCGGTCAGCCCCGTGTTGTAGATGCCACAAGGCACGCTTTACTGATAGTTTCTGACTACTGATGGCTGACTGCTTCTTTATGGGCACTATTCCAAGTAGAGAGGTCTCTGTCTAATAACTCGGCTAATTGTTCGTTAAAGGGTTTAAAATACACCATCTGGCGTTCGCGTGTCTCTGGATTAAGCGGTGGTGGAACCGATTTCGCACCTTTCTGAGGTTTGTCGTTCCAATCCAGGACCGCTTTTCTTAACTTGTAAGCGATGGCATCTGGTACAAGTTTGCGAATGGTTTTTCTCAACGGGTTGTGAGATGCCAGAAATTGTGTAAATAGAAAGTTGAACCGCTCGGAACGCGGCATAGCGGCTTGGTTATGTCTTTCACCGATGACGGGCGTAAAATCAGTGGGAACGTCAATATGGTGAAAGAGTTGTTGGCAGGCAGCTGCGGCATCCTCTTTCAGATCATCCGTTAGAACGCAATGCACACGGTTTGAACCGAATTGGGTTATCAGATTCTTGACATGTGGGTAATAGATGCTGTTATATTGATAAGCACATTGTCGCCATTTAAACCAGTCTTCGTTTAGACGGACTTCCTCGGCAGCGAGTGCTTCTTCATAAGTTTTGATATTTTCCCAACCTCTCCGTCGAGCCCACCAATAAGCGGAATAGGCACGTGCCACAGGTTCCCGCAGCAGGACAACGAGATGTATCTCAGGGTTATGTTCATAAATCCGCTGCATGACTTCTGGTGAATGCATCACCATCACATTTTTAGCGATGAGTCGTTTATCCGCAATATCGGCGTGGGAATATTCTCCAGCAAAGTACTTGGCAAAAGCCCACTCATATCCGCGTGTGTATTCACGCTCCTGTAGGAAAAACGTCATCTCTGGCTGCGCATGCGTGTGTATATCCGGGTGTTGCGCCAAGTAGCGGAGCAAGGAAGATGTTCCTGACTTTTGCGCGCCAACAATCATTAATTGGATTTTTCTGACGGTTTCCATGGTATCGGTTTCCCTATTAATTCGGAGAGGGCTTCAATATCACACTGATAATAATCGACTAAGCGATGTCGTATTTCTTCTGATATCTGAATCTTCTCGTCTACCTGCGTGTTCAAACGGAGATAGAACGGCTCAATTGTTCGTCTGATTGTGCGCAATGGGTTATGAATGATGGGTTTGTCGTGTGTCCATTGTCGCAATCGGAATCGGAAGTCTCTATATTTCCGATGCAATTCGGAATTTCGCATTTTTTCGGTGCGATTCGTTACTTTAAAAGTGTAGTCTGCATAAAAATCGACATCTATCCCTGCGAAGTTGCATAAATTCGCCATGACCTTTGCAGGTTGTGCCGCGAGTTCCTCATAAAAGAGGATGTGGATGCGCGCTGGACCGAATTGGTTAAAATAGTGTTTTAGATAGACAGTATAACATCCCTGCTGGAGTGTTTGCAAGTGCTGCGCTTCGCCGTCTCGCTTGTCTCCTAAAGCGGCGAACAATAATTCAACGTAGGCATCAAAGCTCAAGGTTTGTGGTAATTTGCCAATCTGCTTTGCGAACCGATACCATGAAGTTAACCTTGAAATCGGTTCACGTAGACTGAAGACCAACTTTGCATGGGGCAGAAATTTAGCGATTCTCTCACGCGCCTTTTCACAATATAGGTAGTCCGGAGTGGACTCCATCCGTAGCTGCATTTCACCGCAGTTAGGAAACAGAGAAGCATACGCTTCGGCATCACCGCTGTATCGATACTTTGAGGGGAGCGGATAATCGCTGCTGAGAAAGAACCGAGTCTCCTTATAAGTAGCAGCACAAATCGCTGGGTGGTCGGTCAGATAAGCGAACAGCGAGGTCGTCGCGGCTTTTGTCGTGCCACCTACAATAAGATAGTTGTAATCTGCAACATTTTTCATAATAGTTATCGGTTATAGGTTATCGGTTGTCGGTTAAGACTTTGTGGCGGGAACTTTTTTGATAACGACCCCAAGATACCTCTTTAACCGAAAACTGAAAACCGAAAGATTTTTTCATGTCTCGCAGTGAGAGAAAAATCGTACTGAAAACCATTCTAAAACCAAGAGACCCGCGTTCTCCTAAGGAGGTACGTCAGGTTTCCGATAGCAAGGAGCGCGGTGATTGATATGGAAAGTGCGACACCGAGAATCGACCACGTTTGGATCAAGCCGTAAGCGATCAGAAAATTAAGAACAGCCATCGTCACCATATTTGCAAAAACAAACCGGTACGCCTTTTGTGCGTAAAGTCCTGCGTTCAACACAGGTATCAGACACGAGAATAACATGCCCGTACTGAGCCAAAAAAGGAGTTGTCCTATGAGTCCAATTGACACATCATCAAAGTCTCCACGCCCATACAAAAACCAACTAATTTTTCCGTGAAATATCAACAAGAGCAGTGCCACTGGAAAACCGATGATTATAGCCGTACGTACGTTTAACTTGAGGGTTTGTGTTAATTTTTGTTTATCGTTTACCGCGTCGTCCGTTGCCATATCCGGCAAGCCTGTCGTTGCAATACTGATACCGATTAGCGTCTGTAAAGCCGAGAAGATCTGGAAGGCAGATTTATAGAGTGTAACAATCCCTTCGCCAAGTGGCGAAACGAGATATACCCCAACCAACAAGCGATTTGTGATTTGTCGGACCGCGAAACCGAGTGTCGGTAAGGTGACGGTATCTTTCAAAGATCGCAGCGTATCCAGAGAAATACCTGTCACCTCATACCGGTGTCCCGTTCGATACGTCCCGATGCATAACCAACCAAAATATACGATAAAGCCACCCGTATAAGCGATCGCCACCCAATTTTCAAGGTTTTGTGTGTTCCATAGCAGCAAAAACACAAGTGTTGTAATACCAGCAGGCATTGCGTTTCGGAGTGCAACCGTTTTAAAATGCTGTTGGCTGTTCAGGAACGCCCCGAGTACTGTGCTACCACATCCAAATATAATCAGTGGGGCAAATAACCGTAAGAGTGTTGTTCCTTTTTGAACATTAACAGTTGACTTCCTTAACAATCCACCTGCTATCCATGGTGCAAGGAGTTCAATTAGGACGAAAACCGCGAAGCCGACACCGATCAAAAAAAACAAAACGCTATTCGTAAAGCGTCTGTATTCCGTGTGAGTCATCTCTTTTTCGCGTGTAACAAAGAGCGGCACAAGACTAAATTTAGCACCTTCTCGGACAATCGTATCAACGACCAACACAACCGTCAATGCTGCAGTCAGTTCATCAGCGGTAGCGGTAAAACCAAACCGTCTTGGAATCAATATAGCTCGGACCAGGAGGCTTAACCCCATTCCAGCAAAGGTAATTACCATTACCCAAAAAGTTTTGTGCTGTAGGAGTTTTTTGACCATAACAATTGCCGGGTTAAGGATGGACAAACTTATTTCCAGCCTTCAGGCAGGTTTTTGCGAATCTCAATGTCATCAAACAATTTGGAAGCCCTTGCGCCAACGGACTTCGCCCATACCGCCATCCGACCTAAGCCTTCTGCTAGTGTAACCTGTGATGTCGTTCCGAAAACCTCGTGAAATTTCTCGTGTGAGCAATAGGCGTGCTTCACTTCTTCTCTTTCGCGAAGATATTTCACTGGCACTTCTTTTTCCATTGCAGTCATGACTAAATCCGCTAACTCGTTCACAGAGATGTGTTTATCCGACCCGACATTAAAAACCTCACAAGATGCTTCCGGCATATCCACGGCGCGCGCAATATGCGGTGCGACATCTGCGATATGTGTGAACGCTCGTGTCTGCTCACCATCTCCAAAGATAACCAGCGGTTCACCTTGCATAATTTTATTCATAAAAATACCAACGACGTTTCGATACTTATCGCCGATATTCTGGAGTTCACCGTAGACGTTGTGTGGACGAAAAATGGTGTAGTCCAAATCAAAGAGTCGCTTAGCGGCGACGAGTTCCTGTTCTACGGCGTATTTAGCGATGCCGTAAGAATCTTCAGGCATCGGTATGAGCCCCTCGTGCATCGGGAGTTGGTTCGCACCATAAACAGCAATAGAAGAAGTAAATACAAATCGTTTAACGTTATAGTTAACCGCGGCATTAATGAGGTTTACACTTCCGATGAGGTTGTTTTGATAATTAAATCGCTTGATGAAGTGGCTAAGCCCCTCCGCTGCATAAGCGGCGAGATGATAGATATAGTCGAATTGATATCGCTCACAGAGTTGATTTATAAGCTTCGCATCAAGGATGCTTCCCTCAATGAAGGTCGCACCTGGGTTCACGTTTTCGAGAAACCCTCCGCTTTGGTCATCAAGTACAACAACTTGATGATTGGCATCGCGAAGTAACTCATTAACGACGTGGGCACCTATAAACCCTGCTCCACCGGTGACCAATGAGTTTTTTTTCATATTTTTTGCCTTTTACTTTCGTCGCGCGAATCATTTTGTCCGTTTGATTTTTGGAGTCACCAACCCGCAAATATAAATCCTGTTCGCTACAGCATTAAAAAAATTGGATAACTCGTATAGAATTTCGTTTCCAAGGTGCCATTAGTAGCCATCAACAGACGTTTCAAAATCGTTCATCAGTCCTATTTGTGTAGAGGTGCCCTGTGTTCCTTCAATTTTTGGGAAAAATGGCATATACTTTCTCCCTAATTTTAGACTAATATTATACAGAGAATGTATTTGGATTTGATCCATTTACAAACGAAATTGAGAAGCAATCATGACGACTTTATTCCAGTTTAGGCAGCAATTTAGTTTACTTTCGTATAAGCATTTTGCCGGAAGCCGTGTAATCATCAGCAGTGAACGTATAAAAATAGACACCACTTGCTACGGATTCGCCAAACGCATTTCGTCCATCCCAATACGCCGCACGCGATTTACTGCGATACATACCGGCAGGCAATTGACCCAACTCCAGTCTCCGTATGAGTTTCCCATCCACAGAGTGAATCGAGATGCTAACCTTCGCCGGTTTTGACAATTGATAGGGTATCCACGTCTCAGGGTTGAACGGATTCGGGTAGTTTGCCAGCAGTGCTGTCTCTTTAGGTAGCACCTCTATCTGAATTAGGACTGCTAAGAGCTGCTCCAGAACAGCAATCCCTTTTTGGGTCTGGGGATCTTGTGTATCAGTATCAACCTCAAGCTGCTTGGCGAGTCGTATCCATTGTGTCAGGTGTTTGGTAGTAAGTCCAAACATCCCGGTTGGCTTTTTCCCAAGCGTAGGGGAGGCTGGAGATGCTCCTATCTCCGCTGCGACAGCAACGAGATCTTTTATATCCACAACCTCATCACCATTGACATCCGGATAAACGTCAAGATCCACAAAGTCAGGATTGTGAAAATGGACACTAATTAAAACAAGGTCTAAAATATTCACAACGCCATCGCGGTTGACATCTGCTTTTTTGAAAGATGGAACCGATTGGTTGTTGTTATCATATTCTATCAGATTCTCTATCAACCCAGCGATCGGAGAGAAATCGGATATCCGGTTGTCGCTTAGATCCAGTACCGTCAGATTTATTAACACTTTGAGAGCGGACACATCCGATATTTGATTGCCATCAAGATCCAAAACCACTAGATTTCGCAATGTACTAAGCGTAGACACATCTGTTATTTTGTTGTCATCAAGATCCAGGTCTGTTAGGTCCGTTAAGTTTTTGAGAGGGGATATATCCACTATTTGATTATTGTGTAGATCCAGTATTTTTAAGTTTACCAAACCGCTGAGCGGCGACACA
Source organism: Candidatus Poribacteria bacterium (assembly GCA_003635195.1). Classification (GTDB taxonomy): domain Bacteria; phylum Poribacteria; class WGA-4E; order WGA-4E; family WGA-3G; genus WGA-3G. The sequence goes on along the minus strand of PYIY01000012.1, from coordinate 4,411 downwards.
TCTGATAGTTGATTGCCATCAAGATCCAGTTCCTCCAGGCGTGTCAAAGTTATCAGCGGCGACACATCTGATAGTTGATTGCCATCAAGATCCAGATACCTTAGATCTGTCAGTCCACTGAGTGGCGTTATATCCGATATTTGATTGTCGTCAAGGTCTAACCATCTTAGGTTTATCAAATTTCTGAGGGGTGTAACATCTGCTATCTCGTTGTCGTCAAGATCTAACTCTATCAGGTTTATTAAACCTTTGAGCGGTGTAACATCCGACACCGGATTGTCGTCAAGATCCAGCCGTCTTAGGTTTATCAAATTTCTGAGGGGTGCCATATCTGATACTTGGTTGTCAGAAATATCCAGATATATCAGTTTTGTCAGATTTTCAAGTGGAGACATATCTAATATCTCGTTGCTGTCAAGGTCTAACCATCTTAGTTTTGTCAAATCTTTGAGGGATACCACTTCCGATACTTGGTTACTTTCAATATCCAGTTCTATCAGGTTTACCAAATCTTTGAGGGATGATACATCTAATACCTGATTTCCTCTAAGATAGAGGTGTGTCAAGTTCGCCAAGTCTTTGAGTGGAGACACATCTGTTATCTCGTTGTCGCGAAGGTTCAGGATTGTTAGACCTATCAAACCTCTGAGGGCGGACACATCTGACAGCTGGTTGTGAGCAAGATCAAGGTATATCAGATTCGCCAAATCCTTGAGGGGGGACACATCTGACACCTGACTCACGTTAAGATCCAGCTCTATCAGATTTGTCAACCCAGTGAGAGGTGACAGATCTGATACTGGGTTAACCCTAAGATAAAGATGGGTCATGTTCGTTAAATCTTTGAGAGGTTCAATATCCGATATCCGCCAGTTCTGGCCAAGATCCAAGTATCTCAGTTTCGTTAGATTTCTGAGTGGTGATACATCTGATATCCGATTACGCCCAAGATGCAGCGTTGTTAGGTTGAGAGCGAATTCAAGACCTGTTAGATCCTGAATGCCAGATCCAAACGTCCCATCAGCAGGTTGGCATATCCACCGATTTGCCGATCGCGGGCCTGTTTCGGATAATCCTAAGAAGCGGCATCTACTGGCTTGCAGGGATTGTAAACTCGCCATATCTGCCTGAGTGATGTCTTCACCTGCCTCTTTACCCAATGCTAGCTCAAGAGCCGAGCGGAGGTGGGGGTCCGGAATATGGACGGTCTGTGCGTTTGCTATCTGATGTGGAACCCCAAAAAGTATGCAGGGGACACAAACAAAAGTGATGACGAGTGTCAATTTTAAGTTTCGGTTTAAGAAACAGGGGGAGGGCGATTCTTTATATGATGTAAACAACCTCAAGAGATTTACACTCCTTTCTGTAATTTGATACTATTTCTGGATGAGCATCTTGCCGGTAGCCACGAAATCATCAGCAGTTAGTGTATAGAAATAGACACCACTCGCTACAGATTCACCCAACTCATTGCGACCATCCCAATACGCCGCACGCAATTTACTATGATAGATACCAGCAGACAAATACCCTAACTTCAACATCCGGACAAGTTTCCCATCCGCTGAATGGATGGAAATATTAACATCTGCAGGCTTCGCCAACTGATACGGTATCCATGTCTCAGGATTGAACGGATTCGGGTAATTTGCTAACAATGATGTTTCTTCCGGTAGCACCTCTGCAAGGGTGAGAGCTGCCAAGAGCTGCTCTAAGACGGTAATCCCTCTTTGCGTCCGAGTATTTTGTATATCAATTTGCTTGGCAAATCGTATCCATTGCTCGAGATTTTCGACGGTGAGACCATATATCCCACCTCGGTTTTTCCTGAGCGTAGAAGCCGCCGCATCAGCCCCCATCTCCGCTGCAACAGCAACAAGGTCTCTTATATCCACAACCTCATCACCATTGACATCCGGATAAACGTCAAGATCCGTAAAATCAGAAGTGTGAAAATGGGCACTAATTAAAACAAGATCTAAAATATTCACAACGCCATCGCGGTTGACATCTGCTTTTTTAAAAGATGGAACTGATTGGTTGCTGTTATCATATTCTAACAGATTCTCTATCAACCCAGCGATTGGAGAGAAATCCAATATCTGATTGTCGCTAAGATCTAATATCGTCAAGTTTATCAAACCACTCAGTGGAGATACATCTGATATCTGGTTATCGTGAAGATCCAGCACCATCAAGTTTATCAAATCTTTAAGGGGCAATACATTTGATACCTGATTGCCATCAAGATCCAGTTCCGTCAGGTTTACCAAACCTCTGAGCGCAGAAACATCCGATATCTGGTTATCGTCGAGATCCAGTGCTGTCAGGTTCACCAAACTACTAAGCGCAGACACATCGGACACCTCATTGTCGTGCAGATCCAATATTACCAGTCTCACCAAGACGCTGAGCGGAGAGACATCCGCTACCTGATTACCATCAAGATCCAGTTCCGTCAACTTTGTCAAAGCCGCTAAGGGAGAGACATCCGATAGTTGGTTGCCATCAAGATCCAGATACCTTAGATTTGTCAGCCCCCTGAGTGGCGTTATATCCGATATCTGATTATCATCAAGATCCAACCATCTTAGTCTTATTAAGTCTTTAAGTGGTGTTATATCCGATATCTGATTATCGTCAAGATCGAGAAAATCCAGGCTCGTCAAATTTCGAAGTGGCGACACATCAGACATAGGGTTGTCATCAATATCCAAGCGTCTCAGTCCTATCAAATCTTTGAGTGGCGACACATCTGATATCTGGTTGTCAGAAATATCAAGGCGCACCAGTTTTGCCAAGGTGTTGAGTGCGAAAATATCTGATACTTCGTTGCTGTCAAGATCAAGAAATACCAGTCTCGTTAAAGTGCTGAGTAGGGATATATCCGATATCTGGTTGAGTTGAAGATTTAGGTGTGTCAAATTCGTCAAAACATTGAATGGTGCTACATCCACTATTTGGTTGCCTCTAAGATTTAGATGCGTCAGGTTCACCAAAGTACTCAGTGGAGAGGCATCCGATATCTGATTGTCACGGAGATCCAAGAATATTAAGCTTGTTAAGTTTTTGAGTGGAGATACATCTGATAACCGATTGAGTTGAAGATCCAGTTCTATGAGTTTTGTCAAATTTTTGAGTGAAGATACATCCGATATCTGGTTGCCTCTAAGATTCAGGAATGTTAAGTTTGCTAAATTTTCGAGGGGTGACACATCCGACAACCGCCAGTTAAGACCAAGATCAAGGAATGTCAAGTTTGCTAAATTTTCGAGGGGTGACACATCCGACAACCGATTGTGCCCAAGATGTAACTCCGTCAGATTGATGGCAAATTCAAGACCAGTCAGATCTCGAATCGGAGGTCCAAATGTATCATTGGTAGCATGGCATACCCACCTATTGGGTATCCCCCATCCCCCCAATTCCGACAGCCTCAAAAAGCGACATCTACTGGCTTGAAGCATTTCCAAACTCGCCATGTCCGCCTGAGTAATATTCTCACCCACTTCTTTGTTCAATGCCGATTCAACAACGGCACGAAGAGTCGGATCTGGAATATGAACAGTCTCCGCAGTCGCCACCCAGTGAGACCCTAAAAAGAACACACAAGCAGTGAGAATCAGGCTAACAACACGAACAAGTCCCAAGTTCTGGCTTGAGGACTTTGTCTTGGTATATGTGAGAAGTTTCAAGAAATCATACTCCTTATATTCGATTTATAGATTATAGACATATCTGGAAGTCTTCGGTTTGTATTAGCACGAATCATCACAGTGAAAATCAATATCGAAAATGGCACTACCCACCTGCGTTCCGAATATAACTCAGACCCCAAGCGCAATTTTGTATTACTTATAGTTTGTATCAAATGACCCCATGAGTTATACTTACAGTATGCGTTACCCTAACAAGTAGATGTATTGGCATTACCGATAATCTACTCATGGAGGTCGATATGAATCGTAAGATGGATACCGCCTACGGTATCAACCGACTCGAATCCAAGAATGCAAGAGCTGCCATTATTCAGAAGATTTCAGCAGACTTTAACCTTATGCCTATAGTCGCTGAAGCCTACTATAAACAGATTTCTACCTACTTTGAGCAACATGCTGATGTTCAACTGACATCCGGGCAAATCTGTTATGAGGCAGTCGCTGCCGAGGAACCCGCTGGCAAACACATCGCTTTAGCGAAAAAAGTCTCCTGCCGACTCACCCTCAATGACATAAACGCTGATCTTGAAGTCTTAGCGACTTACGGACTCGCAGGCCTGAGACGCCACCGCATCCTCCGATTGACCAAAGAGGCATACGACCAAGATGCCTTGCTCAGCTATGAGGATTTAGCTGTCTTATTAACCACCAGTCCTGCTACCATCAAACGCGACATCCGACACTTGAAGCAG
>PYIY01000011.1 GCA_003635195.1 Candidatus Poribacteria bacterium | reverse complement strand
ATCGTATTAGACTGGTCATAAAGCGGATATTTATAGGTTTTCATGGTATATCAAGTACCAAGTATTTATCCCCTAATCAGTGGGTAGGCAGGCACATTACCAAGTGGTAACGCTGATTATACCTGCCAACTTGATACTATAATTATACGACATTCTTAGGTATATGTCAAATGTATTCTTACTACAAAATCCAACGCCCGTCTACATCCCCAAGCTAAAGCATGGGGTCTTGACGGGAAGATTGATAAAAATTTGACACCCATCCCTAAAATGTGGTATAATACTTAACATATATGAATTCTAAATAGGACTCTCGGATGTTTTATTTATCGTCTATCACACTGATGCATAAAAATTGCCTCTGCACGTTCATCGGTCTTGGTGCCGTGCTGATTGGTATTTCCATGTGTCGCGCAGTGGTGGGCGAGTAGTGAAGAATAAAACACTTTCCGAATTACAACACAATATAACGCCCATCACTGAACGCCAGAAAATGAGATTTCAGTGAGGGTCTTTCTTTTTTAAAGGACAACAAAATATCACGTTTGCAGGCAAGAAAAATCTAAAAGAGGAGAAAAGATGCGCCACAGAATCGTTCTTCTGATATTCGCGGCGATCGCTGCAGCGACCCTAAACGTTGAAGCCAACAAAGAAATCAAACCGCTGTTGACGCGTGAGGCGATAGAAATTGATGGGTACCTTAACGAAGAAGCCTGGTCTCGGACCCAAATGATTGACGATTTTACCCAACAATCTCCCGATGAAGGGCAACCGACTACCGAACGCACAGAAGTGCGCATGTTGTATGACGCTGAAAAACTTTACATCGGGTTTGAATGTTATGATTCCGAACCGGAAAAAATTGTTGCGAATGAAATGCGCCGCGATGGGAGACTCTGGCAAAATGATAATGTTTACATTATGCTCGACACTTACGGTGATAAGCGGCAGTGCTTCTTCTTTCGTACGAATGCACTCGGCGCGCTCTCAGACACCGCCGTCACAGATGGTGGCGAAAACCTCAACGGGAGCTGGGACTGTATCTGGGAAGCTGCTGGACAACAGCACGAGAAAGGCTGGACAGTCGAAATAGCGATTCCCTTCAATCAGTTACGGTTCAAAAAAGACGATTCGATGGTTTGGGGTGTAAATTTTGGACGCAATATTGCAAGGCTCAATCAAACGACGCAGTGGATTCAGGTGCCGCGAAGTCAGAGTTGGCCCGGGACATACCATCCAATATATCAAGGCAAACTCACAGGGCTTCAAGGGATTGCGTCGCCATCGTATTTTGATGTAAAACCGTATCTCCTCGGCGGTTTGGGACGGAACCTTGATGATGAAAATTGGCAGCGTACCACCGAAGGCGACCTCGGATTAGACATGAAATACGGGATAACCTCGAACCTGACGTTGGATTTGACGTTGAACACCGATTTTGCGCAAGTAGAAGCGGATCAAGAAGAGGTCAATCTCACGCGGTTTAGCCTCTTTTTCCCTGAGCGACGCGATTTTTTTCTTGAAGGCAGCGGACTGTTCGCATTTGGTGCTGGTATCGGAGACTTCGGACCACCACCGCTGTCGGTTTTCTACAGCCGCCGCATCGGGATTGAAGACGACAAAGAGGTACGCCTCCTTGGCGGCGGCAAACTGACGGGAAAAGTGGGTGCTTACAGTGTCGGCGCGCTCAACATGACAACTGCCGCTTCCGGGGAAATTCCGATGACAAACTTCTCTGTGCTAAGAATGCAACGTGATATTCTCAGTGATTCAACGCTCGGTCTCATTCTGACCAATCGACAGAGCGATCTCGGGAGCGACTATCACCGTAACGGAGGGATAGACCTGTTTTTTAGACCGCACGATCAGTGGCGGATGCGAGCAATGACGGTTGGGAGTTGGTCACCTGATCCAGAAGAACGCGATTTCGCATGGTACCTCTCAAATAACTGGCGAAACAAGTATTTCCGCGTTAACGCTTCCTATCTCGACATCGGTCCCCAATTTACAAGTAAAATGGGGTTCATGCATCGCAGGGATATCCGGTCGCTCATGTTGAATACCAACTACGAAGTCCAAATCAACCGATATGGCATACGGGATATCGGAGCAGGCTTTTCCGGTGGTTATTTACTGGATCACGATAACACACTCATCGGTTGGGACATGGGTATCGCTGGAGATATACTTTGGAACTCCGACGATGGGATCAACCTCGATTTCCGACGGTTCTTTGACCGTGTTGAAGAATCCTTCAGCATTGGTGATGCTGAGATTCCGGTTGGTGACTACGAGATGAACGAAGTTCGGTTGAACGTGTTCACCGAGAGCAGCCGTCCGTTTGCCGTGTTCGGCGGCGTGGATTATGGGGACTATTTTCACGGCAACCGTGTGAGTGTCAATCTTGATAGTCAGTGGCGGATGACTTATCAACTCGCGATCGAAACGCGATATCAACGCAATTGGATTAACCTGCCCGAAACCGATCTATTCACAACAAACGTTGTTGGGGCACGCATTAGTTATGCACTAAATACTCGTTTCTTTACTAAATTGTACGCGCAGTGGAACGATAGTGCGGAACGGGCAAGCGCGAATTTCTTGATCAATTACATCTACCGTCCCGGGAGCGACTTTTACCTTGTATACGATCAAGCATGGGATACATCGGATGGTTTCCATACACACAACTGGACAATCTTGAGCAAATTCACTTACCTGTTTAGTTTATAGTGTTCACAAGTGAAACCTATCATCTGTTGTATCGTATTATGAAGTTGAGTTTCATTCCCTTCTTAAATTCATACGGCGGTATGTTGGATTTGAGGAACGTTAAGGACACCACTATTAGACTTTTAACCTCGTTCGACCTGCCGAATATCATACGCGCATTCGGTTTCGATATCCCACATTCAACGCAGGGATAACCGTGGGTATCAAAACGCAGTAAACTTCTAAAATTCAAAGGGAATTCATAAATATGATAGAAACAGGGAACTTTGCATGCCACAACATTCACTTGGAGACGGAACGTCTGGAACTGCGACCTTTTAAGGATGCCGATTTTGATACTGCAGTCCCGTTTTACAGAGATCCCGAATTTCTAAACGCGGTTGAGGAATCTCCACCTGAGGGACCTATTACAAAGGAGTATCTCAAAAAAGCCGGCAAATTCATGAGAGACAGCGGATTTCTGTTCGCAATCGTAGAAAAAACGAGTGGACGCACCATTGGCGAGGTATGTTTGCAGTGGATGAATTTAGAACGGGCAAAAATTGAGGGTGAAAAAATAATGCGTTTACCCATCGGGATTTGGGATAAAACCTTGTGGGGTAAAGGCTATGGCAAAGAGATCGTGCGATGCTTGATGGCGCATGCGTTTAAGAAACTGGAGATTGACAGGTTCTGTCCAGTGGATGTTCCTGTCGACAATATCCGTTCAAAAGCGTTGTGGCAATCGCTCGGATTAACTATCGCACGAGAAGCAGATGATGGCAAGATGTTGGACTTTGAAATCACACGAGCAGAGTATGAGAGACTCTATGGAATTAACGCCTGAATAGTATTATGAATCAAGGGAATCTTGTATGTTCAGTAGACAACTCGCCGAACGCGCAGCGGAAAATAATCCAATTCGTGTCGGTATCATCGGTGCTGGAAAATTCGGTGCCGGATTGGTTGCGCAGCTTTCACAGATGCAAGGGATGGTCGCGAGCGCGATTGCAGACATCGATCTTGAACACGCTACGGGGGCACATACAGCCAGTAATGTCCCATTTGACGAGATTTCGTATATCGGGAACGTCAATGCGATGAACGATGCGATCCGCAGCGGCAAACGTGCAGTTACCGAAGACGGACTGCACATTATTCAATCTGACCTGATTGATGTAGTTGTGGAAGCGACTGGCATTCCAGAAGTCGGTGCACGAATGGCGTACGATACATTGATGCATAAGAAGCATCTCGTGATGGTCAACGTCGAAACGGATGTTACCGTCGGTCCCTTCCTGAGACGCTTGGCAGACAACGCAGGTGTCGTCTATACACTCGTTGACGGTGATCAACCCGGTGTGACGATGAACATCGTCGAATGGGCAAAAACACTCGGTTTTGAGATTGTTGCTGCCGGGAGAGGCACGATATTCTATGATGATGACCGCGTTGGGATACCAGACACCGTTCCACAACGATTCGGGTTCAGCCAAGAACTGATTGAACGGCGCACGATTAACTTCAAGATGTTCAATTCGTTTCGAGACGGATCAAAGGCACAGATTGAAATGACCTCCTTGGCGAACATGGCAGGTTTACCGCCGGATGTGCGTGGTATGCACGAACCGTCAGTAAACATTTCGGATATTGCCGAGGTCTTTAGTTTAAAAGAAGAAGGCGGCATTTTGAGCCGCCACGGGGTCGTCGAACTCGCAAATAGCGTTGCGACTGATGGCAAGACGATGTTAGACAACCCACTTGGGATGGGGGTATTCGTTGTTATTCGGACTGAGCATCCGTTCACACAAGAAGATCTCGCCAGTTACAACCTTCACCCCGGCGGTGATGGCAAGAACTATCTTCTCTACCGTCCCTATCATCTTGTAGCAGTTGAAGCCCCGATCTCGATTGCGAAAGCCGTTCTTTATGGACAGCCGACGGGGGCACCACTGCCCACACCAGTTGCCGAGGTTATCACAGTTGCCAAACGCAACCTGAAAGCGGGAGAAGTACTCGATGGCAGTGGTGGATATACCGTCAACGGCTTGATTGAGAGAGCAGAAATTGCCCGTGATGAGAATCTGCTTCCCCTCGGTCTATCGGACGGTATCAAATTAAAATGCGATGTCTCCCAAGGGGAAGCGATCTCTTACGATATGGTAGAATTAGACGAGGACTCCTTTGTCCTCAAACTTCGCCGCCTCCAAGACGCGACCGTCTGAGAATCGACTAATCCCACGGATGCAGGACGACTTTACCGCACTCTCCGGTCGCTTGTAATTCCCACGCTGTCTGTACATCACGCATCGGGAAAGTGTGTGTGATAAATGTGTCTAAAACTTCAGGTGAATCTTGGATTACTTTCATTAATTTTGGATAGACACCGAGGTTGTAATGCCAATTCCCACGTAAGACTAAGCCTTTCCGAATCATATCTCGACTCGCCGCAAGCGGAAATTCGCCGCCTTCCCCAACGAATGTGACTTGTCCTTTTCTGCGGGCTGCATCAACCATTAACCGGTGTGCTGCCGATGCGCCTGAGCAGTCCACTGCTTTGTCGATGCCAACACCGTCCGTTAAATCCCGAATTTGATCGAGAATATCTTCGTCATTCGGGTCCAAGACAACCTCTGCGCCCAACTTTTTCGCGAGTTCAGCACGATAGGGATGACTCTCTACACCGATGACACGCGCCCCGCGATAGTGCGCATTGATAATACCGCCTAACCCGACAGGACCTAAGCCGGTAACCATAACCGTATCCAATGAATTGACCTGCATCTGCTCCATCGCGCCGAAGGTCGGTCCGAGTCCACAGCATGCCATTCCAGCGTGTTCATAACTCACATCATCTGGAATTGGGAATAACATATCTTCCATTTTGTGCATATATTGTGCATAGGTTGCCGAAGCCACGTCTTCTCCGACGAGATCCCGGATACTTGGACGACTGCCTCCCATACAGTGGATATGCTCACCAATGACACACATCTGACATTTACCACAGGTGTTCTGTGGTTGAACAACCACGCGGTCTCCGACTTTGACGCGGCCGGGTTGTGCGACTTCAACGACTTCGCCAGCGGCCTCGTGCCCGAAATGTTCACCGGTACCCCCATGTATGAACCCTTTATATTCCGTACACATCGGGACGGCATGGATTTTGACGACGGCGATATCTCCCCCAGCGCGGGGATCCGGTTTTTCAACCACGCCCCCTTTTTGATCACCAAACATTGCTGCAACCTGCATAAACCATATAAAACCGAAACTCTCCGCATCCTCAACAAAAGTTTACGAGGCTTGCATCGCGAAGAGAAAAGGTCCTCCTCCTTCCTAAAATGTGTTAATACCATAGCATACGTAATGAAATCTATCAAGGTAAAATTAATGTAATCCCTTATGTCTTTTCGACAACTTCAGCGCAATATGGTATTGTTTTAGCCCAAGTTGCTACCTAAAAGGTTATAGACAACTTAAGTTATTAAGGATGCCCCATTTCGTGCAGTCAAGTATAAAGAATGCCTTATTTTGTGCAGTGCCTTCTCTCGGTTCTGTAGAAAACTCCGTCAATATAGTATTGTTGAGATTGGCACGGAATTTGCTACGCTATCTAAAGAATGTAAGCTCAATGCCAGTGTGTAGATCGGTTTGCTTCAACCACAAAAGTTATGTGTGAATGGCAAGTTGGATTGTTTTAACACGCTTTCAAAAGGAGCAATCAAAGTGAAAAGCAGAATCTGCTTTATGACATTTACGATAATCATCGGTATGTTCACACTAAATACGGCACCCGCATCTATTGTAACAGACGGACTTGTCAGCTATTGGACCTTTGATAGAGTTCATATTATTACTAAAACAGCAAAAGATGTTTGGGGGGACAATAACGGTACAATCATCGGAAACCCTAAAGTTGTTCCAGGTCGGGTCGGAGAGGCACTTAAGTTCGATGGTGTTGACGATTTTGTAAACCTAACCACGCTCGGAGATTTTGGCAAAAAATTTGGCACGGCTTCGTTTGAAGCATGGATCAAAACCTCTAACAAGAAGGATTGGATGACGCTCATTAACACGCGTGGCGCGGCATGTCCTAATTGGGGAATAGAACTCAATGGGATTCATAGAAGAGGTGAGCTTGAGATTGTGGAGGGAATGCTCTATTATTATATTGGCATTGGAGACCCAAGAGGATGTAGCGGTGCTGGTAGCGGACGAACAACTACCGATATTTTTGATGGCGAATGGCACCACATTGTTTATACAAATAATTATAGGATGCATGAAGGCGGTGGAAACGGTAAAAGCATTATCTATATAGACGGCGTAGTCCATTCTCCGAGCAACCATCGATTTGAGGGTAACAGAGCATTTTCGCCATTTACAGCACCTGTCCATCTTGGTGCCAGAAAATTTCCAGGGAAATCACAGGGTCACTTCACGGGTATGATTGATGAAGTCCGTTTTTACGATCGTCTTCTCACAGCACGTGAAGTTCTCCAGAATTTTGAATCCACCGAACCTTACGACATTGTGCCTAAAGGAAAATTGTCAACAATTTGGGGAGCATTGAAGACAAAATTATAGTGTTATCCTCGCCTTAAAAGATCGGCCAAAGGAGCATACTCGCTGTTTTGAGATAATTCCGTAATAACAGCGTTTCCGTCACGCTTAAAGAGTTTGTATGCCTTCCCGTTAGGCGCAGAGGTGAGGATACGGTAGCGTTCCCCAACGATCTCAATCGCTGCGTTATTATCACAAGCGATGCCGATGCCACCCCGTTTTGCAATCATTTGTGAAAAGGAAGTTTCTCGCTTCTCAAAGTGATAATGTGGACAGTAGACTGCATTGATGAATCCGAGTCCCCTGACGCGAATATAGTCCCATTCGGGGTTGCTGGAGAAAGAACGAGAATCGCTATGCCCGTATCTAAACCAGCAGATCGCACCCGCACTGAGACCAGACAGAACAGTGCCGCGGGATGCAGCTTCCACCAACACGGTATCTAATCCCAATCGTCGCCACAGCTTCATCATCTTGTAGGTATTCCCACCCCCCACATAGACAAGGTCTGAATCCAACACCAGTGCGGACATCTCCTCAAATGCTGGCGGATTTTGAATGAGTTTGAGCGTGCGCGTCTGGCATCCAAAATGTTCACCGTAAACCGTCTCAAAAGTATCAATATATCCAGGTGGGTCGCCGCTGGCAGTTGGAATAAAGAGTGCCTTCGGTTGTGTTTTACCGGTCAATTCGATAATGCGTTCGTCAATAGCAGCGGTTTCCATTTCTCTAATTTCTCCGCCACCAATTGCAACAATCTTTGGTACTGTTTTCATAAATCGTCCTTTTACTGGATTAAAAGTAGTAGACACATGCCGTGGGTTCTCCGTAACAAGTTGAACTCACGTTAACACTAACAATTTCGAGAAAAACTATCAAGTACATTTAAAAATTTAACTACATTTTCGCTTAATAATTGTGGTAAAATGAAAAGAATGCATACATAAAAGTGTCCGTAACTTCGTTAAGGAGGAAGAAGGTTAATTGTTTTAACACTATCGGAACTTACGCAAAGTGGACAAATATCAGATACTTAGAAGCAAAAAGTGATAATTTCTGTATTTTAAACCCCCTAAATCCCCCTTATCAGGGGGACTTGAAGAAGGAATGCGTAAGTCCTAACTATTTCAAAAGGAACCATCACAATGAAAAGTGGAATCCACTTTATGACATTTACGATAATCATCGGTATGTTCTCACTCAATACGGCACCTGCATCTATTGTAACAGATGGGCTTGTCAGCTATTGGACCTTTGATAAAGGTTACGTTTTCAGTAAAACGGTAAAAGATGTTTGGAGCGACAACGATGGTAAAATTGTAGGGGATCCTAAAATGGTTCCCGGTAGAGTAGGAGAAGCACTTGAATTTGACGGTGCTGGTGATTTTGTAAACCTAACCACGCTTGGAGATTTCGGCAGACAGCTCGGGACATCTTCGTTTGAAGCATGGATCAAAACCAGTCATACGGCTGATTGGATGACTCTCATCAATACGCATGGCGCGGAATGTCCTAATTGGGGAATAGAACTCAACGGGGTTAATAGAAGAGGTGAACTTGAGATTATTGCAGGCACTCTTCATCATTACATTGGCATTGGCGGTCCAAGAGAATGTGTGGGCACTGGTTCAGGCAGTAGTATGGCTATCTTTGATGGCAGATGGCATCACATTGTTTACACGAATGACTATGTGATAAATGAAGTCGGAGGAAACGGTAAAGGAATTATCTATATAGACGGTGTAACCCGTTCTTCAAACAACCATAGATTTGAAGGTAACAGAGCATTTTCGCCATTTACAGCACCTGTCCATCTTGGCGCAAGAAAGTTCCGCGGGAAAGCACATGGTCACTTCACGGGTATGATTGATGAAGTCCGTTTTTACAACCGTCCGCTCACAGCGGGTGAAGTCATCCAGAACTTTGAATCAACCGAACCTTATCACATTGCGCCTAAAGGGAAATTGTCAACCGTTTGGGCAGCATTGAAGACAAGATTATAGCGTTAATCACATTCAAATTGTGGCAATAGCAAGTTTTGGTGGGAAATATGGCATCTAAAAACATAGGATTGACCCCTGAACAGCAAACCTTTTACCAAACAAATGGGTATGTTGTTCTTGAAAGTGTCCTTGCAGAGGACGAATGTCAACGGTTCGTTGAACACATAGAAGACCTTCACGCCGGACGCAAGCATCTGGATGGATTTTTCCAACAGGATAAATACGGCGCAAGGACCTTCAATCAGCACCTTTACGACCCGCGCGTCTTGGACTTACTTATCGATGCCCGCTTACATAAGCCGCTTACAGACTGTTTTGGCGGGGAACCCGAAGGCATCCAGACGATGCATTTTTATGAAGGATCCGAGCATCCCCTACATCAAGATCAATACTACTTACCAGACTGTATGTCGGCATGGATTGCGATGGTTCGTGTCGATGAGAACAACGGACCGTTGATAGTCCAGCCCGGTTCGCACAGGGGCCGGTTGATTACCAAAAACGACGTGCCTATGACATTGCAACCCGGAGAGACGTACGAACTGCAACAGCACAATCGCTATTTCCCGGCAGTCAAAAAGGTTTTTCAAGAAAACGGTAAAGACGCGGTCCAGGTCCTAGTGAACCCTGGAGATGTGGTGCTGTTCAGCGGGAAATTGATTCATGGCGGTGCACAGGTTTTGAAACCGGGGACGCGCAGACACGCATTGGCATGCCACTACATTCCATACGACTCCAAAAACTGGGAACGCGATTGGCCACGGTTCTCCTTCGACGGCAATCGGCGGATTCATTACCGGTAAAACCGGAGTAGCAAGTCGTCAAAAAAGAAATTGAAAGTTGACATTTCACTGCTTGTGTGCTATCCTTAATGGCTAAAGTCGAGGCAATTTAATAATCCTTTTAGGAGCTGAACAAGAGGCTCTGGCACGACAACACGCCGAGGAGGAATTGGCGAAGGCGTTGGCAACGCTTGAACGCCTCCAAACCGAAAAAGACGACTCAATCAAATAAGGAGAAGAGATAATGCGACACTTATTGACTTTTTGGAGCTGTTTAACCCTAATAAGCGGTTATTGCCTGGCGGTATCTGCTCAGGAAGCAGCAAAACCTGCGACACAAGAAGCATCCGCAAAAAAGAAAAAAGAATTTGAAGATTTTTCCAAAGTCACTGAAGATAGTAAAAGCTATCAAGGCTTTTTTAGGTTGTACGAGAAAAAACAGAATCTTTATTGCGAAATTCAACCTTCACAATTGGACAAATCTTTTCTATGCATGATTAGTCTTTCACGCGGTCTGGGTAGGGGACGCCTTATCTCTGGGATGACAATGGACGAATGGTTGCTTGTCTGGCGGCGTGTTGGGGATCGTGTGCATCTTGTGCGGAAAAATGTCCGTTTCCGCGCCGATAAAGGGACACCGACTGCCCAAGCGGTGGACTACAGTTACAGCGACTCTGTGCTATTTTCTCTTAAGATCGAAAGCATACATCCACAACGACGGAGTCTATTGGTGAATATCTCACCCGTCTTTATGTCCGATTTACCACCGCTGGCAGGGAGCATCGGTGGCGGTGCCCGATTCGACAAAACACGCAGCACTTGGGGCACAATCAAGGCGTTCCCAAAGAACGTCGAATTACGGGTTCAGGCGGTGTATACAGCGAGCGGCAGTAGAGAAACTGTTCCAGATAGTCGCGGTATTCAATTGACCCTGCACTACAGTCTCGCTGGGCTCCCATCAAACAATTATCGTCCGCGGCTTGCTGACGATCGTATGGGACATTTCATGACCACGGTCAAAGATTATTCGCTCCAAACCAGCGATGCCCCGTATATCCGCTACGTCAACCGGTGGCATTTGGAGAAAGCAGACAAAAAGGCGAAACTCTCACCACCGATGGATCCGATCATCTTCTACATTGAAAAAACGGTGCCACATCGTTTCCGTCCGTACATTCGCCAAGGAATCCTTGAATGGAACAAGGCATTTGAAAAGGCAGGTTTTGTTGACGCGATTGAAGCTCGGATTCAGCAAGATTATGAGGATTGGGACCCGGAAGATGCTCGGTATAATACGATCCGATGGGTCGTTGACGCAGGTTTCGCCATTGGTCCGTCTCGCGTGAATCCGTTGACGGGTCAGATTTTGGACGCTGATATTCTTATCAGTGACGGGTTCATCAGATCGTGGCAGCGGGAGTATACGACGTACTTCGATGAACTTGATCATGAACGCGACCACCCGATGGATCACTCCTCACGATTTCATTGTCAGATGGCAGACGGATTGGCACGCCAGATGGGGTTCATGGCGAGCGTCTTGCAAGCGCGTGGCGTGGTCGGCGAAGACGGTGAGTTACCAGAAGAATTTATCGGTCAGGCACTTAAATCACTAACCATGCACGAGGTCGGACATACGCTGGGATTGCGGCATAATTTTAAAGCGAGTACGATCCATTCGCTTGATGACCTGAACAAGAAAAGCGATGAAGCACTTCTCGGCTCCGTTATGGAATACGACGCTGTGAATATCGCACCTGATGGCAAAAAACAGGGGGATTACTACACAACGACCATTGGCCCCTGGGATTATTGGGTCGTTGAGTATGCCTATAAACCGATCACTGCTGGCAATCCTGAAGGTGAATTAAAGGCGTTAGGCGAAATCGCCTCCCGTGTCGCAACGCCAGGACTGACGTACGGCACAGATGGCGACGCGTCCTCATATCGGAACAGGGATTTAGATCCACTGGTTAATCGGTGGGACCTCGGCTCTGATCCGCTCGATTTTGCGAAACAGCGTCGCGAGATTGTCGTTGAACTCTGGGACAAGATTGCAGATAAGGTTACAAAAGACGGGATGGGGTATCAGCGTGTCCGGCGTGCTTTCGGGTCCTTGCTCGGCGAATACGGTTATTCAATGTACCTCGCAAGCCGCTACATCGGTGGGCAATACCACCACCGCGATCACCGCGGGGATGAAAATGGTCGTTTACCGTTCGTGCCTGTCCCGGCGGCGAAACAGCGCGAAGCACTTGAGTTCCTCAAAGAACACGCCCTCTCGGATAAAGCTTTCGATTTCCCAGCGGACCTACTCAACAGTCTTGCTGTCACGCGCTGGAGCGATTGGGGATCCAGCAGCGGGGGTTCTACACGGTTGGATTACCCGGTGCATAATGCGATTTTAAACAATCAGACCCGTATCCTGGGACGCTTGCTCTACCCGAACGTCCTCGCGCGCATCCAGGACACAGAACTGAAGTTTCCAGAGGGTGAAGATGCGTTCACACTGCCAGAACTTTTCTCAGGTATTACGGATGCGGTTTGGACAGAACTGGATCGGAATGTCGGCGAAAAGCAGTGGTCAAATACGGATGCGTTTATCTCCAGTTTCCGTCGAGCACTGCAACGTGAACACCTGAAGCAACTCATCAAACTGATACTGGACGCGGATAGTGGAACACCTGAGGATGCCAGATCGCTTGCTCGGCATCATCTCGGACAAATCGACACTCGGATACAAGGCGTGCTTCAAAATGCCCAAGGGAGACTTGACGACTATAGCTTGGCGCACCTCAAAGAGTCACAAGTCCGAGTCGCGAAGGCTCTGGATGCAAGTTTCCAAGTTCAGAAGCGTTAGATGGACCCTTTCGGTAAAGATTCACCGGATGTTGACGGCGATGGCGTTGTCAACATCCTCGATTGCGTCCGAGTTTTTTCAAAACTGACAACGGATAACTCATGTCGGGAGGGGTTTCTTAGGGAAACGCACAAGCAAAACACCTCGCACCGAGGGTGTGTAGGTAATTCTAAAGATACTAAGATACTTGCCACTGTTTAGGTTTTGCAGTATAATAAACTCTACATAAGTATGGTTTTTTGTAAAACGCTGTCCTATGATATGAAAGCGATATATCTCGGATCCTCTGCTCAGACTTCAGCCTAAAACGGAGGATGAAAAATGAATACGATGAAAGAGTGGCTCAAGACACAATCCAATCCCACAGAGATGGCCCAAACCTATATGGCACTCATCCGAGAGAGTGAGGGATGGTGGATCGGCTGGGTATTGGAAGTTCCAGGTGTTACCTGTCAAGAACGAACGAAAAGTGAATTATTAGATACGTTGCAAATAACGCTTCGCGAAATCTTAGAAGATGAAACGCTTAAAGTGTCTCGTCGAACGGAAAGCGAGGTTGAGGAGGTAAAGGCTTCTGACATCTTAGAGTTCGGTATGCGGGGGCATCACATCAAACAGAAGGTGGGTTTGAGGAAGTAAGAATTGATGGATGAAATGCAGGCAGTTGATTAGTCAGCGAAGGAAATACGCAGATTTAGGTTCTACCATAAAATAAGGAGAAAATACAATGCAACGCCAATTGACTTTTTGGCTCTGTTTAATTCTAATCAGCAGTTGTTACCTGCCGATATTCGCACAGCAAGCAGTACAACCCACAACACAAGAAGCACCCACGAAACCGAAAAAAGAGTTTCCAGACTTCTCGAAAGTAACTGAAGACAGCAAAAACTACCAAGGTCTTTTCAAACTATACCAGAAAAAAGAGAACCTTTATTGCGAGATACAACCCGCACAATTGGACCAACCTTTTCTATGCATGATTAGTCTTGCGCGAGGCTTAGGGAGAGGATCCCTTATCTCTGGGATGACGATGGATGAGTGGCTGCTGGTCTGGCGACGCGTTGGCGATAACGTGCATCTCTTGCGAAAAAATGTCCGCTTCCGCGCCAAGAAAGGGACACCGACCGCACAGGCGGTTGACTACGGTTATAGTGACTCTGTGCTGTTCTCTCTTAAAATTGAAAGTATCCACCCACAACGGAAGAGTTTGTTGGTAAACATCTCTCCGGTTTTTGTATCCGATCTACTGCCTTTGGCACGTAGGATCGCTCCAGATGCGCGCTTCGACAGAACGCGCAGTACTTGGGGAAAGATCAAGGCGTTCCCAAAGAATGTCGAGTTGAAAGTTAACGCTGCTTACACGTCGGCGAGTTATATAGAAACTGTGCCCGACAGTCGTGGGATTCAGTTGACCCTACACTACAGCCTTGCGAAACTTCCATCGAACAACTACCGCCCTCGGTTGGCTGACGACCGGCTTGGACACTTTATGACAACGGTCAAAGACTACTCGCTTCAAACCAGCGATGCGCCGTATATCCGTTACGTTAATCGGTGGCATCTGGAAAAAGCCGACCAAAAGGCGAAACTCTCACCGCCGATGGATCCTATCATCTTTTACATTGAGAAAACGGTCCCGCATCGTTTCCGTCCGTACATTCGCCAAGGAATCCTGGAATGGAACAAGGCGTTTGAAAAGGCAGGCTTTGTCGATGCAATTGAGGCACGCATTCAACAAGATTACGAGGATTGGGACCCCGAAGATGCCCGGTATAACACGATCCGCTGGGTTGTTGACGCAGGCTTCGCGATTGGTCCGTCCCGCGTGAATCCATTGACAGGACAGATATTAGATGCCGATATTCTTATCAGCGACGTTTTTATCAGAAGTTGGCAGCGACAATATAAAACGTACTTTGATGAATTAGCGCATGAGCGCGATCATCCGATGGATCACACCTCACGCTTTCAGTGTCAGATGATATCTGGATTGACCCGTCAGATGGGGTTCATGGCGAGCGTCTTGCAGGCACGCGGTCTGACAGACGAAGACGGTGAATTACCAGAAGAATTTATCGGAGAGGCACTGAAAACATTGACGATGCATGAGGTCGGTCACACATTGGGATTACGCCACAATTTTAAATCGAGTACAATATACTCTCTTGACGATCTGAACGACAAAACAGACGAGGCAACCGTCGGTTCCGTCATGGATTACTGGGGCGTGAATGTTGCCCCCGAAGGTAAAGAACAGGGACACTACTATACACCGACGATTGGTCCTTGGGATTACTGGGTGGTCGAGTATGCCTATAAACCGATTGCTGCAAGTAACCCTGAAGGTGAATTGGAGGCATTGGGCGAGATCGCGTCCCGTGTCGCAACACCGGAACTCACCTACGGAACAGATGGCGATGTTTACAGCTACCAATACCGTAATCTCGATCCACTGGTAAATGTTTGGGATCTGGGTGCCGACCCGCTTGAGTTTGCGAAACAACGACGGGAGATCGTCGTCAAACTTTGGGATAAGATTGCGGACAAGGTCACAAAAGAGGGAATGGGCTATCAACGGGTCCGACAGGCATTTGGGAGATTGCTTGGTGAGCATGCTAATGCGATGTACTTTGCAAGCCGCTATATCGGCGGGCAGTATCACCATCGCGACCATCGCGGTGATGAAAATGGACGTTTACCCTTCGTGCCAGTTCCGGCGGCGAAACAACGTGAAGCACTCCAATTCCTCAAGGAATATGCCCTCTCGGACAAAGCCTTCGATTTCTCTGCTGACCTACTCAACAGTCTCGCTGTCACGCGTTGGAGTGATTGGGGATCAAGTAGTGGGAATTCTACGCGTTTGGATTATCCGGTGCATCGGGTCATTCTGAACAATCAAACCTTTATCTTGGAACGACTGCTGTATCCAAATGTTCTGGCGCGGATTCAGGACACAGAGTTGAAGTTTCCCAAAGGTGAGACTGCGTTCACACTGCCAGAACTCTTCTCAGGTATCACGGACGCGGTCTGGATAGAACTCGACCGGAATGTAGGCGAAAAGCAGTGGTCGAATACGAATGCGTTCATTTCCAGTTTCCGGCGCGGGCTGCAGCGGGAACACCTCAAGCAGCTTATCAAACTGGTCTTGGAGGCTGATAGTGGCACCCCCGAAGATGCGCGATCCCTCGCACGCCTACACCTCGAAGAAATCAACACGCAGATACAAGGCGTGCTTCAGAATGCCCAAGGGAGACTCGATGATTATAGCCTGGCACACCTCAAAGAGTCGCAAGTCCGAGTCGCGAAGGCTCTGGATGCAAGCTTCCAAGTCCAGAAACGATGAATGTTTGTCTGTTTTTTGGCAGTTAATTCCACTCAGTAGGCGTGCTTTGTAAGCGCGCCTATCGTTTGGAAAAGTAGGGTAGGTTAATCTGGTTTGATCCGAATAAAGTGAACGACTCGGAGGTGAACAGATGAAAACAATATTCATCATTGCCTTATCCTTTCTTTTCGTATCGTTTTCGTCGGATGCCTCTGCTCAAGATTATACCAAATTGAATTTGCCGGAAGGAGTTCAGTTACGGATAGGTAAAGGGCACATAACCGCGATAGCGTACTCTCCAGACAGCAATCAATTTGCCGTAGCAAGTACGGTTGGGATTTGGAAGTATGATGCACTTACTGGTGAGGAACTTAACTTTTTCATTGGGCATAAGAATCGCATTTCCAGTATGTGTTATTCACCGGACGGAAAGACTATCGCCAGTGGGAGTTGGGACAACACAGTACGTTTGTGGGATGCCATTACAGGTCAGTATCTGAAAATACTCACCGGGCATCGGGATCATGTCTTAACCGTATGCTATTCACCGGACGGAAAGACTATCGCCAGTGGGAGTTGGGACAACACAATACGTCTGTGGGATACAACCACTGGAAAGCATTTGAAAGTGTCCACTGGTCATAGGTATGGTGTCAGTAGCATATATTTTTCACCCGATGGAAATACTATTGCCACCCCGATTGGTAATACGGTACAGTTGTGGGATGTCAGTACTGGAAAACTTCTGAAAACCCTTACAGAGCATACGGATAGTGTTAATAGTATATGTTTTTCACCCGATGGAAATACTATTGTCAGTGGAAGTTCAGATAACACAGTACGTTTATGGGACGCAAGCACTGGAGAAATTCTGAAAATCTTTGCAGAGCATACGGATAGTGTTAATAGTGTATGCTATTCACCAAATGGAGGCACTATTGTCAGTAGAAGTTCAGATAACACAGTGCGTTTACGGGACACAAGCACTGGAGAAATTCTGAAAATCTTTGCAGAGCATGCGGATGGTGTCAACAGCGTATGTTTTTCACCAAATGGAAATATTATTGCCGTAGGTGGGGTGGACGGCACAGTGCGATTGTGGTCTACTACCACGAGACGACATCTGAAGACGTTTACTGGACATAAGCGCGAAATCAAAACAGTCTTGTTTTCACCTGATGGACTTACGATCCTTAGCCGAGATTCGGGTGACACGTTACGTTTGTGGAATGCCATCACCGGTCAGTTACTGAAAACACCCACTGGATATAAGGGTCGCATCAACACTATTACATTTTCGCCGGATGGCAAAACTATTGCCAGTGGGAGTTGGGACAACACGATGCGATTATGGGATGCTGCTACAGGTCAACTTCTGAATACGCTCACTGGACATAAGCATGGTATCGAAACCGTTTTATTTTCGCCGGATGGCAAAACTATTGCCAGTGGAGGTTGGGATGGCACGGTGCATGTGTGGAATGCTGCTACAGGTCAACTTCTGAATACGCTCACTAGACGTAAGCATGGTATCGGTACCGTTTCATTTTCGCCGGATGGCAAAATTATTGCCGGTGGAGGCTGGGACGACACGGTTCGTTTATGGGATGCTGCTACAGGTCAACTTCTGAATACGCTCACTGGACATAAGCGCGGTATCGAAACCGTTTCATTTTCGCCGGATGGCAAAATTATTGCCGGTGGAGGTCGGGATGGCACGGTTCGTTTGTGGGATACTGCTACAGGTCAACTTCTGAATACGCTCACTGGACATGAGTATAATATTGACATCTTTTCGTTTTCAGTGGATGGAAATACCATTGCTACGGCGAATTCGCGCGACACAGTCCGGTTGTGGGATGTCAACACCGGAGAGCTCCTCAAAACACTCACTAGCCATACGTGTCATATTAGCAGCGTTTTCTTTTTATCCGATGGGGAAATTATTGCTACTGGAAGCTCAATCGCTGCCGAAGGTGATCAAGGCGCGGTGTGCTTCTGGGATACTAACACGGGGCAACTTCTAAAAACTTTCCCTAACGAAAATGTCGCTCGCGTATGCTTTTCAGCCGATGGACAAACCTTCGCTTGTATTTACGATGGCGATGGTACAGGCAGCACGGGATCCCTATTTTCTGCCACTACAGGACAACTCTTGAAAGAGATTTTTGGAAATGCAGGTGGGATTATTTCAGTGGAGTTCAGTCCGGATGGCAAAACGCTCGCTACTGGAAATGATGATGGAACAATTCTGCTGTGGAAAGTTCCGTAAAAGAGAACGGAAGAAATAGATGGAAATTCTTCAATATACCGCCGATATACAAACATCGGTAACGCAATTTTATAACCGTCTGACTGCTGATGTCCCACATTGTTACGCAGTAAAGGAAGAAGAACTGGCTACTGCAATACGCGGGGTTACGACCGGTAAAGCTGATAAAAAGGAGGGCGGACTCGACTCCGAAACCGCCTTTGTCGCAATGGTGAACGGTGCAGTGCAAGCGTTTATCCATGTCGGCATCGGTCAGATTGGGGATAATAGAGAAGAAGACATAGGCGTTATCCGGTTTATGGGTTACGAACGTGGGGCGCGGCGCGTTGGACAAGCAGTACTTGAAAAAGCGGAAGACTATCTGAAAACTCATGATGTTTCCCAAATCTTTGCCTTTTCACAGGACTGTCGATATCGTTTTTATCATTTTGAACACGCCTATCTATCGGATGCGCTCGATCAAGTTCAAGGGCTTCTTGGATTCAATGGGTACCGACGTTCTGAAGGTGAGGTGTTTTTGGATTGGGAAGACTATTCCGTCACGCCAGTCCCTTCAAGTCTGCCAGTAACACTTTCTATCGACTGGAAGGACGGACGCGGACAACTCCCGAACTGCACCGTAAGAGCGTTTCAAGATGATAAAGAGGTCGGCGAGTGTTGGTCTGTCTCTGGTGGTGAGTTTTCATCGCATCCTGATGCACAAAATTGGTTTCACACGACTTGGCTCGGCATTGAAGACGAGTTTCAGGGGCAGGGTTTGGGACGCTATCTACTCCAATATGAACTTCAAGAGATGCACAAAGTCGGATACCGGCACGCAGCGATTAGTACTGCCTGGGATAACCATCGGGCATTCCTCTTTTACAGCAACTGCGGTTATCGGGTCGTAGATTGGACCTACGAATTCGTCAAAAACCTCTCCGAAACACCGACACACAAGTGGTAACCCGTGATTCAGGCAATCAGCATAACGCTAACTGCAGTATCTTATTCCGTGTTCTCCGGAAAGGTAGGCGTGACAGATGGAAATAGTCCAATATACTCCTGATCTGCAAACACCTCTAACACACTTTTATAATCGTCTGACTGCTGATGTCCCACATTGTTACCGTATAAAAGAAGAGGAATTTGCCATTGAAATGCGTGAGATCAACAGAAAAGCGGACAAAACTGAAGGGGGGCCCCATTCCGAAACTGTTTTCGTTGCAATGCAAAATGGTGCAGTGCAGGCGTTTATTCATGTCGGCCTCAATCAGATTAGAGAGGAGGACATCGGTATTATTCGGTTTTTGGGTTATGAACGCGGTGCGCGGTACGCTGGACAAGCTGTGCTTGAAAAAGGAGAAGCTTATCTAAAAGCATTTAAGGTAACCCGAATTTTCGCTTTTAAAAGCCGCGCATATCGTTTCTATCATCTTGCATACGCCAGTTTATCGGATGCGCTTGACCACGTTCAAGCACTTCTTGGATTTAACGGATACCGTCGCTATAGCGGTTGGGTCTTTTTCGATTGGGAAAACTACGACATTATACCAACATCGCCACCGATACCGGTAACACTTTCTGTCAACTGGCATCAGGAACGCGGAGAACGTCCAGACTGCACAATAAAAGCCTACCAAGACGATGAACAAATTGGGGAATGTTGTTCTGTTTCCGGTGGAGAGACTTCAAACCACGCCGATGCGCAAGACTGGTTCCATACGGTCTGGCTCGGTATCGAAGATGAATTTCAGGGCCAGGGGTTAGGACATTATTTACTTCAATATACCCTGCAAGAGATGAAGAAAATTGGATATCGACATGCAGCCATTAGTACGGGTTGGGATGATTATCGCGCACAACTCTTTTATAGCAACTGTGGTTATCAAGTTGTAGATTGGACCTATGAGTATGAAAAAGTCCTCTCTGAACGATCAACGTCTAATTAGCAACCCTACATTTAGGACTTATGCAATTTTCCTACGAGTCGCTACTGATACGCGCCGCTGGCGAGGTTTCAAACCTTCCCAGCAAACGAAGTGGTGTAAGGCGTGACCTCCATAATCGCAGCATCTGATTGCCAGTTTTCTGGAAATGATACGGAACGGTTTCAAATGTGCTATCAACCCCATCTTTTTTAAGTTCGCGAATAACGGGTAATACGAATGGGGAAAAACTACTGTTCACATCGACGAGCGGGAAAATCCGCACCTCAGTCCCGATGCGGAGTAGTTCTCGGACAGCATCAAGATGGAACGCCAAATCTCTATTAGCAGAGTAGAAAAAGAGGAGATGTGCGGAGAGCACGAGGTCAAAGTGTCGGTCAGGAAAGGGTAAATTCGGGAGTGCTGCGACGACATACCGTCCTTGTTGCCTGCCTGTCTCGAAATCTTGGCAGAACTTTTCCATCGTCTGTCTTCTGAACGCCACTAATTCACCAACAGACGAGAATCTTGTCCAGACGAATTTGTCCCGGTTGTCGAAAGCTTGCGTGATGATATCTTTATAGGTTTCCTGAATCCGTTGACG
This sequence comes from Candidatus Poribacteria bacterium, assembly GCA_003635195.1. Taxonomy (GTDB): domain Bacteria; phylum Poribacteria; class WGA-4E; order WGA-4E; family WGA-3G; genus WGA-3G. Next base: position 70,170 of record PYIY01000011.1, on the reverse strand, counting down.
CAATTCCGCTTCAGAAAACCGGTAAATCGGATCCACGGAGATTATCGGCGTGCCGCGCTGATACATTCTGGTATTGAACGATGCGGGACCACCGCCTACATCAACAATGTCGCGCGCCAAGTCGTCCTCAGAGAGGTTGAACATATCGAGGTATTCGTCAAACGACCTACCCCACGGAACGATGTCTTCGTAATGGAACCGCATATCAATTATACTTCCCGGAACGCCTTATGCTTTTTGATTAACCATGCTCGAGAGGATACCAAGAATTTTGTCACACCTTTCAATCGCGTACAGTGCCATGTCAATGTAAAGTTTCTGTCCTTCCAATTTGAGGAACAGCCATTCTGTGCCGGTAGTGGTAGCCCCATAAATACAAGAGATACTATTGCCTTTCTGATGATTAAAGCATTGTGCTGCGAGCATCTCAGCGACGCATTGCCCGATGCCAAGCGTTGGGTCAGCATTCTTTGCCTCAACAAGCACAATGACAGGTGCCTCTAAATAAAATTGTTCCGGTGATAGACTTATCAAAAAATCGCAAGTGCCTGTTAATCCTTTTTCTACATCAACACTGAAGTCTATCCCAGAAAAAAGACTGATCTTACGATTGAATTGCTCGCGGAGTTCAACAAGAACATTGGTCACAATAAGTTCCGAGCGTGCCTTCTCTGTCCTTATAGCAACTGCTAACTGCACTTTTTTCGCCAATTCCGCAACGAGTGCCTCGCTCGGCGGTACAGGTTCCATGCCAGCAAAGATGTTTGCGGATTCAATTGTCTCTAATTGAAATTCCTCCCGTACCGTCTCTAAGGTGAAATTGCTATAAGTCATGGGAGAGTTTTCCTCTTTAATCAGCGGCCTCAACACCAATTTCTTGTAGAACTGTCGCTGCTCGCTGCGCCAATTCGGTCGTTGCGTCACGCTTGATCGCCCGGTTCAAGTGTAAAATAGCGCGTTCATCCCCGTCCCTCGCCAATTCCAACGCTTCTTCAAATCCTTTGTTCCCGTAACTGAAATCCCTCGGCAGAACCGTCAGGTCGTGATCCTTCCAATAATACTGAAGTTCATCGGATTCCCAATTGCGATAGACATCTTCCCATTGAAGCGAGTTGAAGATGTTCAGGTGCGGTTCAAGCATGTGCTCAGCAATCGGGTCATCAACAGCTTGGTAGCGGTTGTCGAGCGACACGCGGAGTCGATCCTCGGTCAAATTCGGTAGTGCCTTATGAATGGTCAAAGCCGGGAAGATGAGTGTATCGCCAACCTCATAGTTTGTGGAATGCCATTCACCAGACAACTCGTCCTCATTAACGCAGAGGCTGCCAGCACCGAGCGAAAAGTGGTGTTCCATGACCGCGTTGACTTTATGTGAGCCGGGGAGGACTGCCAAGCCTCCTAACTCAATCGGGCAATCTCCGACAGGTGCCCAACAGGTATAGGTTTGGAAATTCCCTTGGAAGTGGACGAAGTCTTGGTGTATCGGTGTGGTATGCGCTGTGTACTTAGGGAACCAGAGGCGCGCGATCTTCTGCGGATGCGGCAGCACCTCTCTACCGATAATTTTCTCCACCATATTGACGACTTCGTCCCAGTGGCCGGAACGGTGGAACGCTTGTAATTTATACACCGCGTGGTATACATCCGTGTATTCGGGATCGCCCTCGGTACATTGGGTGGAAATATCGGCGATGCCGTCCATCGGGTCGGTCCCCGCGACGAGCCAACCGCCTTCTTGCATTGTCGTTAGCATCTCTCGCCGCAATGCCCAGAGTTTGTCAGGATCTTGCAGCTTCTTGAAGAAGAGATACCCCTCTTCCGAGATCCGGTGACGCAATTCTTCCGGATCATTCATCGCATCATTGGATACGCGAAGTTCTTTTAACAATTCCGCCATCTGACATTCTCCTTCGGTTTACCCATGTCTGAAAATCATTTGCAGATTTTGTCCCTAACAAAATTCCTCAGCAATATATCTAACTGTTATTATACCCCAAGTTGCTACTTTTAGCCAAAGAGTTGTTTGATATTGGCTGTGATAATAAACAAAAGCGTTTCAACTCAAAGCTCACAGGATATCAAGTTTTCAGATTATTCGTACTTGTTGCCATTATTATTGCCCTTAAGGGGTACGAGTTTCATCATAATTGGCAAGTCTTTCTCCGAATCTTAGCAGATGTCCGTCCGGATCCCTGAAATGGAACTCCCTGACCCCATAGTCCTGATCCTTGGGAGGGGTTTCAGTAACAAGTCCTTTGCTTACAAACTCGGTATAGACCGCGTCAACATTGTCTACACGGACAAACAGGGACACTTGACCTGCCTGATCGCCTTCGTGTTCGCTCAGATGTAAAGTCAGGGAACCTCGACTCACGGAGACATAAAGCGGCCAGCCTTCTTGAAAACGGTGTTCCCAGTCCTTAGTAAATCCGAGAATCTCACAGTAGAAAGCAGTACTTCTGGTGGCATCGGCGGCCTTGAGAATCGGGATCCATCCTGACCATTTCTCACTCAATTTCATACCTCTTGGATAGGATTTTTTGTGATTTTACTTGGTGCTGGCAAGTAACTTATCGATAGTATAACACACGTACAATGAAAAATCAATTTTTGAGGATTTAGCAAATCACTTCTACGTTCTATTTTTTTCAAGCCAATCAACAGCGAAGTTAACGACAGCGCGTTGCGGCATGAGTTGGCACTCCGCGATGCCGACCTTGCCACGCTGCACCACTTTCCCTGTATCAGAACGCAAAAAGTCCCCGCCGAGACGATCAAAATCTGAATCGTCTACATCAATATCTTCAAAGGTGGCCCATATCCTTGAACCGGCCTGTAAGATTGGAGCACCCTCCCGGACGACACGTTTGCTCGGAAAATCCGCTCGGTATTCTGCGAGATGTATGGATGTATTACTCGAATGATCGACACCAAGGAGTAGGACGGAACCATCCAAATCATAGATTCTGGCAAGCGGTGAGTGTTCACCAAAGCCATAAGCTAAAGCGTGATTATTTATGATGGACGATGCTTGAGGACCACGTGCACAAAACGAGCTCTGTGGATGTGAACTGCGGAGAACTCCGCTCTGTTTTCGGAAGGTTTCAGCAATTTTACCCATTGAGCGGGTAGGGGTCAAATCGGGATCGTAGGCAGGCATCGTCTCGCGTATTGTTTGCCACCACACTTCAGGCACAGGTGGATTTTTCCATTGGCTTGGATCGCTGAGGTCGGTTGAGTGGGTTGGCATCACCAACGTGCCAGTTTCCCCCAAAACCTCCTGAAGCGCGATGATAACAGCGACAGCACCGCCGCAGACCCATCCGATCGCGCTCAAAGACGAATGGAGTAATAAAACCACTCCCTCCTTGACACCGAGTGCCTCAAAATCCGCCTGCAATGATTCAACCGTAGTGAGGGTTTGCGTCTTGCGAACCACCTGACCTTCAGGCATTATCAATCTCCTTCTATTTTGTCCCTATCGCGAGAATATGCGAACTCATACCGAGTATCGAAGGCTCTGCTTCGACCTTCCGAATTAAATCCAAAACAGCGGCTCGCTGGCCAGGATCTGCCCAATAATTTTCAACCGACCCAAAAAGCCATGTCGGTCCTTGCACAGCAAGCGTTGTCTGATGTTGAAAACCTGCTTCGATGACTTCAGAACTGAGTTCATCGGGTCGGTGAAGATATGCATCCGTAAAAAATTCTAAATTTTCCGTTGGGTTCCGATGGTAACCCGTTTGGAGGTCATTTTGAACGATGTCCCTGGAGACCGAGTTGCCCAACCGGTCCTTGCAGAAAAAATCGAGTAGAGAGGCGAAACGCGAGATACCAGCGGCAACTATAACGCCACCTTCGCGTAGGACACGATACGCTTCTCTCAGTGCCACCAGCCGTTCACTTTTATCAACCAAATGATAGAGGGGTCCCAATAACAGCACAGCATCCGCAGACATAGACGAGAAACGCAGTTCCCGTGCGTCCCCAAGCGATATGCTCGCAATTGGGTGTTCTGACTGTTGATCTGAGGCTACCTGCGCCTGCTTAATATGCAAATCTACAGGGTCCACGAGGTGGACTGCATAGCCTGCCTTTGCTAACCAACAGGCGTAGGGACCCGAACCACCACCGATGTCCAAAACGACTGCGGGTGGATCGGGCAAATAGCGTGTGATAATCTCTTGGGTCCGCGCAAATTCTATCTGTCCTCTGACATCATTCGTAAGCCTTTCCGACTCTTGCGTCTGTCTATAGAACGAAAGAATCTCATCTGAAAATTGATACAACCAAGAAACCCCCTAAATCCCCCTTATCAAGGGGAACCTACAATTACAACTAAGAAACCCCTAAATCCCCCTTATCAAGGGGACTTGTAATATATTCCGAAACCGATTATCAGGTCTGTTTCACCCACGCCCACGTTGTTGTTAGTTTATCTCCTGGATCAACAGAAAGTGGCTCGAGGTCCAGGTCATTGGTGATATCAATATAATTCGGCTTCCCGAACCCGCCTTTGCCATCGTTTCCGTTTTTGGTATTATCGTTGGCATCACCTGCATCGAAAGTGTAGTGTGCGTTCAAGCCTTTTTCATCACCGTTGAGTACCTTCATCATGAATTCATTAATCTCATCTTCAGTCCGAGCGACTTCCCAGATACGGATTTCATCAATAGCACCCGTACAGAACCAATTTTGGCTATCACCGACACCGATATAGAGGGAAGCGTCGGTTGCCGCTAATTCCTTTGCATCAAAGGGTAAGGCACCCTTTTCCTCGCCATCAATATATGTCCGCATCTCTTTACCGTCCCAGACCCCTGCAACATGCTGCCATTCGTTCGGCTTTAATCCGGGGACATCAAGGATTTTCGTGCCGGGCCAGAGAACAAACCGCAATCCGTTTCCATTTTGGACGATCTCTGGAAAGATGTAATCCCTTTTACCACCCCAATCCTTTGCAAGGCATTCCCCGACAGGTTTGCTCATGTTCATCCATGCTTCTATCGTTATCGCGTTTTTGGGATTTAAGCTGTCACTATTTGGCACTTCAATAGCCGTTTTGCCATCTAACTCCAGTGCCATATTTTTTGCCCAAAGTGCGCAAGGCATTACCAGACCAATAACGAGGATCAGAAAAAATAGAACTTTCATGATTTATTTCTCCTTTATGATGCCAGATCATCAAGCATCTGACGGATGTTGTGTTCACCACTATCAATAAACAGTGGTGCTAAAGGACCCCTACCGTGTAAAGTTTGAAGTAGGGTATCAATCTGTATCATACGCTGTTGTGGTGTATAGCACCTGAGCCACCTTTTAATGAATTCACGCGCGGGTCTTGGGTTGCCAGTTCTCAGTGAACGGGCACTTTGACACCACGTCTGCCATCTAAAAGTATACTCACAACTTGAACATTCGAGTCTTTCATCTTTCTTTTTTAGGCTCTTGCGGTAATCTCGCCACCGACGTTTGTAACCACAAGCTGTACACTCAATATTGCCGTGCTGATGAAGCGCGACCGCTTGACACTTGGGGCATTGCAACTCAGGCCTGGGCTTCCGCGTTCTGACAGTGCGTTCCCTTGCGGGTGGATCTGGTCTACGGACGAGGTTAAGACAGTGCGGACACGGTAGACGGACACGGGTTCTCACCGATTGTTTGTAAGCTTCCGGGGACCACGTTTTACCACAAACACATCCCAATTCGTCTGTTTTTTGCAGGACACTACCACAATCAAAGCATCGTGGGGTGGTTCGGAGAGATTGTCGGCAGTCCCGCCAGAGTAGTCGCTTGGTGCAATGTGAGCAGCGAAACCAATTTTCGCGAGTTCCGCCCTCTGCGGAACTAAAGAGTGGGTCAATCCGACGGGGCACTTTTGTGCTACACTTGGGACAAGGCACACGTCCCTCGCGGTAAACATCAGCGACTGTAGCAATGTCCCTGCAACGAGCGTAAAGTTCCCAACCAACATCGTGTAGGAGCAAATCATCGTAGATGCCAAGCCTTGCATATCGGTAAAGTTGGCGTATTTTGATGGGTTTGACACGCGGTGCCCAGTCCATAATATTTTCCTTCACAACGTATGCAAATCTATCTGGATGAATGCAACTCCATGAACTCATCGACTCCAAGATGTGCCTGTCTAATAATGCTACGCAAGGTCCCTCTATCCAATTCTTTGTGATTAGGCACAACAACTTGTGCGAACGGCTTATCACGACGCAAAATCAGATGACTGCCCTGCTGCCGTCTTAGGTAAAATCCGACTTTGGCAAGGGTTTTCACACATTCTCGCCCTGAAATCCTCGGTAACCCACTCATACAGCTAACAACAACGCCTCAAAATGTTCTTCAGGTACCGGCAGTCCATCTTCTTTAAGAGCAACAATATATCCGTCAATTGCTTCTCTGATATTGCTGACAGCTTCTTGCTTTGTTTCAGCTTGGCTGATACAACCCGGCAAACTGGGGCATTCAGCAACCCAATACCCATCTTCACCCGGATATACAAATACCTGTCTCATGATCTACCTCCACATACAAAACCTTACTTAAGGATCAAAGTTCCGAAAATACTAATGTCTCTATCTGTCAAGGTTATGCTGGAATTTGAACGACTTCTCCTGTCTCCACGCTACGGCTAATTGCCTCCAAGACGCGCATGTTCTGATAGGCATCTTCAAGACTGGCGTGTGGCTGTGTTCCTGCTTGCAGTGACCGCGCCCAATGCTGCATCTCTTCGAGGTAGCCGGGTCTGCCGATACCGTGATATGCAGTATTGAGATCCCACTCCTCAGTCGGTGTATCAGCATAGCCACCACCAAAGCCGAGCCATGTCGGATTACGATAACGGCGTAATTTGCGTGTCTCTAACACTTGAATCGCCTGATCGCCGGTGCCCTTGACAAAAACCATCGCTTCCAAAACCGGACCGGTGCCGAGGGTCATCGTGCCGATGCCTCCGTTCGCGTAACGCAGATTGACAGAGATTGAGACCGTACTGGATGCTGTATTAACCGTGCCCATCGCGAAAACCTCGCTAACCTGTCCCATAAAGAAACGCATGCAATCGGTCGGATGAATCGCTTGATCGAGCATGAAGGGCCACGCAAAAGGCGATCCTGCTTCTTGAAGGCGCGGCCCCGGTGCGAGGTACCGAGTGTGATACTGGCAGGCTGCACCGAACACTTCTTCGTCCATCAACTGTTTGGCAATCTGATTCGCGGGGGCATGTCGCCACATCGTGCCGACCATCCCCGTTTTGCCAGTTTCAATTGAGGCATCAACGAGCATTTTTGCACCTTCAGCGGTGGTCGCAGGCGGTTTTTCGGTGTAAATGTGATAGCCTTGCTTGAGGCATTCAATACCGATGTCTCGATGCAGTTTGTCCTCCGGTCTGCCCACGACAGCCACAGCGTAGAGATCTTCATTTTTGAACATCTCGTTGTAATCGGTGTAGTGACGGAGCGCGCCGAATCTTCGGGCATTCGACTTTGCTTTCTCTTCAACGAGATCACAGGTTGCAACAAATTCAAACTCTGGCACCATCGGTATGCACTGTTGCAATTGCGACGACATACCACCACAACCGATAAATGCAACTCGGATTTTGTCCATAATGTATTCTCCAATGCGTATTTAGGCGAGGCATCTATTCAAAAAGTTGCGCAACCTGACAGGAAAACCCCGGCACGACATCCTCACCGGTAAGTGTGTCGGTAATCGTAAACACTTGAATGTCTGTTTCAGAACGATACACTGTTACTGTTTTCATGACAGATTCAACGACCCATACCATCTGGGTGCCTGCCTCAAGATAAGCTTGTACCTTTTCAGTTACGCGCCAGTGAACATCTGTTGGTGAGATGACTTCGACAGCAAAATCAGGTGGAATTGGCGATCCCTTACTCTCATCTTCAGGTAGGCGTGCGGTTGCAATAAACGCGACATCCGGTTTCATCCCACGTTCTCCGACTTTAAACCCTGCTTCCACATACACATCTCCTAACCGGTTTTCACTTACGTATGTAAATAAATAGTGAGTAATTCTTGTACTAATCTTCGCATGTCCTAATGACGGAGACGACATTGGTACTAATTTTCCTTTAACGTACTCATATCCTTCAATATCGCGGGCAAGAAATTCATCTACTGTCATTGTCGTGTGTTCAGGCGGGTGTATTTCCGGCGCGACTTCGGAAACTTCTTGTAAATCCATTTTCGTTCCTCCGTAATATGTTTTATGTTATCCCCAACAGATCCGCCAGTTCGTTAAAATCGCTGGCGACGATGTCGGACAGGTGTGCGGTTACTTCGCGGGTATTGTCAGGACCGTATTCCAAAGGGCGCGGGACCAACGCTGTTTGAAAACCGACGGCTTGTGCGGCTCGGAGATCACCGGGATGCGCGGCGACCATCATAACTTCATTGGGAGATAGAGCGAGCAAGTCGGCAGCGGTTTGATAGACCTCTGGGTCGGGTTTGTAATGCTGTGTTAACTCAGCAGACAAGATACAATCCCACGGCAGTCCTGCGAATTTTGCCATGTTTGTCAACAGCGCGACATTGCCGTTAGAGAGTGTTGCAACGATATATCGCCTGCGGAGCCGTTCTAATCCACTAATAGCATCGGGCCACGGTTTGAGGCGATGCCAGACCCGATTCAGATGATCTTTATCATCTTCGCTTAAACCGACGATTTTGAATTCGGCAAGAAGATCATCTAAGATGCGCCGATGCAGTGCGTCAATATTCTGCCACGGTAATTCGCCACGTCGCACTTTGTCCATCGCGGGTCCGTATCCAGCACGCCATTTCAAAGCGAACTGTGCCCAATCAATATCAATGTTGTGGGTATCCCCAAATTTTTCGCCTTCGGCAACGATTGAACCGTACCAGTCTACAACTGTGCCAAAGACATCAAAGGTGAGTGCTTTGATTTTGGAAAGTGTGCTTTGCATCGTTCTATCTCTTTCTGTCGTCCGAAATTTACCAAGAAGAATGGGTCATTTTCTTTTTTATTTCACGTCACATCATAAACCAACTTATCTCAATTGTCCATCAAATTGTTTCATCTAACCCTCAAATCAAGATACTTGTGGGTCCATTCATCAGAAAGAACATCTGCTTGTTTCTTTTAATCTTCACTTCTCAAAAATTCTATAGAAACGGGTTGTGTGTGCCCTCTCTACGCCGCCATTTTAAACGGTTATAGGGCTAAGGTCCGGGACCTTGCCCTACAATTCACGTTAGTTTGTATGAGATAAAATCCGCTCGTCATGGTATCCTTATTCATCCTGCGACGACCGAGATTGCATTTCCCGAATAGCCGATTGTTGTAGCATCATCCGTTCAACAGCATCAGCGAGTTTCTCGTGTGCCTTCATTGCGCGCCAACTCACAACCATCCAAAAAATTGTGCTAAATATACCTAACAGCATCACCAAAACAGCAAGACCTTGCAAGTCTCCCATTTGTCTACCCCCTGTTATGAGAATAATAGATAGGTTTTAAAGGATAGCATAGCCGATTTCACTATGAAAGTCCACGAAAAAAGCACTCTGACGCGAGGCGCGCCAGAGTGCAAAACGGCTTGGACATCCGAAGTCTAAAGACTTCAATATTATAGGTTCGCTCTATAGGGTGCTAAAAATTTCCGGAGTTGTTGAATCGCGGCGTTTTTTCGCGAGGCAACGGTACCAATCGGACATTCGAGGAGCGTCGCGACCTCCTGATACGACAATCCTTGAACTTCTGTCAAGCGGAACACCACTTGATGCTCCTTTGATAACTTAGCGATTGCAGTCTGAATCGCCTCGTAGGTCTCTTTGGCAATGATTAGTCCCTCCGGGGAATAACGTGTATCCGCTATAGCACCCGCAATTGGGGGCGAGTATTCATCATCGTCTCCATAATGCGTATCCAATGATTCGACCCGAGGGTTCCTCTGCTCCTTCGCCAACTGTTTCAAACAGACATTCTTGGCGATATGATAAAGAAATGTTCTAAATTTGGCAATGGGTCGGTACGATGGGACGCAGCGCCATAACCGTAAGAATGTTTCCTGACAGAGGTCTTCCGCAAGTGTTCGATTTTTGACAAATCGATAGATAAAGTTTAAAGTGTTTGTATAATGTCGCTCGGTTAAAATTCGGAATGCGTCTCTGTTTCCATCCTTCACAGAGAGCATCAACTGCTCGTCAGTGTGTATCATGCTTGTCTCCTCAAACGAGGAGCGTTTCAAGCGAAGGCGCGTAACCCTCCTTCCATTCCGGCATAGTGGAGGATGCCTGCTTGTTCGCTCCTTGGCCTGTGCCTTCTCCATAATCGAGTCGTAGTCCAACAACGGTGCACGTCGGCAGTTTTAGATGCCCGTGCCTTTCTTGAGGTGCGCTCTCCTAAAGCACAATCCCTGTCCTTACCTCTACTACCGCTATTCCATACACTCTTGCCAACCGCCCAAGTTTGAGACGGTGCCGTTGTTAAACACAAAACACTTTGATACATTATTATAACCCTCCTAAGTAGGTTAGTCATTAGACAGGGGTAATATTCGATACCCCTTTTTTGATTAATAAAAAAGATTGTCAATACTTTAACCCATAGACTTTAAAACAATTCATTTAAAATTAAAAAAAAATATATTTTCATCTTTAGTCTCAATTTTTCGAGGCGTGTGGCACATTTTTCTTAGGGCGCAACGGGTTGAAACGGCTCCAGGGGCAGTGAAGGTTGCCCAGTTGTGAGCAGCTCAGCAATGAGCTGCCCTGTGATCGGTGCAAGGAGAATGCCATTTTTGAAATGTCCAGATGCCAAGATAACATTGTCATACCCCGGCAGATAGCCAAGTAAGGGACCGTTTTTGGCATAAGGACGTAAACCTGCCCACGTTTGTACGAAAGCACTGCGTGCAAGTTGAGGCGCGATGGCGATGCCCGCGTCAATCATCTGCTTCGCTCCGTCCAGGGTCGCGGTTTTGTCATAGCCGACGTATTCCACAGTTGCACCGAGTAGAATTTTGCCATCCGCCCTCGGCACGATATAGATACCCAGGCCATCAACAATATGCTGAAAAGGGGGTGGCATCGCTTCAATGAGGACAATCTGTCCCTTCGCGGGTTCAATCTGTATTGGTATATCCAGCTGAGCAGTCAGTGTCCCCGTCCAGCACCCCGCGGCCATCACGAAGGTGTCAGCGTACAAGGTTTCGCCATTCACAACGACACCGATAACGCGCGCATCCTCTCGGATAAAGTTAGTGACTGGATTGCCTAATAGAAATTTCGCATCAAGTTGCGCGGCACCTTTTGCAAGTGCAGTCACCATCTTTGGATTGCGTACTTGTGCGTCCTCAGGAAACAGAACCGCCCCAGCGATAGATTTTGAGAGTGTTGGCTCTAACTGTAACGCCTGCTCGGTTGTCAAGACCTCTGCTGAAAAGCCGCGTTTTACGCGTCGGTCTGCAAGTCCGATTAACCCTGCAGCCTCAGCTGCGTTGAAAAATACCGACAACGTGCCAGACTGGATGAATTCAATATCTATTTGGGTTTCTTCCCGAAGTTCTTCCGCTAACGCTGGATAGAGCGCAAGACTCGCACGGCAGAGCGTCGGATACGGTTCATGCGTTGTGGCGTGTGAGGTGAGAATCCCTGCGCCTGCCCACGAGGCCTCTGTACCGACAGCGGTTGCTTTGTCAATCAACAGCGGTTTTACGTCTCGCTTGGCAAGATTGTAAGCGATGGCACACCCGATAATGCCTCCACCAATAATGATGACATCTGCGTGATTCCCGTTCAAGTTTCCCTCCGCTTTATCAGGCTATCCGTTAGAAATAGTTTAGCATACGAATCAGTTGCTTGTCAAACTTGTGTTACGGCACACTATTTTGCAAACTGCCTCGATGTCGTCTAAATCACGGATTGTCGCGGATTACCCCGATCACACGGATTCATCTTTAGCCTCTCGTTGAAGTAGCATCCGTATAAAAACTCTGGTTATACACATTTTCGGATGCACTTTATAGATTGTCAGTTGAAATTTCAGCGGGTTTCGTGTATAATTTTAGCATTCCCCCGTCAAACCCCCTAGAAGAAACACCCAAGCAAAAACCCTTTAGGTAGCGGATGTAGACGGGCGTTAGGTTTGTGTCGAAAAATAAACTTGGCATTGTTGAAAAAACGTAGTATAATTATAGTATCAGGTTGGCAGACACGTCAAGCGTTACCTCTCGGTAATGTGTCTGCCTCTCACTTGACAGGAGCTAAAAGCCTGATACCTGATATACCATGAGAAAATCATACAAGTTCAAACTTCAAAATCAATCTAATACAATCAAAATCGGCAATATGATTGACGATCTGTGGCAAATCCATGTCCATATCCTGCTGCTTGCCCGTAGATATTATCGTATATTCGGTAAAAACATATCTATGTATCGTTTGAAGGCACACCTCAGAAAACTTAAAAAAACAACCAAACCGCATTGGGCGGATTTGCCGAGTCAAGTTGTTCAAGACGTTGTGTTACGTTACGGTAAATCACAGGACGCATTTTTTGAGAATATAGAAGACCGTAAAGCCGGTAAAACAACACGTAAAGTGGGTAGACCGAAGATCAAACCGCGTCAGAAATATAGTTCCATGACCTTCACACAAGCAGGTTATACACTTGAAGGAAATCGTATCAAAATCAACTGTATAGGGACATGGTTCTCTTTCCACAAACACCGCGAAATCAAAGGAAATATCAAGACGATTACCATCAAACGTGATAAGTGCGGCGACTATTGGATATGCTTTTCGTGCGAGAATGTTAAGGATTCCGAACCGAAACTCAAGACGGGTAAGAGCGCAGGGTTTGATTACGGAAATAAAACATTCCTCACAAGTGACGAAGGCAAGAAAATAGAATCACCGCAGTTTTTCAAGCAATCACTCAACACGTTGCGATCCCTGAGCAAAGCACTGAGTCGTAAAGTCAAAGGTTCTAATAACTGGTACCGTGCGTGCCGTGCTTTGGCAAGACAACACAGAAAAGTTGCGCGACAAAGAGCAGATTGGCAGTGGAAACTTGCTGACAAATTCTGCTCCGAGTTTGATATACTCATTTTTGAGACACTGAACCTTGACGGTATGAAACGGCTTTGGGGACGTAAAGTTTCTGACCATGCCTTCTCCCAGTTCCTTCAGATACTGGAGCAAAAGTGTGCAAAGCACGGCAAAAAGTTTCAGAAAATCAGTCAGTGGACTGCGACAACCAAACCTTGCAGTGATTGTGGGTACAAAAACGAAAACCTTTCTCTTTCAGATAGACAGTGGGCATGTCCTGAATGTGGTTCCCACCACGATAGAGACATCAACGCGGCTATCAATATCAAACGGGCAGGCTTGGCTGCCTAAAGTGGAGCGACACTAAGACGGTGGACTCTCTGAGAAAACCGCAGTCGCGAGGAAGCACAAGCTCCTACCTTCAGGTAGTGGGTACCTATGACGGACAGAAATAGTGCAAAGTGAACTATTTTTAAACTGCGAATGTAGGAAAGATAGTATGGACAGAGGCCTCACCTCAACAAGAAAGGGTTTAATGAGATGATCCTTGGAAAAGTTACCGGGACAGTCGTGGCGACGCAGAAAGATGAGAAACTCATCGGAAGCAAGCTGATGGTTGTCCAAGATGTGGATCTGAATGGCGAAGTCGATCGGAAATACACAGTCGCTGTGGATGCGGTTGGCGCGGGTATCGGCGAGATTGTTCTCATTGCGACAGGGAGTTCCGCCCGGCAGACCGAAGTTACATCAAACAAACCGATCGATGCCGTGATCATGGCGATTGTTGATACCGTCGAAATCGCTGGAAAAGTTCGGTATCATAAGTAGAAAAGGGATCCGGGTTACAAACCCTTCCCACACGCGCATCTACAAGAGAACAAAACAATGGAACGTGAACGCGTCCGCGCTGAAGTGCTTCGCCAGCGCGATGAACTCGCGCCTGAGCTCCGTGCCGTGTCCAGTCAACAGATTGCCGATGCCGTCGCAAGTTGGATAAAAAACGAAGGTTTCGATACGATAATGCTTTATTTCAGTATGAGAAGCGAAGTTGAAACCGACGGACTCCTTGAAAGGTTACTCCACACAGGAAAGCAAATCTGCGCCCCTGTTGTAGATACCGACCAGCACCGACTCATACCGCGGCGAATTCAGGAAAGCAAAACAGCGTTGGTCCGGCATCGTTACGGTATGTTGGAACCGAATTTGACCTGTCCATTCATGCCCATAACCGAGCTTCAACTCATCATCGTTCCCGGGATCGCCTTCGACCGTAAAGGGTATCGCCTCGGATACGGTAAAGGTTTCTATGACCGATTCCTTGCAGAGTGTGCACACGCTATCCCGATTGGACTGGCGTATCAGATACAAGTCGTAGAAGATACATTCCCACAAGTCTGGGATGTACCCGTTAAACACATTTTCACAGAAACCAACAGGATAGATATCTAACTACTTGGCATCAACGAAAGGTCTTAGTTTTTCTAACGTCTTTGCGCCGATGCCTTTGACGTCCTGGAGCGCGTCTACGCTGGTAAAGTTGCCGTGCTGGGTTCGGTAATCCACAATCCTTTGCGCTGTTGCCTCGCCGATGTTGGGAAGGGTTTGGAGTTCCTCGGTTGAAGCGGTATTGATGTTCAGAAGTGCCGGTTTGTTGAGTGTCAGCTGTGCTCGATTTTGTGCAGGTTTATCGTTCGGCACAGCGATCATATCCGGTTTTCCAAGGAACACCGCCGGTGCGAATCGCCGTATCCCCCAGAAGCCTGCCCCCGCTAAAATTAGTATTACAAGGAAAATGACCGCCCGCCAATAATGGCGTTCAACTGCGTTCTCCACGTTATTCATCTCCACCTTCCTCAAGAGAAAGCACCTGATTTGCAGGTACGGATTTGATCAGTTGCCTTACACCACTCCGCCACTGAATCTCAATGCTATCTATCTGCTTATAATCCGCAATACCGAAATGGAGCGTGAGATCACGTTGTGAAAGATAGCCGTCGCCACTCCTCACCTCACGCGTCTGTGTGAGTTCTCCTGTTTTTATCTTAACGCGCGCCCCAATCGCATCTGTCGTACCCTTTGTTGCGATTAATCGGATCTGCAAATAGTTTTTTCGGTTCCCGCCATCGTTGCGCAGGAGTCGCGGTGCAGCGTTTGAATTCGTTACCACAATATCAATGTCGCCATCCGAATCGTAGTCAGCAAAGGTAGCCCCGCGGCTTACGTCCTCCAATTTCATGCCAGGACCGAGAGTTTCCGAGACCTCGGTAAAGGTGCCGTTATAGTTGTTTCGGAAAAGCAGATTGCGTTGTCCATACGTACCTTGCTGTCCGAGTTCGGCGAGATTCTCGTGGAGATGTCCGTTAGCGACAAAAAGGTCTTGGTAGCCATCGTTGTCGTAATCAATAAAGGCGGTTGCCCAACCGAGGTAAGGATAGGTCAGCTGCGCAGTCTTTGTCGTAGCCGTTGCGTCTGTAAAAAAACCGTCAGCATCGTTATGGTAGAGGGTGTTCGTCTGTTGTGCATAGTTGGTAACGGTGAGGTCGAGCCACCCGTCGTTGTTCCAATCGCCAAAAGCGGTGCCCATACCGTTTTCAGCGGCACCGTTCTCGCTGAGTGCTACACCAATCATGAAACCGACTTCCTCAAAGGTGCCATCGCCACTGTTATGATAAAAGAAGTTTTCTGTAGAGTCGTTAGCGACGTAGATATCGGGTGCCCCATCGTTATTATAGTCGCCCCAGACAATGCCTAACCCTTTGCCGGTTGTAT
The DNA here is from genome assembly GCA_003635195.1 of Candidatus Poribacteria bacterium. Classification (GTDB taxonomy): domain Bacteria; phylum Poribacteria; class WGA-4E; order WGA-4E; family WGA-3G; genus WGA-3G. Next base: position 54,352 of record PYIY01000011.1, on the reverse strand, counting down.
TGTAAATGCCTGCCGATTTCGTGACATCGGTAAATGTTCCATCCCCGTTGTTGCGAAATAGCGTATCCGATTGGGCAGGAAAGTTATCAGGTTCGCAGTAAGCGCGGATGCCTTTCTCTTTAAGTCCGCACCACGGGTTTTCGTCAATGTCAAAGACAATGTAGTTGACGACGTAGAGATCAAGGTTGCCATCTCCGTCATAGTCAGCAAAAGCACAACTGGAACTCCAACGAGGCTCCGTCACGCCAGCGGCTTCGGCGACATCTGTGAAAGTGCCGTCGCCGTTATTGCGATAGAGTCGATTGGCACCGTAGTTTGTGATGTAAAGGTCTAATTGACCGTCGTTATTGTAGTCCCCCACGGCACATCCGTGTCCGTAACCGGTATCTCCAACACCAGCATTTTCAGTGACATCGGTAAAAGTGCCATCACCGTCATTGCGATAGAGACAATTGGTTAGGGGCTCTTGCGCGACGTAGCCCGGGAGCGGTGCGCCGTTAACGAAGTACAAATCGGGATCACCATCAGCGTCGTAGTCAAAAAAAGCGGCACCGGAACCGAGCGTCTCCATAAAATATTTCTGCCCACTCCGACCATCCGTATGTTTCCAGTGGATACCGGCTTCCTGCGTCACATCAACGAATTGGATACCTGTGTCCGCGTTTGCAGGTAGCGCGGTGGCAGCACACCAAACGACTATGATTGATAGAAGCATGAAGATATTTACGAAATTATTTCGCTTTTTCATCTAATCCTTGAATTTCTGCTAATGTCTGTTGAAAAGCCTCGTTTTCGGGTTCCATTTCGATGGCGGTATGGATTGCTTTTAACGCGCTTTCACGCGCCCCCATCTGGAAATGCACTAAAGCGAGGGTCTGTAGATACTGTGGTGCCGGTGATAAACGGAACGCCTTTTTGGCATAAGAGACAGCATCCTGTAACTGCGTTTTTTGCAGGATATAGAGTCGGGCTAATGCATTTAGTGCGTAGTGGGCATCGCCATCAAGTTTCAAGGTCGCCTGAAACGCCGAAATCGCCTCAGTAATTTTCCCATATTTCGCGTAAACAAGTCCGAGTCGGTACTGCTGCATGGGGTTACTCGGTTCCATGAGGGTTGCGCGCTCACGGGTATCAATCTCTTGTGCGATTTCATTGAGACGGTGGTAAGCGTCCATGGCGCGTTTGCCCTCTTCCCGCTTCTTGAGTCGGAAGAGTGCCTGCGCGAGATTATAGTATGCACCGACATGGTCGCGTTGCTGTGCAATAACGCGTTGGTATTCTGCAGCGGCGCGTTGAAACTCCCGTTTTTTTGTGAGGACCAAACCGAGTCGATAGCGGGCAGCAGTAAAGTGTGGATTTTGGCGGATAGCCGTTTCTAAAAGTGGAAGTGCCTTATCCAATTCGCCTTGCTCTTGGTAGATAGCACCCAAGTTGCCGTTCGCCATCGGGAGATTCGGTTCAACGGCTAAAGCGGCCTTATAATAGTGGATTGCCTGGGCATTGTCTTCAATCGCTTCATAACAGGAGGCGAGGTTCGTCATCGCGGCGGCGAGGTTTGGAGAACGTTTTAGGCTTTCGAGGTAGGCTTCTATCGCCTCCGGAAACCGCTCGGCTTGTTGATATGCGGATGCGATGCCGAGTCGAACTTGAAGCGATTCAGGTTGTCTCCGAATAAGGTTCTGGTAGACGCGGATAGCGTCGTCAAGACGTTTCGTTTTGGTGTAGAGGACAGCGAGGTTCGCCTCAGCCTGTAGCAGGTCTGGGTTGATATTTAGAGCAAGTGTGAGGGCCTTCTCAGCTGCGGGAAAGTCACTGAGTTGGAGGTAGATTGTGCCTAAGGCAGCGTGTGCTTTGGCGTAATCCGGTTGCACTGTAACGGCACGCTGAAGATCCTGAATCGCCTGTTGGTGTTTTCCTTGACGTACCGCTTGCATGCCGCGGGTATAGAGTTCTTGGGGTGTTTGTGCCGCAGCATTCCACGCAGTGTTCATGAAAACAACGCATAAAAAAACGATGGATGATAAGCCTTTTTGAAACATGAATGTTTATCCTCCATCGCTTATTTTAGCCTGAAATGGCACTTGGAATCAAGCATTTTCTCGTTCTCAAGCAAGTTGATAGCCAACTATATCCCCTACCCAACTATAGTGTGCAGCACTTGGTAAATTGAAGGTTTACCTCCGCGATGATCGAGCAGTTCAATCAAAATACTCATCCTCATTAAATTTTGTCCACGATTCAAATATGGGGAACGGGCGCGGAAAGTTGTCGTTGTTGATATTCAACTTGAACCTTATCTTCTCACTATCGAAAAGATTTTGGATCGAGATTGAAATCCCCGTGGTTTCGATGCAATTGTCACACTCTGTGGGGAGTATTTGTGCAGAACGTGGTGCCTCGAAATAAATCCTGTATTCCGAACCCGCCTTTTCAATACGATAGTCGTCTGATAATATCTCCCATTCGCTAAGCGCATACATACCTTCGGCATACTGTGCCCAAAGACTAACGCCGTTAAAGAAATCAATGATAACGGCTTTTCGTTTGTCGGCATCTTTAGAAGGGTCAAACTGTCGGAATGAACGGTCATCCAGTTCCGCTTTTATGCGTTGTTCTTCTTCACTACTGACGGGTTGCAATGGATTATCCGCGCACGAAGAAAAGATCAGATAGGTGAACATAAGCATAAAAGGCAGGAAGCGTATTTTTATGTTGCGTTGACGCATGTGTATTCCCTCCATCTTCTTTTTCTGCGTAAATTTTAACGTTAATCGAGTAGGTTTGTCCAAAGAAACATTGAGATCAATTGAAAAAATCTGGATTGTACTTGATATGGAAGCCTGCCTTTGCTACAATACGCAGTGAATTCACGATTGGAGAAAATGTTATGCAGGAAATTGGAGTAGATTCAGCGAAGTTACACGACTTCGCTCGGACGCTCTGTGAAAAAGCCGGACTGCGCTCAGAAGATGCGGAAACGATCGCGAGACTTCAAGTGCAGACCGATTTGCGGGGCGTGCATTCACACGGCACACGCGCTTTGCCCGGTTACCTCAACCTCATCCTTGACGGTAAGATGAATCCAAAACCCAACCTCCACATTGCGACAGAAGGTCCGAGTTTCGTTGTCATTGACGGCGATAACGGCATGGGACATCTGGCAAGCACATTTGCTATGGAGACGGCAATGGCAAAAGCAGAGACGACCGGTATCGCCGCGGCAGGGGTACGCAATGCCGGGCATTTCGGTGCGGCAGCGTGCTACGCAATTATGGCAGCATCGCATCAGATGATCGGGTTTTCGACAACGAATACAGGTGGTGCCTCTATTGTAGCACCCGGTGGTGCCGAAGCGGTAGTTGCTAATAACGCAATGAGTTACGCGCTGCCCACTGGCGACGGGCATCCGATCGTTTTGGATATGGCGTGCGGTGTTTCTGCCTGGGGGAAGATCGGCACACTTCGGATGTATGGTAAACCGATTCCAGAAGGCTGGCTTGTTGACGATACCGGACAACCGACCAACGACCCGGACAAGGGACGGTTCTTAGCACCCGCAGCAGGACCCCGTGGCTACGGCTTGGCACTCATCATGGGTATTCTCGCCGGTCCGCTGAGTGGTGGCTTGATGGCGTGTAATAAATCGGGGGATCCCTCTGAGCACTTCTTTTTCGCGCTGAACATTGCGAGTTTCACCGATTATGATGGTTACGTTGAAGAGATTCAGCAGGGAATTGGTAAGATACACGCCTCAAAAACGGCAGAAGGCGTGGAACAGGCATACCTTCCCGGTGAAATCGAGTGGAATCACTACGACAATTACCTTGAAAACGGCATTCCGATCCATGTGGATCACTTACGAGGTCTCGCCGGCATCGCTGAGAAATTAGATGTCCCAATCTGTTGGGAATGGTAGGAAAAGTTAAAAAATAAGAGGTAGATATGGCAGATACTAATAATGAACGTGTCGCAGGTGGTGCGCTTCCCGATTGGGATGTTGCGGAACTCCCCGAACCACCGAAATATCAATTTGGGAAAGCGTTTCGGAGCATCTTAGGTCCCGGCATTATTGCGTTAGGTGGTTCCATCGGGAGTGGTGAATGGTTGTTGGGACCGGCGATTACTGCGCAATACGGAGGGAGTCTACTCTGGATTGCCACAATCGCCATTTTGCTTCAAGTGATCCTGAACACGGAAGCGATCCGCTATACACTTTATACCGGCGAACCGATGTTGAGTGGCTACATGCGTTGTAAACCGGGCGCGCCGTTTTGGGCATCTTTCTACTCGGGGGTTAACTTTTTTGGGATTTGGCCCGGTTGGGCGATGACTGCTGCGACGGCACTCGCTGCGGCGTGGATCGGTTATATGCCACAAGATGCTGATAGTGGAACGGTGCGTCTATTCGCATATCTTATCTTTTTCGCGTGTCTGGGGATTGTGCTGTTCGGTGGAAAAATTTACAACGCCCTTGAAAAGGTCCAGCTATTCATGGTTATCTGGATTATCAGCTACCTTGTTGTGATCGACCTGTTTATGGTACCACCAAGCGTGTGGTGGACAACGATCAAAGGCTTCTTTAGCTTCGGTTCGCTTCCTACGCCAGGCCCGGATGGACAGGTCAATTGGTTGTTGCTTGGTGCTTTCGCTGCTTATGCAGGCAGCGGCGGCTTAGGCAATGTTACCATCACGAATTACGTTCGCGATAAAGGGTGGGGTATGAGTAGCCTCGTTGGCGCGATTCCATCAATGATCGGCGGACAAAACGTGACCCTCTCACACTGGGGCAAGGTGTTTCGCATCTCACCCGAAAATCTCAAACGGTTCAAAGAGTGGTGGAAATACGTCCGATTTGAGCAGTACGGTATCTGGCTCATCGGGTGTTTTATCGGGATTGCACTACCAGCGATGCTCACGATAGCATTTGTGCCTGCTGGACAGGAAATGGATCAGTGGTCGGCAGCAGGTTTCCAAGCAGACGGACTCGCCGAAAAAGGTGGTAGAGTGTTGTGGTATCTCACACTGGTGTGTGGTTTCTGGGTACTGTTCTCGACCCAACTCGGTGGTGTGGACGGTGTGCCTCGAACTTATACTGATATTATATGGACAGGATTGAAGCGTGCCCGAAACCTCGGTGAAAACAATGCCAAATGGATCTATTATCCGATTCTCGGTGTCTATATCGTGTGGGGTGTTATCGCGATGTATCTCGCCAAGCCGTTTTTCATGATTCTGGTATCGGCAACAATCGGTGGGTATCTATTGGTGATTACGGCGTTACATACGCTCTACGTTAACCGGAAGTTCTTACCGAAAGAGATACAGCCGCCTCTGTGGAAACAGATCGGATTGGTGTTGTGTGCAGGATACTATTCGATTTTTGGGACGATTACTGTCTATCAAAAAGTGATTGTGCCTTATGTTTTCCCAATTTTCGGATAGATGAGGTACCGGGGTTACTTAAGGAAACACCCCTCCTACAAAGTGAACGCGAGAATCGCTTCTACAAGGCTCTCTACTGAAGCTGCCTTTGCGATCACGTCAACTTGTATACCATATTCCATCGCCGTCTTTTGCGTGGTGGGACCGATGACTGCAACCTTGACATCAGCAAGCAATACTGCTGGCGCGTGTGCGGGGAACATCTCCAAGAAATTGGTGACTGTGGAAGAACTGGTAAACGTGACGAGATCAATCCTGCCGTTTAAGAGATCCGTCTCAATTTCATCGCGAAGAAACCCCCTATCAAAAACCCCTTTATCGCTATCGCTTGCGACTTTGACAGTATCATAGACGGGTACATCCTCAACGTGCGCGCCTCTTTCGCGCAAACCGTTCGGGAGATCCGTTGTAGCGATTTTTGCGCGTGGTAGAAGGATTTTCTTTCCACCGATGTCTTCTATTTCAGCAGCGATAGCACCACCCCGGGAATGCGTTGGAACGAAGTCAGGTTGAATACCGATGGCGTTAAGTGCCTCAACCGTTTTCGGACCCACTGCACAGATTTTGGTTCCACCGAACGTCCGGACATCCTTCCCATTTTCCCGCAAGCGTTCATAGAAAATCTCAACAGCATTGATACTCGTAAAGATAACCCAATCGTATGTGTCGAGAGGGGGCACGTCTACGTTCTCAATAGGCTGAATCTTTATAGTGGGAAATTGGATCACCTCTGCACCATTCGCTTCCAAGAGGTCAGCGAATTCACTTGCTTGTGCGCGGGCGCGTGTGACAAGAATCCGTTTCCCAAAGAGCGATTTGGTATCAAACCATCGGAGATGCTGGCGTAGCCTATTCACCTCCCCGACAACAATAACAGCGGGGCTTTCAAGTTGGGCTGCCGCCACCTTTGATACAATATCCTCAAGGGTGCCTTGGACGACTCGCTGTTGCGGTGTCGTGCCAACACGCACTAAACTGACAGGTGTTGCTGGATGCCTACCGTGTGTTACCAATCGTTCTACAATCTGGCGGAGATGCGCAACCCCCATATAGATGACAAGTGTGTCTACTGCAGTAGCGAGTTGTTCCCAGTTGATATTTGAATCTGGACCCAGTGCAGCGGAATGTCCGGTTACAAACGCGACTGATGATGCGTAATTTCGGTGCGTGACGGGGATGCCTGCATAAGCGGATGCAGCAATCGCAGAAGTGATACCCGGAACGATTTCAAACGGAATTCCTGCTTCGGTGAGTGCCATCGCCTCTTCGCCGCCACGTCCAAAGATATAGGGATCTCCACCCTTGAGGCGAACGACGACTTTACCAGCTTTCGCGTGCTCAACAAGTAATTGGTTCAGTTCGGTCTGGCGTGTCGCGCGAACCCTTGGATCGGGTGCTTGGATTTTTTCGGTATGTGGCGGACAGTGTTCCAATAATGCGTCGTTCAACAACAAGTCATAGATGACGACATCGGCGCGCTGAAGGCATTCGACCCCTTTAAGTGTGATTAGTTTTCTATCACCAGGACCGGCACCTATAATATAGACGATACCCATAACAGTTACCAGTTACCAGTTACTAGTTACCAGTTAAAGAGGGTTCTTGTGTCACTATACAGTTTCTTGTTAGCATTACAAAGCATCTTTTAACTGGCCACTGGTTACTGGCCACTGGTTACTCCTCCTCATCTCAAATCCCCTTGTGTTGTCAAAAATCCAGTTGCGCCACCCTCCCGGAGTCTCTCGGCAACAATTTCGCCTAAATGTTGGGGCGCGTTTGGCTCGCCTTTCGCGCTTTTGACAATACGTAGGGCACCTTCTGGATGACAAACCACACCGATAAGGGAAAGTTCACCATCAACATGTTTGGCGTACGCGCCAATCGGCACTTGGCACCCCCCACCGAGGCTTGCCAACACGGTCCTTTCAGCGGTAACTTCTGCCACCGTTTCCTGATCGTTCAGGGGTTCAAGTAGGCTTTCAACAGGGGTATCGCCCTCGCGTGCTTCAATTGCGAGCGCGCCTTGCCCAACGGCTGGTACCATCCGTTCTACCTCAAAAAATTGTGTAATAACTTCCGGCTTGCGGAGCCGATTGATGCCAGCTGCAGCGAGAATAATTCCATCAAGCCCGGTTTCGTGAAGTTTGCGCAACCGCGTATCTATATTGCCTCGGATATCAACGACTTGTAAATCCTGACGGATATGGAGGAGTTGCGCTTTTCGACGCGGACTTGTCGTGCCAATTGTTGCGCCATTCAGTAAATCTTCTAAGGGAAGCCCAGAGGCTGTGATCAGTACATCGCGCGGGTCTTCCCGTGTCGGAATAGCGGTAATGCAAAGCCCTTCGGGTAGTTCCGTTGCGAGATCCTTCAAACTATGCACAGCAAGATCAATCTCGCCTGCTAAGAGGGCGTTTTCTATCTCTTTAGTAAAAACCCCTTTGCCGAGTCCAACCAATGAACGGTCTGGAATTGTGTCCCCGGTAGTTTTGATGATTTTGAGGTTGACTTCAAGATCCGGATAAAGGCGTTCCAACTGATCTTTGACGAATTGTGCCTGCCAAAGTGCGAGTTGGCTACCACGAGTGCCGATTACGAGCGAGTTGGGCATCATAGAAGTTAACAGTTTCCAGTGAACAGTTTCCAGTTAAAGAGATGCTACCCAACACTTCTTAACTGGCCACTGGTTACTGGTTACTGGTCTCCTTATCATTCACATCCAAAGCAAATAATTCTTGTAAGGCTTGGACGTATTGTCCGTGGTCGGCATTGCCATCGTTGACTGCACAGCGAAGATTTTGCATGGGGTGGTGGAGCAGTTTTTTGACGATCGCCTGGGTCATAGAGGCTACGGCTGCCTCCTGCTGATCCGAAAGCGTTGCTTTATAGAAACAGGCTTGCAATTCAGTATCAGCGATCTCCCGAAACTGCTGATGGAGTGCCTTAATAGTAGGGTTGACCTGAAAGATTTGCAATTGGTCATAGAACCGCTTCGCCTCTTCGACAACAATCTGTTCGGCACGGGTCGCTTCTTGTTGTCGATCTTTGAGGTTGGAGGCAACAACGGCTTCAAGGTCGTCAATATTGTAAAGGAAGGCGTGATCAATCTTACTCACGTCCGGTTCTATATCGCGTGGTACAGCGATGTCAATGAGGAACATATACCGATGTCTGCGTTTCCGCATGATGTTAACGAGGGGCTGCCGTTTGATGAGATAATCGGGAGCATTGGTAGAAGTAATGACGATGTCGGCATCAATGAGGAAACCGAGATCGCTATCATAAGCGACAGGTGTGCCGTTAAACTTCTCGGCGACTTTGACGGCACGTTCATAGGTGCGATTTGCGACAATTACGTTAGAAACACCATTTGAAACGAGATGCTTCGCCGTCAGTTCACTCATTTCACCTGCACCGATAATCGCAACAGTTTTGCCTTCAAGTGTATTGAAGATCTTTTTGGCAAGCTCAACGGCGGCATAACTAATAGAAACGGCACCGGTGGCAATAGTCGTCTCGGAACGGATCCGTTTACCAACGCTGAAGGCCTTGGTGAAAAGGCGATTGAGAACCGTCCCGGCACCCCCTGCTTCCCGCGAGGCACCGAAAGCAGCTTTGACTTGCCCCAATATTTGGGATTCACCAACCACCATAGAATCAAGACTCGCTGTCACTCTAAAGAGGTGTTGGATTGTCTCCAAGTTATGATGGAGATACGTCCATTTTTTCAGCGGCTCCACACCAATATAGTGGTAGTGGGAGAGGAACTCAATCAGCATTTTGGCGGCAGCGTCAGCAGTTCGCACTGCATTCGCAACAGCATAGACTTCTACCCGGTTACAGGTAGAGAGAATTACCGCCTCGTGAATCTGATAAGATTCACGAAGATGCTGGAGCGATTCAGTAAGCTGTGCTTCGGAAAACGCCAGTTTTTCCCTGAACTCAATCGGGGCGACATGATGGCTGGTTCCGATAGAGATGATTTGGTTCATTCCTTTAGCCAAAAGATCTAAAAAGGTGAAACGTTATTTATATACTCCGTAAATTATATCACATATCAGCAGTTGTGTCAAATTCGGAAATCGTGATTCAGAGATTGCCGCTACCCAAGAAAACTACCGATATGTATGCATGCTGTCTAAAAAGAGATCAACACCGACGTAGGTACAGAGTACAGCGACAAAACCGATGATTGCGGCATAGGCTGCCCTACGTCCGTGCCAACCCCAAAATTGACGGAGACCAATTTGGAGGACATAGATGAGCCACGTCATCAAGGTGGAGATTACCTTTGCATCGAGCCATTTCCACGGGACATCTCGGATATACTGGGTCCAGAGACTCCCGACAATGACACCCATTGTCAGTAGAATCACACCGAGGATTGTACAGCGATAGCCGAGTTCATCGGAGATACCGAGGGAAGGTAGCAGATTGTCGAGCAGTGTATCCGTTTTTTTGCGGATTTTCCGCTCGGCTATCAAATACATCAATCCAAACCCAAATGCAGCGATGAAAGCGGCGTAACCAATAAAAATGAGGGTGGTGTGTGCCAAGAGCCAATAGTTTTGCAACGGTTCCGGGAGCGCAGCCGTGTGTGTCGCGAAACTATATGAGATAAGTATGGCAATAAACGCAACAGGCATCACAAAACTACCGAGTGTGCGGAGATGCGTCAGACGCACGATGATGAGGTAGATCAGTGTGATCGCCCAGGCAAAGAAAGCGGTGGAGTCGGTCCAGTGCGTCATCGGAAAATGCCCTTGCGTTAGCCACCATAAGGGAATAAAAAGGCTCAGAAAAGCGAAACCGATACTGGTTCCCCAAAAAGCGATTCGCTCAATCGTTGGACGGATGATAGCCGCTTCGCTCCGGTTACTGATAGCCAACGAGAGCGTCTGAAAAATGCTTGCTGCTAAGTATATTAGAAGGGTAACAAGAAACAAAAAATTTATCATATTTTTAAATATGGAGGTTTCTGCTCGGTTTTGTCCTGCTTCGCAGTGAGAACCAAAACCGGTTTCCGATTAGATTAAACCGTTCTGGACATTGCTGGGGCGGTTTGCTAATCTCACCAGCGGTGCGTCTATTGGTTGCACATTCTGTCCCCGCTATGCGACTCCAACAGGTTTGTTGTAACGGTATCGGCGCGTTCCACATTGTCGTGCCGAACCCAGTTGAAAAGGCATTCCGCAGAACATTCAGGATTTGTGAGACCGAGACAGCATGTTGTGGGAGGGGTTTGTAACCCCGATATCGAATCTTCTACGGTATTGATAAGCACTTCAAAGAAGTCGGCACGTTTTTTAGGCGTTGGCAAAGCCTTGAGAATCTCAGAACGACGCGCGCCAAGGAATTCGATAAATGCACCATAGCCGTTGTTTTCAAACTGGTTGGCGAGTTTCTTATGAAGCCGTTTCGCTTTGTCAATATCTTTACCGTCTCGAGTTGATACGCTAATTATTAGATTTCCATCTATCACAAGATCCGGGGTGAAGTAGGTGCCAGCACTCGGTTCATCAAGATATTCACGAATGAATGCAGCATCACTCCCACAAGATGTATTTACAACGGTGGAGTTGTCAGCAATCACAAGGAACGCATCATCAAAATAATGCGATTTTACTTCGTCGGGTGTCGGATAGACAACAGACGCACCACATCGGTTTAGCAGGGAGATGCGGCGTTCAACCTCCGGTGTTTTCTGCTCACAGAAGACAACACACGTACGATTTTCCAATAGCAGATAGACAGGATAAGGTAGTCCTTGGTTCTCAATCGGTACCGGTTCTCCATCTTCATATCCGAGTGTGTATAATGAAGACGCATGTAGAACATCCTCAAAATATTCACGGATACGGCGGCTCGTTGCAGGACTTTTACCACTTGTTGAGATGCTGAGCATCAGTTCGCCATCCGTTACAACAGAGGCGGCGGCGAAGGTGCATTGTGGGATAACGTCAACGACGTTAACTAAACGAATTTTGTGCTTCCCGTATGCTTCCTCAAAAACAGCCGAGTTAATATCCGTAAAGTCGGTAGCGGCGCAGACAAGGAAATAGCCGTGCGTGTCACCTGCTCTGAGTTGTCGTTTGTGCCAGCGAATCGTGCCGATCTGGGCAAGGTAGGTCAGCAATTCCGTTGCGTCCGGACTAATCACAGTGACATCGCCACCGCTGATGAGCATCGCGACGACTTTCCGCTCAGCAACTGTTCCGCCCCCGACAACGAGGCATTTCCGGTCTTGAAGGTTTATGTACGCTGGGTAAAACATTCTATAATAGTTATCAGTTGTCAGTTAAGAGGTGGTCTGATTCATCAAAAATCTCTTTAACCGACAGCCGGTAGCCGACAACTGATAGCCATTCCTCATGACTCGCGTGAAACGACATAGTCTGCGAGTTGTTCCAGTGCGACGCGGGCTGGCGTCTCAGGTAAGGCTGTCAACGCTGCTTTCGCACGGTCAGCATAGTCCTGGGCGACCTTTAGACAATGGGTCTCAACACCATACCGTTGGAACAGAGCCTCAACAAAAGTAATCGCTTCGGCTTCGTCCGTGTTAGGATTTAGCACCTTTTCCAGCATCTGCTTTTCATCATCATCACAAACAGTTCGAGCATAAATGATTGGAAAAGTAAGTTTTCCTTCACGAAGATCACCGAATGTGTTTTTTCCTAATTTATCAGCATCCTCTGTGAAATCAAGCACATCATCGACAATTTGGAAAGCCGTGCCAATTTGCTGCCCGTAGGTTGTGAGTGCTTCAACCTGCTGTGTATCCGTTGGGTTTCCGAGGTGTGCGCCGAGGGTACAGGACGCAGCGATCAATTTACCGGTTTTGAAACTGATGATTTTGAGGTATTCGGCTTCGGAGATGTCAAAATCACCACTTTTGTAGGCATGTATGACTTCACCTTCACACATCGCCTGTGTGGTATCAGCGAGAATTGCCATTGCTGGATCATCGGCACGTCGGGAGACGAGCATAGAGAGGACCCGTGCATGGAGATAATCGCCGACGAGGACAGCGACTTTATTGCCCCATTTTGTCTGTAACGTCTCACGTCCACGGCGGATGGCGGCTTCATCAAGCACATCGTCATGAACAAGCGATGCGACATGGATGAGTTCAACGACAGCCGCAAGCGTGTGTGCGTCGCTGCCTTCATATCCGCAGACTTTGGCAGAAAGCACAACGAGAATAGGACGAAGCCGTTTGCCACCGCCTTCTACAACATGTTGGACTGCCATATCAACGAAACTATACTCGCTGGCGGTGTGTTCCGTGAGTTTCACCTCAACGGCACTCAGGTCATCGGTAATTAATCTAACAATTTGATCAAAGTTGGACATAATGTAATAGTTTTTAGTTACCAGTTACCAGTTACCAGATGTGTCCTTTCTGGCAACTGGACACCGGAAACCACTTCTTTACTGAAAACTGTTCTCACTGCGAAGCATGAAAACTCCTAAACAAGATTCGCCAGTACCTGTGTTGCGGCTTGAACGGTTTTGTTGATATCGTCTTCAGAATGGACCAAAGAGACGAACCCCGCCTCGAACTGTGAGGGCGCGACATAGACCCCGCGCTCTACGAGCCCCCAGAAGTAGCGTTCAAAGCGTTCAGTATCCGCTGTACGTGCGCCATCGGCATCCGTAACGGTCTCCGGTGTGAAGTAGAGCATCAGCATCGAACCGACGCGGCTATGCCAAGCATCAACGCCGTGTTTTTCGGTTGCTTCAGCGAGACCATCAGCGAGGGCTGCAGCTCTGGTTTCGAGTTGTTCATAAACCCCCGGTTCCGCAAGCCTTTTAAGTGTTGTGATCCCCGCTGTAACGGCTAAAGGGTTACCGGACAACGTTCCTGCCTGATAGACCTCGCCTTCTGGGGCGACACACTGCATAATCTCCCGTTTTCCACCGTACGCCCCAACAGGTAAACCGCCACCGATAATTTTCCCTAAACAGGTCATGTCGGGTGTGACGTTGTAGTAAGTTTGGGCACCGCCGTACGCCACTCGAAAGCCGGTGATAACTTCGTCAAAGATGAGTACGATACCGTGTGCTTCGGTGATTTCACGGAGTTGATTGAGGTACCCGTCATGCGGCGGGATGATACCCATGTTCCCCATAATCGGTTCGAGAATGAGACAGGCGATTTCGTCTGGGTTGGCTTCTATCGCTTCGCGGACAGCATCGGGATTGTTAAAGGGGACAGTGAGTGTATTCCGTGCGAAATCCTCTGGCACGCCGCCACTATCAGAAAGCCCAAACGTTGCGACCCCAGAACCGGCTTTTGCCAACAGGTAGTCCACATGACCGTGGTAGCATCCGTCGATTTTAAGGATTTTATCGCGACCGGTATACCCGCGTGCGACACGAATTGCGCTCATTGTGGCTTCGGTACCGGAATTGACGAGCCGCACCTTTTCAATCGAAGGCACAGCATTGACAATGGTTTCGGCGAGTTCTGTTTCCAATAGTGTTGGTGCCCCGAAACTCGTGCCGTTCAACGCTGCTGTACTGATAGCCTCCACAACGCTCGGATGCGCATGCCCTAAAACTAAAGGCCCCCAAGAGGCGACATAGTCAATATATGCGTTTCCATCAACATCGTATATTTTTGAACCTTCGCCACGTGCGATGAAGCGTGGATGCCCGCCGACCTTGCTGAAATTTCGGACGGGACTGTTGACCCCGCCGGGGATAAACTGTTGTGCCTTTTGCCATGCAGCCAAAGATTTACTGCTCTCCAAAGCATTTCCTCCAGGGAAGTTACCAGTTACCAGTTACCAGTTACCAGTTAAAGAAAATATTAGGTTAATCTAACGTCTCTTAACTGGTTACTGACCACTGGCCACTGGCTACTGATTTTGCGAAATAGGTTAAAATCATATCCGCGCCCGCGCGCTTGATGCTTGTTAAAAGTTCCAATGCGACCCGCTCCTCGTCGATCCAACCGTTCTGCGCCGCTGCTTTAACCATAGCATATTCTCCGCTAACGTTATAGGCGGCAACAGGCACCTGAAATTCTGTCTTGACCCGATGGATAACATCAAGATAAGAGAGTGCGGGTTTCACCATGAGGATGTCTGCCCCTTCCTGAATATCCAATGCGACTTCCCGTAGTGCTTCCTCTGTATTCGCTGGGTCCATCTGATAGGAGCGGCGGTCCCCAAATTGCGGTGCGGATTCCGCGGCTTCGCGAAAGGGACCGTAAAATGCCGAGGCATATTTCGCAGCGTATGCCATAATGGGTATATTTTCATACCCGTTTTCGTCCAATGCGTCTCGAATTGCGCCGACGCGACCGTCCATCATATCTGAAGGCGCAATAACATCAGCACCGGCGCGAGCATGTGAGAGACTCTCCTTAACGAGGAGTTCCAGCGTCGGGTCGTTTTTTACTTCGCTATCTTCAATGACACCACAATGCCCATGGTCGGTATATTCACAGAGACAGACATCTGTCATCACAAGGAGATCAGGCACAGCATCTTTGAGTGCTTGGACCGCGAGTTGAATGATACCGTCATCGGCATAAGCCTCAGTGCCGAGTGGGTCTTTCGCCGCTGGGATGCCGAACAGAATTGTTCCAGGAATTCCGAGTGCAATGAGTTCCTTTGCGGCGGTGACAAGTCTGTCAACCGAGTATTGATAGCAGCCGGGCATCGAAGAAATTTCAGTTGCGGTATTATGTCCATGAACAACGAACATCGGATAAATGAGATCATCAACGGAAAGTGCTGTTTCGCGAACGAGTCGCCGCAGGTTTTCATTCGCGCGCAGTCGTCGCGGTCGATAGATCGGGAAGGTGCTCATTCATCCTCCGAAGGCGAGCCTTTGATTTCGTAGTTCGTGAGTTCAAGGGTGATCTCTCCGTCGGGTTCCAATCCGAGCTGCTCCTTTGCTTCATCAGCCTCTGGATGCTCATGACTGAATTTGACGATCCCGACGTTAGGTGCCAACCAGAGCGTTGTTATAGTGGTCGCTTCCCGTTCTTCAGGGTCTTGTTGTGGGGCCCCAGGCATAGATATGGTCACTTGGGTTGTTTCATCCGTCTGGTATTCAATTATCAAGCAATCCTCAAACGTGCCAGCAGGTGTTTCGACGGTTTCTGTGCCAGTGACGACGCCAGTCTCAATAATGGTGCTATGGGTTTTGATAGTCGGCGCACCGCCCGGTAGATCCACAGGTGCTCCTTGGATATCCATAGTGATGGTCAGCGCGACATTTAGTTCGAGAGCTGTCCATTCTTCATTGTATGTAATAGGTGTCGGTAGCAGATAGAAATAGTCCGCCGATTCCACCTCAACATCGTAGCTCAAATCAAGGGAAACCGCTGCGCCTTCAGGTGCCCCGCCGAGCATCTGTTCACGGAGTATAGGAAGCGCTTCTTCCATCTCTTGCGCTGTGTGTGCTTTAAGTCCGTTTTCGATTTCAGCACCGACAAAGTACGCGACCCAGTCATCCCCGACCTGATAAAAATAAGGGTGGATGTAATGTTCAAAGTCCGCCCAATCCTCCAAGGCGGGATCGTAACTAAAGGCGCGATAGGTTTCACCATCAATATCTTCAGGCTCTATGGCGTAGCGTGTTAATTCGTTCCCGTCTTGGTCTTCATAGGTCCAGTAGCTGCCGACGGTATCTGGAAAATAGTAGTTTGCCCATTCATTCCCGACTGACATCGTGCTTAAACCGAAAATGAGTAAAAGCAGAAAAATAGGCTGCATCTTTTTCAACATAAGAGATTCCTTTTGCGGCTCTCGGCAAACCTTCAAGTTCCCGAAAGCGTTACTTCAGAAACGGTTAATTGCCTTCACCGCTTTCTGATTCAGTGGATTTGATTTCATAGTTTATTAATTCAAGCGTTTTGACGGTGTCGCTATTTTCGGATTCTTGCAGCATTTTAACAATACCGACATTCGGAGCAAGCCAGAGCGTTGTCAATGTCCCTTTATATGCATCTGCAAACAGGGTCTTCGCTTCTGGTAGATCGGGTTGAGTTTCTATTTCAGCATCCATCCTATACTCGATTATTAGACAATCTTCAAACGTACCGGCAGATGTTTCGACGGTCTCAGTGCCAGTGACATTTCCAGTTTCAATAAGGGTCAGGAACATTGTGATTGCCTGACTTGTTGGTGGAAAGCCGCCCACGTCGCTTTTGATCTCGATCTGCAAATCCATTTCCACATCAACGCGCGAAGCCTCCCACTCTTCATTGAACGTTGCAGGGGTCGGCAGTAGATAGAAATAGTCTTGTGCTTGTATATCAAGTTCGTACGTCACATTCAGGTCAAGATTCACCCCTGGTAGTTGATTATTCAACTGTTGTTTCATCACTGCCATAGCCTCGTTCCACTGCTGCTCTGTGACTGCGCGTGTTGCATTTTCGATATCATCACCGACAAAGAACGCGACCCAGTCGTCACTGACTTGGTAGAAATAGGGATGAAAATAATACTGATACTTCGTCCAGTCTTCCAAGACAGGTTCATAGCTGAAGGCGCGATAGGTTTCGCCATCAATCTCTTCCGGTTCTATGGCGTAGCGCGTTAATTCCTCACCGTCTTGGTCTTCATAGGTCCAGTAACTGTCGAGTGCATCAGGAAAATAGTAATTCGCCCATTCATTTCCCATCAATGTCGCGCTGAAACCGAAGATGAATAAGAGAACAAAAACGGACCGCATTTTTTTCAACATAAAAGGTTCCTTTTATTGTTTCGACAAACTCGCAAATTTCTGCAAGCAACTGCCCATAAGACAGCATTAATCGCTTGTGTTACTTTCCGACTCAGTCGTTTTGATTTCATATTTCGTTAATTCAAAGGTCTTGACAGCGGTTGAAGAATGGAACTCAGGAAACTCAGAAGTAGGTATAGTTTTGAGAAATATATCCTCTGTCTTTTGGTGAAACTTGACAATACCGACGTTAGGCGCAAGCCACAAGGTCGTCAGAGACTCACCAGGTGGATTACTTGTTACGTGCTGTTCCGGCGGTAACACTTCCATTGTTGTTGCTGTGCGGTATTCGATCTTCAAACAGTCTTCAAAGGTGCCCACCTGTGTCTCAACGGTTTCTGTACCGAGGAGATTACCGGTTTCAGTGATGTTAAATTCAAATATAATTTTGGGAATCTCATCTGCTCCGAGAAACTCATCGGGGACCCCTCGGATTTCATACTGCATCGAGACCTTAGCTTTTATCTGCGTTGTATCCCATTTTTCGTTGGGTGTTGCGGCAATTGGAAACAGAGCGAAATCGTCCTGCGCCTCGACGTTGACTTCATAATTGATATCAAAGGAGAGATTAGGTGCCTCGGGTGGCGGGTTGTCCTCTACCATTTTTTTTGTCATCTTGGTCAAAACTTCCATCTGTTTAATAAGGCATGCCTTGGTCGTTTTTTCTATTTCATCACCGATCAGACAGGTAATACCTTCATCATTAACACTATACAGTGAAGGCAGAAAGTGATAAGCGTAATTTGCCCAGTCTTCTATGTCAGGTTCGTAAATGAAAATGTTATACGTTTCACCCGCAATCTCTTCGCCTTCATCAATGGTGCGTGTCAATTCATTCCCATCTTGGTCTTCATATACCCAATAGCTGCCAAACGTCCCCGGAAAATATGTTTTCGCCGTTTCATTTGCCATCAAGGTCGTACTACAACTGAATACGAATAGAAAAACGAAAACGGATTGGATTTTTTTCACCATGCGCTGCTCCTGTTGCGTTTTGTACTTTCCCAATTAAGTATACAGAATCTCAGCACAAACGACAAGGAAAAATCAGTTGACAGCCATTAGCCATCAGCAAAGCAGGTCTTACAAAGGCGTAGATATCCTTCGCTGGTTTTTCGTCGTCGATCTTTTGAGTGTTCAACGTTTCTCATAATCAAATGGGAAAGTAACAGGCGCGCCGTTGTTTGACCAGGAACGTGCCATTGCGACATCAATTTCTCGGTCCTTGCGACCGTTATACGCGCCGTATTCCGGTTCTGTATCGTTGCGAACGGCGTTGACGAGGCTCATTAGCTCCGAAGCGACCGTAATTTCGCCATCGCTGAGCGGATAATTCTGCAACGGGTTTTCCCATACCACTTCAGGATCAGTGTCAGCGACAAGTGCGGCTAAGGTTTCGTAGCCGTCAACGGTATTGGTTCTGCGTTCAACAGTAATCGCGCGCTGTTCATCGGCAGTGTCATTTAAAATGACAGCGTTGTCTCGGAAACACATCCCGCGTTCTGCGTAGAATTTAGAACCGTTAAAGCCGCGTAGCGGTGAACCGTAGGAGAGACCACTGAAATTGAAGATGCCGACGGCACCGTCCGCGAACTCAATCACTGCATGTTGCCAATCCTCAGTATCGCGCCTGGGTTGCCCTTTCCGCCAGACGTGATCCTGAACGTCATATCCCTTTCGGAAACCGTAAACTTGTACCGGTTCGTTGTCGAAACCGACGTAACTACGGATGAGACCGATGCCGTGATAGCCGTGTCCTCGGAAGTCGTTGTAAGCGGCGTTGACTTTGCCAAAAACACCCGCGAGAATCATCTCCCGTTTTATTCGCTCTGTAGGTACACGATAATAGTTTTCGTTGACCTCCAGTTTCACCCCGTTCTCCTGTGCGGAGGCGATCATCTTGTCCGCCCATCCGAGGTCGGTATCAATCGGTGTCTCCGTACAATAACTGATACCGCGTTCGGAACAGAGTAAACCCGGAATATGATTGTTGCTGGGTGTAATCACAATTGCGCAGATATCAGGCTTCACTGTGTCCAACATCTGCTCGGTGTCTGTGTAAGCGGGGACGTTGTATTTTTCACCCTGTTCCGTAGTGCTTTCTTCGCGTGGATCGCAAACAGCGACTAACTCAAGGTCGTCCGTCAATTTTGAGATAAGGGGGAGGTAGGTACCGGCACCACGTCTGCCTGTGCCGATATGTGCGATTCTCAGCCTATCCATGACTGCCCTCCATCTGGGTGCGGCAGGTGGTTATTCTACCCAGAAGATATGACTCCGCTCAAAGAGGTCACCATCAAGGTAGACTTCAACGAACCACTCGCCTGTAATGTCTGGGTCTGGTAGATCAATATAAAACCACGTAATTTTATCGCCTGTTGTTGATGTAAAGGTCTGTTTCTCTTCCCAGGACGGTGGATCGTCAATACCGTCATCTGGGGAGTACCACCTGACTTCAACCGTATGTTCTTCTGTAATATTCGCCCACAAGATCCATAAATACACTTGATCGTTGAACTCAGCAGAGAACCTATTCGTGATACCGTCCGGTCTGTCATCAAAGACACTAATCGCTAAAACTGAATCGACTATAGTAGGCTCACCGCGTGCTAAATCCGCGAAGCCGCTCCCGCCAGAAGGATCCTCACTACAACCGCTCAACGCAATTGTCAACGACAGTAGGACTACTCCGAATGCAGAATATAGACCTGCGGACGATGTCCTGATGAAAGTGTGGGCTTGATGCATGCGTTTTCCTCCTATTGTGGGTTAAGGCTGGCAACCGATGCCTATTTCTGTTATTGTATCAGGTGGCGATTTTTTTTTCAACAAGAACTCGCGCCTTTGTAATATTAACTGAATTCGAGTTCTTGTTGAAAAAGGAAATCGGGATAAGCATTTGCGATTTGGAGGGTACGTTTGTCCAAATTTCCTGTTGACATCCACTGTTTTTGATGGTAGACTCAATCAACAATCAAGGAGCACTTTATGAGATTTGACACAATTATTTCAGGCGGAAATATCGTTGATGGAACAGGCGAACGCGAACCCTTTGTTGGAGACATCGGCATTCAGGACGACTGCATCGCTGCTATCGGCGACCTCGAAAAAGCAGAAACACCGCGTCGGATTTCTGCGAATGGACAGGTCGTTTGCCCCGGTTTCGTCGATGTGCATGTACATTCAGAGATCGCCCTGCTTGGCGGGCGCGACCAATTCGCGGCTGTCAGTCAAGGTGTGACAACCCATTTGGCTGCGCCGGACGGTTTCGGTTGGGCACCTTTACCACCAGAGCAGGCGAAAGAACTGTGGCACTACACGCAATTCGCTTATGGCGATGCCGAACTGCCGCTCAACTGGCAGACCGCTGAAGCGTATCTCGATATGTTCCACGGACGAATCCCTGCGAATCTATATCCACAGGTCCCGCACTGCGCTGTCCGCCTCGGTGTGATGGGTTGGGATACGCGTCCCGCAACGAGTGATGAACTTTTAGCGATGTCGCGTATAACCCATAGGTGGTTAGCGGAAGGTGCTTGCAGTCTCTGCTTGGGGTTGGATTATCAACCCTCCGCAAATGCCGATTTGCATGAACTTGTGTACCTTTCAAGTATCGCTCAAGCCTACGACGCAATTTATGCCGCGCATATCCGATACCGCATTCTCGGGAGAAAACAGGCCTGGGAAGAGACGATTGAGATTGCGCGACGCGCTGGGATTCCTGTGCATATCTCGCATGAACGTGTGGACGATGAAGTCGCTGAGATACTTGAACGTGTTGAGAAAGAACAGATCGATTTGACCTTTGAATCCTATCTCTATCCCGCCGGCATGACGCACCTCGCAATGATGCTCCCGATGGAGTATCAGACCGGTGCACCTGACGATATGTTAGCACACCTTGAGGACCCCGAAGTCCGAGAAAAATCGATCGCACACCTACGCGGTGAATTACGCGACGGCAGCCAGATTGTGGGGTACAACCGTTCGGGTCGGTTTATCGGCATGACGCTTGCTGAAGCCGCTAAAAGTGAGGGTAAATCTAAAGAAGAATTCGCCTTTGACTTTATCTGTGAAGAGGCCGCGATTGAGACCTTTGTGATGCCGTGGGCGACACCGCCTGAAGAAAATGAACGTATCTTGAATCAGACAGCAAGCCATCCCCGTATGATGATCGCGAGCGATGGTGTTTATAACATTCCACATCCACACCCTCGGAGTTACGGGTGTTTCGTGCAGTATCTCGGTAAGTTTGTGCGTGAACGTCAACTCGTCTCAATGAAAGAAGCGATTTACAAGATGAGTGGTTTCCCCGCGGAACGTTTCCGAATTTTTGACCGCGGCAAAATCAGCCAAGGACTCGCTGCGGACATCGTCGTTTTCGATCCAGAGACCGTTGCAGATAAATCTACATGGTTTGATCCGGTGCAATCGCCCGTCGGTGTAAACTGGGTGTTCGTCAACGGCGTTTCAGTTGTCGAAGATGGAAACGTGACGGGGCAGCTGCCCGGCAGGGTACTGCGTCGGTCAACATGGGGTAAATGAAATCGTGGATACGTACGATTTGACGATCATCGGCGGCGGCAGCGCGGGACTCGTGCTTGCCGTGGCAGGAGCAAAATTAGGCAAAAAGACCGCGCTTGTGGAGAAACATCGCATCGGCGGCGACTGTCTCTGGACGGGATGCGTCCCTTCCAAAGCCCTCCTGAAAGCGGCGAAGGTGGCGAATTCCATCCGGAATGCGGCGAAATACGGCATTGCTATCTCCGATGCCACGCCTGACTGGCGGCGTGTAATGAAGTATGTGCGGGGGACACAACACGCCATAGAAGAAGAACACGACAACCCAGAGCGGTTCCGCGACATGGGCGTTGATGTTATCTTTGGGGACGGGCATTTTGAATCGTCCGATATCTTCGTCGTGGCGGATACCGAAAGTGGCGAGACGCGGACACTCAAAAGCAAGAAGTTTGTGATTAGTACCGGTTCTCGTCCGATTGCACCGCCTATACCCGGGTTAGAAGCCTGCGATTATCTTGACAGCGAAACTGTTTGGGACTTAGAGGTGTTTCCAGAACGGCTGCTTGTCGTCGGTGCGGGTCCGATCGGTGTTGAACTTGGTCAGGCGTTTCATCGTCTCGGTGCAGATGTGACGATTGCACAACGCAGCAAACGTATCCTCACAAAAGAAGATGCCGATGTCTCCGAACAGATGCTGCGCTACCTGCGAGAGGAAGGCGTTACGATCCGACTCAATACAAGTATCGAACGAGTTACACAAAACCAAGAAGGTATAGACGTAAAGTTCAATGATAGTGAAAATGGAACAGTAGAACAGACCTTTGACAATATCCTAATCGCAGCAGGACGTGCGCCGAATGTGGAAGGGTTAGCACTCGATAAAATCGGCGTGCAGATAGGCAGCCGCGGAATTGAAGTTAACAACAGACTTCAGACAAGCGTCAAAAACATCTACGCTGCGGGTGATGTGATCGGACATTACCTGTTCACGCACGTCGCTGCCTTCCAAGCGCAGTTGCTCCTCCGAAATATCTTTTTCCCGCTTTCCAACACAATCAACTATGCTGTTGTGCCGTGGACAACCTTCTGTGACCCAGAGGTGGCACGTTGTGGTCTCACTGAGGCAGAAGCACGTGAGAGATATGGGGATGTTGACGTGTTCACACTCGACCAATCGGACGTTGACAGAGCCGTTGCGGAAGGTGAAACCCATGGGTTCAGCAAGGTTATCACAAGCCGATGGACTGGAAAGATATTGGGGGTTCACCTTGTCGGTGCCAATGCGGGTGAGGTTGTCCACGAGTATGTGCTGGCGATGCAACAGGGGATTCCATTGCGAAAGTTGAGCGGGATGATTCACGTCTATCCGACGTTTTCGAGCAGTGTGTGGCGCGTGGCGGGCAAATGGTTTTCGGAAAGTACACTGATTCAGACGTTGCGAAAATTGTTCCCATAACACTATAGCGCGAGCCTCTACACAGGCGAAACATCGTGCCGAAGCATACAAGTACAAAAGATGTTTTACGATAAGGCTGTATGAACAGGCACGGATACCTGTCCATACAATAGCGTTCTGAGATTATTATTGCGCGCCTTCTATTATTGGCAGCACACCCGCTCCCATGTCTCCTACTTTAATCGTAATCTGTGTCTCTTTAGACCCTGTTACGATAAAGCCTTCAATAATGAGTTCAGTTTCTATGGGTTGTTCCGCAGAAGCGTCTGGAAGTGGAAAGTCTTCCGGCAATAGAAAACCTTCTGGCATTGCTCCGTCATCTTCTTCACCTTCTTCGCCATTCTCTGGAAGTGGGAAGCCCTCTGGCAGCGGTAAATCTTCCGGTAATGGGAATCCACCGCCAAAAGCCGATGGTGTAAGGATTATTGTAATTAATCCCGCATCCATCTGATCTTCTTCTTTTTGATGGATGAGTTCGTCGAGGTTTCTTGGCAACGGTCTTTCATCATCATCTTCTTCCTCGCCTAAGAGTTCATCGAAAATATCGCCGAAGAGTTGTGTAAATTCAGTATCGTCAGCCGATTCATCGGCGGCGGAAACCGTGAGGTTTGCTTGACCCATCGGAAAATCGTCAGGGATGTCAAGTATAACTTCCCTTTGAATTATCCGTTCAGCACCGGCGGTACTCCAATGCGGAAGTAGCACAACTGAAACCGTGAGGCTTTCTCCGGGCATCACTTCAGCAGGCACAATAATTTCGTCAATTTCGGCTGTGGCAATTTGCGGTTTGTCCACGATAGCAATCGACACCGCTTTCAATGTTGCTTTGCCCGCGCTGTTTGTAAGTGTATCGGTGAACGCATCAATAATTGAGCCCGTCTTTATGAACACATCGAGAAATGGGTTTGAAGAGGCGGTCCGAAATTTTTCTGTATACACAGTTTCGGTTTCTTGAAAGTGAAGCGTCACAGTTCCTTCAACCGTTGCAGCATTCCGCTCCATCCGAATTGCGTCTATTGTGACCGCCGTGACATACGAAATCGCCCATTCCTGTCCATAAGCCACAACGTGATGTTTTTCTATAGGTGTGTTGTTGACCGGATGATAGGAGACCTTCACAGGAATCATTGGGGCCCCCGGACCGAGTTCGCCGACAATTGCAGGATGTAGGTCTTTAGTTATTGTCCCGATCGGATTTCCATACGCTGAGACAGATTTAGTTGATGCCACCAAGTTGGACCTGATTCCATGGGTTACAGCCCTATATACCGGTAATGCAGACTTCCCATCTGCAAAGAATGGGTGACCGAAGGCTACAAATTTATCGTCATAAACCTGTGTCACTGTCCCATAACCGATGAGGCTCGTAACATCTCCTGTGGCTACGGCAGCACCAATCATATCCCCCGCAAAGAGTTTTGTTGTAGCCCCTGCAGGCGGGGCTGCAGGCGCGCCACCGATATCACCAAGCAATTCAATAAAATCGAATTTTGAGTTAGAGAGATGCGAAGAAAGTTCTTGAATTCTGTGGGGCTGAATCCCTGTCATTATCACAGGTGTTTTAACAGGCGTGTACAGAGCATTTATCGCTATTGCAGGGGCAGCGGGTGCCGCCTCTCCATTCAAAAACTCACCAAACGTTGGATGGTTTATGGCTGTCTCCATATAATCAATAGGTGTGACCAAGAACCGATACGGCGGTTTACTATACCCGTATCCGAAGGCGAGTGCACCCATGACGCGGCCCGGGGGGCCTACAGGACTGCCGGACATTCCCCGGGCAACCTCTGCTGATTCATCAATCAGTTCACATTCGTAGACGGGTGATCCAAAAGGCCCGTCTTTAACTGCCCGAAATTGAGCCTGAAGACTGACTTTACCAGTGCCTTCAAGCACGGTAATGATTTCCAGGGGTGTTTTGCTGACCAGTTTCCCAGCTTCATCCTCATACATATTTTCCAGTACAACATTTCCGACAAAGCGTGGGGCGTTAAGAACGGTTGTTGAATCGTCGGTTATGGGATTTTCAGATTGTGTTTGCTCTTCATCAAGAGAACAGCCAAGTTGGTATAGCATCGCCATGGCGATGCTTGCGAAAATGAGAATACGTTTCACTTTGATTCCTCCAAAGATAAAAGTTTTGTTATCGTACACGCTAAATTGATCTCTATTGATGAAATTCGCCAGCCATCCATCTTTGGAACACTTGAACGTCCGTAAAATCTTTGAGAATATATCCGATTAATACGGGGTCCTTGAGTGCGATCCAAATGAGTGTCTCATGCTCGCCATATTTATCAAAGAGTTCCGCAGCGTGCGCAGCATCCGCCTGCTCAATTTTTCGGACGTAAAGGTCGATTTCCACGGCAAGGAAAGCGATTTCAAACCCTTTTAAAGCATTCCGCTCGTCGTCTACAAAATGCTTAAGCCCTATATCTACCCCAGGGCCTTTTATCAACTTCACCCATTCGTCTTGAAAAGTATCAGGATCTTCGCCATGGTATCCACGCGTCAGGACATGCCTGTAGTGTACAGCGAAAAGATGTGCATTCGCGGCATCTTCTTCGTCAGGTTTCTCAAGCGTCTGCTCCAAAAATGGCATGTATCGCGATGGATGAGCCGATGCGATTTCCCAGAACGCATCATAAGTCTGATATTGAGCTTCTAACGGATGGTTACGTCTGAGAAAGTCTAAATAAGTTTTGGACGCGACGAGCCGCCGGAGCGTTTTGAAGTCGTTATCTAAAATGTCACCAAGGTTTTCCTGCTTGAGTTGTTCAAACGTCTCCTCGGGCGTTGGCGGTCGTGCGATCGGCTCAATACGACTCTCTGTCTCAATGTCTCCTTTTTCGGGCTTTACAACGTCCGGGTCGGGGCTCGATTGACACGCGAAAAATAGTGAGATTCCCAAAAAGAGACAGGCTGACAGTCGGTTGAAAAAGTGTTGACATTCAAAGCATCGCATGTTCGTTATATCCTCCGAAGGTTGGGATGTATGGTAGGGGTTGGGTAACCCAACCCCTACCTACCCGTAACACGCTGCCTGCAATATCGTAGGGGCTGGGTTACCCAGTCCCTACTGGCGGACGTGTCCCTATTTTTCATTGTCCTCATTTTGCTTCCACCAGGCGACTTCACTGAATTCTCCATCAACCCATTTCCGGAACACCTGAACGTCTGTAAAATCTTTGAGGACGTATCCGAGGCTCACTGGCTCTTGGAGCGCGACCCATAAGAAGCCTTTTTGCGTGCCATGTTCAACAAAAAGGGCATGGATCTTTTCCCGATCCTCCTCTTGCAGTTCATCGACCAGAATGCTGTGATAGACCAAAAGTTTTATTAGAAGAAGAATATTTGCGGCATCGGCACCAATACCAGCAAAGCGTTGCTCTAACCAACTGTGCACAGGTTCAGTCATCATCATTTCCAGCATAACTTCATTTACTTGGACTGGCCCGTGATATAGGCGGACGTTTAGATTGCGCTCAAACAAAGCCATATAATGAAGCACATCAACATCCTCTGTAGTCGGAGGAGGCAGGGGTGGCTTAAAATATTTGTTCAAAAGTTCCATGTATCGCGCTTCCTCCACGGACGCTAACGCCCAAAACTCATCGAAATTCTGAAACTGATTTTCCTGCGGATAGGTCCTTTGTAAGTAGTCTATATAAGTTTCTGACGCGATGATTTCTCGAATCCTTGTGAAGTCGTCATCTAAAACGTTGCCGGGAAATTCCGCACGCAACTGTGCCATCACCTCTGCAATTGTAGGGAGCCTTAGCATCGGTGCCATTGGCACTGCCTCAAATTGCGGTGCGGATTCCATTTCTGCGGCGAACATATTTTTTTCTACAGCCGCCAGCACTTCTGCCACCATTTCTTCAGAGATTGGTTGCGCCACTGTTTCTGCCGGGGCTAACGCGTTGCGGTTTTCGGATTCTGAACAGCCGCAAACGACTGCCACCCCGAGAAGGACACCAACCGTCAATAGATTGAACAGACACTGATATTGCGATCGAAAGTATACCATGTTTTTTCTCCTTAAACGGAATAGATGAGGCAGTATCCGATTTTACTATAAAATGGACCTTTTGCCTCTCATGTTGTCGTAAGACCACTATCCAATCAGGACTTACGCAAAAGTTGGAATTCCAGTTCATTAAACCCCCTAAATCCCCCTTATCAGGGGGACTTTAAGGCGAAATGCGTAAGTCCTACCAATTACTTTTCTCCTCAAATTGACCAACCTTTGGTTAATCACTGTTTAATGATACAATTTAAGAGGCGAAAAGGTGCATACTGAAAAAAAAGTTGGAAAAACGGAATTAGGATGGCGATGAAATAAGGAATGAAAAGCTTTTTAGTAGGGGTTGGGTAACCCAACCCCTACTGTCAACATCAATCGTTTTCTTTTTTAAGCGACGCCATAAACATCCCGCTCCGTTTGGTAGCAATATAAAGTTTGTCAGCATTGATGACAACGGAGATGACACTGTATGGCACTTCTGGCAAGATTTGTTCCCATTTGCCTCGGTTATCCAATTGATAGACCCCCGCATCACCAGCCCCATAAATCGTCGTGTCAACGACAGCGATGCGATCTATAATAGTGCGGGTCCCGGCTTTATCCGTTATTGCGCGCCAGTTATCACCGTTCGCTGATGTTAAAACACCTGCGTCTGTAGCGACATAGACCGTTGAACCGGCAAAAACTATCTCGTTGAAATGCTCAAATTCAAATGGCAGCATTAATGTCACGTCTTCCCACGTGTTTCCCTCGTCAAATGACCGGAACAGATAACCGTCGCGTTTGCCGACGTAGACGGTTTCACCTGAAACAGCGAGAATGAAGGGATCGGTGCGATCATTTTTGGCAGGTGCGTCGATGTCTACCAGTCCAGCGACGAACCATTCAGATTCGCCGCGTCTCCACCGCAGGAGCCGCCCCTGATACTCCGTATAGAAGGCATCGCCGCTGACTGCAAACGCACGAGGAAACGATGTGTTCTGGCGAGTTGATTCTGTCAACGCCTCCGTTTTTTCAGGATCGTTCGCGGCGTTATCGACTATATTTTCTTCAGGCACCTCCTGCCCTTCAGTTCTTGGCATTTCTATAGAGAGATTTTCACTAAAAGTCGGGGTACCTTGAACAAGCACCAGATCATTGCCACTTGCAGAGAGATGGAAAATGCAGGCGGTATCTTTGACATCTGAGATTGATGTGATGCCGTAAAGCACACCATCAGAAACCGTTAGTCTTGGAAGGAGCAGTAACCCCCGAGCGTTCAGCAATCGTCTTTTCCATATTGATGTCAATTCATTAGGATCGAAGTGTAAGGTTTGCCACGACATTCCGCCGTCTGTGGACTTGGCGATATTCGTACCGGTATTCCCGTAGAGAGCATTTTTGAACGCGATAAGGTTAGATATTCTGGTCGCTATCATTCCTGTCATAAAAGGCTGCCACGATTCGCCAGCATCGGTTGAGCGATTAAGTCCGAACATTCCCGCCGTGAATACAGTGTTTTCGTCCACGCCGACAGCGGGGAACATACTCAAAAATATTGAATTCATAATTGCAACCGAGCTCGGCTTCTGATCGGCACCTGACCATGTTTTTCCACCATCCATGGATCGGAGATGGAAACCGACGTATCCGATGACTAAAAGCGTTTTCCCAGCAGTGAGGACTTTAACACCGGGTGACATCCTTATCAGAGGCGATTCGGCTTTAGGTGTTATATCCGTCCACGAATTTCCTAAATCTGTTGACTGGAAGAGTTCCCATAAACCTGAATTGTTGTCATCCTTAAGTTTTTCGGTAAGTTGCCGCTCGAACGTGGCTCTATCTTCAGCATTCTTGGATTGAAACAGATCCGGGCCTGTCCCGACATAAAGGTTATTTTCGGAAACTGCCAAAGAATGGATAGCATTCGTGGTATTCAGTGGCAATTTTTCTAAACCGTGTCTCGGCTTGATGCGGTAGAGGCCCTGATTTGTCCCGACAAACACTGTGTTTTCAAGCGTAGCCAAGGCAAAGATTTTTACCGCTGTAGCTTCATCATTCAATAGAGTCCACTGCTTCCCTCTATCTTCAGACCGGAAGATTCCGTTATCCCCAAGTGCGAGGTAGAAGGCTTCATCGGTTATTGCTAATCCCCTAGCGGCGCCCTTTGGGCGTGTCCCAAGCGATGTCCATGTCTCTCCGCTATTGCTTGAACTAAACACTTCATCACCAGAGACAAGGTAGAGCGTGTCGTCTTTCTCAGCCATGGGTATCATGCCGTAGCCCCCAGAAGCGGTTGGAAGGTTAACAGCGGCTGCCGGACTAATGAACGTCCACGCAGGGGCATCGGGTGTCAATCTATAGATACCGAGGTGTGAAGCGGCGTAGATATTGTTTTCTGAGCTGGCGAATAAGCCGAACACTGGTCCGAAACCCGGTGCATTTGCGTGTTTCCACTGTTGGTTCAGCGTCGGGGGTACTTCCTTCTCTACCTGCACGGTCGGAACCGGCACAACCGGCTTTGAAATTTGTACACCGGCTCCGCTGTCCCTACCCGGGGTATCGAAAAGTCCGGCTTGGTTCCGCATATCTGGTTCTGCCTGTGTATCAAGGACAATGGGCACATCAATAATTTCAACAGTGGTTTCCGATTGGGCGTTCAAGTTGTAAGGTTTCTGGAAACGAGCGAGGTATTGAGACCCGACACCGAGCATTAGCAATATGAAGACGGCAGCTGTGCCAAAAGCTGCCCACGGTAGCAGCGGTTTCCCAACCTGAGGCGGTGTCGGTTTAATATCAGCAACTTGCCGCATAATACGCTCAATGAAATCGGTAGACAATTGGACGCTTCCGAGCGTTTCGCTAATCAGGTGCTCTTCCGCTTGTAAACGCTTTCGTGCTCGGCGAATCCGACTCTTAATTGTGTTCACGGAGACCCCCAAGAAGTTGCCAATCTCTTTCACTGTCATTTCACCGAGATAGTGGAGTGTCACCACTGTGCGTTCACTCTCCGGCAGTTTTTCCAGAAGTTCTTTGACGATTTCGTAGCGATGTTCCACAGCTTCCGCCTCCCGTTGCTCCAATACGTAACGTTTATAAGAAGATCTTCCTACCTCTGCTACAGATGTGGCCTCCAGGGATTGCATCGCAGGTTTGCTGCTTTGATGCCACCGCTTGCAAAGGTTATTTGCAATAACATAAAGCCATCCAGCAAACTGGCTGGGATTCCTCAGCGTCGCAAGGTTCTTGTATGCTTGAAGAAAAGCATCTTGGGCAATCTCTTCAGCGATGTGAAAATCGCCAACTTTTCGCCACGCAAGCGCGTGAACGCTCTTTTGGTACTTTCGGACCAAAGCACTGAATGCCGCTTCATCACCCGATAAAATTCTGTGAATCAGTTGGATATCGTTTTCCATCATAAGAATTCCCCATGACTACGCATAGACGTGATTATGTTTATATTCAAATTGTTAATGATACAATTTTGAGGGCGAAAGGGTGCATAACTGAAAAAAAAATCGATACCGGAGGATTTGGAAAGATGCTGCTAAGATAAGTCGGACGGGATAGGATATTTCGGAAGTGTTTTTAAACGTAGGACTCACGTGATTTTTCCATGAGTCCTATGTATTGTGTACCGGTGCTTGCGGAACCCCTATGTAGGCGTAAAACGACTACTTTTTTAGGTGTCCCCACTGCGTGGGTAATAATTGGAGTTGTGGTGAAACCGGGAAGAAACCGTCGGGCACCCACACAGGATTGGACGATAATCTCCTTGTTGCCTTAAGCTGTTGCGCGTCGTTATTACCTTCAGGGCTTATGATACAAATAACACTATCACCACTCCAAAAGTCAATGGCTCGGATTCCGTGACCAAGATCCACATCCAATACCGGCAAACTCTTGAAAAAATAGGCGATCCACTTGCCATCCGGCGACCACGACGGACTTCTCGCCCATGCGTTTGGTCCCACTTCGGTTAAGGCACGGCGGTTATGCCCATTGACATCAATGACGCTGATATTCATGCCGTCTTTTCCGATATTCCCCGCAGCAAAAGCGATCTGTTTTCCATCTGGAGCCCACGTACAACCGGACATATTTAGGTCTTCTGTCAGTTGCCTCGTCCTTTTGCCATCGGCAGTCATTACAGAGAGAAATTGCCTTCCACGAATCCCTGCATCACGATTTCCTTCTTGATAGGAATTATACGCGAGCCACTGACTATCTGGCGACCACGCTGGACTTTGGTTATCCCCACGTTTTGTCAATCGCATCAGATTTGAGCCATCTACATCAATTCTGTAGATATGTAGATCCCCGGTTCGGTCAGATTCAAACGCAATCCATTTCCCATTCGGCGACCACGCAGGCGACAGATCCCGCTCAGGGTGGTTGGTCAATTGGCGGGATGTTTTGTTTCTGACATCCATCACATAGATATCAGGATCCCCATCGTCGTTGGATTGATAGGCAAAAAAACGTCCATCCGGCGACCAAGTCGGTGAACGCTTATTTATGTGATCGGTTGTAAGTTTTCGGAGGTTCTTACCCGTGCTGTCTATGAGGTAGAGGTCAGGGCTCCGGGGGTTGGCGGAAAAAGAGAGTGTTCCAGTTCCAACCGCTTGGACATTCCCAACCAATAGAATCAACATACTCCATAATACTACATAACGCAATACGTGTTTCATCTTGACGAATTCCTCCTTGACCTATTTTCTTAAAAAAAGTAAAGTGTGAAAGTCTATTTCCTTTTGATTTCGCCCCACTGCATTGTTAGCAGCTGCGGTTGGAGTGAGACGGGCAACACATACGCTGGATCAAACCAATCCGCATAAAAATTTCGACTGATGCCAGTCAGTTGTTTCGGCTTATCACGACCGAATATGTGTCTGAAGAGTTGTGTCTCCTCGAAATTTCCGAGAATAACTTTAACTTTTCGTTGATAAAGTAAGGCATTCCCTTGTGGAGACCACACTGGATAATCAGCACCGAAATCCTCTTTAACGACCACCTGTTTCAAACCTGTACCATCCGTATTAACAACATACACTGTTAGATCATCAAAGCCTTTCAAACGACAGGCTTGGTTCTCAACGCACGCCATGCCAGCGAACGCAAGTTGTTTCCCATCCGGAGACCACTCGACGTTGAGTATTACAAAGTGAAGTTCTGGAAGTAGCGGCTCCACCGTTCGCGTCCGTAAATTAACAACATGTGTTCTACTCGTCCGAACGATATTATCATAGGCAATCTGTGTGCCATCCGGAGACCAAGCAAGATTGACATAGAGAAGATCGTCTACAGTTGTCAACACCTCAACATTTTTCCCATCTTTTGTAGCAATATTTAGCGTCCGTTGAAGTCCGTTGTGTACGTAGGCAATCCGTTTCCCATCCGGAGACCAGACAGGGGCGACACGGTGTGACTTTTCCTCAAATACACGCTTGATATCACTTCCATCTGGTTTCATTAGATATAGGTCGTGTTTGCCTTCTCGGTTTGACACAAAAAGGATGCGTTCACCTGTCGGTGACCAAGTAGGTTGAATATCGTCTGCTGAGTGTTCGGTAAGGTTAGTTTTGTTATGTCCATTAGCACCCATAATATAGACTTCGCGATTGCCATTTCGTATGGAGGTAAACACAATTTTGGCGGTCTCAGGTGCTTTTGCCCAGACATCGCAAACGCTTGTGTATAATAGGACCACACTGAGTATACATAAGACAGATAAACACTTATATTGTCTCATAGATGCCTCCGAAAGAATTACTTCAGTTCTCCTTCTTCACTTCTCCCCATACCGTTGTTAGCAACTGTGGTTGTGGTGAGACAGGTAACGCATACGCTGGATCGAACCAGTCGCCTCCATAATTCCAATCGATTTGTGTCAGTTGTACCGGATCCCCGCCAAGCGAAGCGATTTTGAAAATCTGGGAACGGTTGTTTTCGAGACGCTGGGAATAAAGCAGCATGTCCCCACTTGGGGACCACGCTGGCTCGTTTGCTCTCGGCCCGGCTTCATCAACAACCTGCTCAATACCTGTACCATCACGATTGACAATATAGATCGTCTGACGCTCAACAAAACCTATAAATGGGAAGTGATTTAGCCAAGCAAAAGCGATTTTATCCCCGGAAGGCGACCATGCAGGATACCACATCCACTGAATCGCATCGTCAGGAAGCAGTGATTTTTGCCGCCGCGTGCGAAGATTGAAAAGCCAAATTCGGGTGTGCCCAGCCCGTCCGGTAAAAAACGCTATTTCGGTGCCATCGGGCGACCACGCAGGATCCCGGCCAAGGATTATTCGTTCTTCATTTGTCCCATCTATGTTAGCAATATAGATCCAACTCTCATCAAATTCAACGCGTTCATAAGCAATCCTTTTGCCATTAGGAGACCATGTCGGGTGTTCTCTCTGTGCTACCTTCCTGAAAACCCGTCTGACCTTGGAGCCATCCGGTTCCATCAGATATAAATCAGGAACCCGAATTCGATCTGAGACGAATAGGATTTGTTCGCCTGTGGGTGACCAGATAGGGGAAACATCGTCTGCTTGGTGGCGCGTCAAGTTCACCTGTTCACTCCCATCTGGATTCATAAGATAGACTTCCGCGTTGCCATCACGGAAGGAACTAAACGCTATTTTCGCTGTGTCCGGTGCCTTGCTAAAGGCAGGACAAATATTTCCGGATAACACCATTAGACTGAAAATGAAAAAGAATAGTGTGAACCGCATTACTATTTTCTTATTTTCCCTACCAGGACGCTTTAGTTTTAAGAAATTCTTGGATTTCGCGCTGCTTTTCGCAAATCCGGTTCGGTTAGGAAACCGAACCTACCGGGCTTGGGTCCTGAAAATTTGGTTAAAAAATGGAAAACTAAATAGCCCTATCTTCCCTACTGTTCTGACTTGACTTGGCCCCATGTCGTCGTTAAAGAGGTGTCGGGACGAATTTCAAGTCCATCTTCAGGATTACGATTAAGATCAACACCGGTCCCACCTATCACAGCAGCACCATTCATGCCGATTAATGTCTTCCCATTCCCAGACGTATCTTCAAAGCGAGTTGCACCTTCCTTGTCATTGAAATCCCAGAGTGCTAACGTGTGTTCATCATTGAAAAAACGAGGCGGTGGATCAAACGGATTGTGGCCCTGTTGGGCGCAGTCATATCGAGCGATATTTGAAAACCTGATCGCATCAATTTCGCCTTGAAAACTACTCACTTGGAATAACAACGCACCGTTAGGGGCCACAAACTTATCCTCACCATATCCGCCTACGACGAAATCTTGAACGCCTTCAGGTCTATTGATATGCAAAGACACCCTGTCCGCAAAAGGAAGTCTCCAGCCTTGACTAATCCGGTTGTTGGACGCATGACAAAGCGTGCTGTTCTTGAAAATGATTGCTATATAGTTCCATTGATCCTTCTCGATTGCTCTATCAGCGCCTGCAAGTCCGTGCGCTCTATCTCCTGAAAGATATGCATGCCGATAACTGCAAAGTTGATTCTTTCCGAGTATACACTGATCTCTTGCCTTTAATCCGACGGAAACTTGCTGAGTCAGAATAAGGTCTTTATCTTTTCCCTTCGGTTCAGCTTTCGGGTAGAACCATACTTCAACAGTAAACGCATGGGTGCCTTCAGGGAAAATATGCCCATGTTCCGCAAAAGGGAGTATTGCATAGTCATCCTCACCATCCAACGACAAAACACCACCGGAAGGCTCAAAAGAAAATACAGGCATGACTAAACTGAACAATAACACCATACTCAGTAGGCACTTAAAGTTACCAAACATCAGAAACTCTCCTTCTACGATTATTTACCATATTTCTTCAGTTGACCCCATGTCACTGCCAATTTGCCTTGGGGTTGGACCGACAAACCGCCACGGTTCGGTACCTCTTCGCCGGTAATTTTGAGGTTGTCAAACCGAGCGGTATAGCCTGCGAGACCGAAGCCGACACTGTCAACATTAAGGTCTTCCTCCAAGAAAGCGAAACTGTCAAAAAGGCAGGTGAGATACAAAACCAACTTTTCATTAACCGAGAACATAAAACTTTTATCGACGATACGCAGCTTTAACTGGGTCCATTTCCCCCTTTCAAGAAACGGATGCGGCAAAATTGTTGTACATATATCTGTAACCACACCGACCCGCAAAATCTCATCCACAATTTCACCTTGCGGGCGCCCGTTGAACAAATCTTGTATTTTCATAAGCACCAATGGAATCCCCACTCTTCTTCCGGTGTTCAATTTAAAAATGAAACCTGAAACTATGGGTGAAGGTGCGTTCCAGAAGATATTGCCAATCGCAAAAACAATCGCATACGTCTGATTGACTCGTGCAGCAAGCACAATGTGTCCACGTCCCTGTCTGTCAAGCGGCATTACGTCTAATTCCACCTCATAATCGTGCCACGCTGCATCTTTTATCACCAGCATTCGGATTGCATCATCTTTACTTTCCGCGTGGAGCACTCCGTTAACGACCCGCCATTCACCTGTTGGCAAATTCCGCTCAGTAACTTCCTCCCAATCCTTCAAGTCGAATTTATCAAACGTCTCCAGAAACGTCCCTGCGGAAACAGGCAATGTCAGTAAAAAGAGACTGCTGCCAACAATCAAAATAGCAAATTTCATTATGCGTTCCTTAATAGGTTAAAATATAAGAGATATGTGGAAGTCGCAATAAATTTTTCCGATATACAGTGACTACTTGGTTGTACTTTCCGGTTGCTTGAGCTTACCCCACAGCGTTGTCTGCTTTTCTGCACTCGGTGATACAGAGAGCAACCGTTTTGGTCTCCACTGGAGAGATTGTTTTGGCAATCCTTTTGTTGCCTCAATCGGCTTCCCACCCGCACCGTTCACTGTATTAACAAGACTGACGACTCCGTTAGTCATAATTTGATCTGCCCACGCACCTCCGAATGGGATCTGACCTACAATATAGGCGATCCATTTCCCACTCGGCGACCACACAGGGTCCCGAATGATTGTCGGTCCGTCCGTCCGCGTGAGTTGGCGGCGGTTCTTTCCATTTACGTCAATGCTGAAAACTTCGCTGCCCCCATTAGGGGCATTTGACATATAAGCGATCTGTTTGCCATCGGGTGACCATGAACATTCGGAGGAGCGCGTAGTCCATGTGAGTTCCCTCAACCGTCTACCCTCAGCATCCATTACCCAAAGAGAGTGTTCTGAACTAAAGGCAATCCATTGGCTATCCGGAGACCAAGCCGGTTTACGGCAATCTTTCTTGTTTATGAGTTGCTTCACATTCTCTCCATTGACATCCATTCTGTAGATAGTCTTGCCCCCAGCACGGTCCGAGATGAATGCAATCCATTTCCCATTCGGAGACCACACAGGCAACTGATCCCTGATACCATCAAAAGTCAACTGACGGTGTGTATTTGCTTCTACATCCATCACATAAATATCAAAGTTTCCACCTTGCCAGGAGTCATAAGTAATCGAACGTCCATTGGGAGACCAAGTGAAGTTGGATGGCTTCCCCGGATCGGTTGTCAACCTTTCGAGGATCGCGCCACCGGTATTCATGAGAATGATAGGACTGTCTTCACCTTTTTTGGAAACAAAAGAGAGGATGTCCCGTTCAGTTTCCGACCAGCCACTGTTGACGAACGGGCTACCACTTAGCAACAACGCCACCCCTAATACTACATAAAATCGCATGCGTTTCATATTCATAAATTTCTCCTATAACGCGGCAGCTACTGAGAAGTATGCTCGTTCTGCTTGAGTGCCCCCCAGAATGTTATCTGCTTCTCCACACTCGGGAATACCGAGAGGAACCCCTCCGGCACCCAATCAAGATAATTAGGCTTCAACCCTCTCGTTGCTTCAAGCACTCCTCCGCGCTTACTATCTACTGTGTTTACAACCCCGATGACCAAATCACCTAATATGTCTGTCAAGCGATAGGCGATCCATTCCCCACTCGGCGACCACGCAAGAAACCATGCGCTTTGATTGAGTTGTGTGAGTTGGCGCAAGTTCCTTCCATTGACATCAATGCTGAAAATTCCGTTATTTGCGGAGAAAGCAATCTTTTTGCCGTCCGGTGACCATGTGCAGTCAACGCCGTGTGCATTTCCCGCGAGCTGCCTCAATTTTCGCCCTTCAGCAGTCATCACAAAAAGGGAGGCCCTTGAAGTAAAGGCGATCGATTGACTGTCTGGAGACCAGGCGGTTTTATCGTAGTTGTGTCCGTCTGTTAATTTTATCAAATTTCCACCATCTACATCCACTCTATAAAGGTCGTACGTTCCAGCGCGGTTTGAGGCGAACGAAATCCATTTCCCATTCGGAGACCAAGCGGGCCATATATCCAGACCCTCATCAAGAGTCAACCGACGGCTTGTCTGTGTTTCCATATCCATCACATAAATGTCAAAGTCAAGATTAGGGACCTGATTGTGAATGGCATGATAGGTAAATGAACGTCCATCAGGGGCCCAACTGAGAGACAGTTGTGTCAAGCCCGGGATAACGAGCTCTTGGAGGATCTTCCCTTGGGTATCCATCAGAATAATAGGACGTGTTCTGTCTTCTACAGAAACAAAAGAGAGGACATCACGCTCATCCGCCCAGCCACTATTGGCGAATAGACTAATACTTAGCAATAACGCCATTCCTAATATCACATAAGTTCGTGTGCGCTTTACATTCATAAATTTCTCCTATAATAACCCAAGTTGCTACCTTTTTATACACATAGCACTCCGCTGGCAGGGCTATTTAGTTTTCGGTTTTGATTTTTGTTTTCGTTTACAGATGGTAAGGTTTTTTCCACAAGATCGCGAGCACAGCTCGCTCCTACAGAGGAAAGTATATCCATAGATGAAGTAAATTTTTAAAACTGAATCGCTCTGGTTAGAATACAGTCGTTACTTGACAGTGTTTTTTGCTTTCTTGAGTCTACCCCAAAGCGTTGTCTGTTTCTCCGCACCTGGGGATATAGAGAGAAACTGTTTCGGCACCCACTGAAGAGACTGTTTTGGCAATCCTCTTGTTGCCTCAATCGGTTTGCTATCCGCACCATCTATCGTATCAATAAAACTGATAACCCCGTTAGTTCTAATTTGATCTACCGGTGCCCCACCTGCTGGGATCCGACCCAGGATATAGGCGATCCATTTTCCACTCGGCGACCACATCGGGTCGGAGATGTCTTCTCCTCGGTTCGATCGCGTGAGTTGGCGGCGGTTCTTTCCACTGATGTCAATGCTGAAGATTTCGCTACTTCCATTCGCAGCATTTGACCTAAAAGCGATCTGCTTACCATCGGGCGACCATGAACAATTAGTGAAGCGCGTAGCCCATGCGAGTTCTCTCAACTGTCTACCCCGAACATCCATTACAAAAAGAGCGTGTTCTGAACTAAAGGCGATCCACTGACTGTCCGGAGACCAAGCGGGACGGCGGCAACCTTCCTGCTTGGTGAGTTGCTTCACATTTTCTCCATTCGCATCCATTCTATAGATATTCGCGCTCCCAGTACGCTCCGAGACGAAGGCGATCCATTTTCCGTTCGGAGACCATGCCGGGAACCGATCCTTGTTACCGTCAAAAGTCAACTGACGGTGTTCATTTGTTCCGACATCCATCACATAAATATCAAGGTTTCCACCGTGCCAGGAGTCATAGGCAATCGAACGTCCATTGGGAGACCAAGTGAATTCGGCTGGCATCCCCGGATCTGTTGCCAACCTTTCGAGGGTCGCGCCATCGGTATTCATAAGAATAATAGGACTGTCTTTATCTTTTTTAGAAACAAAGGAGATCACATCCCACTCAGTTTCCGCCCACCCACTGTGGACAAACAGGCTGATACTTAGTAACAACGCTGTCCGTAATACCATATAAATTCGCGTGCGTTTCATATTAGCATATTCCTCTTGTAATGTCGCAGCTACTTGGTGGTATTTTCCGATTGCTTGAGTTTACCCCATAACGTTGTCTGTTTTTCCGTACTCGGGGATACTGAGAAAAACGCCTCCGGCACCCACGCAGGATCACTATCTTTTCCCGCATGTGCTGTGATTTGGCGAGGTCTACCGCCGTCAGCACCGACGATATAAATGTTTCGATCCAACTTCTTCGGGTTGCCCCACTGATTTTCAGGTTCCATATCGTAGGCAATCCAATCACCATCGGGAGACCACACCGGATGCCGACTCCAAACGCCCATAGGTGTCACGCGGCGCACATCTTTCCCACGCATATCCATAACGTAGATACCAATGCCCGCAAAACTTGAAGAATAAGCAAGCTGTTTCCCATCTGGCGACCAACTCGGAGATACTCCGCCTGCCTCTACCTGTTGAACGCGCTCGAGATGTTTTCCGTCGGCATTCATCACATAGATACCCATACTTGCATCGCGATAGGAAGAGAAGGCAATCTGTTTCCCATCTGGCGACCACGCCGGTGCCGAATCGTATGCTTTATGTTTCGTGAGCCGTTGCAGGTTTCTACCGTTGACATTTATTTTGTAGATATCATAGTTTTCTCTGCTCTCTCTGTCCGATGTGAACACGATCCAGTTTCCATCAGGCGACCAG
The DNA here is from genome assembly GCA_003635195.1 of Candidatus Poribacteria bacterium. Lineage (GTDB taxonomy): Bacteria > Poribacteria > WGA-4E > WGA-4E > WGA-3G > WGA-3G. Next base: position 14,571 of record PYIY01000011.1, on the reverse strand, counting down.
TCCGGTTGGGCAGCCTCCTCTGGATGATTTGTCAATCGTCGAGTTGCTATCCCATCGACATCCATAATGTAGATCTCGCGGTGTCCATCGCGGTTCGACATAAAAGCGAAAGAACGTCCGTCGGGTGACCATGTTACGTCCCCGTCATAAGCGGGGTGATCCGTCAAGTTGCGTAGATTGTTTCCAAATATATCCTTGACATAGATGTCATAGTTCCCTGCTCGGTTGGAACTAAAGGAGATATACGTATCCGCCGAAGCATTTATGCTGAAAAGAAATAGACTCAACAGGAATGTTATCCCAAAGACTGTATAGGTATGTTTTATTTTCATTTTTATATCCTCCAAGCAATTCAGTATGGAAATAGTTGGGTACTTGACACATGTCAATTTAAAAAAAGCATTGTAGGTTGGGTTGAACGAAACTAAGAAGATAGATATGGTTGCTGCTTCGCCGTGTGTCTAAAATTTCTTCAACTGTCCCCACGTTGTCGCCAGTTTTGCTTGGGGCGTTACGGCGAAATCACCGCTGTCGGGAATGCTATCGCCGGTGACAGTGACGTTATCAAAGCGTGCCGTACAATTCGCGAGACCGATACCGATACCCCCGGTCTGAAACTCAGGGAAGTCCGCAAAGCCTTCACGGTTTCTGAAAATACGCAGTTCCGTAGGTTCCATAATCTGCTCACCATTAATCCAGAAGGTAAAGATATTGCCTTCAGCACTTAACTTTAGATGCACCCATCTGAATAATTTTAAAGGTGGATGCGGCTCTAAGAGAAGTCCCTTAACTTTTCCATCGTTCAAACTGCCAGCGTAACAATGCACCCATCCTTTTTCTGGTACATTGCCACCCTCAGGCAACACGATTACTGGCTCCATCATAACGCACTGCACTATCCATTTCTCTTGAACCCGCGCCGCAATTGAGATACGTGGGGAGCCGGGTCTTCTTTTAAGGAGTCTGACATCGAATTCGACCGTGTAATCCTTCCATGTATCATTCCCAGTTGTGAATAGACGCAGAGATATATCATCACCTACCCCGTGAAGTCCACCATCAACAACCTCCCAAGAACCCGGTTCCCTGTCCCACGGAACAACTTCCCGCCACCCGTTCAAATTGCCATCCTCAAAGGTATCCAGAAATGTGCCTGCCCACACAGAAAAGGGCAGCAGAAAAAGGAGTGCTATAATAGACCCAAATTTCACAATAATCCTCCTTTCAATGCTATCGCTGCTGACGCTAAAATCTTTTCAAGTGTCCCCACGTCGTCGCAAGTTTTCCTTGAGGCGTTACGGCGAACGCGCCGCTGTCGGGAATGCTATCCCCCGTGACAGTGACGTTATCAAAGCGCGCCGTATAATTCGAGAGACCGATACCGATACCCCCGGTCTGAAAGTCCGGGAAGTCCTCAAAGCCTTCACGGTTCCTGAAAATACGAAGTTCCGTAGGCTCCATAACCTGCTCGCCGTTAATCCAGAAGGTGAAGATATTGCCTTCAGCACTTAACTTGAAATGTGCCCATCTGTTTAATTTTATAAGTGGATGCGGTTCAAAGAAAAGTCCCTTAGATTTTCCACCGTTCATATTGCCAGCGGAACAAAGCACCCATCCTCTTTGAGGCGCGTTGCCACCACCAGGCAACACGACGACTGCATCTATAATACTGCACCTCACCCACCATTTCTCCTGAACCCGCGCCGCTATCGCGATAGTTGGACGACCATGTTTTTTAAGGGGTCTGACATCAAATTCGACTGTGTAATCCTTCCAGGTATCATCCCCGGTTGTGAATAGACGCGGATACCCATCATGAATTGACCCGTGAAGTCCGCCATCAACAATCTCCCAAGAACCCGGTTCCCTATCCCACGGAACAACTTCCCGCCATCCGTCCAAATTGCCATCCTCAAAGGTATCCAGGAATGTGCCTGCCCAAACAGAAAGAGGCAGGAGGAAAAGGGTCACTACAATCATCACAGATTTCACAATAATTCTCCTTTCAATGCTATCACTATTGACGCTAAAATCTTTTCAAGTGTCCCCAAGTTGTCGCCAATTTTTCTTGGGGCGTTACGGCGAAATCACCGCTGTTTGGAACGCTCTCCCCTGTGACAGTGATGTTATCAAAGATTGCCGTATAGTTCCAGAGACCGAAACCGACACCGCCAGTCTGAAAATCGGGAAAATCCGCAAAGACATCAATCTGCTTGAAAATTAGAAGTTTCGTAGGTGCCATAATCTGCTCACCATTAATCCAGAAGGTAAAGATATCGCCTTCAACACTTAATTTCAGATGGGACCATCTGTTTAATCGTAAAAGTGGGCGCAGTTCAGTGAAAAGGATGGCACGTGGTAGGAGGTGCAAACCGGCAGCGTGACAACCTATTCGTCTTTCTTGAACCGGAGGATCATCACCCCTTATAACCACGGGATCATAAATACTGCAGTAAACTAACCAAGTTCCGTCAACTCGTACAGCGATCGAAATACCACCAATACCGTGTTTTTTCAGTGGTTTGACATCAAGTTCCATAGTGTAGTCTTCCCACGTGGTATCCCCAGTTGTCAGTAAATGCGTATACGCCTCACGACTTTCTGCGTGCAGTTCACCATCAACAATCTCCCAGACAGCGGGTCCCTTAACCGCCCAAATTTGCTGCCATCCATCTAAATCTTTGCCATCAAAGGTTTCCAAAAATGTGCCTGCCCAAACAGATAAAGGAGATAAAAACAGGACTGTTACAATGATTAGAAATTTCATTAACATTTGTCCCCTCCGTTCTACACGAACATCCATAGGATAAATCACATCTAAAACGCATTCGCCACAATCACCAAATCCTGTATATTGACAACACCATCACCGTTTACATCCGCCGCAGGAGGGGCTTCCGCCTTCAAATAGATTTCGCCATCCAAATCTGCCAACGTATGCCGGCGTTTATCTTTTACACCGCTCGACCAGCTGGAAACCTCCTGCGGAAGTTCGATCACCTGTACTTTGCCGGACCGGTTATACACCGCCCAGCCATTGGTGAACTCGCGGATAAACAGCCCATCCCTATTCTTATAGGTTTCACCTTTCGCTCCGATCGGGCGACCGAGAGGCGCATCAAAGAACGGATACCAGAAATGACCACCATAATCCTGTGGTTTCCCGTTAATTAAAATATAGCCATTAGAATGCGTCAGACCAAGCGTTGTGAAGGCTCGTACCAATTGCCGGTTGGCTGGGGAGTCCCAAGGTTCGCTTGGACTTTTCGCAATATCTAAACAGTTGACTTGCGGGTATCTGAGGTTTGCTTCATACCATGACAACGCCTTCTCAATTTCAAGTATCCTTTCGCGAGGATACGCGGCATCCCACGTTTCTATGAACGCACCATTGACATACGGTGCGGAACGTGGAATTTTCTCGGTGCGCGTATTGACAATAATGAGAAAATCGTCGCCGACGGCTTCACGGATACGTTTGACCAGTGAAACGAGTGCCTCCACACGATTGCCGTGATACAGATGTGCTATTCCGTCCGGCCCCGGTGCAGCTTCTGCTCTTTCACTCCACAGATCCATAAAAATACCGTCAAAGATACCACACTCTGCTACCGCAACCGCCATTTGGACGAAATGATCTTCAGCACCCGGAAGGGTGTAGTCTATGAGTAGTTCTTACCAGGGTGTGTCTTGAATTCTATTTCCATCTTCATCGCTGAGCCAATACTGCCAATCCTCGGGATAGTGGTCTGATGGGTGAGCCCCATAATAGTACAGAGATGCAAGAAGTAGGAAGTCTGGATTTAGAACCTGTATTTGGCTTTTTTCATACAAGATATGTTCTACTTCTCCAGTCACTATTTTGGGGCCTTTAGGTGTAAACATTTGAAATCCAAGCCCCCTGAAGTTGAGTTGCCAATATAAATCTACGTGTGATAGCATTTCTTTATGGTATGACCAGTCCCATTCACTATCAGGGGGTGGCTTGTTGAAAATGACATGTTCTGTTGATGCAACAACCGAAGGATATGACCGATTGATGACACGTGCTACGACACTTTCTCTATCAATCTCACATATTTCTTTAGCATGAATGCTTGTTGTGACGCATAGCAAAAATACTATCAGAAAGCGTTTCATTTCGTTTTCCTATTAAAAGCATCTACTGTTTTTGGTTATGCCCAGTTCGGTTTGATGAAGTTTAATTTTTTAAATCGGTAATTTCTTGGTGAAGCCCGGTTCGGTATTTCTGCGGATTTCTTCTGGGAAACCGTGAAGAAACACCCTATCAAAAACCCTACCGGGCCTGGAGAAAGCGTAGAATTACCGAAATATTTATTTAATCTTCATGAAACCGAACCTACCGGGCTCCTACATCGACCGGTTTAAAAATTTGATCTTCATACAAAGATCTTTACTACGCATTTTGTTTTCCCTATTTACGAGATAAGTTGTCTCCCACTTCCGCAAGTGGGATTTGAAACATCCCGTGATGTTTGGTGACAATATAAAGTTTGTCGTTCTTAACGGCGAGAGATAAGACTTTATCTGGCACGCTTGGATAAATCTGTTCTGATTGTCTACGGTCATCCAGACGATAGACACCGGCATCGCCAGCACCATAAACACTGGTGCCACCAACGGCAAACCTGTCTATAACGATACGCTCACCTGCGGTATCGGTCAGGACACGCCAGTGTGCGCCGGTTTGTGAAGTTAGAATACCGCTGTCCGTTGCGACGTAAGCCGTTGAATTGACAAAAACGATCTCCTTGAACTGGGTAAAACGCAGGGGCAGACTCGGTGTAATGTCGCGCCAATTGTCCCCGCCATCAAGCGACTGAAAGAGGCTACCGTCTCGCTTCCCGACGTAGACGGTTTCCGCTGAGACCGCCAATTTGAATCCATTTTTTGAACCGTCATTAGGACGTTTCCCGGTATCTATTAAACCGGTATTTTTCCATTCGGGGTCGCCTGGTTCCCATTTGAAGAGTTTCCGCTTGTATTCTACATAGAACGTCCCGCCGCTGACCGCAAACGCGCCCACTCTTCCATAGCTTTCATGAAAGGACAAATCAATCATCAATTTACGGTCCTTTTCAGGATCACCAGAAAAGGACATCCCCTGTGCTACCGCAATCTCCTTTAGCACTGCAGGAGACAGATTTGTCTCACCAAAATCAGGTACGCCTTGAACAGGGATAAACGTATTATCATCAGATAACTGGAAAATACGGAGGTTGTCTCGCCTATACGCAATACTATAAAAAACGTTGTCAACACTCACAAACTTTGAATCAGGATCAAAGTCGCTGTTAGGTGGTTCTCTTTTTGATGGTTCAGATGCTCGTTCGGCGTAATCAACTGGAACAGGCATCCAAGATTCGCCGTCATCAGCAGATTGAACCATATTGCCGTCAGCATGTACATAGAGGCTATTATTGAATACCACCAGATCTCGTGCTCCGGTGCCGACGATCCCCTCCATAAAATGATGCCACGATTCACCCGCGTCGGTTGTGCGATAGACACCGTAGTTTCCGGTCTTATAATAGGTATTTTCATCGAATACTAAATACGTAAAGAAATCTTGGTCAAATCCGAGATTTGTCCAAGTCATCCCGTTATCTTTTGAACGAAATAGCCAGAAACCGCGGACTAAGATCGTTTCGTGCCTAACAGCCATCGGGGTCCCAACTGCTGTAAGGGGATAGTCTTCGTCTTTAGGCGTTATCTCAGTCCACGACGTTCCGAGATCGCTTGATTTGAAAATTCTGCCTCTCCGTGAATCAGCTGGCATTCGCTCGTCAATTTTGGGACCTGTTCCGACATAGAGCGTATCTTCAAAAACCGCCAATCCGTGTACGGCTCTGGTTGTATCCACCGGCAACTGTTCCCAAACATCGGCGTTAAGACGGTAGAGACCTCTGTCTGTGCCGGTGAAGACCGTCCCTTCAATCGCAACGAGTTCGTAAATCTTTTTACCCGTCACCCCGTTGTTCACGGGTATCCAGCGTTTTCCAGCATCGGTAGATCGGAAGATGCCGTTATCCCAAAAGGCAAGATACATTGTAACCGGCTTGTGTGCGCTGCGTCCCTCTGCTGCATCTATTACAATGAGTTCAGCAGGGTGTCCTTCGGGTCGTGCACCTAATGCGTTCCACGTCTCGCCATCATCGGTTGAAGCCAATAGTTCATTGGCAGAGACGATATAGAGGGTGCCTGCATGCTCTGCCATAGGCATACGGAGTTGCTCAATTGAGGTATCACCATTTACGAGTGTCCACACAGTCGCATCTGCTGTTAATCTGTAGACCCCAATTGACGAATTAACGTAGAGTGTTCTTTTAGATGTCTCAAAGATGTCGAACACAAGTCCACCTGCGGGTCCATTCATCTGTGTCCACGGCGCAGTCGAAAATGTAGTGGGTAACTCCGCCGTTGCCGTCGTTGCGACAGCGGTCTCAGAAGTCCGTAAGTCGGTTCCGATGTTTTTAGTGGCGGTAGCAGCACGCCCAATCTGATTTCGGACAGCCGGTTTGGAAAGCAGATGAAGCGTGATAGGTGCGTCAACGATTTCAACCGTCGGTTCAGATTCTGCTTCAAAACTATATGGCTGCTGGAAGTGCGCGAGATACTGATTATGCGTACCGAGCATCAAAACTATCAAAAGCACAGCCGTGCCAAAAGCCGCCCACGGTAGCAACGGTTTCCCGACCTGCGGTGGGGTCAGTTTCAGATCGGCAACGTGCCGCGTGATGTTCTCTGTTAGGTTCGTAGATAATTGGAAACTCCCAAGCACCTCACGGACTAAGGATTCTTCGTTCTGTGACCGTAAACGTTTTCTTGCCCGTTGGAGCCGACTCTTAATCGTGTTCGCGGATACGCCTAAGAAATTGCCAATCTCCTTCGCCGTCATCTCGCCGAGATAGTGGAGTGTTACGACGGTCCGTTCACTTTCGGGTAGTTTTTTCAGTAGTTCCTTAACCATTTCGTAGCGATGTTCCGCTGCTTCTGTCTCTCGTTGCTCCAATATATAATGTTTATAAGAAGATTTGTCTACTTCTGTGCGGGATATTTTTTCCAGCGATAGCATTGTCGGTTTTTTATTTTTGAACCACCGAATGCACATCCGATTCGTGATTACATATAACCACCCTGCAAACTGGTTGGGGTTTTGAAGTGTCGTGAGTTTTTTGTGGACTTGGAGGAAGGTATCTTGTGTAATCTCTTCAGCGATATGAAAATCGCCAACTTTCCGCCATGCGAGTGCGTGGACACCCTTTTGGTATTTTCGGACTAAAGCAGTGAACGCCGTCTCATCACCGGATAACGTTCTGTAGATTAATTGAACATCATTTTCTACCATTCGGATTCTCCGTTTTCAGTTCGCCCCATGTCGTTGTTAGCAACGCCGGTTGTGGCGATACCGGCAAGGCATACGCCGGATCGAACCAATCCGCGTTGAAATTATCACCCTGTCGGCGTGTGAGTCGTTCTGGAACACGATCGTCCAAAGCGATTTTGAAGAGGTCTCTGACACCACCAATCCCCTTGTTGTAAATAAGTTCATTCCCGTCCGGGGACCAGGTAGGGTTAAACACTGACGCGACGGCATCTTCGGCATCAATAATCTTTCTGAGTCCCCTCCCATCTCGGTTCACAACATAGATACCCCTAACACGCTCTCCCGCTTTACCTTCAAAAAGAACACTACGCCACGAAAAGGCTATTTGCGTACCATCGGGTGCCCAAGTTGGATCAAACATCCCAATCTTCCCCGGAAGCAGCTTCTCTTCTACATGCGTTTGTAAATTGATAATCTGGACGCTGACATTCGGTGCTTGGAGATTTCCGTTTTCAACCCAAACGAACTTGGCTGCCATAAAGGCGATCTCAGAACCGTTAGGAGACCACGCGGGCCATAAGCCATCCGCAACTTTTGTCTCATCTTTTCCATCAATTGAGGCGGTGTAGATAGAGAATGTGTGAAATCGTTGATAAGCGACCGCTTTTCCATCAGGCGACCACGTGGGAAACTCTCTGCCTATTAATTTTTTGAAGACCTGACGCACATTCGTTCCATCTGTATCCATGAGGTAGAGATCCTCTATCCCGCCTCGATCCGAGACGAAAAGAATCTGTTCACCCGTCGGCGACCAGACAGGCGCGGAATCCCTGGCACGGTGCTGGGTTAAGTTTTTCTGATCAGATCCATCCGGGTTCATGCTATAAATCTCAAAATTGCCATCACGCCTTGATGTAAATACGATTTTGGCAGTTTCCGGGGCTTTCGCAAAAAGCGGACGCATCGTTCCACACATCAGCACTAAGAGGATAATAGAAAAAATCAACTTCAATTTCATATCGGTTTCTCCGATTGGCAATTTTTAGACTTGACCGCGAATGTCGCGGATTTTATTAAATGATTCAAACCGGTTATTATATTATGTCGCGCGTATCGGCATGGCATTATTATCCAACTATTAAAGAGACTATTTTTAAGAGCAAAGGGTGCATAATTTGAAAAAAAAGCGGATAGTCCTATAATTCAAGAGTATAACACATCTTTTTTCAACACGCGTTTGATAAAAGTGAGATGTTGGGTCCGCTTAGACGGACAACCAGCGACTTGGGTTATAAATAGTCGATTTTTGTTATTATTTCAATTATCAAATTATAAAGACCATTCTGACCACTATTATACAGTAGTTTTAGGGAAAAGGAAATAAATTTAGTAAAAATTCTGGGAGTTTGATAATTAAATGTCGGTTGCAAACCGCCCCCATCGGGCCTGGGGAAAATCAGGATTACCGATTTAAATAATTCAACTTCATTTAGTTTGTGGGAAACCGTTAGACGCGATAGAATCACCCGTGTCCCGAAAGACCACAATCTAACAGATTATGGTACAAAGTATATGCCACCGCGCAACTCTTCTGAACCGATGCCAATGCCCTGACGATTTATGAATATCCTCGGTTAATTTTAGAAAAAATCACAAAGTATCACTTCGATTGGACGGTATAGGACACATCATCAAAATAGATATCGACGAAATGTCCGCCGCGCTGAAAGGAAAGGATGCCGAACCGATCAAAAACCGCGCCACCCGAGCGAACACCGGCTTTGAGATTCAGTGAGATTGTTTCGTTATTGAACGTGACAGTCACCTGTCCGTCTCCATTATTGGCATCTGGTGCGTAAGAGAGTCGCCACTGATGCGATGTACGAGAAGGTTTAATCACGGGTCCCGTCTGCATGATCTCGGACTGACCTTCGGCGTTGGCGTAGACGGGACGGAAGTAATGGCCGATACGACTGGGTCCCTCGACCATGATGCCGATAAAGTTGCTCGGTGGGGCACCGATATAGGTTTCAGCGTTGAACCACCCGATAAGCACGGCACTGTCAGCACTCGCCCGAAGCATTGCGACTTTTCCTGATGCCTCAAGTGCGTGATCCATCGTCAGATGACCGATTCGATCGGCATAATATCCTGCCTGCTCAGGTTTTCTCTCATCGGCGCGCCAAATCAGCCCGCCAATTTCGCCAAGCGTTCCACCGGCGTGGTTCGTTTGACTCCATCCGAAGTTATGGTAGGGTCGGATTTCGCGGTCATCAAATGTGATGCGGTTGCCGTTTTCCTCCCAACCCGGATCATCGGTAAAATCGTTCGATTCTCCATCAATGCTCAGGTCATCAAGGTAGACGTTCATCCCCTTCCCAGCAATCTGCATGTTCACCATCCCGAAGCGATTGAAAGTCGCACCATCAGTTTTGTGTCCGGGTGCCAGTGGTACCGTATAAGTATTGCCATCCATCACAAAGGTTATCTCACCATCGCCTGCAGCACCATTCGGGTCGTAGGTCAGCGACCATGTATGCACTGTGCCGTCCGCCTGCTCTGGTGGCGTTTTCGTTGTCTGATAGCGTTCGCCTTCAAAAGTTGCGCCGCTTCCGGTCAGATAATTTTGCGTCCCGTATTCAAAGAAGACCCAGTATTTTCCGCCGTTGCCGTCCAATCGGAACGCCAGCGAATTGGGGGTTCTCCAACCTCTCGAATCGGTATTGAACCAGCCAATCAGCATCCCGCTACTGCCGTCTGCTTCGGTAACAGCGAATTTGCCAGATGCTGTGAAGTGGTCATTGAGCGTTTTTGTGGGGATAACGGTGGCGTAAGTCGCGGGTGTCAGTGAACGCGAGATGCGTCCACCGATCTCACCGAGGGTCTTACCACCGACATAGTTTGTGCGACTGTAGCCGAAGTCTTGCACAACGGTTCGGGCATGTTCTTCGGCAGTCCGGTTCCCTCTGCCTTCCCAGTTTGGATCAACACCGAAATTCTCAAATCGGTCGGCAGTTGCTTGTATTGTAAACATAATTGATACCAGTATCCCGATTACCGTATAACACATAAACATGCCGCCCTTATAGGGCTTGGCTCCTTGTTTGATACAGCTGCTATAAACATGCCGAAGAAATCCGAAGAAATACGCAGAAATACGCAGAAATACCCAAGCAAAGACACCAAGCAATACGCAGAATACGCAGAAACACCCAAGCAAAAACACCCAAGCAAAAACACCCCTATCAATCCGCAGAAATACCGTTTTTGATAGGGTATTTCTTGTAAGCAAAAACACCCCAAGCAAAGACACCAAGGAAATAAACCCTACGGGACGAAAGAAGGTTGTGAAGTCTTCAAGGTTTCCGCGTAGTATCCGGTTCGGTTGGGAAACCGAACCTACCGGGCCTGGGGCCGAGGCGGTTATTTTTCTAAAATTGATACTTATGGTACACCGCAAAATCGAACCTACCGGGCCTGGGATCCCCTAAATTGAGACCTATGGTCTGGTTTCCTAACCACACCATAGGGGTCAATTTAGTCCCGTAGTATGGTTGCCATTTGTGGACGGAGAACCCACGGCGCGTGCCTACTCCTTTGCATTATATAGGGGTTAAGGGAGAGAGGCAAGGGAAATTTTGTTGGAAAGAGAAAAAAAGGAGCCGGAAGCCACTTCCTAAAAGGTTGCAAGGTTTCAGGGATGCTAACCTAACGCATGCAATATCAGCTTGCAAATTACGCCCTTCAGGAACTATGCTTCCGGCTTACCCAAGGAGGCTTATCAAAATATATGCAATTTCCGTGCCAATCGGAAAGTGTCTATTTTAGGCAACACGCGCGCCAACATTGCCCGTTTTTTGGTCATGCTATGATTAAAAAATAGACACTACTTTTAGTAACGGCAGGAGGCTAAACAAGGTTACAAAATATTAACAATTCGGAAAAACATTAACCTTTTACGACTCCGATGGGTCGGAGGCGTGCGACCCGCCGCGAAAGTCCTGCTTTGTCAACGACACGGACAACCTCATCAACATCCTTGTAAGCCTCAGGTACCTCTTCTTGGAGGGTACGTCTGCCTTCGGCGCGGACGTAGATGCCTTGTGCTTCCAAATCCTTTTGGATAGAACGTCCTTTGGTTAAGGCGATCGCTTTCCGCCGTGAGAGGACTCTACCGGCACCGTGGCAGGTGGTGCCCCACGTCTCCGCCATCGCACCCGGGTCGCCGACAAGCACGTAAGAAGCGGTCCCCATATCGCCGGGAATTAGCACAGGCTGCCCGACTGATTGGTACTTTTCGGGAATCTCCGGATGTCCTGCGGGAAATGCGCGCGTCGCGCCTTTGCGGTGGATAAAGAGTTCGCGTTCCTCGCCATCAACGGTGTGTTTTTCAAACTTTCCGATGTTGTGTGCGACATCGTAGACGAGTTCCAAACCGAGCTCATCTTCTGTCGTGTCAAAAAATTGCATGAAGGTCCGGCGGACGAGGTGCATAATACACTGCCGATTGTTCCATGCGTAGTTTGCACTACACGCCATCGCGGTGATGTAGGCCTGTCCCTCTGGTGAGTTAATCGGTGCGGAGGCGAGTTGTCGGTCAGGGAGCTTGATGCCGTATCTTTCGGCGACTTTGACCCAACTCTTGACGTGTTCATCGCAGATTTGGTAGCCGAAGCCGCGTGACCCGGTATGAATCATGACACAGATGTTGCCTTCGCTTAATCCCATCGCATCGGCGGCTTCTCGGTAAAAGATACGATCAACTGCTTGGACTTCAAGGAAATGGTTACCGGAGCCGAGGGTGCCGAGCTGGTTTTTGCCGCGTTCCAAGGCGCGTTGACTCGCAGCGTCGGCGTTGGCGTGTTGGAGGAACCCGGTCGCTTCGGTGAAGGTAAGGTCGTGCGGGTGTCCGTATTCCCGCTCAATTGCCCACAGTGCCCCTTTTTCCAACATCCGCCGCTCTTCTTGGACAGTAAGCCGAATCGTGCCGCTGGAGCCGACACCGCAGGGAACGTTCTCAAACAATTTGCCGATGAGTGCTTTCCGTTTCCCTTCAAGCTGCGAAACATCAAGGTTTGTTCGGATGAGACGGACCCCGCAATTGATGTCGTACCCGATGCCGCCGGGAGAGACCACACCATCTGCCTTCGGATCGGTCGCAGCGACACCACCAATGACGAAACCGTATCCCCAGTGTAAGTCGGGCATTGCGAGCGAGTGTTTGACGATGCCGGGCAGATGTGCAACATTTGCGACTTGCTGCAACGCCTCGTCGCTTTTTGCATGCTCAAGGAGTTTCTCGTTGGCATAGACGATGCCATCTACGCGCATACCTTTCATGTAACTTTTCGGGATACGCCAGCGGTATTCATCAATTTTTTGGAGTGTTATGTTTTGTTGTGCCATGATCATAATTTCCGATGCGTTTCTTTATTGTTCTCACGCCTTTTGTTCAACCATACTTGTGAGGATACCGAGAATTTTGTCACACTGTGAGATTTGATAAGCAGCCATGTCAATGCAGAGTTTCTTTCCCACCAATTTGAGAAAGACCCAATCTATCCCGGATGTGATGGTCCCATAAATGCAAGCGATGTCATTCCCTTCCTCCGCGTTAAAACGTTGTGCAGCGACCATTTCCGCAACGCACTGTCCGAGTCCAACCAGGAAGTCATCCTTTTTCGCCTCAACAAGGATGATGATAGGTGCCTTTAAAGAAAATTGGCGTGGCGAGAGGCTTATCATAAAATCACACACACCGGTAAGGCCGGCATCGGCATCAACGTTGAACTCAATCCCTGAAAAAAAACTGACGCGGTGCTCCAATTGTTCACGGAGTTCAACGAGGACATTAGCGACAATTAACTCTGATTTGACTTTTTCTGTGCCCACAGCAAGGGCTAAGGGTATGTTCCGCGCTAACACGGAAGTGAGCAGCGCACTCGGCTTCACCGGTTCACTGGCAGCGAAGATACCGGCAGCATCAACCTCTTCTAAATCAAACGCTTCCAGTGCTGTGTCTAAGGTAAAATTGCTATACGCCATGTGAAGGAATCTCCTTGTAACAATTTCGCCAGTGTAGGACGTGTTATAACTCCACTGTCTATCTTGCTATTTCAAGGCATCAAGGATTTGCTGGACAAAAGCGGCTTCGGGCATTGCTCCGACAAATTCCCCTACGACTTCGCCATCACTGAAGACAATGTAAGTCGGGATGCTACGGACTCCGTACTTTCTTAGGGTCTTGGGGTTATCATCAATATCCAATCTTGCCACGATAAAATTTTCACGATGTTCTGATGCGACTGCATCAACGGTCGGTTTCATGAACCGGCATGCCCCTCACCAAACTGCCCAAAATTCAAGCACGACCGGCATTTCTGATTCCAACACAACGGCTTCAAAGGTCGCATCGGTGGCTGTGATGGGTTTTCCATCGGCCGCAACCCGTTCAGAAGGCTCTTCGCGAGTGGGTTCCGTGTCAAACGCTACGGGGTCCATCTCCTGTTCAACGTCCTCACCGCAGCCGGCAATGTAGATTGCGACTAAACCAATAATCAGTAAAACACACGTTCTAAACAATGTTTTCATGAAGTGGCTCCTTAATATTTGGCGGAAACATTCAGTTTCGCTGTAATTGGTATTATAGCATAGTTTGAAGTAAGAGTGCAAGGGTGGAAGCTGGGAAGAACAGGGTTATTTAGTTTTAAGATTTCTCACTGGATGAGGTTAACTGCGAGTTTAGGTTCTGAAGCGAAAAATCGCAGTGTTTCAGCGATCTTTTTCTGTCCATCAAAGCGTAAGACCGACAGGGCAGTGTTTCGTAATGCTGCCATGACGTGTGGGAGATTCCCCGTTCTTGCCTGTGAAGCGTCCTCACCGAGAACGTTGTCTCGCACCCAATGCACCTTGTTCTCTATGGTCCAATGTTCACGTCGGAGTTTGAGTAAGTCTTTTGCGGATGCGACTTCTGGTGCGAGGCTTGTGATGCCATATTGCGTCTGATAGGTGATCTCGGCTGTTTTTGTATTCTCCCGCAGAGATTTATATTGATAAACCTGAGCGAGTCCTGGCCATTTGATGTAATCTGTCAAGAGTGTGCTGACTGTGAGTGTGCGTGTTGTGGTAAACCCGTGTGATGTTTCAACCTCTATGTGCGTATCAAGATGTGCGTTTGCCTGGGTGTGTAGGTTCTCAAAGCGTCGTTTTTCAATATCTTCTGG
>PYIY01000010.1 GCA_003635195.1 Candidatus Poribacteria bacterium | reverse complement strand
AATTTCAATCGTCCGTTCGGATTCTGCCTCAAAACTATACGGCTTTTGGAAACGCAAAAGGTATTGATTGCTCGCGCTTAGCAGCAGCAGCACCAAAGCCACTGCTCCACCAAGAGCCGTCCACGGTATAAAAGGTTTCCAATTCGCAGGTGGTGTCAACTTCACATCCGCAACTTTCCGAGCGATGTCCTCCGTGAGACTATTAGATAATTGGACACCCCCGAGTATCTCCTGAACCAGAAACTCTTCGTCCTGTTGTAGACGCTTTCGTGCCCGCTGGAGCCGACTCGTAATCGTGTGGACCGATACTCCGAGAAACTTGCTAATCTCCTTTGTGGTCATTTCGCCGAGATAGTAGAGCGTCATGACGGTGCGTTCGCTCTCTGGCAGTTTGGCCAGAAGTTTCCTAACGAGTTTTTGGCGATGCGTGTGAGCTTCCTCTTCGTTTTGCTCCGATACATAACGTTCATAAAAGGTGTTCTCTATTTCTACCATGGGGACATCCTCCAGCGATTTTACTGCGGATTTGTTCTTTAGGAGCCACTTATTACAACGTCGATTCGCAATAACATAAAGCCACCCAGAAAACTGACTGGGGTTCTTGAGCGTTGAGAGTTTCTTGTATGCTTGAAGGAAGGTGTCCTGCGTAATCTCTTCGGCAAAATGAAAATCACCAACCCGCTTCCAAGCAAGTGCGTGAACACTTTGTTGATGTTTTCGGACTAAAGCAGTGAATGCTTCCTCATCGCCTGCTAAAACCCTGTAGATCAATTGTGCATCATTTTCCATGATTAAATTCTCCATCATCAACGAACAGAGCTATCCTTGAAGTAACTTGCCGTATGTCGGTACAAAACAGATTTTTCTTTTATCGTTAAGAGTATACCATACACAATAGCAAACCGAAATCCTTAAATCTGAACCATCCGATCATCTCTATTAAAGACCATAATTTTCGGCAAAAAACGTGCATAATGTGACAAAAAATAGAGAAAGCTAAAGAAATTAGTTCAAATTCGTGTTTTTTTAAGCAAACTTTTCAGTCTCCCATCGGAATTTCGTTTCTCGTCTGCCCCCGATGCTCTCAAGTTTCTCACTAATTTGCATCGTTTTCGCAATGAGAAGGTCCTCGTCCCCAATGGTTTCAACGTTCAGTCGCAGCAGCGGTTCTGTGTTTGACTCTCGGAGATTGAACCGCCAACTGCCACGCGCCAGATTACCAGAACTCGACAGGAATCTCACAGATAAACCATCAATCGGTGCTTCAAGGCACGGATCACCCCAACAGCGGATCACATCGTTGACTGCAGCCAGTGCATCTCGCATTTGACAGTCAGTTTCAAATGCGTAGTTGATCTCACCGGAGACCGGATACGCCGCTCGCAAAGGATTCACGACTTCAGCCAGCGACATTTTTTGGACGCTTAGATATTCAAGCACCAGCAGAAACGGGATCATCCCGTTATCGGCATAGAAATTTTGACCAAGAACTCGCGCCTTAGCAAAATTATCTGTAGTGTTTTGCTTGGGTGTTTCTTCTAAGTTCTTGGTCAATCGGAAATAGTAGTGTCCACTCGCCTCTCCAGCAAAAAGTGCCTGACTTTCTCGCATACCCGCTTTGATAAACGAGTGCCCACACCGACTCAAAATCGGTCTACCCTTATTAGAAACGACAGCATCCTCTACCGCCCACACCGCTCTCGGATCAAAAATGACACCACCTCTCTGCCGCCGAAGAAGTTTTTCCGCAAGTAACGCCGTGATATAGCAACCCTCAACAAACGCCCCCGTCTCATCAAAGAAAAAGCACCTATCGGCATCCGCATCCCATGCCACTGCGAAGTCCGCTCCTGTTTGCTGAGTTACTGCTGTCGTCAATTCCCGATTCTCCGGTCTCAGCGGGTCGGGTCTACCCCCAGGAATCTCTGCGAAACTTCCATCTGGCTCCGTAAACAATCGCTGACACACCTGAATTGGTGTATCTACCAATAACCGATCAGCGATCTGCCCCGCAAGTCCACCATTGGCGTTGAGAACAATTCGCTTTTCGGACAACCCTCGCAAATCCACAAACGAGCGAAGGTGCGATAAGTAGGCATCCAGAAACGGTATTGCCCAAAGGTTCCCTCGGCAGTGTCTGTTCTGTTTCGCAAACGAGGTTCCCCTCTCAACGGCATCACGCACCGCAAGTAGTCCAGTATCAGCGGAAATCGGCACGGCGTGCTGCCCAACCAGTTTCATACCGTTGAACGCAGCCGGGTTGTGAGATGCGGTGATTACAACGCCGCCATCCATCTGATAATGCGCCACGGCGAAATACAGCATATCCGTTGAAATCCGACCAAGATCCAAAACATCAACGCCCGAATCTTGAAAACCCAGCGCAACCTGCCGCCACAATTCAAGTGAATGCTCGCGGACATCGTGCCCAATTGCAACAGTTTTCGGTTGAAAGCAGTCGGTGTAGGCACACGCAATCCGATAAAAATCCTTCGGTTCAAAGTCCACACCAAAAATGCCACGGACATCATACGCACGGAAAATATCAAGATTCATCTAATATCGCTTTCAAGGTTGCTGAGATGGCGGTCCCCAATCACAGACAGCGAACCGCCCAGTAACGGGTTATCCATAAATTAATAAATCCTTAGATAACCCAATCAAGAATTACAATGATTCACAGTGACTGTGCACTGTACCGATACAAGTGCCTAAACGCCATGTTCCGTCACACTGAGCCACACAATACTCACCCTCGGGGCAGCTCCCAGGAGCACACTCCATATGTGCTTGCGCGGACGGCGTAGCCATCATCTGTGCCAACAACACGCTCGCGCTCGCCACGCCCAATGCCAACGGTGATTTAGCACCAACACGCCCTTCCTCAGATTTAAGGAAGTCACTGATCTTACTACGGATGTCATGCTTCATTTATGGGTTCTCCTTTCTGCTGGTGCTCTTATCCAGCGGGATTAGTTTCCACATCGCTGTCAGGAAACCCATTTTCAGCACGAGTGCCTCGCAAGTAAGAGTAGAGCTGCCCCGCTGAAAATGTTTAAAAACTGACCCAACTCACAGAGTTGCGTTTAAGTCCATAAACCTTTTCTACTGGCAGGGCGTTCCACTCGCCCGTAGTAACTGATTCGCTCCAAATTTGTGGTTATCCACCAAAATCGTTGGAGACGCTTTAATCCCCAACTCAGCAGCACGCGTAATATTTTCCCGGAAAAGCTGCTCTGCTTCCGCTGTATCAAATAACGCTTGAATCCTCGCCACATCAATACTGAGTTTCTGCGCGCAATCCTCCCAACTTTTATCAAGTTTTTTGCCGCGGCACAAAATATAGTCAAGATACCGATCAGGATACTCTTGTGCTATCAGGAGCTGCCGGATATTCTCTGCGACTTCCGGGTAACCGTGAAGACTCGTAAACGGCGTTATGTCTTGTGCGGAAGTCTCCTCCTTTTCTTCTGCGATAAACTGGAGCTTGAAATCAATCGCGTCGCCAAATTTTTTCACGATTGGAATAACTTTTTCTTCCGCCTGAACACCGAAAGGGCAATAACTCATCACAAACAACTCCAACGTCGGCTTCCCCATTCGTGCGATGCGGGACGCTAAGAGTTCCTCTAAGTTCATCGGCGCGCGGCTATGGTTGACATCCTTGCTATGCAGTGCCACCACCTCCTCGAAACCGGGGGAATGTTTTGTATCGTGGCATTGCAAACAGAGCGAAGTATCCGCACCACTGCGGATATTGGTTTTCTTCGGGTTGCCGACGTGCTGCTTGCCCGGACCGTGACACGTTTCACATTGCACCCCTTTGAGCGTTGAATCCGAGTCTCCGATCTGAAATCCGGTCGAATATCCAAACCCAGTCGTATGGCAGGAGACACACCCTGCGTCAAAGTATCGCTCCTTTTTCAAAAGCGTTTCGTAAGCGAAGGCGTGCCGCGTCGCAGACCACTGCAGATATTCCTGTTCATGACATCGCTGACACGCTGTCGCTGAGACGTACCCGTTACCCGACTGCTGTTCTAAGAGTTGCTCAGCAAAAAGCTGTGAATCCTGCAACGGACTTTCAATTGCAACATCTCGATAGAAATCCGTGAGCAGCTGACGGATTGATTCATCCTCGTTGACATCGCCTGTCAACGCCACTTCTGTGGCGTAGTGACGTGTTAGTTTTCCATTCGCATCCATCCAAAGTGCTAAGGCACTCAACGTCCTGCCTTCAGATTTACAACCGACATAAAGCGGTACGTCGTCAGACGCCGTTGCCTCAATCTCGTCTGGATAGATGACAACATCAATATGTTCTGGATTCTCAGGCTCCCCTAAAGCCACAACAATATCTGCCTGTGATACTACTTCCTCGTTTGTCTCACCTACAACAAAACCGATGGTATGCTGTCGTGCTTGTGTAATGATGAACGGCTGCGTGAAATTGCCGCGCCCCGCATCAGGTGCTAAGAACGGAAACGTCGCAACAGCACGCTGACGGTTCAGATAGGCATCATCATAAGCGAGATCCGATTCACTGAGTGCAACGGCATCGTATTCCATTGTGGACATCGCCTTCAGGTTGACCTCGCATCGCTTCGCATCAATTTCCTCTTTTCCGTAAAAGATGTTTCCGGCATCCACCAAAAGCGTCGAAAACCCGCGCTTCTGAAATTGCTCTATAGCATAAGCACGTCTCGGCAATCCACCCGACTGTTCTTGGTAACACCCGCACGGTTCGAGATGGCTCTGCGTGCCGCCGGTATACAGGATCACCACAGAAGGCGGTTCGCCGCTTTCGAGTTCTGAGAGAACCGTCTCTAACCGATCCCCGAAAACTGTTCGTGCTTGTTGTTTTACTTCTTGTATCTGTTTGATCCTCTGGGACTCCGACCATTGGGAGTAAAGCGGCGGCAACGCTACTGCCACCGTTAAAATCACTAAAATTAAGACTGCACGTTTCATAAAATAAACTAAATCAAAACCTTTTGACTCGTAATCCTTTCGTGTAATGGTTGTCAGTTATCAGTTATCAGTTGTCAGTTACAAGAGGGTTCTGCTAAACGAAGACCTCTTAACTGAAAACTGAAAGGTTTTTCGCAGAAAAACCGAACCGATAACTGATAACTATTAAAATAGCTGCATCAACTTCAGATAGAATGGTCCTTGGCAGAGGACCGTGAGAAGGGCACCGATGGAAATTACCGGGGCGAAGCGAATAGACGGTTGAATCTTTATCTGGTTCTTAAACTCCATAAGTGCACCTGCTGCCGCGAGGTCTTGCAAGTGCGCGATATCTTCGGCATCAAGTCCTGCAGGATCCGGTGAAATGACGACGTTGTCGTCCTGACCGCTTGAAAACGCAACCTGTTTTTTCTCATAACGGACACTACCGTCCGGCTCCGCTACTCGAACAATCAGCTCCGCTGGAATCATACCGATCCGCAGACCATTCACGTCAACAGCATTATCTAACGCGAGACTCGCTAAACCGAGGACCAACTGTTTAGCAATAACAAACACCATGAGATACAGCCCCAAGAAAAACGCGAAGCCAGAGAGCAACGCTGGCACAGAGGGTGCTGACCGTATCGAAAGCCAAACACACGCAAACCCAACAATCGCATAATACACCGGTGTCTTTGGAACAGGTGACAATAGTTTCTGTGCCAAAGCAAACGCCGCCAAGACCAAAATTAGATTCACAAATCGGTCAGGTTGCCAGCCTATCAGCTTTAATAGGGATGTCAGCGCAGTCGCGATACCGATAAAGAAAAGCAAATTAAAAAGTTTCTCGAGCAGCGCCGCGCCCTGGAAGTTTGACATCACGAAACCGCGAAGCAGTGCCAACTTGTTCGGCATCAACGCAAATTTGTAAAGTAGATATCCCAGCAGTCCCACCGAATACGGAATAACGATATTCAGCGCGAGGATCAACGGCGGAAAACTCAGGCTACCGCTCAGGTTCCTGAAAAGTGATAGCGGGAAAATCAGACACAACCCCCAAAAGAGTTTGGAATCCCCGGGTGAAAAGACACCGAACCAATAAAATCCAAACGCAATAACGCCGCTCCCGAAGAAAAGACCCAAGATATAGAGCGGCGTTGTCGTGCCGAGATACCACGCCATCAATTGGCTCAACGTTCCCCCATAAAGAAGACCGAGCGAACAAACGTTGCGGATCTTCTGTGTCCTAAGATCTGTCCAACTCGCATAAATGCAGAAAATAAGTGCTAAAAATATAAGAAAGTATTCATAAACCGACATCGTATAATAAAAACCTTTCGTCTAAGGATTCACGCTCAACGCGAATGTATCCACGAAGGAACCCCCTTGAAGTTGGAACTCCTTCGTCTCAAAGTCAACTACCTCAAGCCCAACTTTTTTGTAGAGTGCTAAAACTTCGTCAGGCGTATCAAAATCATAGAGATGCATCCACAGCGGCAGTCGCACTGGGAGTGCTGTCATCGCGTATCCGCCCGGTTTCAGCACGCGCATCGCCTCCACTAAACCCGTTTCGGGGTCCGGGATATGCTCAAGTACCTCAACCGCGACAACCATATCAAAAGTGTTATCAGGATACGGGAGGCTACGAACATCTGCCACCGACAACTTGCTTCTTCCCAAAACCTCTTTTTTCTTCAAAAGTCGCTGTGCGTGATGAAGGCAATCTTTGCTAATATCAACACCCGCAGCGTACCATGAAGCGTCTTGCTGTAAAATAAACGCAGTTAGCACCCCAGGACCGAAACCCAGATCACAGAAATATGAATCCGCTTTAAGACGATCAAAGTGCTTGCCAATAAACGCCTTTCGCTCCAGAGCTGGCGGGAATGAGATATAGTTCAAATGTTCACTAACAGGATAACACTTCGTTTCGTAGAGTTCCGTCTTCACCGCTTCAAAATCTCTATCCACCGTTAGCTCGTTTGGAATTTCGAGTGCCAAGAATTGCTCGACATCCATATCCGCACAATAGAGAATATCACTCACAACTTCTTCCGTGCGCGCCCAATCCACATCAGACTGTTTTATCAGGGTATCCGTTTGTTCCAAGATGGACCGCAACAAATACTGAATCATCTGTCCAAACTGCACGCGATGGTATTCCACGGCGTTCACATACGCGTCGGCGTGTGTCTGCAAACGCGCTTCAAATGCCTTCTCAAAATCTGCGTATAACATTCAAATATCTTTCCTTTTTCGAGTCGTCAGTTATTAGTTGTCAGTTAAAGAAGGTTTTTGAATAAACAACATCTTCTTTTAAAGCCGTTGGTACTTCAGAAAAAGGAACGGTTTCAAAGACCGTGTTTGTGAATCAAAACCCAAAACTGAAAACTGATGACTGATAACTATTCTTCTAAAAACCCTACTCCTTTTTCAGTTGTCCCCAGGTTGTTGTTAGCAGATCGGGTTGTGGGGAAACCGGCAACGCATACGCTGGATCAAACCAATCTCCTTGAAAATTTGCTTGATGAAAAGGACCTCCAATATGCGTCAGCTGCGTCCGAACCCCGGTATTTATATCCAACTTGAAGAGTTGCTCATTTCCGTTAATCTCCTGTGCATAAAGCACTTCTGAACCGTCCGGCGATAACGCAGCGACACCTATATCGGGACCGGCTTCCTCAACAAGTTGACGTAGACCCGTGCCGTCGCGATTGACAAGGTAGACAGTGAATTTATCGTTCCATGCCTCGTGCAGGTCCCTATCCAAGATGGCAGGCCTCGGATGTTTGTTCCCAGTAATCGCAAGTCTATCCCCCGCAGCAGACCAGGACGGAAGGTATTGCCACGGGAGTGTTTTATCGGGGAGCGGTTGTTCCCGATCGCGTGTGTCAAGGTTGATAAATGTCAGTCGAGATCCCAGGGCATGAGAGACATTGCCCACAATCTCTGAACCATCCGGGGACCACGCAGGGGAACCCACATACGGGAGGCTTTCGACATCTTCCTCGCCAAACCTCCCAAGATGGAGACTGAACTTTCGACGATCCCAATCCCTATGAACGTAAGCAAACCGTTTGCCGTCCGGAGACCACGTCGGACCTCTTTTAGTAGCCTTTATTTTTCGCTTGAAGACGCGCCGGACATTCGACCCATCCGCGTCCATCACATACAGGTCCCGCACCCCGCCGCGATCGGAGACAAAGAGAATCTGCTCACCTGTTGGAGACCATGCGGCTTCAAAATCCTCGGTGGGATGCTGTGTTAAGTTCACTTGTTCGGAGCCATCGGGATTCATCATGTAAACCTCATCATTACCATCTCGTGTGGACGTAAACAGGATTTTCGGGGTCGTCGGTGCTTCAGCAAAAACCTGACACACGCCCACACACATCAGCACCGAGAAAATTAGAGAAAAAATCATCTTCAATCTCATACCGATTTCTCCTAAGATACTACTCCTTTTTCAGTTCACCCCAAGTCGTTGATAGCAACTCCGGCTGCGGTGAGACCGGCAACGCATACGCCGGATCAAACCAATCACCGTCATAATTCGCTTGAAAAATATCCCCAACATGTGTCAACTGCGTCCGAATTCCGCTGTTCACATCAAGCTTGAAGATTTGGAACCGCCCGTTGATCTCCTGTGTATAAAGCACCTCCGAGCTGTCTGGCGATAACACAGGCCACCGGGCAGGGGGACCGGCTTCCTCAACAAGTTGACGCAGACCTGTGCCATCGCGGTTGACAATGTAGATGGTGCGTTTATTTGCCCATGCTCTGTGCAGGTCCTTATCCAAGATGGGAGGTATCGGATGCTTGTTCCCAGAAATCGCAAGTTTATCTCCCACAGCAGACCAAGATGGAGTGGATTGCCACAAGAGCACTTTATCGGGGAGCGGTTGTTCTCGTTTTCGTGTGTCAACATCGATAAATGTCAGTCGAGACCCAAATTGGTGAGAGACAGAGTAGGCAATCTCTGAACCATCGGGGGACCACGCAGGGGAACGCCCATACGGGAGAAGTTCGGCATCCTCTTCTCCAAATGTTCCAAGATAGAGACCGAACTTTCCACGATCCCAGTCCATGTAATTGTAAGCAAACCGTTTGCCATCGGGGGACCACGCTGGATTATCTCTCCAAGCCGTTATTTTTTTTTTAAAGACGCGCCGGACATTAGACCCATCAGGGTTCATCAAATACAGATCCCATGCACGTGTTCCCCGTCTATCCGAGACAAACAGAATCTGCTCACCTGTTGGAGACCACACAGCACCCCTATCACCGGCGGGATGCTGTGTTAAGTTCACCTGTTCGGAGCCATCCGGGTTCATCATGTACACCTCCCTATTGCCATCTCGGAGGGATGTAAACAGGATTTTCGGTGCTGTTGGGGCTTCAGCAAAAACCTGACACACCCCTGCACACACCAGCACCGAGAAAATTAGAAAAAAAATCAATAGCAATCTCATATCGACTCTCCGATTGTCAATTTTCGGACACTATCGCGTGGATTACGTCCGTTCTCAATAACTCAATAAACGTCTGTAGTCCTGAAAATCCTGATTCTGACAATGAACATTTAAGAGCAAACTCCATTATACTGCAGCTAATACTTTCCCACAAACTTAACAGTTCGCGCCACAAAAACACCATGAATAATGAACCGTCCACAATTACGGATCGCATGTCCGAGCGTGTGGCAGCAAAAACCAACACACGCTCAGAAGTTAAGAAGAAGCGGCGGTTCACACCACAGCCCATCTTAAATTGGCACACATGTCCCTACATGATCCATGCCATTCCAAATGAAAGGATCCATGCAGACGTGCTTCGGAGGGCATACCGGATGGTCTTCTGTACACCACAGTGCCTCTGCCCGTGGTGTTCCGACAATGGCATGTCCCAACAGAAGACCGCCTGCTGCTACACCCAGTGACAGTGGCGATTTCACGCCCACCTTACCCTCTTCAGACTGGATATATTCGCGGATTTTACCGCGGAGACTCTTTTTCATCAAATTCACCTCCTCCCTTTTACCGGGGATCTCACCCCGGCGGGATACGCCTCCCAACCGTAGTTGGGAAACACTTGGTTCCAACGAGAAACATAATCATATAATCATATACATTCGGGACTTTCCCGCTGGAAATGCTTGAAAACCGATGCCACTTCAGCAGCTGTATGTTCTTCAGCCAACACCTCCGCCAAAGCCGCTTCAAGATCATCATCGTCTCTATTGATTCCCAATCGATACACGCAGGACCTCAGCGCGCCCGTCTCTGGTTCATACTGACGACAGAAAATCGGCGGGAACAGCGTTCTTTCGGTTTCCCCTAAATAATCGTCTGTTTCTCGTTGAAAACTCTCTTCAAACACACGGACAATCGCTTGGACAGCATCCTTCCGCGTATGTCGATGAATTATCCGCTCTGAAAAATTTTCACACAACCGGTGCACCTGGGAAGGCTGCAACCATTTGTATATCGTTTTTGATAACTCCGCCATCGGCACCCGGAAATTGCCAAAGTGATTCCAGTCTGCCTTCACAGCGACTCCGGCACCCGCAACCTCCTCTGGCATCCCATACTTTGCCATCGCAACGCAAGGTGCACCAAACGCCATCGCCTCCAAGACGATTGAGAGCGGAGTCCCCGGCATCGCAGGGAAACACACCAGATCCAACGCCTGAAAAAATATTGGTAAAACCGATAGCGTCTCCTCATCATCCGCACGGAAAATGACCACATTCTCTGGTGGATGGCGGTAGCGTTCCGCCAACATCGCATCGTAGACAAAAATGGCGAGATGCGGGTTGGCACGCGCAAACGCAGATATCCACGCCGCGCCACGCTTGGGTTCAAATCCAGAGATCAATCCGACAACGGGTTGCTTCATGAACATCGGCTTCTCAAAGATAGCCGCGGTGTGCTGCTTTGCCAACGCCTTATCGCCGATTGGCGCGACAACATCTATCCCATCCGGAATCACGCGCACGTTTTCCACCGGCATCTCCAATTCAGCCAGCCATGCCTTCATCCAGGATGCCTTGACAACCAACGTATCTTTTGAACGCTGAAACGCACTGAGTGTCAGAAGTGTTTTCAGCAAAACGTGCAGCAGCTGCTGGGCACCATCTATGCAGTGAACAATCGGGACATCAGGCATCCGATAGTATAACAAATCGTCTGTCAAAAATTGCGAAAGAAGCAAAATGCCGTCATACCCATCAAGCGCATACCACGGTGCTGCCAAAGCACTGCTTTTTGGGACATCTATCTTCCGAACCCGAACCTCGTCGAAATCTGGTATCTCCTGTTTTTCGCCACCTATCTCAGAAAAAGCCAATGTTTCCAACTCAGCGAACGCCGAGAGGTGCCGCAAAAACTGGTAGCGGTTCAGTCCTGTAAGATAGTCCAACGCCGACTTCTCCCTCGTAAACTGGAAAGGGACTAATAACTTCGGCATCCGATCTGTCTGATTCCCATTCGCGGTCATCGGTGCTGCGGGTTGAGTGATCGGACTTAAAAGGATGCCTTGTCCCCCAAGCCGTTCCAAACGTTCAATCCCTTCAAAGATAGCGGATAGTTTGTATTTCCCTTTCAACCGTTTCACGATCTGATATGGTGTCTGAGATTCATAACGCCCCAGAATCTCCCATTCCACATCGTTTACCTGAACAAGGTCTCCCGTTTCAAGGTCCGCCACATACTTGCGCTCGTCCTGTTCAAATTTATGATGACGTTTTAATCGATAACGCCGCCGAGATAGCATAATTTTGTCTCCTTTAATGGCTATCGGCTATCGGCTGTCAGCAATCAGCAAAGAAACGTTTGATTTAATCAAAAACCTCTTAACTGATGGCTGATAGCCGACGGCTGACGGCTATTAATCACGCAGTTGCATTGATTAAACCGCGAACCCTTCTAAGAATCGACCGCGCCTCCGTCTCATCGGCAACCAATTCAGCAAGAATTGACTCCGCTTCCCGCGCGGTATGCGCTTTCAAAATGCTCAGTACCAGTCCATCCTCGACAGGCAGCGGGTACACTGCATCTCGAATCAGACACCGCTCGTAATGGGTATTCATACTCAACACAACCGACCTACAGTTCTGTCCCTCTGGTTCTTCACCTTCTATCGGTTGTGCCGGTGCGAACACATTCAAAAGCCTGTTTCGGTTGATTAACTTTTTCTTTTGATGCAGTATCTTAAATAATTGCACAATCCGCCTTGCGGTTTTATCCCAGGTGAATAGAACCGCCCGTTCCCTCGCCCTTTCGGAAAACGCCTGCCACATTTCTGTGTCATTCAACAGCGTGTTAATCTTTTCGGAAAAATCCACCGGGCAGGGATAACTCACAAATGTTGCGATGTCGTGGGCGAAATTTTCGGCATTGGCGACTAAACCAGCGTCTCCAACAACGGAAGGCACCCCATCGAAATTCGGAACCACAGGCGGCACACCACACGCCATCGCCTCCAGCACCGTTAGTCCAAACGTCTCCTCACCCGACATTGATGGGAAACAGTAGACATCAAATGCATTGTAGATCACCGGCAACTTCTCACGCGGATGGAAACCGATATACACGAGGTTTTTAGGAACCTCACGGGACGCATATCTCCCCATATCCGGTCCCGCAATCATAAAAATCAGATGCGGGTTCAACGCCGCCAACTTCAAGTAGACGGATGCCCCTTTTTCCGATTGCACCCGCGAGAGATAACCGACAGTCGGTGCGATCTCAATCCGTTCGTCTCCGACCAATTCAGCAATTTCGCGCTTCGCTGCCGCTTTATCCATCGGACGGAACAACTTTGAATCGACACCATTCGGCAACGTATTGAAGAAACTCGGATCCCATACGTAATCGGCATAAAAGTCACGGACATAATCCGAGGGTGCTGTGAACCCATCACAATCCCGCATCGCCGCATAGTGTCGCAGCATCGAATTGATCGCCTGCCCACCATGCCCCCGCGGCGCATGATTCTGAACCAGAATCGGTGGAAACTCCAGATATCGGTAAAGCGGAAGAAGCCACCGCTCGTGATCTTGATGCAACGTTAGAATACCGTAATATGTTTCCGCGATCTTTGACCGGAGGCGAACTAAATCATCAATACCGATATCAACTTCATATACACTATCCGTGATCTTCCTGTTCCGAGAACCCGCAAAATGCAAATCAGCATACTTGGTGAGATGCCGAATCATATAAGCGAGTGCCATGTTCGTCCCAGCAGATAACGTCTCAATATCAAAAAACGAATCCACATTGATACCGGGGATCACAACCAGCAGCTTTCGCCACTTACTCTCCGTCGCGAGGCTCCGCGCTAAGTCCTCACCGCGGTTGAATAGTAAACCTTCTCTCTCAAGCTCGGCGAATCTTTCAAACGCCTCAGAGATGTCGTTCTCTTCGTAAGAAGCACTCAGGGTTTCGACGATTGCATCATCGGTTTGTGTTTCTGCGAGTTTTAGGATGTCCATCATCACAACTGAGAGTTCGACGACGCGCGCTTTGTTGAGGTCAGCGACATAGGGGACACCCTTCTCTTCAAAGAGATGAAGTTGGTGCAATACTTTCGGAAAACCAAGCATCTTTTATTTTTTACCTTTCCGTTTTTTAATGAAACTTCCGATTCCCGTTCTTAAAGAGGCTTTTTTTATAGTAAAGCCCGCAAATAATTTGACATATTCTGAGATTTATGGTATCGTCTAAGTCTTATGAGTTATTCATCAGATTTTCGCAAATGCGTGCTTGATTTCGTTGCTAATGGCGGTAGTAAAGCCGAAGCTTCACGACGATTTGGCATCTCTCGCGGCATCATCTATGACTGGTTGGCAGCTGAAGACCCGTTGACGTGTAAAAAACCGGGGCCTCAAGGCCCTCGAAACCTTGATTATCAAGCACTCAAGCAACACGTCGCTGATTTCCCAGATGCTACCCAACAGGAGCGTGCTGACCATTTTGGTGTCTCGAAACATGGTATTTGGTATGCGTTGAAAAAACTCAATATCACGCGAAAAAAAAGACCACGACCTACAAAGAACAGTGTCCAGTGAAACGGCGAGAGTATCTCTCAGCACTTCAGCAAGAGACAGAAAAGGGCAAAAAGTTAGTTTATCTTGACGAGAGTGGTTTCAGTGAAACCGCCTTCCGTCGGTATGCTTATGCCCCGAAAGGTATGCGTGTTGAAGATAAAGTGCCAAGCCATAGGTATACCACCACGACTTTGATTGCTGCACGTCTTGATGGATGTTTCACGGCACCTCTGCTTTTTGAGGGCAGTTGTGATGCGATTGCCTTCAACACGTGGCTTTCGGAGATGTTATGTCCATTACTTGATGATAACCATGTTGTAATTATGGATAATGCCTCTTTCCACAAAGGGTCAGAGACAGCAGCATTGATCCGGGGTTCTGGTGCGGATCTATTGTTTTTACCCCCGTATTCCCCGGAGTTGAATCCGATTGAGAAGGATTTCGCCAACATCAAGCGGATACGTCAATACAATGCTGAGACTTCCATTGATGAAATTATAAAAGTGTATAATTAATTACGGGTTTTACTATAATA
>PYIY01000009.1 GCA_003635195.1 Candidatus Poribacteria bacterium | reverse complement strand
TTTTATAGTAAAGCCCGCAAATAATTTGACATATTCTGAGATTTATGGTATCGTCTAAGTCTTATGAGTTATTCATCAGATTTTCGCAAATGCGTGCTTGATTTCGTTGCTAATGGCGGTAGTAAAGCCGAAGCTTCACGACGATTTGGCATCTCTCGCGGCATCATCTATGACTGGTTGGCAGCTGAAGACCCGTTGACGTGTAAAAAACCGGGGCCTCAAGGCCCTCGAAACCTTGATTATCAAGCACTCAAGCAACACGTCGCTGATTTCCCAGATGCTACCCAACAGGAGCGTGCTGACCATTTTGGTGTCTCGAAACATGGTATTTGGTATGCGTTGAAAAAACTCAATATCACGCGAAAAAAAAGACCACGACCTACAAAGAACAGTGTCCAGTGAAACGGCGAGAGTATCTCTCAGCACTTCAGCAAGAGACAGAAAAGGGCAAAAAGTTAGTTTATCTTGACGAGAGTGGTTTCAGTGAAACCGCCTTCCGTCGGTATGCTTATGCCCCGAAAGGTATGCGTGTTGAAGATAAAGTGCCAAGCCATAGGTATACCACCACGACTTTGATTGCTGCACGTCTTGATGGATGTTTCACGGCACCTCTGCTTTTTGAGGGCAGTTGTGATGCGATTGCCTTCAACACGTGGCTTTCGGAGATGTTATGTCCATTACTTGATGATAACCATGTTGTAATTATGGATAATGCCTCTTTCCACAAAGGGTCAGAGACAGCAGCATTGATCCGGGGTTCTGGTGCGGATCTATTGTTTTTACCCCCGTATTCCCCGGAGTTGAATCCGATTGAGAAGGATTTCGCCAACATCAAGCGGATACGTCAATACAATGCTGAGACTTCCATTGATGAAATTATAAAAGTGTATAATTAATTACGGGTTTTACTATAAAAGATGTTTGATTTCCGAACGCCGCTCTTCTTAATCCTACTCATCGCGATTCCTGTACTAATCCTTGTGCAACGCCGGACACACCTCGGTACAACGAAGTGGCGAAAACGCGTAACTTTTCTCCTCAGAGGTGCCGCGCTGCTCTGCGCCATTCTCGCCTTAGCCAGTCTCCACCGGACGCAGAAAGAACAACGCCTCGCCGTCGTATTCCTCATTGACACCTCCGAAAGCGTTCAACCTGTTCACCGCGACGAAGCCGTCAAACAGATCAACGCCGCTGTCGCAAAATTGAGACCTACCGATCTGTTCGGTATCATCGGTTTCGCACGGGAAACCTCCATCCTCACGGGAATTCGACAGAAACAAGATCAACCCTTGGAAGGCATATCGACAGAACGACTGTTATCACTCGCGGAGCAGACAATTAGACGGGATGGTACCGATATTCTCACTGCCCTTAAACGCGCGATCGCATTGCTGCCAAACGATACGCATCGGCGGATTGTGCTGTTGAGCGATGGCATTCATAACGCGGGAGGTACGCGCTTAGAAGATTATCTGCCTCTACTCTCAGTGAGCAATGTTGAAATAGCAACAATACCGCTTGACACGCTTAAAGACGCAGTTCGCGTCGTGCAGCTGCAGGCACCCACCCAAGTCCGCAAAGGACAACGTTTTGAGATGAACGCCGTGATTGAAACCGATGGTAGCCTTCCAAAGGTACCTGCTACCCTCTATCACGAAGGCGCATTGATTGGGACGTTTGAATGGACTTTGCCAAGTGGGACACATTCACTTTCTTTACGCGTGCCACCGGTTTCAGAAGAGAGAAACCATAGATATGAACTGAAACTCGACATAAGCGACGAAATTCTTGAGAATAACCGAGGCTATGGCGTTGTAAAAATTCGGGGCAAACCGCACGTCCTGTATGTAGAAGAAGATATCACACAGGCGACACACCTAAAAACCGTCCTTCAGGAGAATGGCTTTGATGTGGAAGATACGACACCCGAGGAGATACCGACGGACCTCATTGCACTCCAACGCAGCGATGTCCTGATTCTGAGTAACGTTTCCGCAGATGTCCTTTCATCTGAGCATCTACAAAGCATCGAAAATTATGTCCGTGACCTCGGACACGGTTTAGTCGTTATCGGTGGCGAACATGCTTATGGACCCGGCGGCTATACCGATACTGCCTTAGAACGTGTGCTGCCTGTAGAAATGACGCCCCGCGAACAGAAGGATACTGTCGCGATTGTTTTTGTGTTGGATACATCAGGGAGCATGGCAAATTACGTCCGTGGACAACGGCGTAAAATTGATCTCGCCATTGCAGGGATTAGTACGGGTATTGATAATCTTGAAGCGGCTGATGTTGCTGGGTTCATCAGTTTCAGTGCGAGCAGGGATGCTCAGGTCGTCTTGGATCTCACATCTGATCGTCCTGTGTTACTTCAAGCGGTTAGCAGACTTAAGCCGACAGGTGGAACAACGCTGATGAAAGAGGCGATCGCAGATGCAGTCAAAATGCTCAAAACAAACGACGCAAAGCGCAAGCACATTCTTCTCTTGTCGGACGGTAAATCCGATGATACGAAATCCGATTTTCTGAAGTTAGCAGAACAAATTGCCGAAGCGCGTATCAGTATCACCGCGATTGCAATCGGCGATGCAAACGAAGCACTTCTCACGCAGCTGACAGAGCCCAGCGATGGACTTGTGGTCTCCGTTAAAAATGTTCAAGAGCTACCAACGGTTTTAACGGAAGCCGTCCGAGAGACGCAGCGTTACATCGTTCAAGAACCTTTTCAACCTGTTATCCTTGTTCCGAGTGCACCCATTGTGGAAGGCATTGGCACTCCACCAGAACTTCACGGTTACATTGCGACGATGGAAAAGGATACCGCGCAGGTTTTTATCCGTTCGCATAAAGATGAACCCGTTCTCGCAGGGTGGAACATCGGATTAGGAAAAGCCGTCGCGTGGACATCGGACATTAAACCCGCATGGGCAAAAGAATGGATTCCATGGCGCAATTTCGGGCAATTTTGGGGGCAGGTTGTTGATTGGACGCTCCCCGCGGCGGATGCAGCTGCCGACTTTGATCTCACTGTATCGTTCCGCCACGGTGCCGCGGAAATCAGCATTGATACACGAACACCCTCACAAACCGCTTATGAGGTCCGCGTTGCTGGTCCGAATGGCACAAGCGAACCCGCTGAAATGCAACAGATTACCTTGACGCGCCACAACGGCACATTTCAGGTACATGACAGTGGATCTTATATCGTCACTGCCCAGCGTGAAAGTGATGGTCTCAAACGCACCAAAGCTTTGATACTCCCTTATCCATCGGAATACGCTGATTTTAAGGTCAATACCGACTTGCTAAAAACGCTCACATCCGAGACTGCTGGCACTTACGAACCCACGTCAACCCAGATAGCATCACCCGCAGGCGTACCCATTGAGAAACAGGTTTCGCTTGCACATGCGTTGTTAATTGCCGCCGCGCTATTCTTTGTGTTGGAGATGATTCTCCGGCGTTACAGCATAGCAAATCGGCGTATCGTTGAATTTATTGGAAGGTTCCGCGGGCAGTCTGCAGACAAGCCGGTGGGCGTACAGGTGGACACTGCGCCTTCAACCGAACGCGTTACAGGAGACACGGTTTCTGTCCAGTCAGCAGAAGCATCAATGACCCGATTATTAGCCGCCAAGAGACGGGCACGTTAATGTTGGACTGTTAGATTGTTCAGCGCGAGGCAGAAACCAGTCAACGTATTCATCCGGACTCGTTCCGCCATACGTTTTGGATCGACGGTCCGCATACGGCGGAGAGGTCATAATCAGGTCGAATGAATCGGCATCAAAATTGGAAAGGATCTCTAAGCAGTCCCCAAGATAAAGGTCTGTTTTTATGGCTGTCATCAAAGAATCTGCCCTTAAGCACGTCAAAATATAAACGTGAAGGTTTGTTCACATAATACCATGTTTGCTAAAGAAAATCAAGCGATGTGTAAATACTTTGTCAAAAGCACGAAACCCAACACTTCAAATGCTGTCGGTGTAAGAATGTGTTGGGTTTCATTCGTATCTGGAAGTTTCTAAATAGATGGGGTTGGATTAGCCGCTAAGAGACGGATGCGTTGATGCCGGTCCATGAGATTTACTCCACAAAACCTCGGAGCGTTGCCGAATCTGGTGCCAAGGACCGGTGATTGCCAGCGTAATTCCAGGACTCTGGATGTTCACAAAAAGGGTCGTACCATCGGGTGAGAACGTTGCACCTGCGAGTTCAGACAGATTGCCGGCATTTCGGGCAAACCGATAGAGGTTCCCTTCGGGGGTTACGCCGATAAGGAACTCTTCGTTGGGACCGTCTTCACAGATAATGAGATCGCCCCACGGTGTGACTGTCAAATTATCAGCATTCTCCATGAGATTGCTGTCGTTTGGCTCAATAAAGAGTTCAATGGTACCGGGTTCTTGTTCTTCGCGGCTTGTGCCTTCGTAAGGACTCGGTATATATCGCCAGATTTGCCCTTTGTACGCAATACCGCCATTCGTGCAGGCAATATAGAACTCTCCCGTTCCTTGATTATCGCCGTACCAGATCCCTTCACCGCGTGCGAACTTTGCAGCATCTTTATCATCAGCCCCTTGATAACGGAGCTCATCATAAGGTGATTCTACGTTTTCAATATCTACCCATTCAACTGCGAGTGTTTCACCGACCGGTATCGGATTATAAGTCCACCAGAAAATCTTTTGGTTTCGACTTCGCCAGTTTCGGGTATCTGCCGCTTTGAGGTCTCGGATTTTCAGTGCTTGCAGCTTACCGCCTGCAGCGAGTTCTCCTGGTTGGTCAGGAATAAACCGGTAAATTAAACTATCTCCCCTGTCTTCGGTTTCATAGACGATTCCCGTTTTCGGATCAACAGCGACTGCCTCGTGATTGAAGCGTCCCATCGCTTTCAACGGGATCGGGTCGGCTAATCCTATGTCGGCAGAAGCAGGCACCTCAAAATTATACCCGTGGTTTGCTTCATAGGTATTTTCTTTTTCAGATTTCTGCATAGTCTCTTCACAGGTGATCCACGTGTTCCAAGGGGTCAATCCACCTGCACAATTCCGGATCGTCCCTATCAGACTTAAGAAGTGTTTCTCCAGCGTCTTCGTGCGCGTATCATAGACGAGTGTCGTTGTCCCGCCGAGGCAGGGTAATTCGCCTGATCCGGCATCATAGAATTTGTCAATCGCGGCACGTTCAATCTTCTCGTTATTCCAGCCAAAGGGTCCGACGTTTTTGGCAGTAGCGACCAATTCATGATTTCGGACGAGGATCGTTTTGCCGTTAGGACCGGGGAAAGCCGCCATACCATCGTGTCCACCCGGTACCCAAAGCCCATCGTCCATCTGTTCGCCTGTTCGCGAGAAAGCGTGTGCGGTGAACCCTTCTGGGAGATCGAGAAGTCGGTTTGCACTCGGCAAAAACTGGAAAGGCGGTGGCGGTTCAGGTCTAAAGCCCGGCACTTTTTGAATCAGGGTTCGGCTACACCCTAAAAATCCGAGGCTGACGGCTGCAGATGCAGTCGCAAGCGCGCCGGAACGTAGAAACTGCCGTCGAGATAGTTTGTTTTTCATAAAATTCCTCATCAAGCAAGCGTTAAAGAGATAACCAGAATCCTGTCTTATAAATGTGACGTGTTTTTCTCTATAAAGTGTAGCCTTAATATTTTACAATACTTTTGAGTTTTTTTCAAAAGTTTATGGCAACCTCACTGAAAAAAGCCTTCTTGACAATAGAGCAGAGTTGTGTTAAAATTTATTCTTGTAAAACCAACACACATAAGATGAAAAAGGAGAAGAACGCGACATGGAGAACCATCCGTACGCCCCGGCGGAAATAGAACCCTATTGGCAAGCCGAGTGGCAAAAAAAAGAAGCATTTAAAGTTTCCAACGATATCGAAATACTGAAGACCAAGCCGAAATACTATGTACTTGGTATGTTCCCCTATACCTCAGGTGCTGGACTCCATATGGGGCACGCGAAGAACTATGTACCGACCGATATACTCGCAAATTTCCGGCGGATGCAGGGCTATCACGTGATGCACCCAATGGGATGGGATGCCTTCGGACTCCCGACAGAGCGGTACGCAGTACGTGAAAATGAACATCCAGCAGACGTTACAAAACGGAACACGGAGACCTTTCAACAGCAGATCCAACGTATCGGTCTCTCTTACGATTGGTCCCGCAAGGTAGACACCTCCCTGCCTGAATACTACAAATGGACGCAATGGATCTTCCTCCGTCTCTATGAAAAAGGCTTAGCATATCTCGCCGATGTGCCGGTCAACTGGTGTCCAGCGTTAGGCACCGTCCTCTCAAATGAAGAAGTAAAAGATGGAAAATACGTCGAAACCGAGGATCCAGTTGAACGCCGCCTCATGCACCAGTGGATGCTCAAAATTACGGCTTATGCTGAACGGCTGTTGGAAGACTTGGATTTATTGGATTGGCCTGAAGGTCTCAAAGAGATGCAACGCCACTGGATCGGCAAGTCGGAAGGTGCAGATATTACGTTCAACATCAAAGATAGCGATAAGACGTTCACCGTTTTCACAACCCGTCCTGATACGCTCTTTGGGGCAACCTATTGCGTGCTGGCACCAGAACATCCGCTCGTCTCCGAAATAACGCACTCGGATGCTGCAGCTGCTGTTGATACTTACGTCAAGGAAGCCGTCAACAAATCTGATCTTCAACGTACGGATCTCGCTACGGAAAAGACAGGTGTTTTCAGTGGTGCTTATGCTATCAATCCTTGCAACAATCAACCTATCCCGATTTGGGTTGCGGATTATGTTCTAATGACCTACGGCACGGGGGCAATCATGGCAGTTCCCGGACACGATGAACGCGACCACGAATTCGCCTCAGTTTTTGGTATCCCTATCGTTGAGGTTATCAAAGGCGGTGAAAAGCCGATTGAAGAGGCACCTTTTGAAGGAGATGGTGTTTGCGTCAATTCCGATTTCCTCAACGGCTTGCAGGTGGCTGAAGCGAAAGAAAAAATGATTGTTTGGCTCGAAAGTGAGGAAAAAGGGTCACGTCAGGTGCAATACCGTTTACGGGATTGGCTTTTCTCACGGCAACGGTATTGGGGTGAACCTTTCCCA
Organism: Candidatus Poribacteria bacterium; assembly: GCA_003635195.1. Lineage (GTDB taxonomy): Bacteria > Poribacteria > WGA-4E > WGA-4E > WGA-3G > WGA-3G. The sequence goes on along the minus strand of PYIY01000009.1, from coordinate 16,914 downwards.
TTGGCACACCTTGACGACGGAACGATTATTCAGCTGCCAGATGAGGAATTGCCTGTTGAATTGCCGCCGATTGATGCCTATAAACCGACAGAAGACGGTAAACCACCGCTTGCCCGTGCCGATAAAGAATGGCTGAAGATAACGCTACCCAATGGCAGCGTCGCTACACGAGAGACGAATATTATGCCACAGTGGGCAGGCTCTTGCTGGTATTATCTCCGCTTTCTTGATGCCCATAATACTGAGGTGCCTTTTGATACTGAACTCGAACGCTATTGGATGCCGGTAGACCTCTATATGGGCGGTGCCGAACACGCTGTCTTGCACCTGCTTTATGCTCGTTTCTGGCATAAAGTGCTTTACGATTCTGGATTGGTCTCCACGCAAGAACCGTTCCAGGGATTGCTCAACCAAGGTACGATTCTCGCTGAATCTTATCAAGATACTGCGGGCAAATACTACTATCCGCATGAGGTAGAGCAGGACAATGGAAAAGCCGTTGCGAAAACCTCTGGCGTGCCGCTCCAAACACAAATGGAGAAGATGTCCAAATCGCGCTTTAACGTCATCAATCCGAACGACGTTATTGACAATTACGGCGCGGATGCACTTCGCCTCTATCTGTTGTTTATCGGTCCGGTTACAGCGAGTACACCGTGGCAAGACGCGGGTGTAGAAGGGGTCTATCGGTTCCTTCAACGCGTCTGGCGGCTTGTGATTGATGAAAACAACGGTGAACTCAGTGAAAAGTTGACCGATGCCGCTGGCACAACGGAATCTGAACTCTGGCGCGAACTCCACAAAACTATCAAGCAAGTAACGGAGGATACCGAATCTATTGACAAGATGAACACCGCGATTAGCCAGATGATGATCTTCGTTAACACCGCTACACAGACGAAAACGCTACCCAAGGAGACCTTGAAAATCTTTCTGCATCTGCTCGCGCCTTATGCGCCGCACATCGCGCAGGAATTGTGGCATCGTCTCGGTGAGACGGGTTTCATCGCGCATGCGCAGTGGCCTACATACGACGAATCAGTACTTGAAAATGCTACTGTAACCATCATCGCACAAGTCAATGGAAAACTCCGCAACCGGCTCCAGCTGCCTGCTGATGCGACCGATAAAGAGATTGAGGAAGCCGCGCTCGCAGATGAGCGGGTCCAGCGATTTATTGAGGGGAAACCAATTCGGAAGGTCATCGTCGTGCCGAATCGTCTCATCAATATCGTTGTTTAATGGTTGTCAGTGTTTCAGTTACCAGTTGCCAGTTACCAGCAAGAAAGTTTGTAAGTGTTCTAAAGTGTTTTTGCTTGGGTGTTTCTTCTAGAAAGTTGAGAAGAGACCTCTTGCAATTTTACAGACTTTACAGACTTTGCAACTTTACTGGTAACTTTAGAAAAAGGTGAACCTATGCGTATCATACGAGTGATGAGTGTATTCATATTAGTTGTCACGGTAGGTGGTGTGGTGTTTGCAGAGGGTGGTGCGGGTAAATTGGTCTTTGTCGTTCGTGAACCGTTTCTGAATGAGGACGGTTTTCGAGCAACGACACGGGCGTTGGAGAGAGGCAGAGATACAGAAAAATGGTGGGAATTCTACCAGTATAACATCTGTACGATGAATCCGGACAGTACAGATTTTCGTCGACTCACTGATGATGGGGTTTCGCGCAGTCCAAGATGGTCACCGGATGGAGAACGGATTGCTTATCTATCTGGGATGGACGAGGCAAAATCGCTATATGTCATGTCGGCAGATGGCACCGAGAACAAGCGATTGATCAAGAAACAATACGGCATTCACGATTTCTGGTGGTCTCCATCAAGTCATGCCCTTCTGGTTGTTGTCGAAATTGACCGTCCGAAAGATCGGTTGGAAAATTGGGAAGTGACAGTTGATGGAAAAATAAAGCGGTGGCGGAGCGAGCAGTGGGCAAAGGGATGGCTACATTGGGATGCGAAAGGCGAAAGGGTTAAAGAACCGAAAAGGAGAGTGCTTGAAGTATTACCGAGGGGAACAAGCTGGCCCGAATGGTCGCCGGACCGCAAATGGATCGCGTTTAAGACCGATGGTCTCCTTGCACTTGCAGAACCCGATGTTATCAGTATGAGCCGGAAATGGTTTATGCAACACGACGAACCGCCGTGTGGCAGCATTGAAGAATGGTCGCCAGATGGCAAACAACTTCTATTTTATGTATCGGGTGATATCTGCGTTGCTACTGTGGAGCAAGGACGCTTTAAGAACTATCAGAATCTCAGTCTTTACCCAGGACGGGACGCAACATGGAGTCCGGACGGAAAGCGGGTTGCATTTATCGGAGCCAATTTGGACGGGCGACGCACCAGCGAAATTTTCACCTTAGATATTGAAACCGGGAAAATGCAACAGATTACCTCAACAACTTACGATTACTTTGATTTACATTGGCGATGACTATTCTATGACAGATTCTACACTTGCTAATAATGAAGAAATTGTTGACGGAAACGTCTCGATCATTCCATTGGGAGGCTTAGGTGAATTTGGGCTGAACATGATGGTCTACGAAACCGAGAATGACCTGATCGTCATTGATACCGGTTTCATGCTGCCCAATTCAGATATGCCCGGCGTTGATCTGATATTTCCAGATATCCACTATCTAATTGAACGAAAAGAGAAGATTCGCGGCATCCTCCTAACCCACGGACACGAAGACCATACCGGTGCTTTAGCCTATGTCTTACGGCAGTTGGATGTGCCGGTCTACGGTACACAACTGACGCTCGCGATTGCAAGCGGACGCCTGCGCGAATATGGCGTACTCGGCAAGGCACAACTCAACACGATTGCTCCGGGGGATACAGTTGAATTGGGTGATTTCTCTGCCGAATTCATCCATGTTACACACAGTATCCCGGATTCTGTGGCAATCGCGCTCCGCACGCCAATTGGCATTATCGTCCATACCGGTGATTTCAAGTTTGACATGACCCCTATTGATGGCAAACTGAGTGACGTTCAAACGCTGGCGCGTTTAGGCTCGGAAGGTGTGCTAATGCTCGTCTCTGATAGCACAAACGCTGAACGGCCCGGGCAGACGCCCTCGGAACGGAGTATTTATGATGCGATAGACCACATTTTTCAGAGGACCGAACAGAAACTGTTCCTTTGCACCTTTTCCTCAAGTCTCCATCGTATCCAGCAATTCATCAATCTGGCAAACAGACATCGGCGGCTTATTGCTATCAGTGGACGTTCACTCCTGAACAATGTGCGTATCGCTTCCGAGCTGGGTTATCTTGACGTAAACCCGGACTATCTCATTGATGCCCGCGACGCAGCTATGTTCAAACCGCACGAGGTTGTGATTTTAAGCACCGGCAGCCAAGGTGAACCGCGCTCAGCTATGTCATTGATGGCACTTGATAATCATCCATTTTTAAAGGTGGAACAGGGGGATACCGTCGTCATCTCCGCCAGAATTATCCCCGGCAATGAGAAGGCTATCGGGAATATCGTGAACCATCTGCTCAGACGTGGGGCGAAGATATACCACGAACGCAATGCCGATGTCCACGTTTCAGGACACGGGTCAAGCGAAGATCTGAAATTGATGATTAATCTCTTGCATCCCAAATTTTTTATGCCGATGCACGGTGAATATCAAAACCTCATGCGACATGCTGAACTCGCTGAAGCCGTCGGCATCCCGAGTGAGAACATCACAGTCGCTGAAGATGGGGAACTCATTCACCTGACCCCTGAGACGTGTGAAGTTTTTGGACGCGAGGGACGTTCTGGCCGCGTGCTTGTTGACGGCAAACCGGAAATTGAGCTTGAGGATATTGTCCTCCGCGACCGCATCCAACTTTCAGAAGATGGTATCGTCATCCCTATTATTGTCTTACACAGCGACACGGGTGATGGCAGTCAGCAATCAGCAGCCAGCAGTCAGCAAGGGGATATTGTGGCGGACGAAGCATCAGGAACTGCCGACAGCCAAGAGCCGACAGTCGATAACGACTCTAAAACAGAGTTGAACACCGGAGAGATAGAAATTATCTCACGTGGGTTTGTCTATATGGACGAATCGGAGGAGCTCATAGAAGAAGCGAAAGAGATTACACGGCGGGTCATCGAAAACTTGAGCGATGAACAGAAGCACGAAACGGAGATTGTCCAAGATGAAGTCCGAGGCGCGCTCCGTAAGTTTTTTGCAAAACAGATGCAACGGACACCGCTCATCTTCCCAGTTGTTATGCGGGTTTGATAGTGGTTATCAGTTATCGGTTTGCCTTGCAGTGAGAGTTGTCGGTTAAAGAGGACTCTGATTTAACAGGCCCCTCTTAACTGATAACCAAAAACTGAAAACTGACAACTCCAAAAAGAAAGGAACATATCGAATGAAATCATTCACATTTATCGTGGCAATTGCCACCTTGATAATAAGTTTCTCCGCCTGTGAGCGGGTGTCACAAATTGTCCAACCTACCACTTCCGATACAGAAGATACGAGTAGCGAAATTTCCATTGGAGTCGTTTTACCTTTGACAGGGCACTTGGCTTCCGCAGGCGAACTCATGAAACAAGGCTTCGACCTCGCTCTCAGTGAAATTAACAACGGACAACTCGGTAATCCCCAATTCAAGTTTATTATTGAAGACGACACCAGTACCACAGAGGGTGCGGTTGCTGCCTTCAACAAATTGATTCACGAGGATGGTGTGTCTGTTATTCTCGGGCCCGCGTCGTCAACCGCGACAGAAGCGGCTTTTCCCGTTGCCGGTGAAAATCAGATTGTCGCAATCAGCCCAACATCGGGGAAACGTGGGCTTAGCGCGATCAGTGATTTTGTCTTTCGGATCCCGCTCACGACAGACGTTGTGGTTCCTAAAGGGATCGAAGTAACGTACGCGAAACTCGGCTATCAACGCGTGGCTACGATGTATGATGAAATCGATGGCTTTTCTACAGATCGAGACGCGGCGTTGCAAGAAGCATTTACTGTGAGGGATATTGCGGTACTCACCACAGAAATCTTCCGGAGTGGCGATACCGACTTCTCGGCGCAATTAACCCGAATACAGGCGTTGAATCCGGATGCCATCTTTGTTTCGGCATTACCCCCCGAAAAACCGGGTATACTCATTAAAGCACACGAACTCGGCATATCTGTGCCTATCATTGTGAGCTCAGTAACCAATGTTGAGGTAGCAGCCGCGGGTCCTGCTGCTGAAGGTGTAATCACTTTTATTGATTGGCTCCCTACAGACGACACACCCGGAAATCAAGCTTTTGTTCAGAGTTATAACGCAATTTACGGGGGGGAACCAAACGCCTTTGTTGCAGCGTCGTATGCTTCTGTCTATATTTTAGCAGAGGCAATTAAGAACGCGCCATCGACCGATTCAGTCTCGATTCGGGACGCGCTGGCGAACATCAGCGATTTTGATACAATCTTCGGCAAGTTCTCTTTTAATGCCAACGGAGACGCTGTTTATGCGCCGGGGGTGCTGATAGTCAAAGATGGGACATTGCAACCTTTTGAATAAAGGACAACTCGCGGGTAACCTTCGCGTTATAAGTTCTGGAAATTTACAAGCCTAATTTATTGGAAGCGTATAAAAACATGAAAACACGAACAATGTATGAAAAGATATGGGAAGCACACCTTGTGCGCGCTTCTGCAGATGAGGTGCCGATTCTCTATATTGACACGCACCTCGTTCACGAAGTCACGTCCCCACAAGCGTTTGAGGGGTTAAGACTCAACAATCGAAAGGTACGTCGTCCCGATCTGACGTTCGCGACGATGGACCACAACGTGCCGACAACCGATAGATCGCTGCCCATTACCGACCTGATCGCAGCGAAACAGATGGAGACACTCGCAGAAAACTGCGCTGAGTTCGACATCCCGCTCTACGATATTGATAGCCCTGAGCAGGGCATCGTCCATGTCATCGGCCCCGAACTCGGCATCACGCAGCCCGGCACAACCATTGTCTGCGGTGATAGCCACACTTCAACGCACGGTGCGTTGGGTGCACTCGCATTCGGTATCGGTACGAGCGAGATTGAACATGTACTCGCCACGCAGTGCCTTTTGCAACAGAAATCGGAGACCTTTGAGATTCGGATCGATGGAACACTCCCTTACGGCGTGACAGCGAAAGACATCATCCTCTCGATCATCGGACATATCGGTATTGATGGCGGCAACGGTGCTGTGGTTGAATACACAGGCTCTGCGATCCGTGCCCTCAGCGTTGAGGAACGGATGACGGTCTGCAATATGTCCATTGAGGCAGGGGCACGCGCCGGTATGATCGCACCTGACGACACCACCTACGAATACATCGCTGGCAGGCGTTTTGCACCGAAAGGTGAGGAATTTGATGCCGCAGTTAAACGTTGGAAGCAGCTCCCAACCGACGACGGCGCAACCTATGACCGAATGCTACAACTCGACGCGGCAGACATCGCACCGCAAGTAACGTGGGGCACAAACCCTGGCATGGTGACCGATGTTACAGGTCGCGTGCCGGATCCTGCGGACATGGCAACGACCGACGAGAAACGCGCTACCGAACACGCTTTGGAATATATGGATCTCCAACCCGGTACCCCGATAACAGATATTCCTGTGGATAGGGTTTTCATCGGCAGCTGCACGAACTCCCGAATTAGTGATCTGCGGGCTGCTGCGGAAGTCGCAAAAGGCAGGAAAGTCGCAGAGAAGGTCAGCGCGATGGTCGTTCCGGGTTCGCAGGCGGTTAAACGTCAAGCGGAAGCGGAGGGACTTGATGAGGTTTTCCGTGCCGCAGGTTTTGAGTGGCGTGAAGCCGGTTGTAGTATGTGCCTCGGTATGAATCCTGATATTTTGATGCCCGGACAACGCTGCGCCAGCACATCAAACCGGAATTTTGAAGGCAGACAGGGTAAAGGCGGACGCACGCATCTCGTCAGTCCACAGATGGCAGCTGCAACTGCCGTAACGGGCCACTTCGTGGACATCCGAAAATTTCAATAGGAAGCGTGGAAGATTGGAAGATTGGAAGGCGGATCTTTTTCTTCCAACCCAATATAAGGAAATACGGAGGTTATAATGGAATCTACCATTATTGAAAAAATCAGAGAACTTCCTCCCGAACTTCAAGAAGAGGTCCTCCATTTCATTGATTTTCTACGAACTAAAAACAGTTCAAAACGAAAGAAAAAACCAAACTTGGAATGGATTGGCGGATTAAAAGCGTATCGTGACCAGTACACAGCCCTTGAACTTGAAAAAAAAGCGTCAGATTGGAGGGATTAGTGTACCTCGCGGATACCAATATTTTTCTTGAAGCCTTGTTGGGACAAGACAAAAAGGAAGATGTCCAATCATTCTTACAGAATATTGACTTGAGCACAATCTTCATAACAGACTTGTCGCTTCATTCTATAGGTATTATTCTGTATCGGTTGAAAAATTTTGCGCTCTTTAATTCCTTCGTTGAGGATATAATTGTTGACGGAATCGGCATCCTCTCATTACCACCAGAAGATCTTAAAATGCTGGATATAACAGCCGATAAATTTAACCTTGATTTTGACGATGCATACCAATACGCTGTGGCTGCGAAATATGAGATGCAACTTATTAGTTTCGATACAGATTTTGATCGAACTGAAAGGAAACGAAAAGAACCCATTGAGGTGTTATAATGGAAGCATTTAAAGAACACGTTGGATTTGTTATCCCACTCGATCGGATTAATGTTGATACCGACCAGATTATCCCAAAGCAATTCCTGAAACGGATTGAACGGACAGGCTTCGGCGAGTTTCTCTTTAACGATTGGCGTTACCTTGAAAACGGCGATCCGAACCCAGAATTCGTGTTGAACCATCCGCGTTACACAGATGCGAGTATTCTTATCGCTGGTGCGAATTTCGGTTGTGGCAGCTCCCGTGAGCACGCCCCGTGGGCACTTCAACAGTACGGTTTCAAGGCGATTCTCGCCCCCTCGTTCGCGGATATTTTCCGAAACAACTGCTACAAGAACGGTATCCTCCCGATAGCACTGTCTGCAGACGTTATCACCTCACTCTGCCAAGAGGCACAAGACACCGAGGGATACCAGTTAATGATAGACTTGGAGGCGCAATCGATCATCTGTTCTGACGGCACCGCCCACACTTTTGAGATCGGCGACTTTGAGAAGTACTGTCTGTTGAATGGATTAGACGAAATCGGTTGGACTTTGCAGTATGAAGCAGAGATTGCTGCGTTTGAAAACCGAGGAAATGTATAAAAAATCTCCCTATTGATCTAATCGTTCTCTTATCGCACTTGAGAAAAGACTTGAAGAAATCAGGCACTTGTAGGTTAACCATAACAGTGCCTGTTTTCATTTATTTCACGAAATTTGGTGTGTCTACGGCATAGGTTCTAACTTTATAGAATCGCTTTTCGTTTTTTGACAGGAGGAATGGATCATGGCTCACTTTTTTTCTGAAGCAAGCCGAACTTTCAGTGAATATCTGCTTTTACCTAACTTAACCACGAAGGATTGTATCCCTGAAAACGTTATCCTGAGAACGCCTCTGGTGAAGTTTAAAGTGGGGCAACAGCCCTCTCTGGAAGTGAATATTCCGTTTGCTTCAGCCATCATGCAAGCCGTTTCGGATCACAATTTGGCGATTGCCCTGGCGCGGCAAGGCGGAATCTCCTTTATTTATGGGTCCCAAAGTATTGAAGCGCAGGCAGCAATGGTCCGGACAGTTAAAAGCCACAAAGCGGGTTTTGTCGTCAGCGACTCAAATTTAAAGTGTGATAGCACGATAGCAGATGTCGTGAAACTCACTGAAGATACAGGACACTCGACGATCCCTATCACCGAAGATGGCTCGTCTTCGGGTGAGCTATTCGGACTCATAACAGATAAGGATTATAGATTGAGTCGGGTGGATTTAAACGCTAAAGTCAGCGAATTCATGACACCGTTTCCTGAACTAATTGTCGGTCAAAAGGGAATTACAATTGAAGAAGCCAACGACCTCATTTGGAAACACAAGATAAACTGCCTACCGATTGTTGATGAAAATCGTAAACTGGTACATCTGGTCTTCAGGAAAGATTACGATGACCATAAAAAAAATCCGCTTGAATCCGTAGATTCTCAGAAAAGACTTGTCGTTGGTGCCGGGATTAATACAAGGGATTACAAAGAGAGAGTACCCGCTTTAGTAGCAGCAGGTGTCGATATTCTTTGTGTTGACTCTTCTGAAGGCTATACAGAGTGGCAGTCAGACACCATCCAATTTATTAAAGATACGTACGGCGATGCTGTAAAAGTGGGTGGCGGGAACGTCGTTCACGGAGATGCTTTTATGTATTTGGTAGAAGCCGGTGCTGATTTTGTGAAAGTCGGTATCGGTGGTGGTGCTATTTGTATAACACGGGAACAGAAAGGCATTGGTTGCGGGCAGGCGACCGCCGTTATTGAAGTCGCTCGGCAGCGGGATCAGTATTTGCAGGAGACCGGTGTTTACGTGCCAATTTGCTCAGATGGTGGTATCTTCCAAGATTATCATATTGGTTTGGCACTTGCTATGGGTGCTGACTTCGTGATGATGGGTAGATATTTCGCAAGATTTGATGAAAGTCCAAGTAAGCTGAGAAAATTGGGTATGAATACGGTGAAAGAATATTGGGGTGAAGGCACAAAACGGGCCGCCAACTGGCAACGCTACCACGAAGGCAGCGGCTCAGAATTATTGTTCGAGGAGGGTGCTGATGCTTATGTGCCTTATGCAGGAAAGATGAACGATAATTTGAAAACAACTCTCGCAAAAATCCGATCGCTCATGTGTAATTGCGGGGCGATATCGCTACCGGAATTTCGTCAAAAAGCGAGATTCGTGTTAGTCTCCTCAGCGAGTATTCGTGAAGGCGGTGTTCACGACATTATCCCAAGAACGACACAAGATGGGTAAAATGAAAACTTTAAACAACAAAATCACACTCAATCTTAACAGTGACGCAGAAGTGTCTGTCAAAGGCTTTATTGCGCCGATTGAGCATACCGCAGGCAACTTTCATAGGAAATGGGATGCGTTGGCGAACTTGCGAGCTGCAGAACCAGAACAGCAGTATTCTGCCGCCGTTTTTCGAGATTTTCTCCCAGCCGAAGCTGTTTCGGTGGGTGAATGCTGGGAAATTAAACAAGCCGGTGTCCAAGAATTGTTGGAACAACTGCATCCCAAACCTTCTCTGGAGATGCGTGCGGAGATGTACGGCTTAGAAGAGTGTAAAGGGTTCCGAGCGTGTCTGCGCGCTTACAGCGATCAATTTGTTGACATTGTATTTCGTATTCACGCAGAATTTGCCTTAACGGACGGTTGGTTCACACCGTCACAGTTTGCTGGACATCTCATTATTGATCGGGCACAAGAGACTATTGTTTTCTTTCTGATGCATGTCCCCGCAGGCACATTAAACTTTGACGTTAATTGGGAAACGATATTGGAAGGTTGGGACGCGCCGAGATGGATTACAGATGGCGGCTATTGCTCGCAAATGGAACTTCGTTCTGGAACACAAGATGTTCTACAAGACACCGAATTCACAGAAACAATCACACAAGAAGAAGCTGAACGTCTTTTAATCCAGCAATTCTACAAATCGCAGCGAATTAATTGGGTATCGTTAGAGGAAGCATTGCGAATGACACAGGCACAACAGAAACCCGTTCATGTTATTTCACTCGATGGCCCACTCACCGATGAGGCATGCTGAGGGAGCGGTAAAAGCCTGAGAGCAGGTGCTCTCTCTCATGACCGAGTCATTAAATTTTTGAACGAAAATTTTATCAACACATGGGTCTCCAATTTTGAATTGGGACGCAAACCGAGTGCGCGGGAATATCTTGCCAAAAGATACGCACACAAATCCAAGTCGTTTGACACAACACACGCTTTAGCACAAGCAATCAAGAGGGGTTGGCAGGAACGCTCGCCTGTGGATTGTCTCGTTATATCGCCTGACTTTGAATTGAAAGGGAAACTCGCTTTGAATAAATACCTCTTTGGCGGTCACGGCTTAGCGGGTGGCAGAACAGCAGCAGAAAATTACCGACTGTTCCTCATTGAAGCCTTAGCAGGGAAACAGCCCGGATTGTCTTCAGATAACTCCTTCACATACCTGTTAGATGATGTGGACGATAATGCCCCTAATCAGGACAGCCCTTTTAAACCCTTCTTAACGGATTTGAACGTTATTCTCAAGCCTATGCAGTCCACATTAGAAGTTTTGGATATTTTGCGGATCCCAGAAACAGGTTCTCAGGATTCTACTATCGTAACAATTGATGCGACTGCCTTTGAAAAGGGAGGGATACTGACGATTGATATACGCCTCGGAAGTACCAAACTTGCAGGTTCCTTCTATTTGTACGATAGCGATATCGAGTTCCCCACAGAACGCGGGCTGCGCTACTATCATTCATTTGCCAATGCTACGGATGTTCCGCCCAACGAAACGGCGCGAATTACATATCCTTTCTACCGCGGTCAAGTTTTTAAACTCATAATTGCAGCCGCTGAACTGGAGGATAAGAAAGAGCATGTCAACGCCTTTCAGGCGAGAATTTCTGTAGAGGCACATTAAAATGAAAACATTACCAAATGAAATTGCGCTTAATCTTGATAGTAACGCAGAAGTATCGGTCAAAGCCTCCATCGCGCCGATTGAACACACACTATCCAATTTCCACGTCGAGTGGGATGCATTAGCGAACCTACGCGTCGCTGAGCCGGAAAAACGTCATCCTATATCGATTTTTCAGTCTTTTCTTCCATCGGAACCGGTTTCGGTGGGTGAATGCTGGCAGATTGAAAAGACCAGTGTAATGGTGCTGCTTCGGCAGCTCAATCCTAATCCAAACCTGGATATGCACATGGATTCAGGCGATTCTCGTGGTTTGTGGGCATGCCTGCGCGCTTACAACGATAGATTCGCCGACATCGCGTTTCGGATTCATGCGGAGTTTAAATTAGAAGATGGCTGGCTTACGCCTTCGCAGTTTGCCGGAAATCTTATAATTGACCGACTTGAGAGAAGGATTGATTTCTTTGAAATGTCCGTCCCCGCAGGCACGGTGAATCTCGATATCGGTTGGAAAGAAGACAAAGAGGCATCTTATTCTATTACAGATGCAGGTTTTTGCTCGCAAATGGAACTCCGTGCTGGGGCGCGAGATGTTGCACAAAACATAGAATTCGTAGCAGCGATCACCCCAGAAGCAGCAGAATGCACGTTAGCAGAACGGTTCTACAAGTCAGAACAAATTAACTGGGTACCGCCAGATCAAGCGTCGGCGTTAGCAGCGGCAGAAGTGAAGCTGATTCATGCAATCTCAATAGACGGTCCGTTGGCTGATGAATCCTGCTGAGGGAGCGGCAAAGGCTTGAGGGCAGGTGTCCTCTCTGATGACCGAGTTATTGAATTCTTGAATAAAAACTTCATTAACGTTTGGGTTTCCAATGTCGAATTAGAACGCACCCCCAGAAAACAGGCTTACATGGCACGAAGACGTAAGGAGCTATCCAAAACATTCGACAGAACACACCCGTTAGCAAAAGCCATCATAGAAGGGTGGAAAGAACATTCCCCTGTGGATTGTTTAGTTATTTCCCCTGAATTCGATGTAATGGGAAAACTCCCCCTTAATGACTTCTTTGATGACTGTTCGCGAATTGGTGTTTCAGAAGAGGAGGCTTACCTTAAGTTTCTTGAGGATTCTTTAGCTGGGAAATTTCCTGGATTTGCCGATGAAACTTCAGATGCTCTTTCAGGCGGTTTGAATGTTGTGCTCAACCGTGAACAGACCGAGCAAGAGGTATTGGATATCTTACGCACCCCACGGTACGGCTATCAGGATTATACTGTCGTTGAAATTGATGCGACTGCTTTTGAAGAAGGTGGCACACTTACCATTAATATTCGGATGGGCACTGCAAAACCGGGTGGGTCATTCGATCTCTTTGATAATAACACCGAACTACCGACAAAGGGAATTCCTAATGAAGCACTCACTTCTGTATGGGACATTCCGTCCGGACAGATAGGCGAAATCCGGCATCGTTTTGAACGTGGTAAAGTCTTTAAGTTGGGTGCTACAGGAACTTGGTTTAATGAGAAAGGGAGTATCAACGCCTTTCAAGCAAGGATATCTGTAAAACCGACGGAAACCCCTTAGATTGTGTCCTAAGTCTGCAAACTAACAGTTTGCGGTACAAAAAACCTTGAGTAATGACATCGCTCATATAGGCAAAAGTGCATCCCGATATGTGTATAAGCGAATCATTGTCTTCTCTTAATGGCAATGGTATCCTATACCGAAAAGGAAGTTCATACCGAAAATGAAAACTTTCAACAACAAAATTGCACTTAATCTTGACGGTGATGCAGAAGTGTCCGTCAAAGGTTTCATTGCCCCGATTGAATATACCCAACGCAACTACCACGTCGATTGGGACGAATTGGCAAATCTAAAGCCTGCTGAACCAGAGAAGCAATATCCTGCCTCCGTTTTTCAAGCATTTCTACCATCGGCACCGGTTTCAGTGGGTGAATGTTGGCAGATTGAAGAAGAAGGTGCGTTAAAGCTGTTGCGACAACTCAGTCTAAACCCACAATTGGGGTTGGACGTTGCTGGCGCGGATTCTTTTGGTTTGTGGGCATGTCTACGCGCCTACAATGATGCGTTTGCTGAGATCCTGTTCCGTATCCACGCGGAATTTGTGTTAGAAAAAGGTTATTTTGCGCCATCGCAGTTTGCCGGGCATGTGGTTATTGACCAGAACGAAAAGAAAGTTGCCGCCTTCAAGATGCACGTTCCAGAAGCCACATTGAACTTTGATGCACGTTGGAGGATATTTGGAGACAAACGCCTTGCGGCAGACATCGGCTTTTGTCCGCAAATGGAACTCTGTGCTGGCGTACAAGACGTTTTGCAAGATGCTAAATTCACAGAGGCAATCACCCAAGCGGAAGCGTTACACGCACTGATGTTACGTTTTTACAAGTCGGCGCAAATTAACTGGGTATCGCTGGAAGAAGCGTTGGAATTAGCACCTACATTACAAAAACCCATTCACGCGATTTCATCAGGTGGACCGCTTGCGGACGAGTCGTGCTGAGGGAGTGGCAAAAGCCTGAGAGCAGGTGCTCTCTCTGACGATCAAAACATTGAATTCCTGAACGAAAATTTCATCAACACTTGGGTGGCAGATGCTGAATTAGGGCGTATCCATAGTCTACGGGAACCGATTGCGAAGAGGCGCGAGCGCGAGGGCAAAACGTTTGACACAAGCCATCCGTTGGCACAAGCCATTATAAAAGGGTGGAAGACCGGCCCGAAAAAAGGTTCACCCGTAGATTGTTTCGTCATATCACCTGATTTTGAACTAATGGGCAGACAACTTGTCAATGAATTCTTCAAGGAAAGTTGGGCTAAAAAACTCCGAGACGAAGAGAACTACCTTATATTTCTTAAGGAAGCTTTAGACGGAAAGCAACCCGGGTTGGGTAATATTATCTTGAACAGCGAGGTATCTTCTCAGGAGGTCCTTGATGTTTTCCAAACACCGATGGTTGGTTATAAGGATTATACAGTCGTTGTCATTGATACAAGGGTGTTTGAAAATGGTGGCACGTTAACCGTTGATATTGAAACCGGTAGAGCCGATGCAGATGGTGCGTTCCTTTTATTTGATGGTGACAGCGAGCTTCCAATGGATGAATGGGTGCCTAAAGAGAAGAGACTTGATTATGCATGGATCGAACCGGATGAGACTGGGCAACTCACACATCGCTTTGACCGAGGTGCGTTTTTTAGATTAGGTGCTACTGGACATCACCGTAGGAATGAGAAAGGCAGCACAAATGCTTTTAAGGCAAGAATTTCTGTAACGGAATATCCACAAGTGGAATCCTTAGAAAAAGAGGAACCTGAATCGGATGAGCACATCTCAGAAGTGCCGTTAAATGAGTTGCGTCTCGTACTTGACAAGGCACAGCCCTCACAAGAGATATTAGACGCTTTTCGAGCACCCGGAGAAGGTTATCAAGATTACACTGTCGTCAGTATTGATACGACGGCGTTTGCAGGCAGCGGGACATTAATTATTGATATCCGTGTCGGGGATGCTGACATTTCCGGTTCGTTTGATCTCTTTGATGGTGACACCGAACTACCAACGGAAGGTTATCCGGATGACGCGCTCACCTCCGCGTGGGGAATTAGACCCGGTGAAGCAGGAAAAATCAGACATCGCTTCGCACAAGGGAGCGTTTTTAAATTGGGTGCGACAGGCGACTGGTACGGCGAGAAGGGACGGATAAATGCCTTTCACGCAAAGATTTCTGTAAAGGAAAATTGAAATGGAAACCTTAGGAAACAAAATCACGCTTAATCTTGACGGCAACGCAGAAGTCAACGTCAAAGGTTTCATCGCGCCGATTGAATACACGAAACGCAGCTACCACGTGGACTGGGACGAATTAGCGAATCTCCGGGTTGCTGAACCCGAAAAGCAATATCCTGCCTCCGTTTTTCAAGCATTTTTGCCACAGGAACCAGTCTCTGTAGGTGAATGCTGGCAAATTGAAGAAGAAAGCGCGTTAACGCTGTTACAACAACTCAATCCGCGTCCACAACTGGATTTGGAAATTGGTGGTGAAGATTCTTACGGTTTATGGGGCTGCCTACGCGCCTACAACAATGCGTTTGCTGAGATTCTGTTCCGTATCCATGCGGAATTCGTTTTAGAAAAAGGTTGGTTTGTGCCATCGCAGTTTGCCGGATATATGGTTATTGACCGGTTAAAAAAGAAAGTTGTCGCCTTCAAGATGCACGTTCCAGAAGCCACACTGAACTTCGATGTACGTTGGAGAATTAGAGAAGGACTCCGCGCAGCCGATGCCGGCTTTTGCCCGCAAATGGAGCTCCATGCAGGCGCACAAGATGTCTTGCAAGATGCCAAATTCACAGAAGCGATCACCCAAGAGGAAGCATTGCGCGCACTGATGTTACGTTTTTACAAGTCGGCGCGAATTAACTGGGTCCCGCTGGAGGAAGCGTTGGAGATGGCACCCGCAGAACAGAAACCGATTCATGCCCTCTTGATAAGTGGGCCGCTCTTGGACGAATCCTGCTGAGGGAGTGGCAAAACTCTGAGGGCAGGTGCTCTCTCTGACGATCAGAACATTGAATTCCTGAACGAAAATTTCATCAACACGTGGGTAGCGAATGCTGAATTAGGGCGTAAACGTAATTTGCGAGAACCTATTGCCAAAAGACGCGAACGAGAGGGGAAAACGTTTGACACAAGCCATCCGTTGGCACAAGCCATTATAAAGGGGTGGAAGACCGGATCGAAAAAAGGTTCGCCGGTGGATTGTTTCGTCATATCACCAGCGTTTGAATTGATGGGCAGACTGCTTGTCAATGAATTCTTTGACGACAATTGGAATAAATTTAAACGCCGAGATGAGGAGAGTTACCTTATGTTTCTCAAGGGCTCCTTGGAGGGGAAGCAGCCCGGATTGGGGAACATCACTCTGAACAGTGAAGTATCTTCTCAGGAGGTCATGGATGTTTTCCGAACACCGATGGTTGGTTATAAGGATTATACAGTCGTTGTCATTGATACAAGGGCGTTTGAAAATGGTGGTACGTTAACCGTTGATATTGAAACCGGTAGAGCCGATGCGGAAGGGTTCTTCTATTTGTTTGATGGTGATAGCGAGCTTCCAATGGATGAACGGGTGCCTAAAAATAAGAGACTTGCTTCTGTATGGCTCGAACCTGATGAGACTGGGCAACTCACACATCGTTTTGAACAAGGTGCGTTTTTTAGATTAGGTGCTACAGG
>PYIY01000008.1:30605-31750 GCA_003635195.1 Candidatus Poribacteria bacterium | reverse complement strand
AAGTATAGCGTTCAGTCCTGATAGTAAAACCCTCGCGAGTAGAAGTGATGATGGCACTGTGCTTCTCTGGAGGGTAAATCCTTGATTCTATCTACGGTGAGCACTTCCTAAAGATAATTACATTTTCTTAATTGGATTTGGGAGATCTCTGATGGAGAAAGACGATGTTGAACTGATCCAGCGCGTATTGTCAGGAGACGAAACGGCTTTCAGCACTTTGGTAAAAAAATACCAAAAAGGCGTTCGCGCGCTCGTATGGCGTAAAGTCAAGGATTTCCACATTGCTGAGGAAATCACCCAAGACACTTTCCTACAGGCGCACAAAAAACTCGCATCGCTGAAAAATCCGAGTCAGTTTCCGGGGTGGCTCTATGTGATTGCGGATCGGCTTTGTAGATCATGGTTCCGAAAGCAACGACTGAAAAATATGCAATCGCTGGAAACGACCCGTGAAGAAACGCTCGAAAAAACGGCTTACGCAAACTACCTCTGTGAACAGCGTGAAGCTGCCGCAGTTGAGCATCAGCGTCAAGTCGTGCAAAAACTCATGGCAAAACTGCCGGAGAGTGAACGCACAGTGATGGTGCTTTACTACCTCGGCGAAATGAACTGCAAAGAAATTAGCAAGTTTCTGGGGGTATCTCCACATACAGTGAAAAGTCGGCTGCGACGCGCGCGAGAACGGCTAAAGAACGAAGAACACATAATTCGTGAAACCCTCGGTGGTATCCCCTTACATCCGCATCTAACCGAAAACATCATGCGGAACGTTGACCGCGTGAAACAGACCTCCCCTTCAGGAGCTAAGCCGTTGCTACCGTTCGCGGCTTTAGGTGCCTCGGTTATTTTGATTATTTTCTTGATGGGCGCGAGTCATCAATATATTGCGCGCTTTCAACAGCCTTATAGTCTTGATGCGGAATCAGAACCGACAATTGAAATTATTGACGCGCCGATTGTTCTTAATAGTCAATCAAAACGCGATTTACAAAATCGGGTTGG
The DNA here is from genome assembly GCA_003635195.1 of Candidatus Poribacteria bacterium. Classification (GTDB taxonomy): domain Bacteria; phylum Poribacteria; class WGA-4E; order WGA-4E; family WGA-3G; genus WGA-3G. The sequence continues at coordinate 30,748 of PYIY01000008.1, read as the reverse complement.
CAACGAGACGACCCTCGGTAGAAATAGCAATAACGGCTTATCAACAGGAACAGAAACAGTGGAAAACAACTTAACACAAGAGTCTATGCAATGGAACCTCCCTGAAGATGCCAAAGCACGTCTCGGTAAAGGTGCGATACGTG
>PYIY01000008.1:0-30585 GCA_003635195.1 Candidatus Poribacteria bacterium | reverse complement strand
CGGTAGAAACAGCAATAACGGCTTATCAACAGAAATAGTGGAAAATAACTTAACACAAGATGCTATGCAATGGAACCTACCGGAAGATGCCAAAGCGCGTCTGGGTAAAGGTGCGATACGTGAAATGCAGTATTCTCCGGATGGTAAATTACTTGCTGTTGCAAGTGGTATTGGTGTCTGGCTCTACGATGTCACAACACATCGAGAAGCCGCCCTGCTTACCGAGCATACGAGGATAGTTGATTGCCTTGCATTTAGTCCGGATGGACGCACTTTTGCGAGTGGAGATGCAGACGGCACCATTATCCTGAACGGTCCCATTGTCCAATTGGATAGGAGCACGGGCGCGCAAAAAATGCTCGTCGGACATACACATTGGATCTCAAGCTTAGCATTCAGTCCAGATGGCAAAACGCTTGCCAGCGACAGTCGTGACGGGACTATCCGATTATGGGATGTTATCACTGGAGAAGAGAGATATGTACTCAAGAAAGATTCGGATGAGACCACTATGTTATCATTCACACCAGACGGAGAAACAATCGTGAGCGTGAGTTGGGAAAACAAAATCGGTCTGTGGAATTCGAGTACTGGTAAACACAAGAAAACATTTGTTTTGCATCCAGAGTGCTCTACTACAGGCGCAGCATTCGCTCCGGATGCGGAGACAGTTGCTATTGGCAGTGAGAATGGCACCATCTATCTTCACAACTTAAACACAGGTGAACTCAAACTGACACTCACGGGACATAAGGCAGATGTTGTGAACTTAGCGTTTAGCCCCGATGGGAAAACCCTCGCGAGTTGCAGTTATGATAGCACTATCCGTTTTTGGGATATACATACCGGCGAACATAGGCTCATATTCACTGGACACCCGCTAGATGCTATTGGTGTAGCGTTCAGTCCCGATGGCAAAACCCTCGCGAGCAGTATTGATGATGGCACTATCCGTTTTTGGGATACAGACACAGGCAACGCAAAACATACATTTACCGGGCATTCGGAATATGTCTATAGTGTGGCATTCAACCGCAAGGGGGACATTATCGCAAGTGGATCTGTCACTGGCATTATTAACTTGTGGAATGCAAACACAGCGCAACACATCAAAACACTCAGTGGGTTTGGGGATATAGCGAATAATCTGGTGTTCAGTCCCGATGGAAGGACACTCGTAAGTGGACACGATGGCATCCGTCTGTGGGATGTCCATACTGGTGAACATAAGATGCAACTCACCGGACATATAGATGCTATCGCAAGTGTAGCATTCAGTCCGGATGGTAAGACGCTTGCGAGTGGGGGTTGGGATAAAACCATTCGCCTCTGGGATGCACACACCGGCAAACACAAGAAGACACTTATTGGACATACAAAGATGGTCAATAGTATCGCGTTCAATCCCGATGGAAGGACACTCGCAAGTGGGAGTGACGATGAAACGATACGCCTCTGGGACGTTGATACTGGTAAGAACGAAATGACGCTTGTTGGACATACTGAGTGGGTTCAAAGTATAGCGTTCAGTCCTGATGGTCAAACCCTCGCAAGTGGCGGTGCGGAAAGCATGGTCCTCTTATGGGATATGGATACAGGGAAAACCAAGATGACGCTCGCTGGACATACAGATTGGGTGTACACTTTAGCGTTCAGTCCGGATGGAAAAACAATCGCAAGTGGATGTATTGATGCCACGATTCACTTATGGGATACACAAACCGGTGTATACCAAAAAACACTGACGGGTCATGCATCTCGGGTCAAAAGTCTCACGTTCAGTCCAGATGGGAAAACCCTCGTGAGCGGTAGTGAGGATGGTTCTGTGCTTCTCTGGGAGGTAAATCCTTGATTCTATCTACCGTGAGCATTTCCAAAGGACAATCACATTTCATTGTCGTGTGTTGTGGATCTGTCGTCGCACAATTCATCGTGCCTCTTACATCTATGCTAAACCTTGGACAATTTTTTTTGAATTAATATGTGAAGATTGGGTTAAATAGGTAAGCTCAAGGTATCTTCTAACCCCAATTTTTCTATACAGATGTTGCCCCGCTGGGGTTTGTGTATGTTTTGTAAACATTATCTCTATACACATATCGCCCCGCTGGGGCTGCTTTTTGCTGCTATGGAAGTGTCTATTTCTGTGGGTTTTTATGCAAAAATAAACCGGATTTTCAACAGCGATTGAGAGGTGTTTCATGAATGACAGATTTGAAACTACTGATATCAAAGAAGTTGATGAAGCCCTAAAACATTTTAATCATTTTCATGATGATCACGTTGCGGGGATCGAAATTAAGTTTGAAAATTACAAAGCCTTAGATGACGATGATGCCTCTACTGGCATTAGAAATGCTGATAAGACAGTTATTCTCACCGTCAACACCTACCCTTACCGCAAAGAACATAAACAACGCGTTCAAGTTAAATTTAAAGGGGTCAAATCCTTTGAGATCTTATCGCCGCTGGAGGATCATGGTCCAAAAGAGGGCCCAACATGGGGCACTTTAGACACATACACAAGGCATGAGCCTACACCTGATGGATCTGACATCAAATGGGAATTTGGATTCATCTGTGGGGGTACGAAGTTTTTAGTTATTTGCTCCAAAATTGCCTTTCTCAAGCAAGTTTCTTAAAAGCGTGTCCACCTATTTTTGGGTTTTCCTATAAAGATAGACGAACCACTCTGTCGCGTCTGCTCACAAAAATTTCACACTCAACCGCGGAGGCAAAATGTTCTGGGATGAAATCAAAAAGCACTCTGAGGCAGGTTCTGCTCACCAATTTCTGCTCCATTTTAATGTAAATGATCTGCTACACGACGATGTTTACGGCTACTTGCGCACTACGGACTATCTCATGGCGCAGCTCAATCTATTAGGTTGCCAACTCGTTCTCGGATATAATACATCGGAAGGGATTCATTTCCCAAAAGTTGGTCAATGGCGAAACACACAGCGAGCACTTGAGATCTTCCCCCAGTACAACAAAACAGGTGTTTTCCATTTTCAGAGTTTAGCGACATGGCTCCAAACCCTTCAACGCATTAGAGAGGTTGAAGACGTTAATCTCGCCGAACAGGAAGTAGATCCGCAGCTGGTACGCCGAAGAATTAATGCCGATTTGGCGTTTGATAAAGAACACGAAGATCCATTCGTGACCATGGACCCTTCGCCTTCTGCGGAATTCCGGCAAAAATTAAACCGCCTCTTCCGGCAAGGAAGAGCAAGAGTTGGGTTGGTGATCAGTTCTCTGGAGCTGCTCACGCCGAACGATCCGTCATTGAACGAGGTTGCAAAAGACGAGGTCCAACTCTTGTTTAGCCAAATCCAATATTGGGCATCCGACCTTGATATCCGAAGGCATAAGCACGTCATCCTGCTCGTTACGCACAATATATCCGATGTCCACCCGAATTTCACCGTGAATCCTGAGATTCCTTTGATAGAAATTCCATTCCCAGACTACGATGAACGCCTAAGGTTTATTGAACAGTTACATGACATCTCGGATGGTGCCTCACAGATGCGTAAAACTTTAGGGAATCATCGCGAGCGGGAAACCTTGGCACGGGAAACAATTGGGTTAAACCTATTCGGTGTCCACGATGTTGTGCAACAAGCAGAATCCACACAACAGAAAGCAGGCGGTGAACCCTTGTTCAGATACCGGCGTGAGAGTATTAGAACCTTCAGCCGCGGCATTCTTGAACTCGGTGAAACGCATAGGGGGCCCTCCGACGACGGTTGGTATGTAATGCGAATCATCCGCGATATTGCAGATGGTATGAAAAATCGAGACCTGAGACGTGTCCCGCGGGGCATGCTTCTCCTCGGTCCCCCTGGAACCAGCAAGGAATACGCCGCAAGGGTGCTCGCGGGTGAGGCGGATATGACGCTTGTCCAACTCCGATATGCCAATCAGGTCGGGGAAGTAACAGTAAATATTAATGAAAACGGAAACACTTATGAACGGAACCTGAATGCAGGGCTCAATTTTATCCGAGGTATTGCCCCCACGGTTGTCTTTATGGATGGAATTGAGCAGGCATCACCACATACCCCGTTGAATTCAGAGGAACACCAGCCAATGTTTCCTCGAGCCCTCGTAAATGCTATAAACGACCCGGCGTTGCACGGTAGGGTGATATGGGTGGGCGCATCGCAGCGACCCGACTTAATGCCACCCATCTTTCGACGCTACGGTATTTTCGACACCAAATTAATCATGCTACCGCCTACCGATGGTGGCAGAGTAGAAATTTTAAGAATTTTCTGTCAAGGGCAAGCATCAGGCAACATCAATTTCCGAGCACTTGTCGGTGGTTCAGAAACAGACGGGTTGACTTGGCGGGATCTGCTGCTGATTGTTCAACGTGCGAATAACATCGCAAGGCGCGCGGGACGCGATGCTTTCACAGAAGACCAGCTCCGCCAAGCACTAAACGACTTCGTACCCGATTATTCACGGGAGATGCAAATCTTTATGGGGTTATTAGCGTTGCGTGAAGCGAATTCACGCCTGATGGTCCCAGACGGATTATTGCCGGAATATCAGGAATTTGTGGAAGGAAACCGAATTGATAAGACACGTATAAATAAACGTTTAATGGAGTTAAGTCATCAACTCGGCTTGCGCAATTGATGTGTAGAAACAAAGTCGTTCAGAAAACGGAGAATGGAATGGTTCTGACTCTCAACCTGAAAATAGTGGTAAAAATTGAGGACGCATGCTAAACTACCTCAAAATATGCCACATAGGACTTACGCATTCCGTCTTAAAGTCCCCCTGATAAGGGGGATTTAGGGGGTTTAAAGGACGTTGGAAAATCAAAATTATGGGCGAGTTGATGAAAAATCTGAATCTGTTTTCCTTTCTGATAATTTTTGTTTCTCTTCTGTCATTATCCAAGAGTTCTGCACAAGAATATACCCAATGGAATTTGCCGCAGGGTGCCATCGCGCGTCTGGGGAAAGGCAAAATTAATGAGATTAAATATTCACCCGATGGCAATACAATCGCAGTGGCGAGCAGCATCGGGATCTGGCTTTACAACGCACACACCGGGGCGGAATTAGCATTGCTAACAGGACATACAGCCAATGTCTACTGTATCGCCTTCAGTTCGGATGGACAAACGTTGGCAAGCGGGAGTAGCGACGGCACAATTCGATTGTGGAATATACAGACGCGAAGGCGGAAAACTACGCTCGCTGGGCATATAAACCGGGTAAGAGCGATTGCCTTCAGTCCTGATGGCAACATGCTTGCGAGTACAGGGATAGACGATACAGTTCGTTTGTGGAGCCTTCGGATCAGAAGGCTCAAGAAAACCCTCACTGGGCATACAGATCAGGGACGGACGGTCGCGTTCAGTCCTGATGGTAAGGTGCTTGCGAGTGGGAGTGCGGATAGCACAATCCGGTTATGGGACGCTCACACAGGACAATCTTTGGAAACCTTGATAGGGCACAAGCGGACCGTGACCTCTATCGCCTTTAGTCCGGATGGACAGACGCTCGTCAGTGGCTGCGACGACAGCACGATTGGTGTGTGGGACATAAGCACAGGAGAACATATACGAACCCTCACAGGACATACGTGGTATATTGCATCGGTGGCTTTTTCACCGGACGGTGAGACAATTGTCAGTGCGAGTTGGGATAACGCCGTCAACCTATGGAACCCGAACACCGGCAAACGCTTGCGAAAACTTAAGGAGCATACAGGACCTGTTGTCTCAGCGGCGTATTCTCCGAATGGAAAGACGCTCGTGACCGGGAGTCACGATGGTACCATTCGTTTGTGGGACACGCAGACCTGGGAAGCAAAAAATACCGTCGCTGGACATACGGCGGATGTCAAGGCGGTCGCGTTTTCGCCGGATGGAGAGACGGTTGCGAGTGGGAATACAAGACACACGATCGATTTATGGGATGCCAAAACCGGCGAACACAAAAACGCACTCACTGGACACGGTTGGACGGTTGCTGCTGTTGCTTTTAGTCCTGATGGCAGCACCCTTGCGAGCGGGAGCTGGGACAATACCATTCGCTTGTGGGATCCAGAGACGGGACAACACAAGCAGACGCTGAGTGAACATTGGGATTATGTTGTGGCGTTGGCTTATTCGCCGGATGGAAACAGACTCGCGAGTGGGAGTAATGATGATACCGCCCGGTTATGGGACGCTAAAACCGGCACCCCTTTGCATATCCTCAAAGGACATACAGGAGATGTCAGAGCAATCGCGTTTTCACCGGATGGTAGAACACTTGCAAGCGGAGATGGAAATGATAACGAGATCCGTTTATGGGATGGACGCGCCGGCAGACACAAACTAACGCTTGAGGGACATAGGAACGATATTACAGGACTCGCTTTTAGTCCCGATGGCAGCACACTCGCCAGTGCTTGTGATGACAGGACGGTCGGACTATGGAATGCGTATACCGGAGGGAACAAACAGATGCTCAGAGGGCACACGACGTACGTTTTAACGGTTGCGTTTTCGCCGGATGGTGGCACGCTCGCCAGTGCAAGTTGGGACATGATGATTCGCTTGTGGAACCCCGAAACGGGGAGACCTAAATCAGGTTTGATCGGACATACAGGGTACGTTTTATCGGTAGCGTATGCTCCAGATGGGCGGACGCTTGCCAGCGGTAGCACTGATGGCACAGTCCTTTTATGGGATATGACACGGTTCCGCGCCAAAACCGATTAAAGTTAGCGGTCAGCCATCAACCTGCTTCGCAGTGAGAATGGTCAGTAAGTATCGCTCCATAAGTGTCAATTTTAGAAAAAAAGAGGCGTGCTTTTCACTTAAAAAAAAGTCTTTGTGCTGAAGCACCTCACGGGTCCTGTAAAAGTCGTGAGATAGGTCTGATGTCTTTAGTCCCGTAGGGACGGCATGTTTATAGAAATGCGTTTCCTCTGCCTCCTAAGCCCCGTAGGGGCGGCATGTGTAGAGACACTGCTACAAATGCTACGAAAACCCCTAAATTGACACCTATGGTGGTCAGTAAGTATCACTCCTATAAGAGAAGTCCACGGTTAGAATCAAAATTACAGGTGAACTGATGAAAAACCTGAATTTGCTTTCTATGCTGATGATCCTTATCCTTCTGCTGTCGTTTTCAAACGGTTCTGCCCAAGAATACACGCGATGGCATCTCCCTGAAGGAGCTATAGCCCGCTATGGGAAAGGGAGCATTAGAGCGTTAGCGTATTTTCCAGATGGCAGCAGACTCGCTGTCAGAAGTTCAATCGGTATTTGGATCTATGATACAAGAACAGGTGAAGAACTTGACCTACTTACGGGAGACAGGTGGGATGTTAGTGCTATGGCACTTAGTCCTGATGGAAAGACTTTTGCTGTTGCAAATGGTAGAAATATCATCTTGTGGGACCCACTCACAAGAAGTGAAAAAGATGTCCTCATAGGACACACAGCTCGTGTTTACTCGCTGGTGTTCAGTCCATCAGGAGAGACACTCGCCAGCAGCAGTCGTGATAACACAATTAGATTGTGGGATGCTGATACTGGTGAACTGCTGCGAACACTCGTAGGGCACACGGACGGAGTCCATTCGGTGACATATTCACCCGATGGAAAAATGCTTGCAAGTGCTGGGATTAGAGAAGACAATGCAATTTACTTATGGGAAGTACGCACTGGCAGACTCCTGCAAACTACTACCAAGCATTCGGATAGAATCTACAGTATTGCCTATTCCCCGGATAGTCTGACCCTCGCCAGTGGTGGGCGAGACTCCAAGATTCGTTTGTGGGACGCACACACCGGTAAACTTTTAAAAACAATTACCACTGATATGAAGTACGTGAGTTCCGTCCTGTATTCACCCGATGGTGGGACACTTGTCAGCGGAAGTTGGTTGGATAATAGCGTCTATATGTGGGATGTTCAGACAGGCGAACTCTTAAAAACGCTTACGGGGTATGCTGCAAGTGCTCAGTCCGTTACGTATGCCCCAGACGGCAAAACGTTTACCAGTAAAAGTAGCGATGGAACAATCCGATTTTGGGATGTTGACACCGGAAAATCATTGAAAACGATCAGGGGGCATACGGTTGTAGCAAGATCCGTCGCGTTTTCACCGGATAGCGGAACACTTGCCAGTAGCGAGATGGCCGACCATGCGATTCCACTGCGAAATATACAGACAGGAGAACGCTTAAAAACGCTCGTCGGACATACTAATTTCATAGCTTCTATAACATATTCACCAAATGGACAGACCTTAGCAAGTGGGAGTTGGAGTGGACCGATACATCTGTGGGATGTACAGACAGGGCAACTCCTGAAAACGCTCACTGGACATGAGCAGGGGGTGCCTTCTCTCTCCTATTCCATGGACGGGGCAACCCTTGCAAGCGGAAGTTGGGATAATACAATCCGGTTATGGGAGGGAAAAACCGGACAACTCCTACGAACCATCACCGAAATCGTCCCGGAAGCAGATTCAAACAAGATCATCCAATCTACCTCGCTTAGTCCTGATGGACAGACACTCGCAGTCGCAACCGATGAAAATGTGATTCGTCTATTGGATACGCACACAGGCAAAGTCAAAACTATCCTCACTGGACATGCGCATTCAGTGACTTCTGTCGCATTCTCACCCAATAGGTCGGTGCTTGCGAGTGGAAGCGATGATGCGACAATCCGCTTGTGGAATGTTACCACTGGTGAACTTTTGCTAACCTTTCCCAAACAGTCGAATAGAATCAGGTCTGTCGCGTTCAGTCCGGATGGACAGATACTCGCGAGCGGAAGTTATAAGAAAATCTACATATCAGATTTAGCGACTGGAAAGCATACGGCGACCCTCACGGGACATAACGATTGGATTCGATCCGTCGCATTCAGTTCTAATGGACAGACACTCGCCAGTGGAAGTGATGACTGCTCGGTGCTATTATGGGATTTGACGCAAATCCGACCTTAAAATGAAAAAGACACTGTTTTCCAACTTTTTGATACTGCTTGTTGCTTCAACGCTGTATTTATCTAACACCGTTGCCGAGGATCCGACACAATGGAACCTACCGGAAGATGCCAAAGCGCGCCTGGGGAAAGGGAAGATAACCGAGATCCTGTATTCACCAGATGGAAAATTCCTCGCTGTGGGCGGTGGGGTCGGAGTTTGGCTCTACGATACCACCACATATCAAGAGGGAAATCTGCTCACAGATCACACGCATGAAGTGGAATCTATCGCGTTCAGTCCTGATGGACGCATGATTGCCAGTGGAAGTGTGGAGGGTCTCATTACGTTGTGGGATAGGCGCACGGGTCCACTAACAATACTCATCGGACATACGGATATAGTTTGGAGCGTGGTATTCAGCCCGGATGGGAAAACAATTGCAAGTGATAGTCGAGACGGCACAACTCGATTATGGGATGTGATCACAGGTGAGGAGAAGTATACACTCACGAAAGATACCAAAAGTGCCAGTATGTTATCATTTACGCCAGATGGCAAGACAATTGTGAGTGTGAGTTGGGAAGAAAAAATCCGTCTCTGGGATGCATACACGGGTAAACACAAGAAAAAATTCGCTATGCATCCGGATTGCTCCGTCACAGGTGCAGGGTTCAGCTCGGACGGCAAAACAGTCGCTATTGGTAGTGACAACGGCACCATCTACCTCCACGACTTAGACACCGGTGAACTCAAGTTGATGCTCACCGGACATAAAGAGCATATTGACCAGTTAGCGTTTAGTCAGGATGGCAAAACAGTCGCGACTGCCTCTTTTGAAGATAAAACAATCCGTCTCTGGGATGCACATACAGGCGAACACAAGAAAACATTCACTGGATACACGCGGTATGTTCGGGGCTTAACCTTCAGTCCGGATGGGAAAACGCTTGCGAATGGCAGTGGCGATGGAATTATCCGTTTCTGGGATACCCGCACAGGTAACGAAAAACATACATTTACTGGACATTGGGAACATGTTGTGAGTGTGGCGTTCAACCCCAATGGAGATATTATCGCAAGTGGACATAGCGATGATATTGTTCGCTTGTGGAATGCCGACACAGGGCAACATATCAAAACGCTCAATGGATTTAGGAATGTGGTATATAGTATGCTGTTCAGTCCTGATGGAAAAATCCTTGTTTGTGCGACTAACTTTGGCGTTAGCCTCTTGGATGTACACACAGGTGAACACAAGAAAACGCTTACGATGGACATTCCCTATAGCCCAGAACTCAGCCCCGACGGAAATACATTTGCGATTGGCGTTGACGACAAGACCATATCCCTCTGGGACGCACACACAGGCGAACACAAGAAAACACTTGGCGGACATACAGATCGAGTCGGCTGTTTAGCGTTCAGTCCTGATGGAAAAACACTTGCGAGTGGCAGTGACGACAAGACCATCTACCTTTGGGATGTTGACACTGATAAGCATAAGATGACACTTACCGGACATACAGATTGGGTAAACTGCTTAGCCTTTAGTCCGGATGGAAAAACAATCGCAAGTAGTGATGGGAACCTCAACATTCTCTTGTGGGATATAGATACTGGGAAAACCGTGATGATGTTCATAGGACATACAGATTGGGTGCAGTGTTTAGCATTCAGTCCTGATGGAAAAACGCTTGCGTGTGGAAATAGAGACAAGAGCATCTACCTCTGGGATACACACACCGGTGAGCAGAAGAAAAGATTCACAGGTCATACAGATTGGGTCAGAAGTATCGCGTTTAGTCCGGCTGGAAAAACGCTTTTGAGTGGTAGTGGCGATGGTTCCGTGCTCATCTGGAAGATTAATCCCTAAATGCCACCTACCTGATGCCGAGCACTTTTTTTAAACCTTTTCCCCGAAAACTCTCCTCTTAAATATTAAAACCCAAAGGGTCACCTCATGATAGAAAAGTGCATTCACAAAGGGCACCTATCACGGACAAGGAGAGACGTTTTATGCACCATAATCTGATAACCTTCAATGACCTCACAGATGAAGAACTCATTCGGTTTGTACAAAATCAGGATGAAGCAGCATTTGCGGAACTGATGTCGCGCTACAGTCCACGGATCTGGCGGGTCATTATTGCAAATTCAAGGCAACGCCGCGATGCTGAGGAAATCCTCATGGACACTTGGATGGCAGTATGGGAAAACATCGGTGGACTCAGGAAAGTCAGCAGCTTTAACGGATGGTTACGGCGGATCGCCTATAACGCCTGTAACAGATACTACACCTCCAGCCACCGCTCACGGAGCGAAACGCCGCAGAGCCGTGCCGAGTTGATTGAGCACATTGACCGGGAGGCCGCCCCGCGTTTTCGAGAAGCACAACTACACGCAGACGTAAAGGAAGCCGTTCAGCAGCTCCCGCAGCGGGTACGTCCGACCGCGGTATTGTACTATCTGGAATCGTGGAGTATTAAAGAAATCGCGGAAGAACTCGACTTAGCCATAGGCACAGTTAAAACGAAACTCAGAGAAACACGGGAACTTCTGCGGGAGGAATTTGACATGGCACCTAAAAAAGGAGAAACTATGTCTTCAGAATCTGTTCACCTCAATAAACCTAACATGTCAGAGGACGTGTACTACATTCCAGCAATGGATCAAACGCAAAGCAATCGGGAAGCAGCTCTATGGGGACTCCCGAATGATGCCCTGGTCCGATTTGGGCGCGGGGCAATCAACGCTATGGCATTGTCCCCAGATGGAAAACAGCTCGCTCTCGGAACCGACATAGGGCTGTGGTGGTATGAAGTCGCTACCTTGTCACCTATCGCGCTGTGGCGTACGAACTGCAAGCGAATTTCCGCGATTGCGTTCTCCGCATCAGGTGAATGGATTGCCACAGGACATGAGGACGGAAGCGTCAAGGTATGGGACGTGCGACAGGCAAATTGTTTCACCCAAGTAGAGAGGCAAGCGCATCGACTTTGTAAAAAGATTAATCAACTGATTTTTTCTCCAGACAGCAAGCACTTGGCTGCAAATGGACATTTTGATTATATGGTTGATGTTTGGAATCCAGAAACCGGTGTCCAAGTCGCAAAGTTTGGTGATGCTGAACTTAGATTTCAGGCATGTTGGGAGAAGCATCCCATTGCTTTTTCACAAGATAGTCAACTAATTGTCTGTGCAAGTCCTCCGGACGACGCTAAGCGGCTCGGAACAGGTTTTTGGTCTATCGCACCTGAAAGAGATGTTATATCTGTATCGGATGTTGCCAACGGAAAACGCGTCGCATCCCTCACAGAATACACGGAATTTTTGTATGCGCTCTCCTTTTCACCGTGTGGGAACTTCCTCGTTGCCAGTAGTGATGGAGAGGAATCCTCTATTTTGACAGTATGGGACACGGAGGATTGGCAGGTCCAAAAAGAGGAACGGATTTATGGCGGTAATCAGTTGATACCTACCTATTCTACAGCAGGAACAATGCAGGTTGCAGCTGTTTCTGATACCGAGGTCACCGTCTGGGATACGACGTGCCATGAAAAACTTAATACTTACCACACACCATACGGAGACGAAACACGAAGATGGTCTTTTAACGGGACCCAGTTTGCTCTTGCAACGACTCATGAACTAAGCGTGTGGACAATTGGCGACCACGAGCCGCGCACCGTCTCTTATAATTCGCATCCCGATTATATATCATCATTAGCATTTTCGGCGGATGGGGAAACCCTTGTAACTGGGTATCCCTTTCCCGAGGGAACGTTTCGCTGCTGGGATGTTGTCACCCATTCACAAACCCCACACGTTTTCAAATTATCGGGTGAAAAACATTGTTTGTATGTCTCTGCTTCAGGACAACTGCACACGACCAGCGTTGAAGGAAACACTATAAAAGTACGGAAATTCGGCAACGACACACCTATTACCGAATGCAGAATCAAGGAACGTCCCCAGTATTTGGCTGTGGCGTTTTCGGACACAGCCCAATTGATCGCGTACGGGGATTCCGAGAAAAATCTATATGTATGGGATATTCCGCGTCAGGAAATAATCAATACCTTCACGGTACCTGAATCCAACGCTGCCTTCATAGCGTTCAGTCCGAACGGTAAATATCTCGCGAGCGGGCAAGAGATGGGGGCCTATCGCCTATGGGATCTTGCGTGTGGAGAGGAGATACACGCGTTCCATAGTCATAAAATAGAGCATATCGCTTTTTCACCGTGTGGAAATGTTATTGCCGGGGAGATGGAAAAAGCGTTTATTTTCTGGGATATCGAAAGTTCTAAAACCTTGCTCACAATACCAAAACCAGAAGAATACGCATATTGGTGGCAGGGTGGTATCGTATTTTCCCCGTGTGGGCTTTATCTCGCTACCGGCTTAGACCGAGTGGAAGGGATGGCAAGCGCGCGCATCAAACTGTGGAACACTACCACAGGTGAGAACGTCGCCACATTCGAGGGACACCTGACCACCCCTATCCTTTCGCTTGCCTTTTCACCCGATGGAACGCTTTTGGCGAGCAGTGGTTATGATGGCACTATTCTTCTCTGGGATACGAAATCCATTGTGAATTCTTATTAGCCATCAACAATTAGTTATCAGGGATGTGAAGTTTTTGTCAGAGCATTGACTTTTTGGATAGGACAGATTTGTTTACATAGCACTCCGCTGGAGTGCGACAGAAGGGATACGTCGTTTTCTATAGATATATTGCTCCGCTGGGGCAAAGATGCCTCTTTAACAAATAAAGACCTCTTCACGCCAGAGGCTTTGTCACGATATCGTGACCTTTTAGAAAGGAGAATTAGCCATGACACATCTAAATCTGCTTCTCATTCTGGTAATCTTCATTTTTCTGCTATCATTCTCAAGCAGTTTTGCCCAAGATTATACCCGATGGCACCTCCCTGAAGGGGCTATAGCGCGCTTTGGGAAAGGAGCGATTGATGATATTGCATATTTTCCAGATGGTACCCGCCTCGCTGCCGCGAGTAGTGTCGGCATTTGGATCTATGATACACGTACAGGCAAAGAACTTGATTTGCTCACAGAGCAGAAGGACCAAATCATTTCTATCGCATTTGGCTCTGACGGAAACGTATTTGCCAGTGGAGGTTGGGGAACTATCTATTTATGGGATACGCAAACAGGGAAACACAAGAATACACTTACAATGCGAGCGGATACCAGTATTTACGATCTTGTGTTTGATCCGAGCGGTAACACGATTGTAAATGGAAATGGGAAATTAATTCATTTGTGGGACGCACGGACTGGAGAATTTTTGAAAACACTCACCGGTCACACGAGTGATGTTACTGATGTAGTATATTCACCAGAAGGTACAACGTTCGCGAGTAATAGCTGGGATCGGACAATTCGTTTGTGGGATGCGCACACCGGTAAACTCCTACAAACCATTACCGATCATTCAATGGACATCGCATACTCACCGAATGGGCGCACCCTCGCAAGTGGAGGTCAGGATTCTAAGATTCGTTTGTGGGATGTACACACTGGAGAACTTCTAAAAACTATCACAGGGCACACAGCACGTGTCTTCTCTGTCGTGTATTCCCTTGATGGTGAAACACTTGTGAGTGGAGGTACAGACAATACAATCCGGTTTTGGAAAGCAGATAATGGGAACCTTTTAAAAACTTTTACCACACATACAGACTTTATTAGCTCTTTAAGGTATTCACCAAACGGAAAGACGCTTGCGGCGGTGTGCGGCGATGGCAGTATCTGCTTCTGGGATGCCGATACAGGAAAACTTTTGAAAACTATTACAGGACACACGTTTTTAGCGAACTCGGTAGCGTTTTCGCCGAATGGCAAAACACTCGTTAGTAGTGAAATGGCAGACGCCACAATCCCGCTACGCGATGTGCAGACTGGAGAACTTTTGAAAACTTTCGTTGGACATACAGGTAACGCATGCTCTGTGACATATTCACCGGATGGTCGCACGCTTGCGAGTGGAAGTTGGAGTGGACCAATCCTCGTATGGGATGTGAACACGGGAGAACTGCTGAAAACACTTGCCGGACATACGAAGGGAGCTCCTTCTATCACGTATTCACCGGATGGCACTAAACTTATTAGCGGAAGTTGGGACAATACCATCCGATTTTGGGATGTACGCACTGGCGAACTCTTAAAAACGCTCACCGGGAACATCACCGAATCGGATCCAACTAAGATACGCGGTGTAACATCTATTTCGCTCAGTCGTGATGGGCACACGCTCGCAGGAGCAACAGTTGAGAAAACGATTCGGTTATGGAATGCACACACCGGCGAGGCCAACACCACCTTCACTGGATCTATCAGTCCAGCGACTTCTGTCGCGTTTTCCCCAAATAGATATGTGCTGGCGAGTGCGGGTTATGATCAAACAATACGAGTATGGGATGTTGCTACTAATCAACTCCTACAAACCTTTCCAGAGCTGCCATACGGTATCACAGCCATCGCATTCAGCCCGGATGGTCAAACAATCGCAAGTGGAAGTGCAGAAAAAATTTATATCTCAGATTTGGCAACTGGCGATCACACATTTACCTTTAGCGGACACACCGGAGAAATTATGTCAATAGCATTTAGTCCGGATAAACGGACGCTCGCCAGTGGAAGCCATGACTGTACAGTACTATTATGGGATTTGACACAAATCCAACCTGAAAATGATTAAAACCTACCTCCCCATTCCTTGTATTACATTGCAAAAACACCAAAATTTGTTAGTAGCAACTCGCGTTAAAATGAGTGTATATTTTCAGACTTTACTATAAAACTTCAGATTTTTCTCAATTATGACAATCATGCAACTTATTCGCCGCAAAATCGCGTCACTCACTATTAATTATATGCCTAAGTTGATTATGGAGATCTCTGATGGAAAAAGACGATATTGAACTAATCCAGTGCATATTGTCAGGTGACGAAACTGCTTTCAGTGATTTAGTCAGGAAATACCAAAAAAGCGTTCATGCCCTCGTATGGCGAAAAATCGGGGATTTCCATATCGCTGAAGAGATTACCCAAGACACGTTCCTTCAGGTCCACAAAAAACTCACCTCGCTAAAAAATCCAAGTCAGTTTGCTGGATGGCTTTATGTGATTGCTGATCGGCTTTGCAGAGCATGGTTCCGAAAGAATCACCTAAACATGCAATCGTTGGAAACTGTCAGTGAAGGAACACTTGAAAAAACTGCTTATGCAGATTATATCTGTGAACGGCGGGAAGATGTGGCTGTTGAGTGCCGACGTGAAATTGTTCAAAAACTTCTGGAAAAACTGCCGGAAAGCGAACGGACGGTGATGGTGCTTTACTACCTCGGCGAAATGAGTTATAAAGAGATTAGCAAGTTTTTAGGTGTGTCTCCGAATACGGTTAAAAGTCGACTTCGCCGTGGGCGTGAACGCTTAAAAGCGGATACTTCTCTAATTCGCGAAATTCTTGGCAGCATCCAATTACCTTCTAATCTAACCGAAAGCATCATGCGAAATATTGACGCAGTAAAGCAGACATCTCCTTCAGGAGGGAAACCTTTGCTTCCATTAGCAGCTTTGGGTTCATCTGTTGTCTTGGTCATTTTGTTGATGGGTGTGAGCAATCAAATCGTCACTAATTTTCAGCAGCCTTATAATGTTGACGCAGAATCAGAAACCACTATCGAGATTGTTGACACACCTGTTGTTTTGGATATCCAATCAAAACCCAATTTACAAAACCGAGTTGGAAACGGTAAAAACCCGGGTGAAAGCAGTAAGAACGGCCTACTAACGGGAACTGAATCTATGCAAAACAATACAGCACAAGATACCACGCAGTGGCACTTACCTGCAGAGGCAAGAGCGCGTTTCGGCAAAGGGAGGATTAGAAATCTGATATATTTTCCGGATGGGACACGACTGGCTGTCAAGAGTACAATTGGTATCTGGATCTATGACATACGCACAGGTGAAGAACTTGATCTACTCACGGGGGATATGTGGGGTAATAGAGCCATGGCGCTTAGTCCTGACGGCAAAACAGTCGCTGTTACAAGTGGCAGCATCGTCCGTTTGATAGACCTACATACGCTGGATCAGACGGATGTCCTCGCAGGACACAAGTTTCAGGTCTATGCCGTGGCGTTCAGTCCGCTCGGAGAAATACTTGCCAGTGGTGGTAGCGATGGCACAGTTAGATTGTGGGATACAAATACCGGTGAATTGCTGCGCATCCTCATAGGACACACAGGCTACGCCGAGTTGTTGGCATATTCACATGATGGAAAGATACTCGCGAGTGCCGGAAGTGGAGACGACAATACAATCTACCTATGGGACCCTCATACCGGAAAACTTTTGAGAACCATTATTGAGCATCCATCAAGAATCTCTTCCATTAACTTTTCTGCGGATAATCTGACACTTGCGAGTGCAAGTTGGAACGGCGAAATCCATCTTTGGGATGTTCACACTGGAAAACGTAAGGCGATACTCACCGGGCACAAGATTGGGGTCTCTGCTGCTGTGTATTCTCCGGATGGTAAAACACTTGCGAGCAGCAGTCGAGACGCAACAATCCGATTATGGCAGGCTTCCACCGGTAAACTTTTAAAAACCGTTACCGGACATCTGAGTGCTGTTCGCGGTGTGATCTATTCACCGGATGGCACAACACTCGCGAGTCGGGGTGATGACGAGACAATCCGATTCTGGGATGCGGACACCGGAAAACTTCTGAAAACGATCACAGGTCACACATTTTTAGCCAGATCGGTGGCATTTTCACCGGACGGTAAAACATTTGTCAGTAGTGAGATGGCAGACTACACAATACCACTGCGAGATGCACAGACTGGAGCACTTTTGAAGGCCTTTGTTGGGCATACAGATTATGTGTGTTCTGTGACCTATTCACCCGATGGCAACACGCTTGCAAGTGGGAGTTGGAACGGACCGATTCGTCTCTGGGACGCACAGACTGGAGAACTAATAAAGACTTTCATCGGACATGAGAGAGGTGCTTTTTCTCTTGCTTATTCATCAGATAGTGCTATTCTTGTGAGCGGCAGCCCAGACAAAACAATCCGTTTCTGGGACACCGACACTGGGCAACACCTTAAAACCTTCACTGATCAGGTCATCGGAACAAATTCAAGTATTTCACTCAGTCCCGATGGAGACACCCTTGCTGTTGCAACGAATGAAAACGTGATTCGGTTGTGGAATACCCACACGGGGAAAATTAAAGCCACCCTCAACGGACATACCCGTGCGGTGACTTCTGTCGCATTTGCAGCAAATAATTATCTGCTCGCAAGTGGAAGCGACGATAAGACAATTCGCTTGTGGCATGTTGACACTGGCGAACTTCTACTCACCTTTCCTAAACAGTCGAACAGTGTCAACTCCATCGCATTCAGTCCAGATGGACAGACAATCGCGAGTGGAACTTTTGGGAAGATCTATATGTCCCATTTAGCCTCAGGCAAGCACATAGCAACCCTCACTGGACATACTGACAGGGTTCGATCTGTAGCATTTAGTCCCGATGGAAAGATGCTTGTTAGTGGCGGTAATGAGGGCACGGTGATGTTGTGGGATTTGACCCAAATCCGACGCAAAAATAAACGGTAGAATGAACATTCAACTCGGCTTCTGACAAAATATTGACACACCCTCAGATAAAGTAAATTTGAATTTTCAGGCTAAATGTGTTACCATATACATTATGAACACGAAATTCCCCAAAGTTTCGTACCAACTATCGCTTGAAAACCCTACACACTGTTTTTCAAGCGTCCCGCTCAATATAAAATGCCTACAAAGGCAACGCCCCACTGGATTCGTAAGCATCTGAGCGAACATTTCAAAGCCTATTTCCTATAGATTGGTGGTTTTCAACAATGTTCGTCCAACCCGCAAGTGCCTGCGAAGCCGGTTTCCTACTGAATTCCCAACAAAATCGACAGAAATACGCTTACAAGAAATTTGTCACGATATCGTGACCTTCTATAAGTTATCTTCTAAATATTATTTTGTCGGACGCGATCTCCGTGCAAAATATCTTACAGTCCATTCATGAGATAACTTGCAAGGAGAATCGACCATGACACATCTAAACCTGCTTACAATTCTGATAATCCTCTTTTCTGTGCTGTCGTTATCAAACAATTTTGCCGAAGAATATACCCGATGGAATCTCCCTGAAGGGGCTGTGGCGCGCTTTGGGAAAGGCAGCATCATAGAATTGGTGTATTTTCCCGATGGCACCCGACTCGCCGTCAAGAGTTCAATCGGTATCTGGATCTATGACGCACACACTGGTGAAGAAGTTGACCTGCTCGCAGGGGACACATGGGATGTCAATGCGCTGGCGTTCAGTCCTGATGGAAAAACACTTGCTGTTGCGAAGGACAAAAACATCCGCCTGTTAGATCCAGACACGAGGCATCAGAAAAACGTTCTCGGGCACACGGATTTTGTCGGGTGTTTAGCATTCAGTCCAACTGGCGAAACCCTCGTGAGTGGGAGTAACGATATGACAATAAGGTTGTGGGACGCTGACACCGGCAAGCTGCTGCGAACCCTCACAGGGCATACTGACAACGTCAAGTCGTTAGCATATTCACCCAATGGAAAGATGCTTGCGAGTGTCGGGGCCAGAAATGATAATACGATTCGCTTGTGGGATATACAAACTGGTGCCTTACGCCAAACCATTACTGAGCATCCAGAAGATATTTATAGCATCGTCTATTCCGCGGATAGTTTAACGCTTGCGAGTGGTGGACAGGATGGCAAAATTCGGCTTTGGGATGCCCATACTGGACGACTCCTAAAAACGCTCATTGGGCATACAGGGATCGTTTTTTCGCTCGCGTATTCAATAGATGGCGTAACGCTTGCCAGTGGAAGTTTAGACAACACAATCCGACTTTGGAATGCGCATACCGGTAGATCCTTAAAAACGCTTATTGGACATACGAAGTACGTCCGCTCTGTAAAATATTCACCAGATGGCAGCACGCTTGCCAGCGGGAGTCATGACAGAACGATTCGTTTCTGGAACGCAGATACCGGAGAACTCCTGAAGACCATCACTGGACATACAACCTACATTAGTTCCGTGACGTATTCGCCAGATGGAAAACGCTTGCCACCGGAAGTGCACATGGTAAAATTCGCTTGTGGAATGTACAGACAGGTGAACTCCTGAAAACGCTCATGGGAGTAGATTACATTGGTGCCGTAGCGTATTCGCCAGATGGAGAAACGCTCGCTGCCGGAGATAGCGAGATCCGCTTGTGGGATGTCCAAACAGGCGAACTCCTGGAAACGCTCACAGGACATAAGGACGGAGTATCTTCTCTTGATTATTTTCCGGATGGTAGGACACTGGTGAGCAGCAGTCGGGATGAGACAATCCGTCTCTGGGATGTACGCGCTGGGAAACTTCTACGGACTATCACTGAGAACTTTAACTTTACGAGGAGAGAACTGAGTGTTTCACTCAGCCCAGACGGGTATACCCTTGCTGTCGCAACTGATGAAAATGCGATTCGGTTGTGGGATATCCGCGCGGGCAAGATCAAAACTCCCCTTATTGGACATACGCATTCAGTGACTTCTATCGCGTTTTCGCCAAATAGATCGGTGCTCGCGAGTGCCGGTGGCGACGAAAAAATCCGATTATGGAATGTTACCACTGGTGAACTTTTGCTAACCTTTCCAGAGCATCCGAAGTGGATCTACGCCATCGCATTTAGTCCGGATGGACAAACAATTGCAAGTGGGAATGGGAGGAAGGTCTACATATCAGACATAACCACTGGCAAGCACACAGCCATCCGAACAGGGCATACCCGTGTTGTCAATTGTGTAGCGTTTAGTCCAGATGGACGGACGCTTGCCAGCGGAAGTAACGATAGCACGATTCTTCTGTGGAAGGTACCGGGTAAAGTGCTCCGGGACAATAGATAGACTTTCTCAAACGCGCTCGTTACGTTTTGGCGTTTCGTAACGAGCGCGCTTGGAACAACAAATATTCTCTAAAAGGGTGTTCCGCGTGTTGTTAGGGCACACCACCGCGAAGTAAATAGGTGATTGAAAAGTGCATCCTGCGCTTCTTGGGTCTGAATCTGCTTCAGTGCCACCGCAGCGTGGAAACGGACATATCGGTCCTCGTCCTCAAGTTGCGCGACAAGCGCAGGCATCGCCGGTTCAGCAAGCACTCCCAATTTCGCTAAGGCACGGGCAGCGTTATCGCGAACAGGAAAATAATCATCGCTCAACCCGGTTGCCAACACCTGCACAGTCTCGGACACATTCATATCCTCAGACACCAGTTGTCCGATAAGTCCAAGACCCTCTGTAGCGTGTCGTCGGACCGATTCGGAGGGGTCCTGTGCAGCGCGCATCAACGCAGGGAGTGCTTCTTGCGCGGCTTCTCCCATATCCGCCAAGGTAAACGCTGCGCTTGCGCGTACTGAATCGTCTGTCGCTTGCAATGCGTCAATAAGTGTCGGAATCGCGGGCGCGCCAGTGAGACTTAAAGCGTACCCCGCATACTCGCGGATGGCATTAGATTCACTGTGCAACATCTGCTGCAAGGCAGGCACGGCATCTGCACCGACCCGCCCCAACCGGTACGCAGCATTTAGCCTATCTTTTTCGTTATCGCTATCCAATGTTTCAATGAGGGTGCCCACCTCATCGTGCGGAACCCCATTGGAAGTGCCGTTCTGTTTCCCGTAGTACCAATCCCATACCGACTTCCACAGTTCTGGATGTTCTGATGCTTCGCCGTTGCCAAGAGTGTGCCAGTCGGGGGTATCATTCTGCCATAGAGGTGTTTGCGGCTCATCGAGTCGGATAAAGAGAAACTTCAACATATACCGCTTTTTGTCGCTCCGATTCGGCATCGCTCGGTGCCATAAGTCGTAGTGGACAATTGTCACAGTGCCTGCTTCGCCACAGAGTGCCATTTCTGGCTGTTCATGAGCACTTTCACCCGTCTCATAATACTGTGAGCCGGGTAGGACAGCAGTCGCTCCCATATCTTCTGTGACATCCTGCGGATAATAGAACGCCATCGTCCAACGACACCGGTGCCGACGAATCTGTTCGTCGCCTGCGTAACTATCTTTATGAAAATTCTGCCCCTCGCTACCCTGTTGATTGAAATGGCAGTATCGGTGTGGATGCATGACGTAATCTGCACCAAGCACGCCTTGCATCGCACCATGAACAACCGGATGGTCAAAAACTTCCTGAATTTCAGGGATAGCTGGTAGGAGATTGTTCCCTAAATTTCCGGTCTCCTCAAACATTGCGTCCAATTGTTGGCAAACATTCTCATGAAAACTCGGCGGGAAATCAGTTTTCACCTTGACGTAGCCCTTAATGATGAAATCCCGCATCTCTTCATCAGTGAGTTGCAGTGTTGGCCTGTTCATCTTGTGCACCTCCCTCTCTTTTTTGATCAGTCGTGCCTGTTGACTAATAGTCTTTCAACTTTGAGTGTGAGGGTAGGTTCGTAGTAGTGCGATTTATCGCACGTCCACGAGCCAATAACGGGCAATGAATTGCCCTACTACGAACCTAATTTAACTCATAAACTCAATCTTGATGAAATACTAATAGGGTGTTCCGCGTGTTGTTAACTCACACCAGCGCGAAGTAAACAGGTGATTAAAGAGTGCGTCCTGCGCCTCTGGCGTTTGAATCTGCTTTAACGCCAACGCAGCATGGAAACGGACATATCGGTTCTCATCTTCAAGTTGCCCAATCAGGGTAGGGATTGCAGGTTCAGCGAGTGTGCCTAATTTGGCTAAAGAACGAGCGGCGTTATCGCGAATCCAGTAATAGTCATCATGCAATCCGTTTGTTAAGACCTGCACAGTCTCGGACAGATCAATATCCTCGGAAATCTGTTGCCCGATTAAACCTAATGCCTCTGTAGCGTGTCGTCGAACCCATTCAGAAGCATCTTGTGCAGCGCGAGTTAAGACAGGTATCGCCTCTTGCGCGGTTTTACCCATATCCGCTAAGGTATACGCCGCGGTCCCACGGACGGAATCGTCTGTTGCCTGCAGTGCGTCAATGAGTGTCGGAACAGCGGGAGCACCAGTGAGACTCAACGCATACCCTGCATAGTTACGGATCGCATCAGATTTACCGTGCAACGCCTGTTTCAAGGTAGGTACAGCATCGGCACCGACGCGCCCTAAGCGATACGCAGCATTTAGCCTTTCTCTCTCATTATTGCTGTCCAAAGTTTCGATGAGGGTATCTACTTCATTATATGAAACGCCGTTGGCGGAACCGTCCTGTTTCCCGTAATACCAATCCCACAACGATCCCCATAATTCTGGGTGTTCAGATTCTTCGAGGTTGTCCCAGTTAGCCGTATCGCTTTTCCACGCGGGCGTTTGTGGCTCACCGAGTCGAGAAAAGAGGAACTTCACCATGTACCGCTTCTTGTCACTCCGATTCGGTGTTGCGCGGTGCCATAAATCGTAATGGACGATTGTTACAGTGCCTGCCTCACCACAGAGCGAAAGGTCAGGTTGCTCATGGGCACTGTCCCCCGTCTCGTAATACTGCGAACCGGGCAGGACAGCAGTAGGTCCCATATCTTCCGTGACATCCTGCGGATAATAGAATGCCATCGTCCAACGGCACCGGTGCCGACGGATCTGCTCATCACCTTCGTAAGTATCCTTATGGAAACCTTGTCCATCGCTGCCTTCAGGGTTATAGTGGCAGTATCGGTGTGGATGCATAACGTAGTCTGAGCCGAGCACGCCTTGCATCGCCCCGTGGACCACAGGATGGTCAAAGACCTCTTGCATCTCAGGGATGAGCGGCAGGACGTTGTTGCCCAAATTGCCCGTATGCTCAAACATTGCGTTGAGTTGTTCGTAAATGTTTTCATGGAAACTCGGCGGGAAATCTGTCTTGACCTTGATGTACCCGTTGATGATGAAATCCCGCATCTGTTGATCAGTGAGTTGCAGTGCTGGTCTGTTCATTTCGCGCCCTCCTCTATTTCTTGCGATAAGTATAACCCAAGTTGCTAAGGTTTGTTTTGATAGAGATTATGGGATTACGTGTTTGTATCTTCCCAATCCATCTCCTCAAGCGATTTTGCGACCAAGGCTTTCTCAAAAAGCGCGTCCAGCTGCGAAAGTTGCTGGATCGCGTTAATACGGTTGGCAAAGGGTTGGGGAATCTGCCCAAGTTGTCGCTGCAGAAGTTTGAGAACGGCATCGCGTTTTGCACGGATCTCGCCTTGCTCAATGCCGCGTTGGATAACACTTTCATAAAAAGGTGATTCTTGCATGATTGCCTCCAATGCCGGATCCTGAAAAAGTTCCGGGGGATGAATAAGACTCCCGAAAACAGAGAGCGCGAGTGATAGCACCCACTACCTAAAGGTAGGGGCTTCGGTTTCATAGCGACTGCGGTTTTTTCAAAGAGGCAACCGTCTTATTGTCGCTCCACCAGCGGGCGTTTCCCTTGTCAGAGACAAGGCATATCGTTAGGTAACGGCTATCCCTGCCCGCAAAATGTTTATCGCAGCGTTGATGTCGCGGTCGTGGTGAGACCCACATTTAGGACATATCCACTGCCTATCAGAGAGAGTTAGGGTTTCGTTGTGAAACCCACAATCGCTACACGGTTTTGTGGTAGCAGTCCACTGCCCTACTTGAAGAAATTCACGCTTATGTTTTTGACACTTATACTTCAATATCTCAACAAACTGATAGAAGGCGAGATCGGAGACTTTACGCCCCCACAAGCGTTTCATACCGTCAAGGTTCAAAGTTTCAAGGACAATCGTATCAAACTTTTTACAAAGTTTGCTGGCGAGTTGCCACTGAAAATCTTTGCGCTGATTGCTGATCTTCCGATAGAGGCGTGCGATTTGTCTGACACACCACCACCAACCGTTAGAACCTTTGACTTTACGCGAAAGACTTTTGTTGAGAGACCGAAGTTTCTTCAAGTTAGATTTCAGGGGTTGTGGGTGTTGTATCTTTTCACCTGTGCTAAGTGTCAAATATGCGTCTTTCATGCCGAAGTCTGCCCCAACGCTCTTACCTGTTGCCGGCAGCGGTCTAAAATCTGTGTAGGTTGTTGTTATGCAAAGCCAATAGTCTCCGCAACTATCACGTTTGATTGTAATACGACTGATAGTCCCATGCCACTGGCGGTGCTTATGAAATGTATATGCCACTTTATCATACTGCCACTTACGCGTTCTCGGATTCCATTTGCGAAAAGTCAATGTGATACGATTGTTTTTCAGAGACCAACCCGCACTTCCAGGGTATGTTATAGACTTGAACTTGTGTCTGGGTTTCCTTTTGGGTTTCCCACCAAGTTTCTTGAAAAATCGGACATACGCAGTGTCAATGCGTTTCAGTTCTTCTTGAATCGCTTGACTTGGCAAGGCGTTCCAATGTGGGTGTGTGGTGCGTTTCAAATCCGTCAAGTGTGCGGACATCGCAGGGTAGTCCGCATACGGCAGTCCATCTCTATACCTTTCGTCCTGCCACCTATGGAAATAGTCATGCACCTGCCACATATCGTCAAGCAGATTGCCGATACGGATACAATTCGATTGATCGCCAAACTTATACTTATACGTTTTCATGGTATATCAAGTATCAGGTCTTTAACCCCTTTCCAGTGGGTAGGCAGACACGTAACCAAGCGGTTACGCTGGAAATGTCTGCCAACTTGATACTATTAATTATAGCATATTTTTAGGCGAATGTCAAATGTTTTTTGACTTTCAAACCCAACACCCGCCTACATCCCGCAAGCTAAAGCATGGGGTCTTGGCGGGAAGAGCGATAAAAGCGTCGCCCGCATCTGTCTATCAACAGCCGCTGCCTGAGTCGTTTGGATACATTTCTCAACCCAAGCGTGAGAGGACATCTCCGCAGGCGGCTTCATTAAAGCTGTAAAAGGCAGCAACCCAACCGCTGTGGGATCCAAAAACGTTTCGCCTTCTAACTCATACACCCGGATAACGTTATACGCAAATTGTATACCGCCACGGTCGGAGGTTCCATACCTATACGCACCAGGGTCCCTTCGCCCTACGGGAGGGCGGAAATACAAAACCGTTGAATACACGCTCCTCTCATACGCATGAACAAGGAAACTTGAATACGCAAGCATACGTAGAGGCATCGGTTTATGCCGGCTGTCGTCGGTTTGTGCCTCTATATGCAGGATCGCCGCCTCATCGGGCAACTGAATATGAAACGTCATATCACTGCGATGCACTTGTACTGTGGCTTGCTCTGTGCTGACACGCTCCCCGACTTCTACCTCCGGGGTCTTCAACGCTAACTCGGCCAAGGCACGCGGGAACTCGCTGGTAACGTGTTTGAAAAGCTCATCGTAGTCTGACATACAAATAGTATAATGGCTTTGATGGGAAAACGTCAACACTTTTCACTTGACACCTATGGTTTTCGTTTAGGAGGAACCTCTTGTGCCTGACAACTATTTCTTATTTTTTAACTGCACCGAATGTAACCCCCCTGAGTAAGTGTCCACGCATTAGGAAGGTAAAGACAGCGACAGGGAGCAGAAAAACAAACGTTGATGCAGCGATTTTTCCCCACTCCATACCAGCAGAACCGGTCGCACTTGTAATTGAAGGCGGCGCGGTTACGGCTCTACCGCCGACTTCCGTGAGAACCAAAGCAAAAGCAAACTCGTTCCATGCTGTAATCAGACAAAATACTGCAGTCGCGGCGATACCTGTAACGGACTGAGGCAAAATTACTTTCACGAAGGTTTGGAAGCGAGAGTAACCATCAACGAGCGCAGCGTCTTCATACTCCTTCGGAATTTCATCGATGAATCCCTTCATGAGCCACACCGCAAATGAGACGTTAAAAGTGGTATAAAGCAGAATCAAGCCAAAATGTGTATCTCGCAAACCGAGCGTAATATACATCAGATAGATCGGGATAACGACAACAACGGGCGGTAACATTCGTGTGCTAAGAATAAAAAAGAGTAAGTCATCCTTACCTGCTATGTCAAATCGGGAAAAGGCGTAAGCGGCGAGTGTTCCAAGCCCTACAGCGAGAATTGTGCTGCCGCCACCGATGATGATACTATTAAGCAACTGATAGAAATACTTGGAACCACCATTAGCCAACGCCACACAAATAGCGATCGTTCCAAAGACGCTTGGCAATACAAAAGTCAGTCGCAGTTTCTTTTCCGTTTGTGAGACGATGCCGCCTGTTTTCTTTAACGGGACCATTAAAAGATAGGCGACAATTGTGCAGACAATCAGTAGCAGAAAGTTGAACCGAGCATCCGTTTGGAGACGACTCTGCAGGGACGGGAGAGTTAAAAAACTATACAGACAACTTAAAACGAAAATGCTGTTCCAGACCAGACCGAGATAGCGCGGTAACTTTACCTTAAACGCAGAAAAAACACCGAATAGCAGCAGCCCTATAAATACCTCCGCCAGAAAGAGATACGTTACACCCGGCACCCCTTCTGAAGGCATCAACTTCTGGTAGTTTTCCAGCGATATTTTAAAAACGAACTTTGGGAGTTTCGTGGTAATATCCGCTAAACTTTTCAGGGACGTTGCTAAAATCCAGTAAATCGGCGTGATGTATATAATCACAGCAACGACAATGCATGCAATTATGAGATAGTGCCCAAAACTTTTCCGATGCCGCATTTTCCTTATGCGTCTCCTTTAACGCGGTTGAGGTATTTTACATAGATATTGCTCAGGGCAACGATAATGATGAGCAGGATGTATGCCATTGCACACGCTTTGCCAGTGTTATAGTTCCGAAAGGCGAGTTTATAAAGGTTCATTGATACAGTCTCCGTGGCAGTGCCGGGGCCGCCTTCGCGGGTAAGGACGTAGACGATGTCAAACATCTTGAAAGCGTCCATTGTTCGGAACAGGAGCGCAATGAGTAGAAGCGGTGATACCAAGGGCAGCGTAATCCATCGAAACTTGAACCACGCCGAGGCCCTATCGACATCAGCGGCTTCATAAAGATATTTTGGCACCGCGCTCAAACCCGCCAGAGCGATTAGCATCATGAATGGTGACCACATCCACGTATCCACAATAACAACAGCTAACATCGCCACTTTCGGATGAGTCGTCCAGCCGATGGGTGATTTCAGGATCGGACTGAGGAAAAAATTTAACAATCCAGAATTATCTGAGGAAAGAATAAATCGCCAAAAGAGTCCGACGACCACGGGGGATAACATCATCGGGAGGAGGAGGAGGGTTGTAATAAAACCTTTATATCGGAACTCGCGATTCAGAAGCAGTGCCAATCCGAATCCGATAACGAATTGCACCACGACCGCTAACACCACAAAGTAGGCAGTGGTTTGAAAATAACCCCAGATCTCTGGATCTTGAAGAAGCCGGGCATAATTGCGAACCCCAATAAACCTTGGGGCTGCGGGCATTGAGGCTTTGTAGCGATGGAAACTTAGGTACAGCGACCAGAGCAGCGGGAAGATGTTCATCAAGATGAGCAAAATCATGGTCGGCATGATGAATGCCATCTTTATTTGGTAGTCGCTCATCCCACGCGACGTTTTATACGGATGGTTGGTTTGCATATCTTTTTGGCTATCGGCTGTCGGCTATCGGCTGTCGGTAAGAGAGCCTTATGGCAAGGAAATAAACACAATTCCTATGTACCGACTGCCGAAAGTGAGCGGAGCAAACGCCCCGAGAGCCGACTGCCGACCACCCTTTTTACTCGTCGTAGTAGCCCGCGTCCTCAAAGATTTCTTCGTGTTTTCGTGCAATAGCGTCGAGTGCTTCTTTGGGGGACTTGATCTTCGAGATCGCTTCATTCCAATTTGTCTGGCAAGCCTCTAAGAGTTCTGCATATTCCGGCACTGCCCAGAAATCACGAAGGTATGGGAAACTCGCGGCGAAGGCTTCGTTAAAGGGGGTTGCCATCTTAAACGTATCCGACTGCAACACCTCTTTGTGCGGAGTGAAGCCACCAAGCATCGCCCATTTCTCCTGAACAGGCTTCTGCATAAACCATTTCATGTATTGCTTGGCAAGATCCTTATTCTTAGAATAGGAAGATATCGACATGCCTTGTCCACCGATGCTGATATAGTGTCCTTTTGGACCGGCGGGTGCGATAAAGAAACCGCTCTTATCATGAGATATCTTATTCACTTCTGGATTAATCACCCCAGGAAAAAAGGCGAAATAATTCATTGCCATCGCGACCTTACCAGAGTTGTAAGCAGCCAGCGTTTCTGCCCAGTAGTAGTTCGGGGCATCTGGCGGGGCGAACTGGAGCAGGTCGGTGTAAAATTCGAGTGCCTTGGCAGCATCTTCAGTGTTAAGGTGTCCAGCGACCTTATAGGTCTCTGCGTCGCCATACGTCCCACCAAAACTCCACATCACTTGTTGAAAGCCCATCGTAATACCGTCGTATTCTTTGCTATACCATGTTGCGATACCGTAGAGATCATCGTCCGGACGCGTAAAGAATTCGGCGATATCGCGGAGTTGATCATAGGTTTTCGGGGGTGCAAGTGCGTAGCCGTACTTCTTTTCAAAAGCAGCCATCTCTTTCGGATCTTCAAATAGGTCTTTCCGATAGACGTACCCAGCGGCATCCACCTCTGCAGGTAATGCCCAATATGTGCCGCTGCCTTTCGGGTATTCCGCAAACGCTGTCATGGCGGGGCCGTAGATGGCATCTACATCAATGTTTTCATTAATCCAGTCAGTCAGATTGATGTAGTTTTTACCTTGAGAGTTCCTGCCGAGCCATTGACTATCACCAATGACGATGTCGTAAAGATCGCTCTTTCCGACAAAAGCAGTGAAGACCTTATCTTGGAAACTCGGCCACGGAATCTGGATGACATCAACGGCAATTCCGGTTTCAGCGGTAAAGTCCTTTGAGAGTTCTTGTAGATAATTAGCCGGATCCCATTCCGCCCAAACGATGGTTAAGGATTGGGATTGATGGTTATCCGCTTTCGGGGCACTAACAAACGCAAGTGCAAGTATTAGTGCTAAGGCAAAACTTATGCGAACACTTTTCATATTTCTGTCCTCCGTAGAAAAAAGATCGTGCAAGTTGTTATCAGCACCAGTTAAAATCTGAAATGTGGTTCGGTGCTTTGCCAAGCATTATAAGCAAACAGAAAAATTTTTGCAAGGAAATTTGTTTGCAGTGCCGGTGCAGGAATCGAACCGATCTAACTGCATTTATCCGAATGGGAGTGTCTGTTAAAGCTCACCAATGCAGAACACGGTATTCTTTGCTGCTAAACTCCGAATTTCGGAATAGTGGTAAACTTGGGTAACTTCCACTCCGTTTTCAATGATAGCAGTGGGGCGTTCGATAACGAAGTCAGCGAAGTGCGGTGCGTTGAAAGCAACGTAAGCGAGGCTGAACGTCTCAATCTGCCGATCGTATCGCTTTGACAGATCTGGAAATAGAACAATGCCTGTATCCACTTGGTAGATGCCCGCGTTTTCATCTATGTTCATCGTTTTAACCGGACACTCGATAATTGCCCG
>PYIY01000007.1 GCA_003635195.1 Candidatus Poribacteria bacterium | reverse complement strand
ACTTCTTGACAAAAGGAACGTTGTGTCAAAAGTGCGTCTGTGGTCACGACTTTGCCAACAACGTCAAAGGCTTTGAGGAGCTGCGTTGAGATAGGTATCTCATTTGTCTTTCGACTGACAGCACATTGTGCGAGGGTAACGCCTAACTCATGACAGACAGCGGAAAGTAAATGTGTCCTGTATCCGGTCTCTGGGTTTTCAGAGCCACATAACTCTTTTCCATCAATAGCGACACCCTTTAGATCCTTGGTTTTCAAAACTTGAAAGTCTTCAAGTTTTGAAAACGCCCATTTCGTCAGGGCGGCTTCAAGACCCACGATATCAAGACGCTTCAAGAGGTTATGAATCGTCGCTGCACACGGGGTCTTCGGAGACCTAAAACCCAACGCTTTCGTCAACTCAGGTTGGTTGCGCGCCCAAATCGCTATAGACGTATAACCTTTATGATTCGACATCAGACCGATGACGAGCAAGGCCAGGATAGCCACCAAAGGATGCCGTTTTCCTTTTTTATGGCGCGGATCTGACACTTCTGCTAATATGTCAAGTAAGTGGCAAGAGGAATTTCTTGTCATGATTCACCTCAAAAATGTGGTCATTTTTTACGGTGAAGTATAGCAGATGCAGCGTGAAAAGTCACGCTGCATCTGTTTATATCAAAATATTAACAGATGTGAAAAAATATTACTAAAAACCGAAAACTAAATAACCCTGGTTGTCAATCCTTGGCACTATCCATCTAAAAGGCGCATCTGTGATGCGTCTTCTTTTTTTACACGGTAAAGGCGATATGTTTATAGCCGTAATCGGACGCATTGCATCTTATGTAACCTTTTGTTTAAGTTCACGGACGCGTTTTTAAGATTATAATAAGGTGATATATCTTGACCTCTGTTTGAAAATTGGGTATACTTTATTTCCTGGAGGTAAATTACCATGAAAACACTCATGAATGTGCTGATACTCTCTGTGGTTATCGTTGGATTGTGTGGCATTACAGACGCGGCGGATATCGTAACCGATGGACTTGTGAGTTACTGGACCTTTGATCGTTAGAATATTATTGGGAACACTGTCAAAGATGTTTGGGGCGAAAACAATGCAACCATTGTAGGAACCCCAACAATTGTCAACGGACACCTGAAAAATGCCCTTAAATTTGATGGTGTCAAGGATTATGTGAACCTAACGACGCTCGGCGATTTTGGTGCTAAACTCGATTTTTATACGGTTGAAGTGTGGATTAAAACGGATTACAAAGAAACATGGACAACAATTTTCAAAACTATAGGCCGGGGCTGCAATAATTCGGGACACATGATTTGGGGAATAGATATTAACAGAAAGACAGCTGATCTCGAGGAGCGTAAGAAGGATCCTTTTGGTGGTCGGATCATTTTTAGAGAGGATTTCATTCTACTTTATTTAGCATCTTTTTTCAAAAATAAAGGGGGTTGTTCACTTTCCTTTCTTAGGGGCGAATTTCCGATTTCAGATGGCGAATGGCATCACCTCGTCTATACGAATAAGACTGTAGATGAAAACGGTACAGAATGGACAAAACGCGCGCTTTTTATAGATGGAACACTGAATGGGATTTCAAAGTTTCATCCATTGATAGCTCGGAACACTCGGTACAAATATGAGCCATTCTCTGAACCTGTGTATCTTGGCGCAGGAAATAATCGTGGTGAAGCCGAAGGCTTTTTCAACGGGATTATTGATGAAGTCCGCATTTACGATCGACCCCTAACTGAAGCAGAAATCATCCGCAATTATCAATCGACTACGGGCCTCGCTGTTGACCGGACAGATAAGTTACCAACCGTTTGGGGTGCCCTGAAGAAAAAATAGGTATCTACTCACGCCGCTTCTTAATTTTAGATACAACGACAGGTAGACTCCAAGGCACCGAGGGTTTTCGCGAAAATAATGATGAGATAGAGATCCCTCATAACGCGCTTGTTCCATACTTGTCTAATGCTTACATCGGACGTATTGCATTTTATGCAACCTTTCCGTCTCACACACGCGTTTATAATTTAGAGGGCTGCTATTTTTGGGCGGAGATATATGAAAAATAGTGATTTCGCGCTAATCCGGCGCACTTTAGACGGTGATCAGAACGCGTTTACAACGCTTGTGAACAAATACCAGAAATGGGTACACACGCTTGTCTGGCGGAAGACAGGGGATTTTCACATTGCTGAGGAGATCACACAGGATGTCTTCTTGAAAGTTTACAAAAAATTAGCGACGTTGAAACCGTCGGATCATTTTACGGGATGGCTCTATGTGATTGCATCGCGTCGGTGTATAGCGTGGATCCGAAAGAAACAGCTCCCAACGACTTCGCTGGACGCAATGCCAATATCAGAGTTAGAGGAATTCTGCTATA
Organism: Candidatus Poribacteria bacterium; assembly: GCA_003635195.1. Taxonomy (GTDB): domain Bacteria; phylum Poribacteria; class WGA-4E; order WGA-4E; family WGA-3G; genus WGA-3G. The sequence continues at coordinate 3,044 of PYIY01000007.1, read as the reverse complement.
CGCAATATGAGACAGAACTTGGTGAAAAAATCTCCCTCGAACGCCAGCGGGCCACCGTCAAACGCCTCCTCCAAAAGTTGCCAGAAAGTGAGCGCACTGTCGTAACCCTCCATTATCTGGCAGAGATGTCTTGTGAAAAGATTAGTGAGTTCTTAGGTGTATCGCCGAACACCATCAAGAGTCGGCTCCACCGTGCCCGGGCGCGCTTGAAGGAACAAGAACGCCTGCTCCACGATGCCTCCGGTATTTTCCAAGTCCCCTCAACGCTAACCGAGAACATCACGCGCGAAATTGCACAGATCAAACCCGACGCACCTTCCGCGGCAAAACCTTGGGTGCCGTGGGGATTCTCGCTCGCAGCGACTTTTTTGATCATTCTGATGATCGGACAAGGGACACATCCGTTATCGCGTTTTCAGCAACCTTACGACTTAGAAGCGACATCGAAGATGACAGTGGAATTGATTGATACATCTATTGTCCGAGAGTTGAAACGCGAATCCGCCGCACTGACCCGATTCGGAAGAGCCGATACACCCGATCAAAACAGTGGTCCTGCGTTCCAAACGGAATCACCGCTCACTACAACCGCACAAGCAGATGGCACTGATATTTCAACAGCAAAACCGGAGTGGATGCAGACCAAAGGACCAGGAACCGTTTCAAAACCAGGACTCTTTCTCACAACCGACCGAACTCTCTATGCTATTGCAAAAACGGGTCTCTATCGGCTCACCGAAAAAGCAGACGCGTGGACATTTGTCAGTGCCAGCGGTCCGAATCGAGAACTTGATCCAGTGATGGCAGAATACGACGATACGCTCTATCTCCTCACCTCTGATGAACTTTTGGCATCAACCGATGGCGGTGAGACGTTGGATACGCTCAGCGCGCGCCCCAGAGGACGTGCCGTTGCCCTGATTATCACAGACGATATTCAAGAGCACGACGCAGAGAGCAAAGATATGACGATGTATCTCGTCCTTAGGACAGCGGTATTTCGTTCTGAAGATGCCGGTAAAGCGTGGACACCCATAGGGGAGGTATTGCAAACCGATAGTGCACCAGATGTCGGCAGCCCGGGTTTCCGTATCTGGGACGCGCTCGCTGTTGATAACACCCTGTTTGTCGGCACAAGCCGAGGGCTTTTCCGGCTTACTGAGGGTTGGGAAAAATTGTCAGTACCGACTTCACAAGGCATTAACTCGTTGGCAGTTGCTGAGAACAAACTCTATGTCGGAACAAACACGGATCCTCAAGATGTGTCAAATCCATACTTCACACCTGCTATTTTCTATTCTGCCGACTTTGGTAGTTCATGGACGGATATTACACCACGTTCGCCTGAATTTCTAACTACAATAATAACTACTCTCCAAGTTGTTCCAGTTGGAAAAATGCTTATGGTGATAGGTCCCTCTGGAATGCTACTCTCTTATGACGGTGGCAAAACGTGGATGGACCCTGGAAATGACTTCCATACGTTTGGAATAGGTGTATCTCCTGTTGTAGTATTGGACAAAAGTAATCTTTACAAATCTGATGACTCCGGAGTCGTTAGATCAGTAGATGGTGGCACCACATGGCACTCTTTTACAACCGGCCTGGTGAATTCCGGTGTTCCAAATCTGGTTACAGTCGAAAACGTCCTCTATGCGCTGACACCCACACAAATGCTCAAATCTGCAGATGGCGGTGAATGGTGGGAACCTATCGGCTTGAGTACTGACGGAAGCGTTCCACTACAAGGCGCGAAAATAGCAACAGTCGACGATGTGCTCTATGCAAGCAGCAGTAAAAGTAATGGCGTTACGCTTTCCCGTCTCTCCGATGCTGGTGATGCCTTCCTACCGATTGAAGGTGTTCCAGATTTTGAAGTAGACCCCTGGCACACGCCCTGGTCAAAAAAAGGTAGAGAAACGTGGGCAAACAGCGGTAATATTATGATAGCCAGAGAACAGGAGAGATCCAACCAACACCATCTCGCTGAAAAATACAGATCAAATGGAACGTTTGCCCTCACTAACGATACCGTTTTCATGGAATACAAGCGTAAACTCTTCAGATGGCGGCGCGGTGAAACGGCGTGGCACGACACAGGATTGGAAGATTCTGGTTATCTCTCTTATCTTATAGTAAAGCCCGCAAATAATTTGACATATTCTGAGATTTATGGTATCGTCTAAGTCTTATGAGTTATTCATCAGATTTTCGCAAATGCGTGCTTGATTTCGTTGCTAATGGCGGTAGTAAAGCCGAAGCTTCACGACGATTTGGCATCTCTCGCGGCATCATCTATGACTGGTTGGCAGCTGAAGACCCGTTGACGTGTAAAAAACCGGGGCCTCAAGGCCCTCGAAACCTTGATTATCAAGCACTCAAGCAACACGTCGCTGATTTCCCAGATGCTACCCAACAGGAGCGTGCTGACCATTTTGGTGTCTCGAAACATGGTATTTGGTATGCGTTGAAAAAACTCAATATCACGCGAAAAAAAAGACCACGACCTACAAAGAACAGTGTCCAGTGAAACGGCGAGAGTATCTCTCAGCACTTCAGCAAGAGACAGAAAAGGGCAAAAAGTTAGTTTATCTTGACGAGAGTGGTTTCAGTGAAACCGCCTTCCGTCGGTATGCTTATGCCCCGAAAGGTATGCGTGTTGAAGATAAAGTGCCAAGCCATAGGTATACCACCACGACTTTGATTGCTGCACGTCTTGATGGATGTTTCACGGCACCTCTGCTTTTTGAGGGCAGTTGTGATGCGATTGCCTTCAACACGTGGCTTTCGGAGATGTTATGTCCATTACTTGATGATAACCATGTTGTAATTATGGATAATGCCTCTTTCCACAAAGGGTCAGAGACAGCAGCATTGATCCGGGGTTCTGGTGCGGATCTATTGTTTTTACCCCCGTATTCCCCGGAGTTGAATCCGATTGAGAAGGATTTCGCCAACATCAAGCGGATACGTCAATACAATGCTGAGACTTCCATTGATGAAATTATAAAAGTGTATAATTAATTACGGGTTTTACTATAATA
>PYIY01000006.1 GCA_003635195.1 Candidatus Poribacteria bacterium | reverse complement strand
TTTCACCCACGGTGTGTTGTTTCGGAGCCCTCGCCACTCTTTATCAATCCGCCACATAACAGCGGGAAGCCACGTAAAACCACTTTCAATCAGAACGACACGCAGTTCCGGGAACTGATCGAAAACGCCTTCCGCGACGAGGCTAATCACCTGTGCTTGGAAGACTTGCGTCATCCCGCTATATTCCTCTAAAAACGTCGATGGCCAGCCTGTTGGTGAAGGTTGGGTACCGGGCGCGCCCCCGTACTGGATACCTATGGCGAGATTATGTCGGACTGCTGCCGCATAAATCGGATGGTAAAGTCGGTTGCCATACGGTGTCCGAGAACGGACAGGCAGGACAACTTGAACGAACCCTGGATGCGCACCGACGCGTTCAATCTCTTTTGCGGCGAGTTCTGGGATCTGGCTTGGGATCACAAGCGAAGCGCGGAGTCGGGGTTCTGGATCAAGCCAGTGTTCTATCTGCCAATCGTTTATTGCGTGTGCAATCGCCGCGGCGAGGTCAGGGTTATGAACGCTTTGCACCCGATAAGCACAATTAAGAATACCGTATTCCAGATTCCAACCGTCAAGGAGTCGCTCACGTACATGTGCAAGATCAATGTCCCACGGGGAAAGCGCATCGGGATGTGTCGTTAGGGGCGCGCCTCGCGGATAATCATTTGCATCGGGACCTCTGAAGCCGGAGTTCTGACAATAGTCGCACCAGAAATCAGACATGTATGGGTAGAGCGTCTGCAAGGTTGGGACTTCGTTGTGGATGTCACAGTCAATTGCCTTTACCCCTGCCTCTACGAAATGCGGGGTCTCCCAGCTTTCCATCTCCGTCTCCTCGGTTGGACAACAATGGGGCGTACTGGATTTGAACCAGTGACTTCTACCGTGTGAAGGTAGCGCTCGTACCCCTGAGCTAACGCCCCACGCATAGATATGGGCCCACTAGGACTCGAACCTAGGACCAACCGGTTATGAGCCGGTGGCTCTGACCACTGAGCTATGGGCCCTTCATTTTTTCACTATAAAAATTATACTATATTCTGGATTTAAAATCAAATTTTTAATTGGTTATTAGTTGTCAGAAGGAAGGTTGTCGGTGCAGGGTTGGAAAAGCAACGCGCTCCTAAGCCGATCCAGAGCGGTTACGTGAAGTTTTATAGTAAATTCCAAAAATAAACTTTCGGTCTCCCCCGGTAGGGGCGGTTAGGAAAACGCCCCTACCGGGCCTGGGGGTGAATCAGGTTCTGGTTAGTGAACGAAATCGCGTAGTTTTCGGCTGCGTCTCGGATGTCGCAATTTACGGAGTGCTTTCGCCTCAATTTGCCGGATGCGTTCGCGGGTCACATCAAAGATATTCCCCACCTCTTCAAGCGTTCTCGGATAGCCGTCATCAATCCCGAAACGCAGAGAGATGACCTTCCTTTCACGCTCATTCAATTCGGAAAGAACATCCTGTATCTGTTCTTTGAGAATATTCAATTCTGCCTCTTGGACAGGGGAAGGAGAATCGACATCCATAATAAACGCACCGAGAGGGTTATCGTCTTCCTCACCAATTGGGGTATCAAGAGAGGCGGTTTCAGGAGCGACCGCGAGTGCTTCATTGACTTTGCTGGTTGAGATGTTGAGATCTTCAGCAATCTGCTCGGCTGTGGGTTCATTTCCCAATTCCTGCAAGAGTGAGCGTTGTACCCGTCGAATTTTGTTAATTCGCTCGTGCATGTGTACAGGGATACGGATGGTTCTTCCTTGATCAGCGATGGCGCGTGTGATGCCTTGCCGAATCCACCATGTGGCGTAAGTGCTAAACTTATACCCACGCTGGTAATCGAATTTGTCAACGGCTCGCATTAACCCGATGTTCCCTTCCTGAATCAAGTCAAGGAATTCAAGTCCTGATGCGCGGTGTTTATGCTTCTTTGCGATACTCACAACAAGTCGAAGATTGGCTTCAACGATTGCCATCTTTGCATATTGTGCTTCGGATTCACCTTTGTCGATTTGCTGGGTGAGAGATCTGAGTTGCTCGCGCGGGATGCCAATTTCGTTCATGTGTTGGCGGATGCTGCGCTGTAAACGGATAATGGTTACATAAGCCTCTCTCATCGCATCCGTTTCAAACTTCGGTTCAGTGCCGTTGCTTTCGGTGAGCCATTCATCAGGGATATTATACGCTTGTTGGAGTTGCTGGATTTCACTTTCCCACTCGCTAACCCGATACTCTGCCTGTTTAACGAGATTAGAGATTTTACTAATCTCTTCACGGTCAATCTTCAGTTCCTCAAGGGTCTTAATGAGGTTCGCGCGGTCCTTTGATTTCTTGGTAGATCGCTTACCATTCGTAGAGGATGCAGCAGGCTTAGCCGTGAGGCGTTCCATCTCAAGGGTTTCGAGTACGCTCAATGCTTTCTTGACCTGTTCACGTAACTTCTTTTCCTTATTCTGGGTCGAAGTGCTGGAAACGTGCATATCGATAATATCGGAAGCCCGTTTTTTAGCGGTAACGATTTTATAGAGCAGCTTCCGAATTTCGGTAATTGCGAGTGCGGTGCTGAAGGTGGCTTCATGGGCGGTTCGATGTCCTGCCTCAATCCGTTTGGCGAGTTCGACCTCCTGCATTTTATCAAGCAGCTGAAATTTCCCCATCTCGCGCATATAGACCTTCACTGAGTCATCCGTATACCCGCTGCTGGCTGCGGCTATTTCAGCCAATTCATCATCATACCCGAGTTCATCAGTTCCTTCAACATCAAGATAATCAAGCGTAGGATGGTTTTTAAAATTCATTATCAACTCCTTCTTCGTTTAATTCATTGTGAGTGTCCGGCACACCGCGACTGCGTAGCGCGCGTCTCTCATTTGAAAGTTTCACGAGTTGTTCAAGTGTTTCCATCTCATCTGCGCCTTCTGCGAGTGCCTGTGATCGGACGCGCTGCTCAAGATCCTGTAAATGGAAATTGCGTAATTTCTTGAGGCATCCATCCACCCTTGCTTTCAGGTTCGGCGCGCGGGTCTCCCGCAAAAGCGCGCTTGAAATGAAGGCACTCAGGTTCTCGTCAGGGCACTCACTGAGAAGTGCCTGGATATCTATCCCTTCACTATCATCATTTGTGCTGGCTTCCCAAAGCAATTGTGCGACTTTGGTGAAGCGCGGTTCCGTGAAATGTTGACAGTCAAATTGAGATTTGACATACGGAATTAACGCTGAATTTTGGATTAATGCTTCAATAAGTTGATGTTCGATTTGGGCGCGGGCAGATAACTTCTGCTGGGGAGCCTTATTTTTCGCAGTTGGGCGAGAAACAGAGTCCGCTTTGAGTCCCGCATCTCGCAATTCACCCCAAAGCACACGTTCATCAACATGAAGTTCCCGGGCGGCGTATTTGACGTATTCGCTACGTTCAACTCGGTTCTTGAGATTCAAAAGCGTTTCGGTGACCTCTTTCACGATTTGCGTTTTTACATCTATCCGGTGAATATCCTGACGCTGAACAGTCGACTGAATTTGAAATTCGATGAGGTTTATCGATTTGTCTGTAAGTTCTGTGAAGGCATCGACACCGTGCTGCCGTGTAAATGAGTCTGGATCTTCTCCAGTTGGAAGCAGTGCGATACGCACGCGTAAATCTTCGGCGAGCAATCGGAGCAACCCGCGCTGTGCCGCTTGAAAACCGGAGGCATCTCCATCATAAACGATGACGACTTCCGGGGCAAACCGCTTGAGCAAACGCGCGTGGTCTTCACTCAAAGAAGTACCAGAGGATGCAACAACGTTCTCAACACCAGACTGATAAAGCATCAAAACATCCATGTAACCTTCAACAAGCAGCACACGCTGCTGTTTGTAGATAGATTGACGTGCTTTGTCGAGGTTGTAGAGAATCTTGCTCTTATCATATAGAACCGTTGCCGGAGAGTTTAAGTATTTAGGTTGATGCTCTTCAGAGAGTGCGCGTCCACCGAAGCCGATAGGTGCGCCACGTTCATTCTGGATTGGGAAAAGGATTCTGTTCCAGAACCGATCCTGAGGGCCCCGGTCTTCGTCTTTAATCAGCCCGACATCAATGAGTTGTTGGATCGTAAAACCTTTGTCTGTTGCGACTTTCACGATGTCCCGCCGTCCAGATTTCGCATATCCGAGTTGGAATGACCGAAGGGTCTTGGGTTGAACCCCGCGGTGCTTAAGATACTGCTTTGCAGGCGCGCTTGCACCTTCAGTGAGAAGTTGGTGGTGATAGTATTCGACTGCGAAGCGATTAAGATCCTCTAAGCTTGTGACTCGCTTGCGATCCGCGCTCTCGCGGGCATCCTGATTCGGAAGTGCGATGTTCAACCGTCCCGCTAACCACTCTATTGTCTCAACGAAGGATTTGCCTTCATGCTTTAGCACGAAGGAGATGACATTCCCACCGGTTTGACAGCCGAAACAGTAGAAAATCTGCTTTTGTACCGAGACAGTAAAGGACGGAGTTTTCTCCGTGTGAAACGGACACAGTGCTTTGAAATCTCGACCGGCAGGACGCAGCGCGATCCCGCATTCGGAGATAATTTCAACAATGTCGCTTCGGCTCCGAATTTCGTCGATTGTTTCGCGTGGCACGTAGTTTCTTGTAGAAGGACGGTTCACGGTGAATCTGCCTCTTCGTGTCAAAGTTTTCTACGGAACATAGCGTCGTGTTCACTCTTTGAATGTGACGACGGTTACGCCTTCACCACCTTGGTCAAAGGTTGCAAACTGATATGTGGATACAAGTGGATTTTCACGCAACTCCTCATGAACAGCACTCCGTAAGGCACCAGTCCCTTTCCCGTGGAGGATACGAACCGATGGTAGGCCCGCGAGCACTGCATCATCAAGGTATTTGACGGTAACATCTAACGCCTCTTTTACAAACATCCCGTGAAGGTTGAGTTCACTATTAATTGAATTGGCTTTGCTATGTTGAATATCAAGAACGGAAGTTGAGAGATGGGCACTTTTCTGTTTAGGGTGAACCGAGTCAATATCGTCGTAAGCGGCTTGCATTTGCATATTCCCGACAATCACTTGAAGCGGTGCTTTCCCGTTAGATTTAATGGCGATAACTTCTCCAAATCGGTTCAGTTTCTTGACTCGGACCTTGTCGCCAACGTTGACTTCCACCTTCGGTGGGTCGAATTGCTTTTTGGGTGGCTCCTGTCGCAGCGATTTTTTGGCGGTTTCTATCTTAGAAAAAGCGTTTCGGATACTATCTTTGGAGGCTTGTTTTTTGCGTATGTCAGCGACAAGGTTCTCGACTGTGCGCCGTGCGCCAGCAACGATTTCGCGCGCTTCATGCTCAGCCTGCTGTTTTAGCGTCTGCCGCTCGGTTTCCAAGGTTTCAGCAAGTTTGGTGTGTTTCTGACGTGCGGCATCAGCGTCTCGAATTTTATCTTGTAGGTGGTCCTGATCGGCATCTAATTTATCTTGTTTCTCCTGCAGCTCCACAAGTAGGTCTTCAACAGCAACAGTATTATTGCCTATGTGGGTTTGTGCTTCATCAAGAATTTCGGATGGAATCCCTAATTGGGCTGCAATTTTTATGGCGTTGCTACTGCCCGGTATCCCTACCTGTAGTCGATACGTGGGGCGTAGTGTTGTCCAGTCAAACTCCATGGATGCATTTTCCATAGTTTGCTGTGTATGTGCATACGCCTTTAGTGCCCCATAGTGCGTTGTAACGATTGTATTGACGCGTCTTTCACCGAGCCAATCGAGGAGTGCCATACCGAGGGCAGTCCCTTCGCTGGGGTCTGTACCGGCACCAATTTCATCTAAGAGTACAAGTGATTGATCGGAAATCTCGACTGTTTTGAGCATCTCGGCAATCTTAGTAATATGAGAAGAGAAGGTACTCAAACTCTGTTCGATCCCCTGATCGTCGCCGATGTCAGCAAACACATGGTCAAAGATAGCGATTTTACTTCCGTGTTCCGCTGGAATATGTAAACCGGATTGCGCCATTAGCACCAACAGCCCGACCGTTTTAAGGACAACCGTTTTGCCGCCGGTATTTGGACCGGTGATGATTAGCGTGTTGAACGTTTTGCCGATATGAACGTTTGTCGGTACGACCTGTTTCGGTAGATTCAGGTCTGTTTCAGCATCAGGATCAGATGAACCTTCATTTTCAAGATGGAATTCCAACAGTGGATGCCGCGCTTCAATGAGCTTGACGTTACCGCGGGTATTGAGTTTAGGTTCAACAGCGTTCAATGCTAAACTGCAACGCGCTTTTGCGTTCAAAAAATCGAACTCTGCTAATAAGTCAAGGGATAATTCTAATTCGTTGAGATAGTCGCGGACTTGATCGGTGAGCGTCAGGAGAATGCGTTGTATTTCACGGTGTTCATCTTCAGTGGCTTCGTGTAACGCATTGTTCATCTGCACAATGCCCAGAGGTTCAACAAAAAAGGTAGCACCGCTTGTGGATTGCGCCTGGACGACACCTTGGAAAGATGCGCGTGCCTCTTGTTTGATTGGGATGACATACCGATTGTTTCGAGAGGTAATGACGGGTTCTTGAATCGCATTTCGGCCTTCTGGAGAGCGAAGCGTGGCTTCAAGTTTTTGATGTATATTTTCACGGAGACGCGATAATTTGCGGCGGATTGATCGCAATTTTGGACTTGCTCGGTCAAGTAAGATGCCCTCGGAATTAATACAATAGCCGATCGCCTCAACTAACTCTGGAAACGCTGGCAGCGCGTCGACGATGGCAAAGAGGTTAGGAAACTCCTCGCGCGCTCGCTTTTCAAATGTCCGGTGGATATCCCCCGGAATCTTTGCGACTTTTCGGACATCAAGGAGTTCCTCAGCGTTTAAGATTGAACCGACTTTGGCGACGTGGGTGAGTAATTCTCGGATGTCCCTTAAGCCTGCTAACGGGATCCCACCGTGGAGTTGGTGAAAGAATTTTGCTTCACTACATAACGCCTGCAAGTAGCGGACCTTATCAATGTCATAAGACGGCGTAAGCGCATCAACCCGCGCTGTCCCAAGTTGAGAAGCGGTATACTTTTTCAAAAGTATTTTAATCTTATCGTATTCTAATGCTTTTTCAACACTGGCTAACACGGGTTTGTCCTTTTCTTTTGAGTCATTAGTTATAAGTTATAAGTTTTTAGTTAAGAGGCTTATGAGTGCTCAATATCTTTTCGTAACCATCCATGCTTTAAGGGTTACAAAGAGATGACTCAGCATCAGAAAACAGACTTATAACTGACAACCAATAACTATTAACTAACAACCAATAACTATTGATGCTTAATATTGCCCCAGGTTGTGACCAATTTCCTCTTCGGTTCAACAGGTAGGATCCGAATATCCCGCAACCACGCTATGACAAATACGCTGCCATCAATTTCGACGAGCGTTTCAGTCTCCCCGCTCGCGAAATCATAGAGGTAGACGGTGCCCCATCGAGAATAGATCATATAGTCTCCCTCAGGCGACCAGTCAGACCAATACCCTGTCGCTTTATCTACATCAAACAAAGGTTCAATGACCTTAGATTCAATGTCAATTGTGCAGAAGGTATCAAATTCTCTATTCCATCTGAAGAAGAGGATGCGTCGCCCATCGGGTGCCCAGACCGGATAGAAGTCCTTGTTCAGCTCCGTTAATATTTCTATTTCCTTTGTTTCAATGTCTAAGATGTAGAGGTGTTCCAACCACCCAGGTCTGGAGAGCGAAAAAACGAGCCGTTTTCCATTCGGTGCCCAAGAAATACCCCAGAATGAGTATGGCCACCCGAAATGTGGAATTTGTGTTACGGCTTCCATCTCTCCGCTTTCGAGGTCCAACAGCCAAATCTGATTGTCTTGTGGCAGTTGTTCCATTGTCCAACCGTTGAAAGCGAGATATTTACCGTGGGGAGAAGCCGTTAAGAACCGGTATGTCCCCGAAATCTGTGTAATTCGTTTCTTATTTTTCGGGTTGTCAGGGTTAATAGAATAGACATCGGATTGACCGCCGTGCCACTGTATGAAATAGAGTAAATCTCCGTTTGGTCCCCATGCTGGATACATACCTTTGTGATTTAAAGGGACGGCTTTCAAATCGTTGGTGCCTTTAATTGCGGTCGCATAGAGGTTCCAATCGAAACGTCCCAAATTCTCGTCAAAGCCGTTGACAGCGTAAGCGAGTTGTCCAGTAGGTGCAGCTTCACTTATCTGTGTAAATGAAAGAAAAATTAAGATAAGCATGCAGAAAAGCGCGCGCCTACTAACTTTAGCGGCATAAAGCGTTATCGTACGATTATTATATATCATTAGAGGCTCCTTAAAAAAACAGATAATTATTGATCAAATTCAAGCCTTTTATGGTGGAAAATGGCGTTCTCATAGAGACGACGACTTAATCCCAACGTTTCAAGTTCAACAACCGAATCGTAACTGTACAGTGCGGAACTTTCTCTGCCCTCATTTTCAGCACGTCGAGCATTTTGAATACTGTTTATTACTGATGTGGCGACCTTTTCAAAACTACCGATCTGTTTTCGGAGTTCCGAGGAGAGTCCACCGTGAATGTCTTTTCTGACTTTATAGGTCTGAATCGCGTCAGTATACGCGACGTAAGCTTCAAAGTAACGTTTTTCGCCTTCCAATTTTTCAGCACCTAAAACGTCAATATCAAAAGGTTCACCGAAAGCAGCGATAACCACTTTCGCGCCTTCAATCTGTTTAATATTTTTCTTTTTAAGTTCCGCTTCCAGCGAGTGCATGAATCCGTCGGCGATCTCGTGATATGCTTCATGCACGGCGTTTAAATCACCTGACTTTGCATAAGCAAGGGCTTGGTTCAATGTGGCTTTCGCCAGCACGAATTCCAATTCTTCGGGATTGGAGACACCACCATCAGGCAACTCAACAATAGCGGTCATAAGCACTTTCGCATCTTCAATCTGTTCAATATTTTTCTTTCCAAGCTCCACTTCCAATAAGTGCCCAAATCCGCCAGCAATCTGATAATAGGTGTTCTGCGCGGTCTCCGTATCACCTGATTTTTCATAAGCGAGGGCTTGATTAAATTCCACTTTCGCCAGCGTGAGTTCCAGTCTCTTAGGATTTGAAACATCAGCATCAAGCGGTTCGCCAATAGCAGTGATAACCGCTTTCACTTCTTCCAGGAGTTCACGACTTTTTTCTGTAATTCCAGTTTCAAGCGTGCTTCGGAATTCATCTATGATCTCTTTATAGGTGTCGCGCGCGGCCTCCGAGTCGCCTAACTTTTCATAAGCAAGGGCTTGGTTCAATTTGGCTTCCATTAGCACGAACTTCCGAATCTCAGTGGGGAGTTGTGGTGTCGCTGGAAAAGCCTGATAGATAGCGATCGCTTTTTCATAGTCACCTTCCTGTTCATAAGTGTTGCCGATCGCCTTTTGTGCGTACAAAATATCCATCTGATTTTCAGGTTGGTGTTTCTCAATTATCTGTTGAAATTGTGTGCGTGCTTCGGGGTAGTTTCCTTGATAATAGAGGGTGTTTGCGTACTGATAACGCGCTTTATCCGCAAAAGTGGTATTTGGATATCTCTCAAAGACCGTTTTAAGTTGGGTCTGCGCTGTTTTAAGTAGTTCCTCACTTTCAGCCAATTTTTCAGCATCAAAAAGGCTCTCCTCTGCAGTCTTATATGCCTCGGTGGCTTGCCGTAGGGCAAGGGTGGCTTCGGCGCGACGGTTTGCTTGACTCTGATAATACGCTGCATACCCCCCAACGGCGACAAGGACGACAACTGCTGCGATGATAATCGTTTGGAGATTTTCCTTCAAGAACGCGTAGGCTTTCAGGAGCCCTTCAATAAATTTATCTTCTTGGATTTCTTCTTTGGTGAGTCGTTTGCTTCGTGCCATGTTTTTCCTCAGTTTTACACGATTATAAGTCCATATACAAGCGGGTGACGGGAATTGAACCCGTGACCCTCAGCTTGGGAAGCTGACGCTCTACCGCTGAGCTACACCCGCATTAATTCTATTATACCATACACTTACGGCATTGTCAATGAAAGTTAAAATGAGAAGCAGGCATCGGCATAATCAACAATATGGGTTTCAAGTTTCGCCTGATACCCGCTTCTCTTTTTCGCTAAGATATGCGGACTTCGCCTACACTACAGGTCCATCCGGAATCTCTACTGCAATTTATCTAATTCACCCAAAACCTGCGCTGCACTTAGTGTATTATCCGGGGGGGCATTTTCGACGTGTTTGAAAACGATGTTCCCAGACTTATCAATAATGAATACGCCGCGCGTCGTAATACCGACTTCTTCGAGTGCCATGCCGAACTGCTTGGAAACTTCAAGATTCATATCAACAAGCAGTGGAAAATCAACACCCCCAAGTGCCTGACTCCATGCCTTGTGTGCAAAAGCAGAATCGCGGTTGATAGCGATCACTTCAGCACCTTTCGCTCGAATCGCCTCAAGATTTTCGTTGAAATCCGGCACCTGCTCGGAACAGACGGGTGAGAAATCGAGCGGGTAAAAGAGCACTACTAAATTTTTACCCGAATAGTCGCTCAATGAAACTTCGGTATCTTCTTGATTGACTGCCCCGGTCAAGGTGAAATCCGGTGCAGCACTTCCTACATCTGCCATAAAAATCCTCCTATATACGTTGTTTGAAAATCGCGTTTGGGATCGTTTATATCGTTTTGGTTTGTGGAAAGATTATGTTGACGAATATCGTTAAACAGACAGTAGGGTGAGATATGACGACCTCACCCTACTATTAAGATTTATTTGGCTTTAAGTTTAGCCCACTGCGTAGCAAGTTTGCCTTGCGGTTCAACAGAAAGCGTTCCAATTTCAAGACTTTTAACTTCGTCCGCTGTCAACGCAACGTTGTAAATTCGGGATTCTTCAATGTGCGCATTGAGTTCACCGGGACCGGCAAGCCCATTTACGTGCCGTTTTCCCCAAATCGCTTCGGCATCGCCCGCTGGCCATGTCCTGAGATCACCTTTTTTGAAACTCCCGAGACTCTCACCGTTTCGGTAACCGGTAATCTCATACTGGTTTTTGACATCCTTATATGTGATCACTAAGTAAACCATATCGCCGGTCGGTTTCTCTGTAACGGCATCAGGAAAATCAGCAGTCCGTCGAAAATGGCTACTTCCGGGCATCCACTGTTTATCAACCCGCTCAGCCCATACAATTGCACAGAATTGATCTGCAGTTTCTTTATCCAAGGTAAGAGCAGAACCATTTGTCTTTGCGTAGTCATCCAAACTCACCCAGGTTACTAACGACAACTCCGTAATGTCGGGACCAGTGTAATCAAGGGCATGCGCCCATTTTCCAGTCTCAACAACCAACTGTCCACCCGTAATTTTTGCACCATGAAGGGTTATATCTTCCCAATTGCCTATCTCATCTTTTTCATCATCAAATAACCACCAGCCAACCAGATGTTCCTCTTGCGCGTTTTGTGCGAAGACTGCTGGTGTTGATAGGCTAAGCACCAACAAGATAGCACAAATATAATAGACTTTTGTTCGCATTGCCAAGCACTCCTATTTTCTTCAGTTTGAGGTTCAGCGCGGATAGATTATCTTGAGGAAAAGCAGATCGGACTGCTACCCGCCTTCGGTAAATTAAAAATATTATATCATACATTTGGCGCGAAAGTCAAATGATTTTAGCCGTGTTCAGTAATCAGGCATCAGCGATCAGTAAAATAGAGGCTGTGTAATTTTCAAATCCGGTTTTCGAGAGCACTTTCTGAGCAGACACACCCTTGATGCAAAGGGGACTTAGAACAAAAACCACAACAATGACAAGATACGAGATAAAGCCCTGTTTTCTTACGGAGGCGATTCGCTCATTCGTATCACCTTTCATACTACTAATGATTTCACAACGTCCATGTATGCCTTTTTTCATTTTTCTCTCGCCTTTCTCAGACTTTCAAGTGCCTTCAGGATGCTTTTACTCCGCCAGAGATAGTAGCTTGCCTCAAAACTCTCAATATATTCATCAATAACTGTCCGCTTGCAAATTATCCTTGCATGTGTTACCATATAATACCACATAAATTAATACTACAGAGAAAAAAACACAGGGTGATTTAGTTCTCCGTTTTGTAGCGCAAACTTTCCAGTTTGCGACCCATACACGCACAAACTAAAAGTTTATGCTACAAGGGTTCCCGTGTCTGGGCGACAAAGGTTCGTGCTGAAAATGGAGCCCATACGCGAAAACTAAATCGTCCTGGAAAAAAACACTGATAAAGGAATAAAACATGAAACGGTCAACGCTGTTGCTATTACTCGTCATCAGTATTGGGTCTATCAATGGAATGTTCTGTCAATACCTTTCCGCCCAAGAGACTGCTGACACAAGGCGGATGACAGCATCGATAACGGGCAGAATTGTTTGGGATGGTCACGATCTGTCGCATGCGAATGTGTCTGCCTACCGAGATGAAAAATTACGAGAGTTATATATCAGTGGGATTCCAAAACTCGGTGATGGACAGTTTGAACTGAGCGTCGAACCCGGTCGATATTATCTCGCTGCTTATGTGGATGTCGACAAGTCGGGCAATTTTGATATAGGTGACGGCTTCGGTATCTTCGGGATAACGCAGTGGGATGACGAGAAACAAAAATACCAGATCATCAAAGTGGATCACAGAGAAACGATTCGGGGCATAGAGATTCCAATAACAGCGCGCGCAACACGGACTGATGGAAAATTTAACCTCGTTCCAGCATCCCGATATCGACCAACCGAGCTCCAACAGTTCCAAGCCGATTTACGGGCAGCGACCTCCGGTTGTAGCGGCACCCTTAACCTCGCACTTGACGAGGAAAACCCGGAATCTTTCGCGCTTGAAGGACGCAAAGCCTTGATTCTCGCTTATACGGATTTATCTTGGAAATATCGTGCCGGGATTACAACTGTTTCGGATTCGGGGGCGTGGCTCCTCAATTTACTGCCGGGTAAATACTATCTGATGGCGATTATTGATAATAATAAGACGAATAAACTTGACGCGGGCGATGACTTCGGATTTTATGGTGTCGAAAACATGCGAAAACGCGGGGAATTCCCAGAACCCGTACTCATTTCACCCAACAAACTCAGCACAGATATTGATATAACAATTAGTGCGACTTATCAACAGCGGAAAGAGACACCACAGGCAGATTCAAGCGTCCTGACAGGTAAAGTATCGCTCCCTGAAGGGACCTCTGCGCGTATAGAGGTGTACGCTGAATCTACCTTAGTCACCCCTATCGCGAGCGGAGAAACCGCTACTGATGGTACATTCCATATAGCCCTTCCACCTGGTGAATATTACGTTATCGTTAACTTGGATGCCAACAAAGATGGCAGATATAGTGAAGGGGACGGTTTGGGCGGATACGGAACTGTGGACATCACAACGCAACCGCCAGCACCTATCACACTACGTGCTGGTGAAAATCGGAACATTGATCTCCTTATAAGCGCGCACTACGATGCGGACGGGCATCTTCACGCCACACCTCCTGGCATTGAAGCGCATATTGAACAGGGGCGTATCGCGGGACACATTACATGGGACGGCTATCCAATTCAACACGGTATTTTAACGCTTTCGTATACGCCTGACTTTAGCGAACCCATTGCGATGCCAATCACGCTTGTTGGAGATGGTAACTATCAGGTCAGCGTCCTGCCAGGGACCTACTATGTCATGGCAGTAATGGATGCAAATGGTGATGGGAAAACAGGCATAACGGATGGTGTTGGAATATATGGCACGCGCCGCCCCGTGCGCGGTGAGCCTGCCCCCGTCAATGTCTTTCCCGGACAGACAACGTCTTATATTGATATTGAAATTCTCGCAAGTTATATTGATAAAGACGGAAATATGGCGGAGATTGAGGATGGTGGACGCTGGGAAATCAAAAGACTTTACGGTGAACCCGAAGATGTTTTTAGCATTACCCGCAACGGACGTGTCAATGAGGAGTGGAAATATTGGACAAAGGGTGTCGGTTTTCTCTGGGAAGCGAACGGTGTAGGGTGGGAACTCGGAGACATCGAAGAATTTACACCTAAGGCGGGCATTGCCGAGAAGATAGAGAAAAGCAGGACAGAAGCATCTGCTCCCAAAGATGCCGCCGCTACGGAACAGCAGGGTCCGCCACAAACTGAACAACTTCCCGGCTTTATATACTTTGCTTATGACAATGTCATCTGGAGTATTTCGCCAGATGGTATGAGTGTCCCATTGGGTGCTGGACACAACCCGACAGTCGCAAATGACGGCACGCTTATCTACGAGGACCCGGACAGGAATGTTATCATCCGAGACCCTGATACACCCGATGGGCACTTGCTGCTTGATGGACGCGAGATGGCAGACGATGTAGCAATCTCACCGGACGCGCAATATGTCGCTTATACACGTCCAGAGGTCGGCAATCGGAGTCGGGTTGTTATGCGTCACATTTCAAGTGGCTCCGAATATGTTGTTCCATCGACGGCGTTGAAAAGTTTTACACCGGCTTGGAACAGCGATGGTAGCATGCTTGCGTATGTCACAGCGGGCACAATCGAAAACCCGGACGACATCGCTTCAAATGCTGAAAAACAGCGACGAAATATCTACGCATTTGATCAAGTGAAAACGCGTGTAGAACCGATTGTGGTGTCCGTAGCAGACGATACACAACCCGCTTGGTCGCCTACCAATCCAAATCAGTTGGCGTTCACACGCACAGAAGGCAATCATCAACAGATTTGGCTCATCACCTACTCAGATGAGGGCGTACCTACCGAACGACAGTTAACCCAGAAAGGCGGTTCGCATTCGGTCTGGATTCCACCTGAAGGACGCTGGATCTTATATGAAAATAACGGTCAACTCTGGAGAATCGACACGGAAAACCCAGGAAGTACCGAAGCACCCCTGAGGCACAACGGTCAGATCGTGTTCGGACATGAACCTACTATTCATGAACCTGCTATTTTAAAAGGCGATGTCCAAACTGATACCAAACCTGAAAAGCAATGAAAAAATCTTACACCCGATTAACTTACATTGTCCGATTTTCTATATTGATAATATCCCTTATTGCTGTCAGTGCCGCCAATGCACAGTGGCTTTTGATACCGATGGAGCAGGGGAAGCAGACCAACCATCTGAAAGCGTATGGTTTGACGTACTGGGCATTAGAAGTGCCACGTGAGTACCGATGCTACTGGTGGCTGAACTATCGCGGGGGCGCGTTTGTGCTTCCAGATTCACAAGATGTACGCGTCCGTGCTGTCTTAATGGGTGTCCGTTTTGAACCGATGAGTGATGCCGACTATACCAGCATCAAGCAATCTGTTCTTGAAGGCAGCAATATGGATGAGATTCTATTAGAAAAAGCACCGAAAATCGCCGTATACGCGCCATCAGCGGCATCTCCATATCGAGATCCGTGGGATGACGCAGTCAAAATTGCGCTGGACTACGCCGAGATCCCCTACGACGAAATTTGGGATAAAGAGGTCCAAAGCGGCGTGCTACAGACCAAAGGCTACGACTGGCTCCACTTGCACCACGAGGATTTCACCGGTCAGCACGGTAAATTTCATGCCTCGTTTTCGACGCAAGTCTGGTATCAACAACGGATGCTGATGTTTGAGCAGGCGGCGGCGGAAGCCGGATTTCAAAGGGTCGCGCAGCATAAGGGACAGACCGCCCAAATGATAGCAGACTACATCGCCAATGGCGGATTTATCTTCGCAATGTGTTCTGCCCCAGAAACACTGGACATCGCGCTGGCGACACGCGGTGGGGCAGTTGACATCGTAGCACCTGAACTCGATGGGACACCGATTGCGGCGGATGCTGAAGGGCGACTTGACTTTCAGCGTACCTTGGCATTTGAGAATTTCAGCCTCCATACGAATCCGTACCGATACGAATTTTCGGACATAGACAATCCGAACCCTGATAGAGATGCACAGAGTGGCGTTGAAGACTTCAAACTTTTTGAATTCGCGGCAAAGCACGATCCGATTCCAACGATGCTCACGCAAAACCATGTTGCTGTTGTGCCGGGCTATCTCGGTCAGACGACCTCGTTTAATATGGACAAGATTCGGGGGTCTATCACGATTCTCGGACAGGTAGAAGGCACGAACTACGCGAAATACATTCACGGCAAATTAGGGAAAGGCACGTTTACGTTTCTCGGTGGACACGATCCAGAGGATTATCGCCACCTTGTCGGCGAAGGGGCCGTCCCGACAAACCTCGATTTACATAAACACTCACCCGGATATAGGCTCATTTTGAATAATATATTGTTCCCAGCGGCTCGTAAGAAACCTCAGAAAACGTGAAAAGAAGTTACCAGTTACCAGAGGCTTCTTTACTGGTAACTGGCCACTGGTTACTGGTAACTGATAACTGGAAACTAATATCATGAAAGCAGTGCTCGCAACGTGCAACCTGAATCAGTGGAGTCTCGACTTTGAAGGCAATACGGCGCGTATCATTGAATCCATTGAGATCGCGAAGGCGAGTGGTGCGCGGTATCGGTTGGGACCGGAACTGGAAATCACAGGGTATTCTTGCGAAGACCACTTTCTGGAACTCGACACGCTGCGGCACAGTTGGGAATCGCTTGCGTGTATTCTCAAAGGTGGGTACACTGCTGACATTCTGTGCGATATCGGTATGCCTGTCATGCACAAAAACGTCCGTTATAACTGTCGGGTCTTTGTGTTAGATGGAAAGTTGTTGTTAATCCGTCCGAAGATGGTCCTGGCGAGCGATGGCAATTATCGGGAACAACGTTGGTTTGTGGCATGGGAGCGGGGTTGGACAACCGAACCGTACACACTGCCACGCGAGATTACCGAGTTGACGGGACAACGGCAGGTTCCCATCGGTATCGCAGCGATTGCGCCTGCGGATATGCTTTTGGCCGCTGAAACCTGTGAAGAGCTCTTTGTACCGATGAGTCCACACATCCACTTCGGCAATGCCGGTGTCGAAATCATTGCCAACGGCTCCGGTTCGCATCACGAGTTGCGAAAACTCGACACACGCATCGCACTGATTCGGAACGCGAGTGCTAAAAACGGTGGTGTCTATCTCTACGCCAACCAACAGGGATGTGACGGTGGTAGGCTCTATTTCGATGGCTGCGCACTGATTGCCCAAAATGGCGAAATCTTGGCGCAGGGTTCTCAATTCTCACTCAAGGATGTAGAGGTCATCACGGCTACGGTGAATCTTCACGATGTCCGGACCTATCGAGGCGCGAAGGCGAGTCGTGCTGTACAAGCGAGTAAAACGGAGCGGCTTCCGCAGATAGACATTGATTTTGATGTGGGAATAGACAGAGGGAAGGGCACCGAATATTCCAATCTTCTCTTCCAATCTTCTCTTCCAATCGAGCCGCATACGCACGAACCGGAAGAAGAGATCGCTTTGGGGCCTGCCTGTTGGCTCTGGGATTACCTCCGTAGGTCTGGTGCGGCGGGTTACTTCATCCCACTCTCTGGCGGTGCAGATAGCGGTGCTGTTGCGACACTCGTCGGTTCAATGTGCCAGTTGGTCGCGAAAGCGGTACGTGAAAAAAATGCTGCCGTTAGCAACGACGTAAATCGGTGGCTTACGGATGGTGAGACCCCCGATATTTTCTCGGATCCGTGTGTACTCGCCAATCGTTTGCTATATACATGCTATATCGGCACAGAGAATAGTTCGCGCGAGACCCGAAAACGGGCGAAACAACTCGCGGAGGAGATCGGCGCACACCATCTGGACATCAATATGGACGGACTTGTTAACGCGCTGCAATCCCTCTTTACGCGTATCACACAGAAAACGCCACGATTCAAGGTTGAAGGTGGAACATATCAAGAAAATCAAGCGCTGCAGAACATACAAGCGAGACTACGCATGGTGCTGAGTTACCTGTTTGCGCAGATGATGCCGTGGGTAAGGGGCCGTGAAGGCACGCTGCTCGTTTTAGGCACCGGTAATGTTGATGAGGCACTGCGCGGTTATCTTACAAAATACGATTGCAGTAGCGGAGACATCAATCCGATTGGTGGAATTAGCAAACATGATCTGCGTCGCTTCCTGAGATGGGCGGAACAGCATCTCGGTTATACCGCGCTCGGTGAGATTGTAGCGGCACCCCCGACAGCAGAGTTGGAACCGATAACGGATACGTATACGCAAACCGATGAAGACGACATGGGGATGACTTACGCCGAATTGAGTCGATTCGGACAGCTTCGGAAAATGGAGCAGTGTGGTCCCGTGAGTATGTTTGAAAAATTAGTTCAGGAATGGGATCATCTGCCGCCACGCCAGGTCGCTGAAAAGGTAAAACGCTTCTTTAGATATTACGCCATCAATCGCCACAAAATGACGACGCTAACGCCCGCCTACCATGCCGAATCTTATTCGCCGGACGACAACCGATTTGATCTACGGCAGTTCCTCTATAACACGCGCTGGACGTGGCAATTCCGACATATTGATGCCTGTGTGAAAAAATTGGAGGCGCAGGCGCGATGAAGTTGACTGCACAAAATGCACATGGAAGGGTGGAACGGTGGAACGGTGGAAGGAAGGCATCCCCAATCTTCCAACCTTCCAATCTTCCAATCCTTATCCTCGTTTTTCTATCTATTTTGAACGTTGCGTCCGGCGCGCCCGATGTCCCAATGGACTTTGACGGATGGATTACCGATGCGCTTGCGAAGTTGGAGACTGATGGTATCACAGGTGGATTTCATCGGCAGACTGCACCGCTCTCAAGAGCGGAGGTTACACAAATCATACGACAGACTGAATCCCGAATACGTGCAGGTAGCGTCGTTCCATCTGAGATAGATCGGAAACTCCTTGAAAAGTTGAAACAAGCCTTTCGTAAGGAACTCGCAGGTAGTAATGGAAGGACAATAGGCTTTTTTCCGCAACTCCGCGCCACAGAAAAAAAAATAGCACCAGCACTTGAAGCAGCCTTTCACTGGACAACAGGGACGCTTAAACAGAGAACAGCACCGCGCTTAGCACTGTACTCTGAATTTGAAGCGCATAACTTTGAGAGTCGTCCACTTGACGGAAAGACAGCAGGCCAACGTCTTGAACGCTGGCGTGGTGCGTACACCATGGACTTCAAAAGGAGTTATTTGCAGGTAAACAGTACCCACCTTGACCTACTTGTCGGCAGGGATTGGCTTTTCTGGGGTGCAAGTCGGTATAAAACGGTAGGGATCTCGGATAACTCGCCGGCGTTTGACCAAGTTCGACTTACTGGGACATTCGGGAAACGACTCAAAGCGACAGCTTTCACGACGCAATTGGATTCAACATGGTACGACGATGGCAAAAAGCGCTATCTGGCGAAACGTTATATGAGCGGACACCGCCTCGACTATCAATACAACGACCGCGTGGAAATCGGCGTTGCCGAATGGGTGATTTACGGCGGCGATGCACAAACGTTGGAGTGGAAGTATGCGAACCCGTTCACTTTCTATTATGCCCTGCAATATAACGCAAAAGCCGACGATAACGTCATGTTCGCCTTTGATGCGGCAATCCGTCCTGTCGATGGTGTGCGCCTCTACGGGGAATGGGTCATTGACGATATTCAATATGAATCTGATTCCGACGATCCGCACGCGGTCGCATGGCTCTTGGGATTGACGTGGTATCCACAACACCTTGACCGTCAACTCGGTATTCATAGCGAATATGCGCGTGTCAACCGATGGGCATACACGCACCTTGTGCCTGATAACCAGTTCACGCATTTCGGCTATGCAATTGGACATCCCATCAGTAACGATTCGGACACATTGCGACTTTCGGCATCCTATCAGTTTACTGCATCCACGGCGGCAGAAGTTCGCGCAGGACTCACTCGCCACGGCGAAGGTACAATCGCCGACCGGTTTTATGGTGAAGATTACGAGGCACTGCCATTTCCTACCGGTGTCGTCGCACGAACAACAGAGATCGGCGGACGGTTCTCTTATCGTCCGTTAGATACATGGAATATATTTCTCTCGTATGCATGGCAGCACACACAAAATAGCGAGCACCGTCAAGGGGAAGTCAATCAAAGACATAAACTTACATTTCAGTTCGGTTATCTTTTGTAGTTATCAGTTGTCAGCAATGTGTACTTGCTCTTGTCTACGCGCCCCCTATAGAGGGAATAGAAATGTTCCGCAAACGCACGCTCTTTTTTCTTATCATAGCAGTCACCATGATCCTTGTGCTTGGGGGTGTCATTAACCTTCATCTGGATTTACGATTGCTCGCGCTCGCCCCAAAGATTCTTAAATACAAGCCGCTGATTCAGAAATATGCCGTCAAAGAGGATTTGGATGCACGGTTCATCTGCGCCCTGATTGTCCAGGAATCCGGATTCAACGAAAAAGCGCGAAGTGCTGCGGGGGCACAAGGATTGACACAACTGATGCCTAAAACAGCAAAAGCACTCGGTGTTCAAGACCCGTTGGATCCAGAGCAGAACATCGCAGGCGCGGCGCGGCACCTACACACACTGTATCATGCGTTTCCAGAAAGTCAACAGGATCATCAGCACCGCCTGGTATTAGCAAGTTACAACGCCGGTCTCGGTCGCGTTCGCGATGCACAAGCACTTGTCCGTTACCAACAAAAGGCAAGTCCATTGCTGTGGGAGCCAGTGAGAACAGCACTCAGCCAACTCACGCCGCAACATGCCGCTATACACAAAAAAGTATGGAAAAGCGAAGTGCCTCCCCACGGGTATTTTGAAGGATTTGATGAAACATCAAACTACGTGAAGCGAGTGATGTATTACTACGGTAGAATCCGTTTTTACGGTAAAGTGCTGTTCTTCTTATGATGGAAGATTTCGTCTAACTGCTCGGAACGGTAGGCGAAAATCTTTTCTATATCTGGACGGACGAAAAATTTATTAATAAGTCCATTTCCCCAAACTGCATATTCAACGACATCACCGACGACGACCCCGTTTTCTGTCTCATCGAAGGTATGCGTATGCCGCCAGAGTCGGTAGGGACCGCGGCGTTGTTCATCGACAAACCCATAGGGCGGATTCCATTCTGTAATCTCAGTTTGCCAACGGACCGGTATGCCGTGAAGTTTGAACCGATAATCGATGCACGTTCCGATGAACATATCAATCGGTGCTGGGGTTAGAATTTCCAAGTGCATCGACGGTGGCGTGATCTCAGCGAGGTTATGTGCATTAGAGAAGAATTCAAAAACTTCTGTGATGGGTCGTTCAAGTGTTCGTTGTGATTCAAAAAGGAACGTTTTCATTTTTAAAGTTTCCAGAAAGAGACTTTGGATCTATCAAAAACCTCTTGTAACTGGTTACTGGTTACTGGTTACTGTTACAGATGTTTGTTCGAGTTGTGCAAGGCGTTGGTCTAATTGCTGTTGCTGCTGTCCCAAACGCAACACGTATAGCATAAAGACCAACCATATCACAATATAGGCAGCGGCAAGATATTTGAGGCGGGTCCTTTGCCCTTTTTCGAGGATTGTAATCGCATTTTTCACAGCCTGTTCCATAACCTCTTCATCCACAGGAACCTCGGACAGCGAGATCGCCTCCGAAACAGCTGCCGAAACCTTGTCAGGTGTTATATCAACTGGTACTTGGGTTGCGAAAATGAATACCCCAAGAACCACCAAAAAACTTGCGAAAACGATTATTTTCATTAAGATGCCTCCCCTAAATGCCTTTGTTGTATGATTTCATAACGCGCCTCGGTCTTTTTCATGCGATACCGGGCGATTAGGAGCAGTGTAAACAACAGAATACATGCGACCAAAGCTACCAGAAATGTATGTAGCATTGATGGGGCTATATCAAATTTCGCGCCTCGCTCTGGATGCGCTTCGCTCTTCCAGAATTTCGTCGCGAAATGGACAATCGGCACGTCAACGAACGCAATAACCCCGAGAACTGCGGAATAGAGTTTTCGCTTATCAGCTTCCAAAGCGGAGCGGAGAATAAAATAGCCGATGTACATGAGCCAGAGCACAAGTGTACTCGTGAGGCGTGGCTCCCAATTCCACCACGTATTCCATGCATACTTTGCCCAAATTGGACCGGAGAGGAGTACAATCGTACAAAATATAAGACCTATTTCCGCAGCCGCAGCCGCAAGAAGATCGTCGTCAGATTTCCGTTGGATGAGGTACTTGATACTGAAAAGACAGTTAACACCAAACGCTAAATAAAGCGTTAATGCCGCGGAGACATGATAGTAGAAAATCTTTTGTACTTCGAGCATCGTGCTTTCAGTGCGCGCGTAACCGAAGATAAGATAGAGTGAGATGAAGATGAGGATTGCGGTGATAACACCTACTATTTTTGTGCTTAGATTTCCCACAATTCGCTCCCCGTTAGAATTTCGGGGCCATCGGAAAGGATCACCACGGTATGTTCAAAGAGGGCAGACAAGGAACCATCTACGGTTGTAATCGTCCAGCCGTCTGGCAACATCTGGACATCGGGTAATCCAACGTTCACCATCGTTTCAATAGCA
The DNA here is from genome assembly GCA_003635195.1 of Candidatus Poribacteria bacterium. Classification (GTDB taxonomy): domain Bacteria; phylum Poribacteria; class WGA-4E; order WGA-4E; family WGA-3G; genus WGA-3G. The sequence continues at coordinate 29,526 of PYIY01000006.1, read as the reverse complement.
AGGACCATTCCGGGTTTGAGACGCAACCCGCGTCCGGCAACACCCACACACGGAACCTCCGGTGCTTCATGTAGGTTGCGTCCGATGCCGTGTCCAGCAAAATTCTGGAGTACAGAGAACCCTTGTGATTCCGCGCCATTCTGTAATTTGGAAGAGATGTCCCCGATACGGTTTCCCGGTTTTGCTTCGGCGATCGCATCGTAGAGCGAATTTCGCGTCGCGTTAAGCAACCGTTCCGCTACGAATGAGATGTCGCCAACAGCGAAAGTGTAGGCGTTATCGCCGTGATAGCCGTCAATACTCACCGCCGTATCAATCCCGATGATGTCGCCTTTTTTCAGCACCTGACTTTCATCTGGAATCCCGTGGATGACGACATCGTTAAGCGAGGTACATATCGTGGCAGGATAGGGGCGGTGTTCCGGTAACTGATAGCCTAAGAAGGAAGATGTGGCGTTGACTTCGGCAATTGTATCTCGTGAGATGCGTTCCAAGTCGGCGGTTGATACACCCGGAGCAATCGCCTCTCCAATGCGCTTAAGTACAGTCGCGGCTGCTTTGCCGCTCCGCTTCATCTTCTCAATTTCGAGTCTGTTTTTGATCCTAAGTTTATCCATCAGACGATTCGTCCAATTAAGGTATGTGCTGTTGTGTTGTGAATACGAACGTTGACAACCTCGCCGATTTTACTATCCGCTTTAGGAAATACCGTCGTTTTGAAACCGTCTGTTTTTCCGTAATATTTTTCTGTTTCCCGACGCGATTCGCCTTCTACCAACACAGCAACCGTATCGCCAACTGCGGCGGTGTTGATTTCAGCAGAAATCTGCTCCTGAAGTTCAATAATCTGTTTGAGGCGTTCACCTTTTTCCGCCTCTGGTATATCATCCGGCAGTGCTTTGTGTGCAAGCGTCCCTTCACGTTCAGAATACTTGAACATGAACGCCGAATCGTATCGGATGTCCGCCATCATTTGATAGGTCTGCCTAAATTCTGCTTCGGTTTCGCCACAGAAACCGACGATAACATCGGTGGAGAGAGCAATGTCAGGGATACGTTCCCGGAGCTTTGTGACGAGCGCCCGATATTCCTCGGCTGTGTAAGTGCGGCGCATCCGTTCCAGCACCGGCGTTGCGCCAGACTGCAGCGGGAGGTGTAAATGTTTACAGACGGTTGGAGAACTCGCCATCGCGTCAATCATACTTTCAGTCGCGTCTGCCGGATGTGGTGAAGTAAAGCGGACGCGTTCTAAACCGTTCACTTCGCCAACAGCATAGAGGAGATCCCCAAAATCGGAACCGTTGTCGCGATAGGAGTTAACGGTTTGACCGAGCAGAACGACCTCTTTAAACCCTTGGGCTACCAGTTTCTCGACATCTTCAACGAGAAGTTTCAACGGCAAACTCCGCTCTCTACCACGGACGAAGGGAACGATACAGAAGGTGCACATCTTATCGCAACCTCGCTGGATCGTAAGCCATGCCCGAATCCCCTCTTTTCGGATGGGTGCGATGCCGGCGTAATCTTCGCTTTTGTCCAAGCGTAATCCGAGGAACGGATCTCGGTCTTTCAGGGAGACGTGCGCTTCTACGCCGCCTGTCAACGAATCGAGGGCAACAGGTAGATTCCGATATGCATCCGGGCCCATCACGAGATCGACGTAGGGTGCTGCATCTAAGAGTCGATCGCGGAGGTGTTGCGCCATACAGCCGCAGACCCCAATAATGAGGTCTGGCTGCCGACGTTTGCGGTGGTTGAGATGCTTGAGCCTATTGATAACCTTTGTTTCCGCGTTTTCCCGTATCGCACAAGTATTGACGAGGACAACATCGGCATCGTCAATATGTGTCACGGTCTGGTGTCCGCTTTGTGTCAAGATACCTGCCATCAGTTCGCTGTCACTGACGTTCATCTGACAGCCATAAGTTTCGATGTAGACCCGACGCGCGCGCGCCTGCTGAGGCACAATTTGCGATTTTTGAGGCGGCGGATGCGGGGTATCTACGCCATCTGCTTTGTTATAGAGTGGGAAAGGCGTTTGGTTTTTCATAATCTTACATACTCGTATAATCTTGATAGTATTCCCATAAGTCCACAGTAAAGAGATCGCCAGTGTATGCAAGCACGCGATATTTTAACGTGTGTGTCGTATTGGCATCTGCTGTGAAAGGTGTCGCCTGTGCGAAAAGGTATCCGAAAGAAGCGTCCTCCGCGAGAAACGTTGTGTCGCCGTTTGATGGATGCGGGAAAATGGCAATCCCGACGGCTTCCTGCTCAGCAGTCGTCAGTCCGCAGAGCGTTCCCCACGCCGATATATCTCCGTTGACTTCTGACTCGCCAATCCGTCCATCCGCGTTCGCTGATTTCCGATACTCCATTTCAGCGGTAAGGCAACTGAGACCTATGTTTTCAGCAAATTTAAGAGAACTACTCGGGGCCTGTAGTGAGATAGCGATGTCCAGCACCTGCACTTCGGTCTGACGTGGATGAATTTCCGTTGTCCAAGTTTCTATCAGAAGCGGTTCTGCGGAATTTCTCCATGTCGTGACAATAGAAAATCTCGCTGAATCTGCCTCCGTATCGCGCGTAATTTCATCGTAATCCAGCTGCGCATTGTTAACGGTTCCACGCGTAAAACAGATTCCTGGCGGATGCTGATGCCCAATGTTTGTATCATCCGTCATCACTTGTCCATTGGGTGCATAGAGCGGATGCAGATATGGCGGACATCCTACATCACTACCGTGATGGCAAGTGAGTATTGGCGCGCCGTTTTCTGTGATGGATAATTCTTTTTCGTTAAATTCATGTAACATAAATGCTATGCGTAAATTATACCATACATCTCAGTACAATGCAAACGCTAATCTGATTCGGTTGCTAGCTGCGTCTAAAATAAGGTATAATCTATATACAGGAAACACCTGAAAGGAGACTGGTACATAGTGAAACCTATTATCGGAATTACATTTTTATCCAACATTGGGGACGATACTTCTAACAATTATATTAAGGCAATTAGCGAGTTCGGCGGTATACCTCGTACACTATACCCGGGCATATCAAAAGACACTTACATCGGTATTGACGGACTTTTACTCACAGGCGGAGGCGACATCCATCCCTCTAATTTCGGTGAACCGTACCACCCAACCCTTAAATATGTTGACGAAGCACGTGATGAACTGGAAATACCACTTTGTCAAAAGGCAATAGAGGACGACCTCCCTGTTTTCGGCATCTGTCGCGGTATTCAGGTGATGAGCGTCGCAATGGGTGGGAGCCTGTACCAAGATATTCACGCGGAATACCGACAAGATGCGCTCATACATACACAAGTAGACAATGAGGATTCTCGACATAAGATTGAGGTTACAGACAGTTTGCTCAACAAACTGATAGGCAAGCGTACCGACGAAGTCAATTCCTCACATCACCAAGCAGTAAAAGATATTGGTGAAGGATTTGTTGTGACCGCACACAGCACAGAAGATAGGGTCGTTGAAGCGATAGAGAACCCATCAAAACGGTTTGTGCTTGGCGTGCAATACCATCCAGAGCGGATGACCCAGACCGCTGAATTCCGTGAACACAGACGTAAACTATTCGAGGCGTTTATTGAGGCTACGTCGTCATCGTAAAAATCGCGAGCGTGGCGGAAACACCCAAGCAAAAACACTCGCTCCTACAAGAAGAGATGTGCTTTAAAAATTAGCGACCAACGAAAACCGATGTGTCAATCCGAGCACACCGAATGGGACGAGCGCGTAATCGATTTGAAACCGCAGAAGCGTCAACCCGAAACCGCCCGTGAGCCCAGAAATCGCGCCCAAATCGTTGCCGCCAATCTGGTATTTATAGCCGGTACGGAGTTGTAAGATATTCGCGATGGTGTAGCCTGCTCCGACAGCGATGGCGATGTCGTTGTCGGAGGGACGGATGATGTCGCTGGTTAGGGTGAATGCGTCATCTAAGAGTGTGTAAGCCGCACCAAGTCTGAAGGTGACAGGTAAACCGAAAGCCTCCTCAATAAACGTCACGCGCGGTCCGAGGTGTTGTGCGTTGAACCCCAATGAAAGCGGCATATCAGAAAAGGTGTAAAGCCCGCCGAGATCAAAGGCGATACCGGTCCCCGTTTCGTCAGCAATCTGCTCGCGCAAGAATTTCGCGTTCGCACCGAACGCGATAGCACTACCGAAACCGCGGGCATACGAGAAGATCACAGCGAGATCATAAGCACGGAAAATAGCCGTCTCGTTTCCCTCCCGATCGCGTCCCTGTAACTCACCGAAGGATAAGTAACTCGCGCTTGCACCGACTGTGCCAATACTCCCAAGTGGGAGTGCGACTCCGACGAACTCGTGATTGATGTCAGCGAACAACTCGTTATGCATAAGTGCGAGTTGCGGTTTTTGGAGTCTCGCGAGTCCCGCCGGATTCCAGTAGGAAGCGTACAGGTCATCCGTCGCAGCGACTTGGGATTCACCCATCCCGATCGCTTTCGCGCCGACCCCGATTTTGAGGAAGGTCATGGCGCGGGTGCCAGCGTTTTCGTGGATGTCCGTGTTATCTGCAGCGACAGGTATGCATGCAAAAATGAGAACTACAAATGAGATGTATGTGAAAAATCGGTTCATTTTTTATTCCAATTGATGACTAAACGGTTGCAGGATTAACAACCTCGATTCCTTCATCAGTATAGCGTTGAAAGTCTGTTACATTGAAAGTTAGGATATGCTTTACATTATGCGCAATCATCGCCGCAACTAACCGTGCATCGTGAACCTGAACACCCAACACCTTATACTTCGCGACAAGCTGTCTCCAGACCGGATAGACATCAGGCGAATCCGGTAGTAAGGGGAAAAGCGATTCTATGTACCGCAAGGAAGTGTCTGTTTGTGCTGAGGTGTTTCCAAAACCGTTCCGATTAGCCGGTCGGGTTGACACGTTCCAGAATTCTGCAAAATTTTGAAACGTCGTCTGTAGTTCATGACCACTTGCCCATAATTTATGCACAGCCACTTGAACACTTGAATAACGTGCGTCAGCACGATATACAGCTCCCAACAAGACATTGGTATCTGTCAAATAAATCATAACTATGGATGATCTTCGTATATCCCCTCGCGGCTCATAGCGTAATCGGATAACGGGGGAAAATTAGGCCCGACGAATTCCATAAATTTGTCTGCCAACTCGTTCAGCAGAGCCATACGCTCATCAACAGATAATGGCGGATTATTACTTTTTGATGCTTCTTCAGTATCGCCATGAACTCCTATGAACAAACCATCATTATTGTGATTGTCAAGTACCTCCTGGGACAATGGAGCAGGATTAGGGTAAATATAAACTGAAACCCACATTTATTTTTCTCCTTCTTATGACGAATTTGCGTCCGTCATTGTCTTCTCATCGCGCGCTTTTTGCTGGACTTCCCATTTTCGCTTGCTGTTGCCACGTCACAAAATTCCGCGAAATTTTGTGACGTGGTCCGTAACTGATGACCTTCTGCCTCTAATTTATGCCCTGCATCCTTACAATTTGGTAACCTGGATCATCATGGCATGAAAAACGCAATAGAACATTGGTATCGGCCGGATAAATCATAATTTTGGATGATTTTCGTATATGTTTTCGCGGCTCATGGCATAATCAGATAACGGCTCGGCATCAGGCCCGTCAAATTTCATAGCTTTGGCTGCCAACCGATCTAGTATTGCTTTAAACTCTTCAGAAGACAACCGCGAATTATTGCTCGCTAATGGAGCCTCTGCATCGTCAGGAATTTCTATAGACATCCCATTATTAGCATAGATATAAACTGTAACCGTCATCTGTTTCATCTCCTTTTTATGACGCATTCGCGTCCGTTTCTGTCTCATCCTTCTGCGATTTTTCACGTATTTCCCGATCTTGATCTTGAATAAGGAAGTCTACTTTCTGTAAAATTTTTTCTTGAATATTACGCGGGTATTGACTTATACGACTCTCCAGAAAGTCCGTATGCCGCCGTATCCTATGCTCAAATACGGGTTCAGTGAGAATTACGGGTTTTCGAGTGCCGGTGGCAATGCTGTTGACATCCTCCTGTAACTTTTTAGTAGCCTCGGCTATCTCAAAAAGCGGAGGTCTACCAATGTGTGAGAACCCCTCGTTCTCGCTAAAATCGAGATGAAATGTGCGTTCATGCTCGCGATCCACTACGTCTTTATATTTAACGGTAATCTCCAATGGTATTTGCTTCAGTTCATCATATTTATCTATGACATTGACCAAAAACTGCTCAATTTTCCGCCCGGGTTCAAAGAAAGCAATTCCGCCCTTGAGAAAACCGATCTTCTCAAATGGTATGTCAAGACACGGTATAGAAGAAGGTTTTGTTACGAACCGTAGATTCCGGGCCGCCCCTGTCCCTATATTCTCTACACAGAGCATGACGAGGCTAACGTGTGTTTCATGGCACCGGAGAGATATTGCAACTTCAGGTGTATTATTGGCTTTTAGGAGCCGCCACGTCAGATAGGTGTAATAACCAATGACACCCACAAGTACAACAATGGCAATCCCTATTATCGCGCCACTATTTGTGTTTAACCAGTCTATGATTCCCATAATTTCTCCTTGAACCCATACCTCTCTACCCTAAATCTAAGTCCGGTAACCCTTCAACAACCTTCACCGTCTCCAGACTGACAGTAATTACCTTGCCGATGAGTTTGACGATGTACTGGGGATTGTCTGCACGGTTTGGATCGTTCACAATACCGCTGCGTTTGTCTATTTTAACACAATATTGATTAATTATCCACTCCAACGCGGAACGGGTGCCGAGTCGGTAATCAAACGCCTTTTCGGGGATACCGTCAAGTGTCAAGAAATCGTTGTACACAAGCTGCGTTTTGTCTTTGGAGAGTTTCATCTTCTCAATGCGCCAATCGAGAGGTACATCCGGGTTTTGAACAAACTTTAACTTATCGTATTCGGGTTGGGATTCATAGTTAACGTGGATATCTGCCAACCGCGCGCCTGATTTTGCGAACCCCCAAAAGTCATTGGCAAACGGGATGTGTGGGAGATCGCGTTTGAGGTTCGCTTCGTATTTCTCGCGATAGATCGGATGATGTAGGAGTCCGTAGTTATAGTGGAAGATGTCCCACTTGGTGATGATATTGTCATTATAGTGGGAGCGGAATTCGGTCAATGCCCAATCGGTGATGTTCTCGCGGCGGTTTGTGCCATCTTCGTCGTAGATATAGAACGGGAAGCACTGAGTCCCACAACCCGATCCTACAAGCTTGCGGTCAGTGAGATGCTGACTCATAAGTACCATGAAAGGCTTTTCAGGTCCTTTATCCGTTAGGCAAATTACTCGATTTTCCGTTTCTGTTTCTATGGTAGGAAAAATAGTTGGAAACACTGATACTACATCGTTCATCGTTTGGTCAAAGTAAAGTTTTGATTTTGTGAACGGACGATAGAGGGATGTTGATATCTTGTGTTCAGCATATTTGGCTGTGCGCCCTCGCTTCAACTTCGCCTTTAAATCTCGACTCCACTTGATTTTAGCGTCATCAGAAATCACAAAATCATCAAGGTTAGCATCCCGATCTGTCCGTTGTGTCCACCGAGCGACTTCAGCATTGTAATTTTCAATTATTCTGCTCACATTCTCGCTGAGATTGTTTTCATTGAAATTGCAAACCCAAGCATCTCGACCGGTACTGATACCAGTACTATAAGTCTGAAAAATCACATCTATTGCCTCACTTTTTTGTGCTTTTGCTTCCTTAGTTCCCATCGGGATGAATGTGTCAAACTCGGCGTGAAGGTCTTTAGTGAGCCATGTATGCCGCGCATCCGGTTGAATGGATTGCCATTCAATACCACCTATGTGTTGACGTTCATTCAGAAAACTGAATTTCTGTTTTTTGTCCCATAAATCATCGGTAAGATAGTAGAAGATATGGGGTGATTCAGATTTTGGATTTTTCTTTTTCACAAACAGATTGACACTCACACCGACACGAATTCCAAATACATTTGCATCAGAGACCTTTAACCCCTTCCTCGCATTCCCACCCAAATCCAGAATGTAGATCGCGTCGCAGTCCTCGGCGAGGTGTTTCCGCATCCCATCAAACGCCAAACCTTCGACAAAACTGTTATTTGTCACAAAAGCGACAACCCCTTCCTCACCAATCCTATCCAACGCCCACCGAATCGCTTTTATGTATGGATCGTAAAGTTGACGCCTGAGTGTCGCTTTGGAATCTTTGGCATACGTATCCTCAATCAACTTATCCATCGTCACATATTTCCGGTTTTTGTTGTTATCGTTCTCGTTGACCTGTCCGACATTGTAGGGGGGATTGCCGATAACGACAAACATCGGCGACTTCTTTTGTTTCTCAACCCGCTCTGTATTGTCGGCGGTGAATAGCTGCATCTGGCGGTCTTCTGCCATCTCAAATGTATCCACCAAGCACAAGCCTTCGTAAGGGATGTACCGGTTTGTTGCCGTGTAAAACGCATGTTCAATATTGAGACTGGCGATGTAGTAGGGTAGAAGCATCACCTCGTTGCACTGGAGCTCCGGCGGGTCGGCGGTGTATTTTCGCTCCAATGCGATAGGGTCAAGTTCCTGCATGATACGAACGATGAAGTTGCCGGTACCGACGAACGGGTCGATGATATTCACACCGGTATCAGAGAGGGAACGGTCAAACTCGGTATTGAGAATATGCGCAACGCTTTTCACCATGAAATCGACGATCGGTTGCGGTGTGTAGACGATGCCGTGTGTGTCTGCAACCTTGACGGAGAAGCCTTGAAAAAATTGCTCGTAGACAGTGTTGAGGAATCCCTGTTTCTGTGAGAAGTCGGTGATGGTCGCGGCGGTCTGCTCGATTGCGACATAGAACGGGTCCAAACTCTGGAGGAACTGGTTGCGGTCGAATGTCTGTGAGGTGAGCGCGTCGATAACGTTCTCAATTTCGCGGGCGATGATATTGCGGCGTGTAAAGTCGCGGTTGTTAAAGACGGTGCGGAAGATGCGTTCCGTCAACAGGTGCTGGATGAGCATCTCCTCCACAGCGGCGACAGAGAGGTTCGGATTGATTGAGGTTTGGCACTGTTCGTGGAAACTGATAAACGCTTTCTGGAATCGCGGGTTGTTTTGGCGTTCCGTTTCGATTAACGCTGTCAATTTCTCGCCGAGTTCAGGGACAGTCTCCTTGAATTCTGAGACAGCGGTATGCCACGCCGAGATGTTCTCTGCCTGATACGCGAAGAAAGTCTGGAGAACGTTGACAAGGTTTCTCGGTTCGGTGATGTCCAAATCCAGCTGCAGCTGCCCGTGCTGATAGAGGAGCGCGTGCGTCGGCGACTGGAAGACGATATTTTTGGAGGGGTAGCCTGCGGCGAATTTCTTATCCGTTTCAACATAGAGGTCATCCTGTGTATCTTTAGCTTCCCAGTAGCCGTAGGGTAAGCCGAAGGTATCGACGACTTCACCATCGGGTGTTATCCGTCTGTTCTCTGGCGTGTAATGTGTCCTCTCACAAACGAGGATGAGGTCTGCTTGTCGGGAGTAGTGTTGAAGTAGATTTTGGAATGCGGTACGGACTGCGCCTTCGTGCGCTGCACCGATGCTGTCGTATTCTTTGAGTTCGGCGTAGTATTGTTTGATGGGTTTGTGCGTGGGTTTGATATTGAGATTTAGCATGGTGCTTTGTTTGTTGTCTGAATCAGGATTTACAAGATTCAAGGATTTGCAGGATTATGGTGCCTTTCTTGCGTGAGAATTGGCTCCTGTCTGAATCGCGGATTTACGCGGATTACACAGATGACGCGAATTTTAAGCGTTTTTGTTATCTAAAGACTATAGTTTGGACAATTTTCTGTAGGATATGAAACAGTTGGTTTCCTGTACCTTGTAGCATAGGAAACTGTTAGCCTGTGCCTGTAGGGTATGCTGTTAGTTTCCTGTGCCGAGTTCCAAGAGCCTCCGTTATTTTTTCCAGCTCTGTAGCATGTAAAACCGGTAAAAAATCGCTTGCCCCTCGAGAATGCAACCGAAATCTGATACGAATTGTCCAAACTATTGTAGACATAAACCCAGTCCCTAAAAAAATTCGGAAATGACCAATACTGGGTTTCCGAGGCACTCGATTGATACAGATCTGTGAGTGTTCCATTGCCTTTATTGGCGATGAAGCCGAAGATGAACGCTTGGAACAAGGCGAAGTTTTGTTGATTGAATAAATGTCGAAAATCCGATAGAATATCTCCTAAGCAGAAAAGGAGGTCCATTTTTACATTCCTTTCAAAACAGTGGTATGTTTTTATGAAAGGATACCTGCTTTTCTGCTTTTTTACACTAAAATTTTAAAATTGTCCAAACTATAGGATAATTTATCAATAGTCATGATTATTCCTTTCTTGCCTTGTTATACTGTTTGTTAGAACAGCACAGTCCTCCTTCAATGTTGAGTTTTAGGGAGTCTGATTAGGGTCGGACGAGGGAACCTCGCCCCTACGGGTAGCCCACGGCTAAAACACGCTCATGTTCAAAGTTGAAAGACTAATAGTAGTCTGTTCGCCTTTGAATTGTAGATGGATTGGTTCGTAGTAGTGCGATTTATCGCACGTCCGCTGCTCAGGAACGAGCAATGAATTGCCCTACTACGAGCGGGGTTATTCCCAATTTTAGACTGGACAGACTAATAGCCTAACACCTAACGTATTTTTGAGTGTTAATCCTATTGATCCTCAACTTTAAAATCAAACAAACCGTGCCGGTACACGACTACAACCTTCTCCGCGACCCGCATATAGAGAACATGTTTGTCAAAATGCTGGATCCAACCACTTAATACGTACCCGCCCCGTGTAATAATTTTCACATTGGATTTGTTCTCTTTCACTTGTCTAAGGAGTTTGTTGGCAACCTGAAACCGATTTTTGTGCCTTTCAACTGGTTGCAAGTTACGATCTATCAATTGCGTACTTTTGCGTATGTGAGGTTTCACAGCTAACATCTTCTCTTTGGGAAATGCAAACAAAACCTCGAATTTCATTAGAGTAATTTCACGCCCCTTAGAATCAACACCTGTCAGATCAAAGGCACTTGTTTCAACATGCGATAAATCTTTAATACCTTCATAAGTTACAAAACGAACAGGTTGCGCGAAATGCTGCTGTAGCATCTGATCAGCATCCCACATCTCCTTTTTTTCGACTAACTGTGGGGAGATGACTCTCTTTAACTCTGTCGTTTTTGGAGGTATAACGGCTGCTTTCTCAACGGCTGGTTCCGGCTGTTTGGGTTGTCGGGCATAAAAACCTAATACGGTTTTCATATCAAGCCAGTGTCTTTCCACGAACCGGAGACTTGTATTCCAATCACCGAGTTTCAATGGAATTTCAAAATCACTTGACTCATCCGCATCTATCAATCGCTGTCGCAGACTATCCATCGCCTCAGGTACCTGCTTTATAAATGTCCTATACTTAGGTGAACACTCTGGACAGAGAGCCAAAAACTGCGCCTCGTATTCCTTTGTGAAGTGGTCTTTTAGTATTTCAACAGCGTCAAAATAGTAATTCTCACCGCGATATTTAAACGGCATCTCTTCGTGACAAATCTGGCAGATCATTTGGTCATCATCATTTGTATATTGTTCTCTAAGCCACGTTTTAGGATCAATCATTCCTCTGGTAGTCCGAACACTTCTTACTTTCTCAGCATATTCTTGGTCAGGCGCGTCCTCAAGTTCCGAGAGAATCTGCTTTTTTCGCCGATCGGGATTTGACACAGAATTAGCAGGGAAGGACACTGCTTGAGGTATCGGCGAGACGATGGACACCGATTCAGGCGAAGACTGTAGCAATGACTCAATTTGCTCAATCGTCTCAGGTGGGGCATTAATAATCTGATTGAGTACATCTGGGGGGATACTAGTCAGCGGGGCAACCAAATCAACTATACGAGTCCGACTCATTGGCATGTTCAATTTTTTCGCCAATTGTTCATCTTTTTTGAATAAATTAGGGAGATCGTCGAGAGGAATGTCGCTCGGCTTGTGCATATTTCCGTCAGAATCAGGAAGCCACGCGGTATTTAACAACAAATTTCCGAAATAATAAGATATGCATTCCTCAGATGTACTATCTACGTAATTCTGATTCCTCGATTCCTCCAAGGTTCCGCGAATACAGTCAATATTAGGAGTCACTATATGATTCCATATAAAAGCACTTTTTTCAAGTGTCGGATTGGTAATAGCATGTTCTAATCCATCAATCCGTATATGAGGATCAAATCCATCAAGTCCTCTTTTGTGTTTACCATACTGACTCACAATAGTAACATATCCTTGTGAACCTATCACCTCCCTCTGAATCCTCACCGAATCCAAAACGCCCAAATCTTTGAATAATGATTCAGCAGCAGATGGATAAATATCAAGATTGACAAAAGCACATGAAGGTTCTCCGTCGAAATATAAGCGTAATACCTCAGTACCAAAATAGACATCACCTGGCTTTCGGTAGACCTTTTCGTTTTCATCTGGATTTTCTGTATGAATGAATGGCGTGTTTTGCAATGCCTCTTTAAGTTGGACTTTTTTCTCTCGCGAATCTGTTCTGTAGGCTCGCTGGATTTTTGCGAAATCGCGTAGATGCTCATTGATTGAAGTTGTTGGAAACTCCTGTTCGTATTTCGGAAGTACAGTCCCAATAACCTCAGCAACAATATCGGATTCTTGTACCCCTAAAGATTTCAAAAAGTTGTAAGCATCTTCATTTTGAGATATTTCCCATTTTACAACTGGCAATGCAGGATTAGCGTTTGTTCCAATTGACAAGTACGCGGTTGGAAGTGAACTTTCTTGAGAAGGGTTAACATGTGTCCCATCTTGGAGACGTAGGATAGGTTTCGTCCGAAGAACACTTGCGCTGGAACGCCATAATGCTGGTTGGTCGGATAAGAACCCATAGAATTTGATAAACCACTCGTCAGTTTGTCTTGAAAGAAATTTTTCTGAAAGTCTACGTGCAAGCATGTCTGGCGTGACTTCTTCAACTTTGAGAGATTCCATGATATATTTTCGCAAGGATGGCGTACGATCAAGTGTAATTGCAGCGGACAACCACTTTAACGGCACATCACCATTGACATTAGGACGCAAAAACATACCTAATTGAACATCGTTAAGTAGATTTCTAACTGCATCAGAACGCGTTAGTACAGCATCTTGCCCTGATATAAACGAGTTATCATGTGTAGGAAGTAATGCTTCGTTCTTCAACACTTCACGCACTTTCGCGTAAATGGCATAAAACAGATCATCCGTGTTGTATACAAGATTATTTAGCCGATTGGCAAGTGATTCAAGGAATTGGACATTTAGCAAAATTTTCCGCTTTTTTAGGAGAGGCAACAATTCGCAGGCAATCAAATCCGCAACACATCTCATTAACCAGTAATTCCAAGGAACATCCTGAATGTCTTCACGCGAACTGGGTAGGATAAAATCAGCATTAATTAAAAACGGAAAACCTGTGTCTGAGCGAATAGGGAGGTACGCAAAAATCTTACCTCCGACTGTAGAATTTTCATTCAATGGGAACGCGACTGATACCTCTCGATCTTCTATTCCCTCTCGTTTCTCATGATGAATATTCGCAGGTTTATTAAAGCGTTTATTACACACCAAGAAATTATCGGAATTAGAAAAGGCAGATCCCTGCTTATTGCCTGCAACTATGATTGCGACCTCTGGCATAGCAGCACTATCCTTCAAGATTGTAAGATTGTCCCCGGTATCTGTCTCAATCCGAATTTCTTCAAGTGTAGAAAGAAAAAGAATGACCTCTGGTTCAATATCTCGGAGCATTATCTCAATTTTCTCGTATCCAAAATCGCTCTTTGTTAACGGTAAGATAATATAGGTATCAGAAGGAAGGAGACCTTCCGGAGGCGTATCAATCCATTGCGGCACGATGTATCCAAGTCCAGTCTCCTCATCAGACTCTGGCAAACAGAAACGGTAACCGTTAGAGAAAATGTGAGGATTGTCTGTCACACGAAAAACAGATTTGAACCCTATGCCTTTTTCACCAATATATCCTTGTTCCTTCTTTTTTGTGGTTTCGCCGACCGCACAGATAGCATCTATATTGTCAATATTAAAACCGACCTCGTTATTTTGAATAATCAATGCACCATCGGATCCTGGACTGTTAGTTGGATCATTTTTCGTTAATCGGAAGGAAATAAATGGCGGATAAGTATTTTGCTGTGCGTATGTGTTATCTTCAGCATTCTGAATCAACTCAAATATAAAATGAGTATGTTTGTTATAAAGATCATCTGCAAGAGTCCGGATTGAATTATGTGAACTATTCTTAAGCCGTTCACTTCCATCATAAAAATCCTGCCGAATTCTCTGGATATGTTCAAACTGTTCACTTGACACCATAGACTCCTCCTAAACCTATAGGAAAATACAGCATAAATCTATACGCACTCTACTCCACCTCAAGAACGCCATAAGCTACCGGTTCTGCAGTAATATCTGCTTTCGCCATTGCGTCGTCAAACTCTTGGATACGGCGTTGATAGTCGGCCTCAGCGTTGGCAAGTTCACTGCGCCGCATCAATTGAATCCTCGGATCCGTTGCCTGTGCAATCCTATCTTCAAGCAGTGAAACTCGTTTCTGATGGCTCGTTGACAGACTTTCTTTCCGGTAATCTGCCAACGCCTGTGTACGTTCACGATGTTTGTCTCGCGCTTCAGACCACATTTGTTGGTGCATTTTTTCTAACACGTCCTGTTCAATAAGGATTTCGTTTCCTTGTGTATCACTATCTATTGCCCTCTCAAGCAGGTAATTAAGATGTGGTGTCAACGCCTCCGATGAGGCAATCGGTTTAATTACCAATTGTTCCCGAATCCCAAGAAATCGCCATTGGTAAATAGCGAATTCGTAGCGACCTAAGGGGACTTTGTTGGTGCGGACCTTTAGAGTCGTAACAACATCTTGATCCGTGTTTAACACCGCTGCCGCCTGTTTCACCAACGGATGCGTCGGCATGATAAATACCACATCCGGATCCCGTGCGGCACAGTCCGCCTCAAAAGTTATAGATAAATGTTGGTCCGAGCCCTTCAACCATTTTTCCCATTCCCGATAGACTCGCGTTTTTTCCCGAGAGAATTGCTGAAAATCAACCAACAAAGTGTTTCGCGCCCCTTCAGAAAGTCGAAGAGTTTTAAGGGGTTTTTCGCCAAGGATAAACTCTTGCCCTGTCCCAATTTTTTGCTGAAGATAACGCGTGACAAGTCTCTGTATTGATGCTGGAGATAACCAAAAACTGGAGGCTTCTTTAACTTCTTTTTCCATTTTGTCTTCAGGAAAACGGAGTCCGAAAAGGTCCAACTGCTGCGCTTCAAGTTGCTCATGTTCTAATATGTCTCGGATCTCATTATCTTCCAATTGTTGTAATTTGGTCCTTCGCTCTTCTTGGGTCAACTCATAATCTTCGGCGATATTCCGCAGTTTGGTTGTGATTTCACCAAGAATTTCCTCACTTCCACCCAAAGCACTCTCAAACACACCGATGCGACGTAAACAGCGTTCATAGATATCAGCATCAACAGTCCCGGGAGTAATTAGGTTGACAATAGTAACGCTTTCACTCTTTTGACCCTTTCTATCAATACGACCAATGCGTTGTTCGATTTTCATTGGGTTCCAGGGCAGATCGTAGTTAACGATGCAATCACAGAACTGGTAGTCCAATCCTTCACATCCGACTTCCGAGAAAAGCATTAGGTCCAGACTATCACTTTCTGATCGTGGTTTCTCAAATCGAGTGCGGAGTGCCAAACGTTCCTCATCCGGGACATCACCGTGAATCAATCCGATGCGAAAACCATCTGCAATCAGGTGTTCATAAAGATAGGAAAGGGTATGACGAAAACTACTAAAAACCATAATTTTATTATTCGGAAGGCCTTGCCTATCTCGAACAATTTTTCGGAGAGCCTCTAACTTCAAATCCTCTGGGTCAAGGTTTTTTGCTTTTTCAAGAAGTGTTTGGACATGTTCACGAATATGTGTGATAAGTTCTGGTGTAGGTATTGCATCAATAGCGTCAGCCTCTGCCCATTCAAGTTCATCAAGACGACGGTTCAATATATCCTCAAGCAGCGGTTCAAGTCCATGCAGGCAGCTTGCTAACTGCCGGCGGAGCGTTGTCATCATGAAATTAACGCTCTGGTTACCGTGGAGACTCCGGAATATTTCCGCTTGTGTTTCAAGCAGTGCTTCATGAAGTTCCGTCTGCTCTGTTGTCAATGCGACCTCTACAGTTTCCGGACGACGAATGGTAAACTCACCAATATCTCGGCGGCGCGTTCTGTTAATTATCCCTGAAAATGTGTGGAGTGCCTCCATCTCGGTAATGAGTTGAACACGATCTTCAGGGGTGACACGTCCTCGGGCAATATGATTTCTAATTCGCTTGAATTCGGGGTTGCCCTTAAGAATCGATTGTCCCCATGAGGTTTGAGATGCCTCGTCAAGGGCTTCCTTTGCGGTTTGCTTCCATCCGCTCTCTTGCACACGTGCTGCGTCAACTGCCCGATTGATGGAGGGGTTAGGCTCCGCCATGTGCTTAAAACTTTCTTCATCCAAGATCAAATCAGGACGGAGGACATTAAGCAGAACGAACAGATCATGGCTATCGAGTTGAATAGGGGTAGCTGTAAGAAAAACTGCTGCTTCAGCATTTTCACAGAAAAACCGTACGGCTTCGTGATTAGCAGTGTTTTGATTCCGGATATGGTGTGCTTCATCTACAATTACTAAATCAAAAGATGGAGGTGGGTCCAAGTCTAAAAGCCCCTTTCCTCTTCTTCGCTTTTGACTCCCCCCAGGACCAAAAAGGAGGGTTTTATCCAACAACGAATAAGGGAGGATTACCTTCTGGTACTGTTCGGGCCACTCACCGTCAAGATGCATTTCATTGATACAATATCTCAACTTATCTCCATCAAGGTGTTCAAAATTCTCGTCAAACCGCTTCATCTCGCGCTGCCATTTTTGTTCAGCTACCAGTGGGCGTGGACAAACAATAAGGACCTTACTGATGTCACTACGCGCCTGTAACTCGCGTAGAATCAATCCCGCCTCAATAGTTTTTCCCACACCAACACTATCAGCGATGAGGAGCCTCGGTAGGTCTGCTTTGATAAATTTCAGAACAGGTCGGTATTGATATGGAATAAAATCAACCCGTGCTGCGTTGAGTGAATATAATGCTGATAGGGCAGGATAACGGATTTGAAGTGCTGTCAGATACGCGTGAAATTCATCGCATGAATAAGCGCGTGAATCATCGCTTTGAACCTCAATCTGCAACTGAGAGGCGTAAAAGGTGTGAACGCTCCCATCAACAAAAACATTAATCCGATCTTCTGGAGTCCCCGGTAATACTGCCATTACAGCACCCCGAGTTTCAGGATTTGACCTTAAGAAAACAATTTGACCGGCGGTAAATTCCGACGAAGGGTTTTGGCTCATATTTGTCTTCCTTTTTTTTCTTCACTTACTAACTTTACGAGCGGTAAATTCCGACGAAGGGTTTTGGCTCATATTTGTCTTCCTTTTTTTTCTTCACTTACTAACTTTACGACTTGTACCAGGTAATTTTGCTTGGATGCTTCAGAGCTGCGTTATGGGGTTGGTTTTGTAGCACAGCACGCAGGCTAACGGTTTCCTACGCTACGAAATCCGCGTGGATAATGAAGTCCCTCAAACAATTAGCATAAACCGTTAATAAAGATTTATCCCGATACTAAAGGTGGTATCAGAACTTTCAAAAGAAAATAGAAGAGATCCGATGATGCTCGTCGTCTTTGACATCTGAATTTCTATTCCTGCTTCTCCTAAAATATTACTATCACTCACAGTCTCTTCAAATCCTATCCATCCTATCCATTGCCGCTCTGTAACCACCCAAGCATTAGAATAATATACGCCAAAAAATGGGGTTATACCCCACCCGGATTTCGTCCCCAGCCGTTTTAAGAGGCCACCGCCGCCAGTAAGTCCGAGCGTCCGTGTCTTGACGAATGTTTCATTTGTTACAGCGTCAACAGTCCGGGAAAACATAGCACTAAAATCCCCATTGACAAAATAATCTAAGCCTGTCTGCCCCAACGGGTTAATTCGGACGATCGATAGCCCAACTGCGGGTGCTGGCGGAATTTCTAAGGACGTATTGAACTCATCATCCTCAATGAGTGCAACTCCCCCTGCGAAAGAAATTCTTAAATCTTTATCAATGCCATAATCAAGGCTACCAGTTATTGTGTTAATATTTTCGGTTGTACGAAACCCAAGTCCAAGTCCCGTTCTGCCTTTCGGGAGTTTGTATATACTTGTCTGAGCGTAAGCAGTAATAGGGAGTAAAGCGAAAAAGAAGATGATGTAGCGGTGTGCTTTTTTTAACTGCATTTTATCCCTCCTTTTAGAAAAGGCGTTTGAAGTTTGCTTGCGTCGCGCTCAACGAATTTATCTTGTCAATTGGATGATAATACCCACGCCGCTGATAACGATGTAGGCAAGGGTACTGACGAGACTCCAATTGACTTGGAACTTCTTTTTCACCTCTAAAATGTCGCCCGGGTAGAGTAGCGTCTGCCGTGGCTGCCCTTCAGCTGGATTGAATGCGAAAGATGTCTCTATGGTTGCACCATCATGACGGTGGATGCGGACTTCTTCACGGTTTGCGGAAGTCTCAAACCCACCAGCGAGTGCAACTGCTTGCCGAAGGTTCAAAGGCCCCCGAACGCGTTGCGCGCCTGGGTTGCGGACATAACCGGTCACATAGATAGGTTCGATTTTGAAGACATTGGGCACAAAAAGAACATCACCATCTGATAGAGATGGGGGAGATTCACCGGTTGGTGGCGATTTCCAAAACTGTTCAGAGAGGTTGAATTCGGAAAGTTTCCCATCTTTTCCGACTTTCACGACAGCGGTCAGGTCGGCTTCTCGATCGTGACCACCTGCGCGTGCAAGTGCCTGTTCAATACTAATCTCGCCACGCACAAAGAGTTTTCCGGGGTTCTTGACCTCCCCTTGTATCTCAACGACACCTAACGGCATAATGTATACCAAATCGTTGATGTTGACGCGGACATCAGGGTAAGGACGGTTTATTGAGAGGTCGAAGGTTTCAACTTTTTGGGTCCTGTCGGTGCGGATGAGTTGGACACCTTGGCGATCAGCATTTTCTGCCATACCGCCCGCGAGCGCGATGGCACGGTATAAATCGATATCTGTCTCTGGCGAAATGACATAACGTCCGGGGGTTTTCACCGCACCGCCGACGAAAATACCGTTTTTTTGTAAGACGAGCGATACCATAACAACAGGGTTGCTAACGTGATTATCTTGGACGAGGAACTCGCGAATCAGATGATTGACCTGTGTTACCGTAGCACCAGCAACATCGAACTCGCCGCCGAAGTAGTTAATTCTACCATCCTCACGGACCTGCACGGAATGCGTATACTCCGGTTGTCCGATGACAGCAATTAGAAGGGTATCGCCTTTCTTGATACGGTAAATATCGCTAAAAAGTGGAGGGGTCGCAATGAAGAGGAATAAAATAACACAGACTTGCAAGCTGCGAAAAAAGTAGGTCATAACGTTTTTCTAAGAAGATGCCATTTCGGTATGTTTAAGATTATCAGACACAATTGCTTCTCACATAACCCTTCAACTTGTATCAATTTGAGTCTTCGGTGGTTTCAAAGATAGTGAGTTGATCCGCTGTTGACTCAAACCGTTTGGGCATGCCAATTTTTTTGTTAGGTCGTCGTCGCCAATGTTCTTTGACGTAACTTCCGTTCCGCCTGCGATGTCCGCGGACATGGATTTTCCCAGCCATGCGGACATGCGCTTTTGCTTCCTTAATGAGATAGAGTTGCTTAGCTTTCATAGCGACCTGCTAATCTGTTTTACTATTCTTCCCTCAACGAATCGAAATAGGTTTTGAGACATACCCGCGCGCGTGGAACTAAATTAATTGGCACAAGGACATCGCCCCATTCAGACTGCGAGGCGTTGCCTTTTACGCCACCGTAATTAGGGACATCATGGCAGCGTAGATAGACAGGAATCCCATCATCCTCTAAGACGCTCTGAAGAATATTTCCGGCTAATTCATTCGGAACAGATTCAATGGCATACCAGTCTCCATATTCCGGGATTTCGGTTTGTGCTGCTTGCGGTATAAGGTCTACTTGACAATCCTGACATGTTGAGATTGCTTCTTTATATGTAGTGTTGCATTGTGGGCAAAACGGCATGGTGTTTTCTCCTTGTGAACGGGCGAGGTGTTTTTGATAGGGTGTTTCCCCCTTAGGAACCTCTCCAGTAAAAGAGGACAGGGTTTCGTACTACGCCATACCACGGTGCTTTTCAGTTAAGCGAGTTCTCTTTGGGACGTTTACGTTAATTATACTAACACACGCGAGAAAACTTGTCAAAAAAAAATGAAATAGTTTTCAGTTACCAGTTACCAATTGTCAGAGAAATGGCTATCAGCTGTCAGTATAATGTGGTGTTTAGAATTTCCAGAGGCGTAGTGCCGTTTTACCTAACACCCATTCCCGGTCTTCTGGCGTAAAGAAATCCATCTCATCTCGGACAACGGCTAAGGTTTCTGCATAACTGGCACGACTCAAACAGACGGGCCAATCGGTACCCCACATGAGCCGCGAACCACCGAAGGCGTGATACACTTGCTTGACTTGTTCAAAGGTATCTGCCCACGGGTACCCTGTTTTCGAGATTGACCACGTATGGCTTATCTTAACATAGACGCGCGGAAATCGCGCCAGATTGAGCAGCAATTCGAGCTTTTCAGGGGCATCAGGCGAACAACTCGCCATGTGATCTACCACGACATCAAGCTCCGGGTGCTGTTCCAAAAGCGGCACGAGATCCACCAATCGTTCGGCACCTGTGAGCATAAGCAGCGGTACACCGAGTGCTTCGGCACGACTGAAAATAGGTGGCATCAACGGTCCTGTAAACCAATCCCCCGCTTCACCAACGGACGGACTGAGGCGCACACCGTGGAAACCATCCTCCTCGACCCAGCGGCTGAGATGGTCTGGTGCCTCCGGGTCTTCCGGGTTGATCCGACACACGCCCATGAATTTATCAGGATACCTTTTCATCACGGCCGCGGCGTAGCTATTATCCCATCGGTAGTGAATGACTTGAACGAGGACGGTCTTCTCAACACCGTTTGCTGCCATTAGCTCCAAAAGCATCTCGGCAGTAGCGTCCTCCGCGGGTGGGTTTGTTGTCTCCGGGGCCCACGGAAACTCTGGATCGTTTTTCCAAACATGAACGTGTGGATCGATAATTCTCATGTTTTTATGACTCCTTCGGTTTTCTGAAATATCCGTATACGCCTAAAGGTAGACAGTAAAGCAAAATCAGGATATGCAGGCTAAACCCTGTAACGGTTGCCACCTCTACCGATGTTCCAAAATGTTTCAGTAGCCAGACGAACGGAAACTCTGTTGTTCCAAAATTGCCGACTGTTTGAATGGGCAACAGGTTAAAGACGTTGGTAAACGCGAGTGCGAACAGGGCGTGTAATATAGGCACATCAACTCCCATTTCAACAACGAGGTAGCACTGAAACCCAAAACGAATTGCAAGGCACATCAGGGAGTATACCCACACCTCTAAAAACCGTCGATTCGCTCGGAGTGCTGTGAGTTCTTGAAGTACCTGTAAGCCTTTGTTGACGACCCACGAAATGGCTCGATTTTTAAGACCTAAAAGAGGACGCGCACACAACTCCGCAAGTCTCATACAAACGTTTGGCGCGACGGAAACCAATACAAAGCCTATAATTAAGACACTGCCTATGAGAAACAGCAAGAGATAGAGGAATGTTAACGAATCTGGGAGCGAATTCCGCAGCAGCCAAACGGTCGCAAGCACTAAACCTATCAGTAATATCAGATCAATCAAACTTGCTATGAGCAGCGAAGCGATGCCTTGTGTTGCATCTACCTTTTGTCGGCGTTGCATCAGGTAGACATAAGAGACATCGCCTGTCCGCATCGGGAGGATATTGCCCCAAAAGGTGTGCAACGCTAAGATTGGAAAGATCTGATGTACACTGCTATCAAGATTGAGCAGTGCTCGGAACCGAGAGGCTTTCGTCAAAACTAACAAGCAGTAGCATGTAAATCCAATTAAGAGTGCCTTTTTTGACAATCGATTCAAGGTTTGTGGTATCTGTTGAATGTCAATCTCTTTTAAGAGGAAGTACGCTATGATGACTGCCAGTACCGTCGGTAAGCCAATCTTAGTAACCCGCTGGAATTGTTCTCTGTTCAAAGGCACGCTCGCTATGAATTATGGGTAATCTGTCTACTTTTAAAGGATTCAAACCATGATATACATTATAGGGATAATTGTCAAGTGAAAGTTTCGTTTTTAGCAATCAGCAAGGAAGTCGCTCTTGCAAAAAGATTCGGGATTCGGTGGTATCCCGATTAATTAAAAAGTTGCTTTTTAGATGGATATATTCTATAATGTAATGTCTATCGTAGAATAGCCCGATTTTTATAGAAACGCGGTACCCATTTCACCTCATGAAAAACAATCGAGATTCCTCAAAAGCCTCCACTCGGAACCAGTTCTATTTCCTGACGTTATCCCATACTGTTCTCGATTCCTACGCGACACTACTATCACACCTACAACCGCGCCTGCTGGACAAGTTAGCGACAGCTGCGACGCGGAACAGTTTAGCAGGGAACTTCGTTGCAATTTACAGCGTATTTAGTTCGTTCGGTCAGATCGTCTTTGGATGGCTGTCAGATCGTGTGCGAACAGTGCATTTTTTGACAATCGGTGTTGGGTTTAGTGCGATCGGTTTAAGTCTATTGTGGCTTGCGCCGTCTGCTAATATGGTGTATCTGTTGTTAGCTATCGGTGGTATTGGGGTCGCTGCATTCCACCCGCAGGCGACGACTTATGCCGGTGCGCTCGCTTCTGAGCAGAGAGGGATGGGGATCTCCATATTCCTGACAGGTGGCAACGTTGGACGCGCGCTCGGTCCGCTGGCACTCCTGTTCATTCCGTACCGTTTCGGCTTGGAATACCTCGTTTGGGAGATGATACCGGGTTTAGTTATGGCGTTACTGGTGCCAATAGTATTAAGATTTGAAAAGGCACTTGATTTAACGGTCAGCACGAGAGGCACACCAAGCGATGAGCCAATCCCGCAAGAACCGTTTTGGAGCGTTGCTTCACCGCGCTTGCTTCCAATCGTCGTGCTGTTCGTTATTGCGGCGATGCGAACGGTTACACTCACCGGTATAGAAACCTTTCTTTCTGTCCATTTAGCCGATCAAGGTTACTCAGACCAAGGACGTTCTCTGGTCATCGCGCTCTTTATCTTCGCGGGGTCAATGGGTATTTTGTCAAGTGGATGGCTTATGAGTCGCGTCAACACTTATATTTTGTTATTGGTATCGCTTCTTGGTGCGCCGCCACTCCTTTACTGGTCGTTACACACTGACGGGTTCAGTTTCCTCGCGTTCCTCTTTTTAGGCAACGTCATTCTCACGAGTTCGATAACTGTTAACATTATTCTCGCGCAGATCATGTTGCGCGGACATGAAAATATCGCCTCCGGTTTAATGATGGGTGCTGCGTGGGGTGTCGGTGGATTTTTGAATAAAATTGTTGGTGTTTTAGGAGACGAATTCGGTTTGCCGATTGTGTTAGACGGTTTGGTGATGCTTCCGTTAGTCCTTGCACCGCTCTTGATCCTGTTACGCGATCAACCAGACTTGTCGAAACCAAGCGTGTGAAGTCAGCATTTTAAACCCCCTAAATCCCCCTTATCAGGGAGACTTTAAGATAGAATGCATACGTCCTAAAAATTCCACAATAGACTCAAAAAATGTGTGCTAATTAGGTCGCCGAAGAGGAGCGCGTAATCGAGGCGAAATTGGCGAAGCTGGATACCGATGCCGCTCGTAAGACGACTGTCTCGGTAACCCATACGTAAAGCCAACGGTTTGCTAATTTGATACTCTATGCCGAGATGCATCTGACCGCCGTAGCGTTGCTGCCACTGGTAAGAAAGGATCAGTTCTCGATTGAAAACGCGATTGTTCGCATACGCCACCCCAACATTCCAATTCGCAGGAATAGATTCTTTCGGAGCAGACACAGTGTTCCACGTCAAAGTCGTCTTTGAAATGTCCTGAAGATTGATACCGAAGGAGAGGCTGCCGAAGTTCTCCAGACCGAAAAGTGCGTTAAAGTCTGGTAAACGGACAAGCGCGCCAATATCGAAACCGTATCCCCAGCTGCCGTAATTGTAGATATCAACATCGCCGCCGCTTAAACGCTGTGAAATCCATTTTGCGTTGGCACCGACCATAAATTCTGGCGGCACCGAATCTCTACCGAAGTTATCCCACCACGATTGACTCACAACCCAACGCGTGGCGAGCGTTAAAATATAGGCGTTTTCACTATCATTGAGGTAACCCGCTGGCGTAAAGTCTGACTCTCTCGGTCGGTTTTTGGTGAGGCTCCGCCGTTCATCGGCACTAATATTCGGATCAAAGGCTGGAATGAGGGGGTAGATCGGGATGTCGTCTACGCCTGCCCGAATCCATGACAGTCCGAGATTGAGTTTCGGTAGAATTTGCGTTGTACCGCTGATATAGTTGAATGTACCTAACCCAGAACGCCGCGCGGCGTGCATCAGACAGAACTGATAATTATCGGAAACCCCTGCGATACCGGCGGGATTCCAATAGGTAGCGGTGGCATCGTCAGCAATACTGACGTACGCGCCGCCTAACCCGAGGGCGCGCCCGCCGACACCGTTTGTTAAGAAATCGCCAGTGTAGTTTTCGGCAACAGCAGGTAAAGCAGCAGCACAAACACATCCGATGAGTATTGCGACAAAATGGATGAGATGTGTAGCGTTAAGTTTTCGACGTTGAAAATTGATCAATTGGTTCTCTTTTCCTTGGATCTGTTATGATGGCATTCCTGTTTTGTGGCGGAGGCCCCACGTCGCGTGCCTATTACGCTATAACGGCACTACTGCTTCGTGGACGGCACACGGCGTGTGCCTACTACTTTAACACAGCGAAAGCCGACATCGCTGCTTAAAAGTGAGGGTTTCTCAGCGAGTCGATTCGCGACGCGAACGCTTTTTGCGTTGAAGCTCCATGACCCACCACGTACAACACGTTTTTTTTTGCTAACATCGGCATTTATAATCGCCTGTTGGACGTTTTCAGCACCAGCAATCGGGTTGTCTCGTGGCACATCTGCGTAAAACTTTCGGTGATACGTATCAAGACACCACTCCGCTACGTTCCCGGACATATCGTGCAAGCCGTAGCCGTTAGCAGAATAGGTTCCGACGGGTGTTGTCCGTTCATCATGCGTGCCAGATTTTGTGTTTTTGTTGTAATTTGCTTTATTGGTATCAATCGTATCACCCCACGGATAGTCCTGTGCGATTAATCCGCCTCGTGCGGCTTTCTCCCATTCGGCTTCCGTGGGTAACCGCTTGCCTGCCCATTTTGCATACGCCATTGCATCGTGCCAACTGACCTGAACCACAGGGTGTTGATCCGTCGGCGAAGTCCGCGCCACCGATTCTGGTAACGGTCGGTGCCCTGTGGCTTCAACAAATTGCTTGTATTCCGCGACCGTCACCTCATGTTTGTCAATATAAAAGGCATCAAGATAGACAGTATGCACGGGTTTCTCATCGCGTTCGCCGTTGTTGCTCCCCATCTGGAACTCGCCTGCTGGAATTAGCACCATATTAGCGGTTTGTGAAGACAGACTCACTGTCGCATAAAAAACGCTGATGAGCAGGGAAACTGATACAATTTTCATTGCTAAACTCTGTTCAATTCAAAGGTGTTCCAATAGTACTGATACTTCGTTGACTTCCAATCCGTATAAATTTCGTCCCACCCCATCCGATTGAAATGCGGTAGAAGCGACCCTTCCGTGACCGGTCCTGAGCAGCCTTGATAGCGGTAATCAACCGAAAGCCGGATCCGATCTGGACTCTGGTTTGGGAGTGCCTTGTGAACGGCATGACTATGGAAGAAAAGCGCGTCGCCAACCTCATAGTCCCCTGCTACCCAATAGCGTCCTTCTGCTTCCAAGGGGTCTGTATCAATGCCGAGTCCGCCCGCGCCGAGTGCGGGTTTCACGGGATATACACCGCCTTGATGGGACCCCGAAAGTACTGTCAGCCCGCCTAACGCTTTTGGACATGCACCGAGCGGTATCCATGCGGTATAGGTCTCCTCAGTGCCTCGGATATGGATGAAATCTTGGTGTGCAGGCGTTGTGTACTTAGTGTTCTCTGGAAACATAATTCTTCCAATATTCCGCGGATGCACGAGTGTCTTTTCGCCGAAGAGTTTATCCAGCATGTCTATGATCGCTGGATGGTGCGCGAAGCCGTGGAAAGATTCCAAGCATTGGAATTCATCTAAGACGGGCCAATAGCCGTCATCGCCTTCCATATAGGGACCCCCCGTGCGGATACCGTCCATCAAGGCATCTCCGCCTTCCGCCCATCCGTGCCGATGACAGATTTCCAAGAAATCTCGGCGGACCTCGTAGATAGCATCAGTATCAATCAAGCCCCGGAAAAAGAGATAACCGTCTTGCCGCGCCCGTTCTTGCAGTTTTTCAGGTGCATCTAAGAGTTCATTTGAAACATTAAAGGGTTCAATCCTTGCCATAAATCGCTCCTTGCTGACAAACATAGTCGTAGATGTTAAGGATATTATAGCAACAAAACGGGTGGTGTGTCAAGCGTTGTCGGTTACAGGCTCGCAGCGTTGGGTCTCACGCTGTTTACGCACGCTATGATTACTTATTTTCATATCTTTCGTTGGAAACATTGACGATTTTCTTCAAAACTGAGCCTATAGAAACTTGACGGATCGCAATATTCTTACCCGTAATTTTGGAAATATGATACAATTCGGACAGTACATAGCAATTGTAGAAACGTCTGGACTCACTATTAAAGCGGACCCCCAATTTTAGGAGAGATCTCATGCTTAGCATCAAACACCTTGAAGCGATTTCGTTGAACGTGCCTTTCTATCACGAACGGGTCAGCCGACACATGCACCGTGCGCTGACACACGGCGAACGGGTTCACGTCTACCGTGTCGAACTCAGCAACGGCGTTGTCGGATACGGTGAAAATTTATCAGATGAATCGGCGAACATTGAACAATTGATTGGACAAAACGCGTTTGCCTGTATGAACGATGACAGCGTCGGATTCGGTATCCAGATGTCGCTTTTCGATGCAGTCGGTAAATCGGTGGATGTGCCTGTCTACCAACTCATCGGACCTAAGGTTCGTGAAAAATGCCCCATTTCGTGGTGGGATATTGATATGCCGCCGGAGGATTGGGTGGCGGAAGTCCAAGAATCAGTGAAACGGGGTTACACCTCTGCGAAGCTGAAAGCGCGCCCGTGGCGCGACATCTTCGCGCAGGTGAACGCTGTCGGTGATGCTGTCCCCGCAGACTATAAACTCGACATCGATTTCAACGGATTCCTACGGACTGCGGATAATGCCATCCCTGTCCTACAAGCGTTGGATAAACATCCAAACGTCGCTATCTACGAGAGTCCGTACTATCTCGGTACGGATGTAGAGGGGGCGGTGCGATTGCAAGCGGCTGTCGAGAAACGGATTGTAGAGCATTTCAACGAATCCTGTTTGCACGCGCGGTGTTGTGGGGGGTTTGTTGTCGGTGGTGGTGTGAACTCACTGCGGCGGACAAACGCGCTCTGTGCTTCGTTTGAACAACCGTACTGGCTCCAGATGGTCGGCACTGGGATTACAACGGCGTACTCGGTGCATCTCGGTGCGGTGCTATCGCAAGCGGCACTGCCAGCGATTACGTGCCATGAATTGTGGGAATCGGACCTGCTCGAAACGCGGCTACCTGTTGTTGAAGGGACAATACAAGTTTCGGAGGCACCCGGATTAGGTATTACAGTTGACGAAGCAGCATTGGCAGAATATCGTGTGGAGCCCTCTACACCGACACCGCAGCAGCTCTTCAATCAGACGGATTATACATGCAGGGTGCATATTCCAAACGAAGGCGGCGGGGAGACGGTTCACGATTTTGATAACGAGGGGGTCTACTATCCAGCGTTCAGTGAAGGGGAATATCCGGGGTTTGTGCCTGGGGTTTGGATGGAAGTGGTTTGATGGGTTAGGGCAGAGGTTCAATTTTCTTGTAGAAGGAAATTCCGATTCCCAACTCTCACTTCTGTAGAAGTACTCTCCTGATCGCGACTCCCTACCTAAGACTAGCAAAAAACCGAAAACTGAACGGCGTTGTGGGTTACGGAGCATCTAATTGGCAGCCTTTTTACGTGTGCGGTACTGCGCTAGCGTACCTGAGACATGCCCGGATATCCTCTTGCACAATGTGAGGATAATTCTCAAGAATCTCTGCCTCACTCCAGCCGTTCGCCAGTAAATCAATGATGAATTCAACAGCTAATCGCGTGCCTTTGATAACAGGTTTTCCTGTGAGAATATTCTCATCACAGACGATTCGTTCTGCCAACGCCCGTGGAATTTGACCTTGCATGATGTATATTCCTTTTCGTGTTCCTGCGGTTCATATCACTCAGTGTTTTCAGCAAAATAATCGGAATCTACGCGTTTGATTTCGTAGGTTTTCTCTATGGAAACACCAACGTTGTGTTCAATCATATATTGGGCAAGTTGGCTTCCATTGATAAGAATAATCTTGGAGTCAATTGTTTTAACATATTCTTCAGCACCACTGGTAAAATTCGATGTTGAAATAAATATCCCCTTCCGCGCCCGTTGACCTTGCAACGCGCCCGCAAATTTTTGAATTTCGGGACGAGGCACATTTCCTTCCCATTGCTTTGCTTGAATGTAAACCACGTCAAGACCGAGTCTGTCCTCGTTAATGATGCCATCAATTCCACCGTCATTACTGCCACCTATGGCCTTTCCAGCATCTTCTCGGGAACCACCATATCCCATCTTGACGAGAAGATCAACAACCAACTTCTCAAAGAAATCAGGAGAATTATTCTTAATCTTCTCTAAAAGGTGAAGTGCCATCGCTTATTCAGACCACAAAATTAGCAAAGTTAAGATAAGTTTTGTCTCTCAAATTCGGCAGGAGTCAAATACCCTAACGCCGAGTGAGGACGTTTCTGGTGATACACTTGTGTGATAAAATGCCCAATGCGATCTCTCGCTTCATGGATGTCCTGATAGTCGTTGAGGTAAACTTCTTCCTCCTTGAGGGTGCGGATGAGTCTTTCAGCATACCCGTTCTCCCAAGGACACCCTCTGCGCGCTATCGAAATCTC
>PYIY01000005.1 GCA_003635195.1 Candidatus Poribacteria bacterium | reverse complement strand
CCAAGGGATCTCACCTTCACCGATGAGTGCCTCGCCATTCGTGCTGGCGTATTCCTTGATATGTACCAATTTCGACCTACCCGGATAGCGTTGAATAAAGGACACAGGGTCAGAACTGGCGCGAAGTGTGTGGCCAATATCAATTTGCATCACGACATCCTCGCGGGTGTTACTACCGAATGTATCCCACGGAATTTTACCCTCCAATGTTTCAAATTCGACGGTGTGGTTATGATAACCGGTAAACATCCCTTGATCGGCAATCTTTTCGGCGATGTCGTTGAAGATTTTCGCTGTGTTGAGCCACGCCTGCTGGGAATTGCGATATTCTTCGGATAACCCCGGCACAATAAGATACGGGTTACCGAGCGTCTGGTTAAACGCAACCGTTTTGGCAAGTTCATCACCGAGAAGTGTGTTCAATCCTGTATGGGTACCCGCAACTTTCAATCCGAGGTCATCACACATGTCTCGTAATTCTTCGGCAGTCCGGTCATAGTAACCCGCAAACTCAACACCTTCATAACCCATCTGTGCGACAGCTTGCAGGGTTAAAGATAGATCGCCAGCGCAATCGTCTCTGACGGAATATAACTGTAATGCAATCGGAATTCTATTACGCATTGCGTATCGTTTCTCCACTGTTGTAGGGGTGTTGTAGGGGCGGTTCTCAGCACCCCGATATTTTTTGACCTAAGACATCGGTAAGTTGACGACCTGACCACTATCTGCTGATACCAAGCCTGCTTCAAGGATCTCTTGGGCATCCCGACTCACTTTAGGACTGCACAAGCCTTCAATGGGCGCGCCTGTCTCCAAGCAGTGAATAAAGTATTCCGCTGCATTGCGGTGTCCCTCTGGCAGCTGCTCAGGGGACACTACTTCGGCATCCCTGCCTGCTGGATGCAGATGAACCTCGTTACCACTTACCATTAAAGCACCCTCAGTACCATAAACTACTGGATTCGGTGTAACATAACCGACCTTTTGCGTCCAAGACGCTTCCGTGATGCCGAAGGCATTCCCGTATTTCATGACGATGACGGCGTTATCATCAGGAATCGGATAGTCCTTGACGAAAGTGCCACGGAAAGCAGTGACCTGTTGCGGGAGACCGAGGAGGTAAGCACACATATCCGCACAATAACAGCAGTAATCCATCAACGCGCCGGCACCATTTTTCTCTTCATCGTAGAGCCATTCGTAGAAATAGCGAGAGCACCCGATTTCCTTCGGTCCGTTGTGTGCAGAACGCCACTTAAAGTAGAAAACGTCACCGATAGCACCGTCCTTGATGCGATTCATCGCTGTATTGAGTGCTGGACTCCACGCCGTGGGCCAATTCACCATCAATAAGGTACCAGCATTTTCTGCGGCAGTAAGCATCCGGTCCGCCTGCGACAGACGCGCTGCCATCGGTTTTTCTGAAACGACGTGGATACCCTTCGCTGCTGCAGCTTCAACGATATCGGGACCAGCATTGTTCTCCGCTGAAGCTTGGACGATGTCCAATTCCTCTTTCTCTATCATCTCTTGCCAAGAGTTATAGATGTTCTCAACACCCGTTTCATTACTAAATTGTGTGCGTAACTCCGCATTGACATCGCCTGCCGCGACGATTTCAACGTTCGGATGTGCTTCCCAGTGGCGAAGTTCGCCCCAGACATGATCATGCACAAGGGACGCGAAGCCAATGCGATATGTTTTTGACATCAATAATGCCTCCTATCGGCGCGCCAAATCGGCACGCAATGTGTGTGCGCTTAAAAAACGTATCTACAATCGAATTTGTCTATTCTTCAGCCCGAACCGCTATTTTAATGGCTGTTTCACCGTTAATACGATAGCCGCCATCAAGTGCTTTAAAACCGTCGCCAACTTGTGAAAGTGGCAGCTGGTGACTAATCATATCAGCAAAGGGCAGTCCACTCTGTTCAAGGAGCGGCAAGCCGCGAACGAAGTGTTCATAACTGCTTCCCCAGATGGCTTCGACCCGAAGATTTTTGCGCATCAGCAACTGGTTGATATTGAAGTCAATTGAACCCATATCCACGAAATGACCGACCTCAACAAAAGTGCCACTGCGTCGGGTGTAACCCAATCCTTCTGGTGTAGCCGGAAGAAAACCTGCACATTCAAAAACAACGTCCGCTCCTTCTCCACGCGGCGTTTCAGCCCTCACAAGTTCCGTCCGCTCTTCAACAGAGGTGACCTCTTCAATATCAATCGTCACGTCCGCACCAAGCCGCTTCGCGAGTTCCAATCGTCCGGCGGGTCCACCGACCACGATCACTTTCGCAGCCCCGCTCAATTTCGCGCACGCAAGCGTTACGAGTCCAATAGCCCCCGACCCTTGCACGACAACCGTATCACCGAGCTTTATTTCACCACGCATTGCGGCATGAACACCAACGGTGAAAGGTTCTGTGAGCACTGCAACCTCAGGAGAAGCATCGGTCTTCATAAAACAGGTATTCGGATAATTGAGATACATATAATCCGCGAACCCACCGCGAAAGTGGGGTCCCTCGTCAGGATTCCACTGGAACCCGTAAGCCCCGTAGTTTGTCCCGGGTGCAAAAATAACCCGATCGCCTTCCTTCACCGGTTTACCGACATAATCGGTTTTCACGCCTTCACCAAGTGCCTCAATAATGCCAACGTTTTCATGACCCAACAGCACCTCTTGTTGGAAACCGTTCTGCCAATTATGCAAGTCTGTCCCACAGATACCCGCGAGTTCCTGACGGAGCAAGACCGTGTTAGGCGCAGGTTCGGGGACCGGGTACTCACGAATTTCAAAATCCTGACCGTACGCGACCACGGCTCTCCCTGTTCGACTCATATCAATACTCCTTAGGTGAGTTGTGCCGGGGCACACCTTCTAAGTGCGCCCCCGTTTAATTACATTCAGACATACTTTCGCTTCTTTCGCGAGATAAGTACAATCACTATAATGGCGACGATAGAGATCGGCAACCAGTACGCTTTGAAAAACTCCAAAAAAATGTTAAATCCGATCCAAAGTAGGACTTCAATCCCCACGATTACTGCTGTTTTGTTCCACGGAAAGTCCGCGCCGTACTGCTTTTGCAACCGATGCGCGTATAGCCACGATACACCCAAAGTGCCAATAATAACTATCAGGAATAGCAGATTACCAAGACTTTGGATGCCGCTCAAAATGAAATCTACCATGACAATTTTGCTCCTTATTAAGTTTTACTTGCTATTGTAGAGACGCGCCATCTGAAAAAGATAGTAAAATGTGTACTTTCCCTCGTTCTTTTAAGACTCACGGAAAACACGCTCAGGGCAAGTATAGACCGCCATACTCTGTCCCCGCATGAAACCGATTAAGGTCAGGTTTCCTTCCTCTGCGAGATCAACCGCAAGTGTAGACGCAGCAGAAACAGCAACAATAATCGGAATGCGCGCAAAGAGTGCCTTCTGGACAATTTCAAAACTCGCGCGACCGCTCACCATCAGAATATGTCGCTCAAGCGGTACCAAGTCAGACAACAACGCCTGACCGATAACCTTATCGACAGCGTTGTGCCTACCTATATCCTCTCTAACAATCAGGAGTTCTCCTGTCTCATCAAACAATCCAGCGGCGTGAAGCCCACCCGTCCTCTCAAAAACCGATTGTGCCGTCCTTAATCGGTCATTGAGCTGATAGAGCACTCCTTGATTTATATGGAATCCTGAATTCAGCGGAGATACCTGTTGCCTAACAGATTCAATCGTCATCTTACCACAGAGTCCACAGCTCGCATTCGCGTGAAAGTTGCGCTGCCATCCCGATTGTGCGTCAAAATTCAACGCTTCCGTGAGCTGAACATTAACAATGTTCTCTAATGACGACCAGCTGCCATCCTGCGTTTCCGTAACATCCGCATCGCAATATGCAATGATTTCAATGTCATTGCCAGAAGTTATGAGGCTTTCCGTATAAAGGAAACCCGCTGCGAGTTCAAAATCGTGCCCCGGGGTCCGCATGACAACGATTAGGCTCTGTTGTCCCACCCGGATCTCAAGCGGCTCTTCAACAACTAATTCATCCTCGACCCGCATAGGTTCGGCAGCTGCCCAGCGCGTAATAAGTTTTGTGGATGTCGGTTCCATAGCTTTCAAGTCCCTACACGCTTGCGAACAGACCTTATTGTAGGTTCATAACTGCTAAACCGTTGTTCGTCGCTATCCATGCCCTATTGTTTACGACGCTGAAGGCATGGATTGTTAATTTACCGGACACTATTTGCGGAGTCGTTGTATACTCCCAGTCATCAGAAGAACGTGTGTGATGCGTATAAAAAGTTTCGTTCGTTGCTATCCATAGCACTAAAGGCGTAGGGGGTGGCGGCGGTGGGACTTCCTCTTCTAACTCTAACGCCTCTGTTTCGGGAGAAGCTTCGGGTGTTAGCGAATCCGGTGTTTCTACAGGCGGTGTCTCATTTACTGCGGGGACTATCGGTGAATTGTCCAAAATCCCTCGGATGTAAATGTTTTTTAAGTTCTTCTCATCCTCTACACCCGTGTGGAGCGTCGTTGATTTTCCGTTCAGTCCATCCAAATCTGCTCGAAAATAACCGTTTTCCTTCTCAGTCGCATTATACCATGTAAAAAGTATCTGATCTTCTGCAGTATCAAAGTCAACAATCGTCGTGCCTTCTTGAATTTCAGTAAAACGATGGGAACCCCACTCCTCGGTCTTACGGTCAAATGTCACTACGATGTCTCCTTTTGCCGAGGCACCCCAAACGGTTGTCGGCATCAACAACAAGGTCTCAATATCATCTTCGGGAATGAAACTTTGTTGTGTGTTGTAAACAAACAACGCATCAACTGTCTTACGAACAACGCCTTCATCGGTAGCAAACCATGTCTCACTATCATCCATCTTGATATCCTTGACCCAAGCAGGGAAATCAATCGGAGCACTTGGAGGATACATTTGGATTTCGCCGGTCAACTTGTTGTAATGGATGGCACCTTGAGAACGCGTGCCGACCCACACTTCTTCGGAGTTCACTGCAATCGCTTGCACATCTGGCACCTTTGCCGTTGAACTGTTAATCTGTTGCGGCACGTCTGATCTCTGTATCCAGTTATTGAAAGTCGTCTCAAATAGCATTACACCGTTCGGGGTCCCCACCCATAACCGCGTACCATCGGAAGCGATCGCTTGGATATGGTTGTCGGGGAGACCATCCGCCACTGTGTAAACCTTCCATCGCGTCTGATCCAAAATCTGTTTCGCGCGTTCCTTTATCGCCTCATCTACGGTCATTTCATAGATCCGAGATGCTTCATTCCCAGCTGCTGCCGTTCTACCCAATTTTAAGTTGACTTTAGCACGGGTGAGACCTGCCTCATAAGCCCATTCGCTCTCTGGATAGCGCATAACAAACCCTTGTAAAGTATGGAGTGCATCTTCTAACCGATCGGTTTGCGCTCGCAGTTTTCCAATTAGGAAATATGCCTTTTCATGGAACGACGTGTCGGGGTTCTGTTGGATTGCCGATTCAAGGAGGGGCAATCCTGTATCATAATCCTCTAATTCTTCAACAAGCAGAAACCCAGTGATGTAACTCAATTCTGGTATCGATTCGTGTTCCGGATAATATCTTAGAATCAGTTGGTAACTATCCACAGCTTCCGCATAAGCCTCGTCAGCGAGAGCAGCGTTTCCGAGTTCCTGAAGATGTGGGACCAAATCAAAATTCGCCGCATCAAGGATCGCCACAGAACGGAAGCGTTCTAATGCGTTGGCATTGTCGCCATTTGCTTTGTGAAGTAAGCCGAGTTGATAATGCGCAGCCGGATATCTCGGAAATTCTTCAATCGCAGCCTCAAAACGATTCATCGCTCCTTCTGGCTTCTTCAATTCCAACAACATAATTCCATTGCGATAATACTTTGCAGCCGTGCGATCCGGTACATTCGCTAGATCCGATGTAAAACTAAGGGTATGTCCCGTCAATGGAAGCCTTAAAACTTGTCCTTGGTATTCAATTTCAAAGTGAGTATCAGTGCCACTGCGCCAAGTACCGGTGAGTCTATCGCCGTTTTCGCTGTCAACGATGACGTATTGCTGACCATAAGCAAAATGCTGGTAAAACAATAGTCCAGTAAACATTATTAAGGCAAATAGGCGGTACGTCTTTTGTTTCTTTGTATGTGTCTGTTTTATGAACTTCTGGTACAACATAATTTACCTTCAAAATACGAGTTTTAGATATGTGGATTATAATATCAGAAACGTCTGGAAATGTCAAGAGCGTTTGGCGATTCTTCTGTAGGAGCGACTCTGTTCTTGATACCAATGCCACTATGCGTTATAATACGCGCTATGAACGAAACCAACCTACCAATTATAGAACTAAAAGCGACATTTCACGACGCGATTGCAGCGGGTCCCGTGGTGATCGTGGCACCGACGGGCAGTGGAAAATCGACACAAATTCCGCCGTGGTGTGCCGCACTATCAGACGCACCCGTCCTTGTTGTGGAACCGAGGCGCGTCGCGTGTCGCTCACTCGCACGATGGGTGGCACAACAACGCGGTGAAACGCTGGGACACTCAGTCGGATATACGGTGCGTTTTGAAGATGTTAGTTCTGATACTTTAACCCGTATCCGTTTTGTCACGCCCGGGGTCGCCTTGCGATATGCCGCGGGACCGGAATTAGATCAATATGGTACAATTATTTTGGATGAATTCCACGAGCGTGGTGTAGAGGTGGACCTCTTTCTCGCCATCTGCCAAAAGAAGCGACGCGACGCAAGGCTTATTATTATGTCTGCAACAATAGCAGCACAACAACTCGCCCGCTTTGTTGGTGGACAGGTCCTACGCGCCGAAGGGCGCGTCTATCCTGTTAAAGTACGATACCTCGGCGGGGCAGTAGTCCCTACATCGCATAACTTAATAGAACGCACCGAAAAAGGAATTAAGCGCGCACTCAAAGAGACCGATGGGAATATCTTGGTGTTCCTACCAGGTAAAGGTGAAATTAATGCATGTCATGACGCGCTTCGCAAGGCGCGACATGTCGATGTTATCCCGCTACACGGCGATCTACCCCCCGACACACAAGACAGAGCATTTGACAACACGCAATCCCAACGCCGCGTCATTCTTGCGACTAATGTCGCTGAGACATCAATTACACTCCCCGGCATCACCGCGGTTGTGGACACCGGTTTAGTGCGCCAACGTATCCATCAAAATCGACGTATCGTCCTCGCGCTATGCCCCATCTCGCAAGCCTCAGCCGAACAACGCCGCGGACGCGCAGGCCGCCTCGGACCAGGAACCTGCTATAGACTCTGGGAGGAACACGGTCAACTTGAACAGGAAACCTCCCCAGAGATTCGGCGGGAGGACTTAACACAATTCGTACTCACTGTCGCTGCAACGGGTTATCGTCCCCAAGATTTGACATTTCTCGACGCACCTCCGGACTTCGCCGTGGCGCGCGCACAAACTGCGCTGAAAAGTTGGGGGGCTCTCTCCGATGATGGCACCCTTTCGTCAGAAGGCGCAAAGATCTGTGCTTTACCCATCAGTCCACTTCACGCTCGACTATTGGTAAAAGCACCATCTTCTCTGCGACGCGATCTGATTGATCTGATTGCGACGTTGGAGCGTCCTGCCCCGTTATGGCAGCGCATCGACCGCGTGCCACCTGAACAGCAAGATACGGTTCGTGAAGCGCGCCAAAGAGAACTTTTTCGCGACGGTTGTGATGCTACGACGGCAATCCGAACGCTGCGACACGGCGATAACAAACGGCATCATCTCCACACAACTGCCCTCGCCGAATGCCGCAGAATCGCGACGCAGCTGAGAGATTTCTTCGTATTACCGCCTGTTATGAAAGATACAGCACCCGTACAACCCGACCGCGACGCATTGATTAATTACCTGCTACGCGAATGGAACACCTGCGCCTACGTGCGGAGACGGAAAGGTAAAGGATGGGGAAATGGACAGGAAGAGGTCTTGCTCGATTCCGATTCACTTCTATCGGAAGAACGGCACGCTGCCTTGATTCTGGAGACCCTCGGTATCGCAAAAGGCGCGCGCGTGCAGTTGATGGGGCGGACTGCCATGCCATGCGCTTTTGACGATTTAGTCAACGCCGGAATCGGAACGACGCAACTCACTGCGCCGAGACTGGAAGGTGAAGATATTGTCGCAGAGGTGGTAACTGAATATGCAGGACGCGAGATCGGACGCAGCCGTCAACCGTTGAGTGGCACACTACTGAGAGAGGCATTGGCATCCCTTATCCTCTCTGGTTCCCTATTTTCGGAAGTCGGTGAGCAACTTACCCGCGCGATTGACGCTTGGAGACTTCACTGCGCGCTCAATCCTGATATAGAGACACCCGAAACAGTGGATTTGATGCCACACGCGTGGTTAAGTTCACACCTCGATGTTTTGGGTGTAGAGGTCGCTGAGGACTGGCAACTCCTCTCACCAGACGATCTCGTATTTACTGAGATAGACCCCAACACTATCACTGCAATCGAGGCGCAGTATCCCAAAGAATTTTCTGTTAATGGTGCTAAATTCGACGTGGAATACGATCCCGCCCAAAAATTGGTCACGTTGCGATGGCAGCGCGGCATCCGTCAACCGACGTTGAGCGCAGTCCTGTTGCCGCGTTGGAATAATTGGAAGGTGCAACTTGATCTCCGTGGACAAGTGCGGACGGTGCGTTCTTAATCCACTGCCTCCTTTGCGATTCTTACCATTTTTCAGTCCTGCGCTGGTAATCTACCTTATATATAATACCCGGATTGTTCACATAGACATAGACATGATAGTAATCGTCGTGCCCGGTATCCGTTTCTCCCAGTGTTGCTAATATATCAACAACAATCTCAGCTTGTGACTCAATGTCATAAACGAAAGTATGCCTATAGTTACCTTGACCTATAGGCGTTGACTGTTTCGGATCGGGGTTTTTCTGCAGAAATTCTTCAAAGGGCTGATTCAACCAAGGGCTATATAAAGCTTCAACATCTTGATCATGTTCGATAGTGTGTGTCGCACATCCGATGACTGCAAGTGTAAACACACAGAAGATAAACAGTGCCATATATTCATATCTGCAATTCATGGGTTCCTCCTTGGAAGCGAGGGCGGAAACCTCTTGAGTAGTTGTGTAAACATAAATGAAACAGGTTATTTCAGAATCGTGAT
The DNA here is from genome assembly GCA_003635195.1 of Candidatus Poribacteria bacterium. Lineage (GTDB taxonomy): Bacteria > Poribacteria > WGA-4E > WGA-4E > WGA-3G > WGA-3G. Next base: position 12,880 of record PYIY01000005.1, on the reverse strand, counting down.
CTTCTTCAGCATTAAACGTCAATCATGTTTCCTGCGTTTACATCACCACTTTTGAGAAATACCGGAAACCCTTTATTACCTATTTACGTAAGTTCTAATTAGTTTTGGTCTTGATTTTACTCCACGTCGTCAGGTGTGACGCCAGTCGCGGCGCAACAGATAGAACTGCCGGATCAAACCAATCCGAACTATAACTAAAACCCATGTCTGTGAGTTGTTCTGACACAAGACTCCCTAAAGAGATTTTAAAGAGATGACGTTTCTTTCCAGAAAGTTGACTGTAGATTAAGGCATCGCTTTGTGGAGACCAGGCCGGGTCAGAAACTTGGGATCCGTCAACAACGATCGCCTCTATTTCAGTGCCATCGCTATTAACAATATCAATGGTCTGTGCAGGCATATTATCCTTAGCATTAAACAGCACCTTAAGGATAAACAATAAGAAATTGATGCGATTAAAAGCTATTTTGGTTCCATCCGGGGACCATACAGGTTCGTGAAGTAGTGCCTGTTCCATCGGGACAAGGACTCTTTCCAAACGGGTTTTTAAGTCGACGACACGAATATCAAGACTCCCTGCAAGCGAAACAAAAGCAATTTCGGTGCCGTCGGGTGACCATGTTGGGTGCCAACCGTTGACCAGACGCTCCTCATTTGCGCCGTCAATGTCGGCGATATAGATAGCCTGATCCTCTTCACGGTAGTACGCAATCTGTCGACCATCCGGGGACCACGCAGGATTTGATCGATTTGCCCATTTCTTGAAAATCCGCCTTACATTCGTTCCATCCGCATTCATGCGGTAAATGTCATTGCCGCCATCTCGGTCTGACGTAAAGAGAATATGCTTTCCTGAAGGCGACCACGTCGGTTCTGAGTCCTTCGCATTATGACGGGTCAAATTGACGCGTCCAGTCCCGTCAGGATTCATGATGTAGATATCACTGCCATCTTTTGCCTTGACGTTCAGACTTGATGCAAACACGATTTTCGCAGTCGCCGGTGCTTCCGCCAACGCCTGACCCATGGCGAGCACCACTATTGAAGTAGCACAACAGAGAATAAAGATACGAATACTTTTCATCAAAAAGTTCTCCTATCAGGTCCCACACACCTATATACAAACTACTCAATTCGCTGAAACGAACAGCGGATATTCCCACGGCGTAACCACCCCTCGGGGCTTAATACCATGCCGAGATCCAATTCCAAATCCAGCTGCGTCCCCTTCACAGCAACCCCCATGATTTTCGCGTCTATCATCATGGTATCAACTTCTCCATCACTGAGAAGCACCTGTTTATGTGTGCCCTTCACGAAATTGAATATAAGATCTGGTATCTGTGAACCGGAGATTGGATGGAACTGAAGCTGCCCCGACCACGTTTTGGATGTCCCATAAGACTTCGCAATCACATTTTCAAGGCGATAAAAATAATTGTCGCCGTTCTTCCAAAACCGTAATCTGAGTCCTTTGAGTTTGGAGGCGGTAAGTGCAGCTTTCGTTTTCAAAATGTCCTCGCTTCCACCGCGTTCCTCAACGACAAGTTCAAAAAATTGCCACTTACCGAGCATATTGTGTGCTGCAAGGTTTCGGCTGCGTTTGCGAAATTCTTTTCGTCGGGCATCTTCATACACTTCACGACGGGTGTCGCGTTCGTTCTGCATCCGTTGGTACTCCACAGAAGTGCAACCCGTGAATGCCAGAATCAGAATGCTGAACGATATCAAAGTTTTCGCCTTTATTCGATCCGTTTGAAAGTGCATCTCAATCCTCCAGTTCGCATCCAACCCGTTGGGGTTAATTCCATATCCCCATAGAGGACTAAAGAGAGTGTATCATCCGTCACCGTAATCCCTGCCATTGAAGCGATTGCATAAGAAGCCTGTCTTGCAGCAGCTTTCCGCGCCCCTTGTATACCCATCTTTCTGTTCTGTATCATCCTGGCTCGCTTCTGTTTTTCCCGCGCAGCTATCTGTTTTACAGGTTCAGAACCGAATAAGAATTCAATCGCCTCCGGTCCTACACGTCGATTAAAACGGATAAATGTGTGCGGATCGTCCCCATACCGCTTTGTTGTGATATAACATTGTCCAGCAATATTCTTGCCACGATTACTACCGCTATAATAGTAAGAACTCCGATCCTCTGTAAATTCGAGTATAAGATTTTTGCGGGTAGACGCAATAAGCGCAGCTTTTGCACCCAGTATCCGTTGATTTGATTTTTCATCTCTAACCTCAATAGGTGGCAGGCGCGTCGCATCTCCTTGTGGGTTCTGTTGGTTTACCTCCGATTGCTGTTTGTCTTTTCCTGGTGTGGCGACGTTTGAATTTGGTGGTGTCACTTGTTCAGGCGCGTTAGATGCCGCTGTTTGTTCACCGGCAACACCTTTAGCAAGTCCCTTTACAGCAGTATTTAGTGAATCCAACACCTGTTGCGGTACCGGTTTTGCTCTCTGTGCATAAACGTTGCCTTCTTCAACCTCCAACCCCACATACTGCCACTTGCCAACGAGAAGATCCTTTACAGCGCCTTTAACTCTTTCTGGATTGTGCCGCTCGCGTACAGCGTCACGCATCGCAAGCAAACGCCGTCGTTCTTCCTGCTGCTCTTGCGGCGTAAAGATCGCACAACTCGTGAAGGCTATTGCCATAACGCCCAATACTATTAACATTTTCATTTTGATTTTCTCCTCTATTTTAAAGCAAATACTAACCTTGCAACAAAATCCCTGTTTATTCGATGCGTTTAAAGGTGCATCGCAAACCACCGGTTCGCATCCAACCTTTGGGGGTTAACTCCATATCGCCATGTAGAATCAGACAAAGCCGGTCGTCCGTCACCTCAATCCCGATTGCTGAAATTGGTCTGTAAGAAACCGATTTTGGGGTGGCTTTCTCGCCACGTTTTCCGCTGGTACTTACAAAATTTTTTCCTTCAACCCGCTGTACATTTTCGACATACTTTTGCTTCCTTCCAGCGGACGCACGTCTTGCAGGCTCGGAACTAAATAGAAACTCGAGCATCTTCGGTCCCGTACGCCGTCTGAACTGGACAAACGGCACGGGTATATCCCCAAATCGCGGAGTGATGACGCTAATTTGCCCTGTGACATTTCTGCCGCGGTTGCTGCCACGATAATAGTAGGAAGTGCGCTCCTCAAAAAACTCAAGCGTTAGATTTTTACGGTTGGCGGTGAGTAAAGCAGCTTTCGCCGCGGCTATCTTTTCGTTGTCTTTAGTCTCGTGGACTGTGATCGGCGGTAATTGCACCCCATCGCTTTCAGACAGCCGCTCATCCGTGTTAGACTGGGGTGATTCAAGCACCGTTGGCGTTTGTGTGTTCGTATCAGAAGGCGAGGCTGTTTGGTCCCTTTCTGATGTTGAGTTTGTCACTTGTGCATTGATAGCCCCTTTTTCTACTTCTATGCCCATAAATTGCCATTTGCCGACCAACTGTGCCTTTATCTCGCTTTTGATTTTTTCCGGCTCGTATTTCATACGCGTATCTTCGTAATTCTCAATTGAACTCTTGCGTTCCCGCTGTAATTCTTGGTCCAGCAAGTTGGTACAACCCATAAACACTAACACGAAGATAGTGAGCAGTATTAACAGTTTCATGTTTCCCCTCCTTAATATGAGTCTGTTCAAGTGCAAGTGCCTTGACAGCAGGTTCACGGTTAAATGAAATCTAAAGAAGTCTTCAGGTAATTTAGGATTTCAAACCCGTTCGACAAGAAAAAGCCTCTACAGTCTTATTTAATCCGTTTGAATGAATACCTGATGCCGTCGCTCTGGGCCCACCCTTCAGGCGTCAGTCGCGAACCGGCTCCTAAAGTTAGGTGAAGTTGATCGTCCTGCACAGAAATTAAAACATTGGATGATCCGGGCGGGCCACCGAATACTCCCGTCGAACGCTCACTGAATAAAAACTCCCCAGGCGTAATGCCTGAACTCTGATTCATGCAAAGCTCTGGATATAGAACCTCAGCGATCCGTTCAACGTAGATCGAGAATTTACCGGTAACCCGAAGACTACCGTTGTTACCCTCGTAAAAACGCATGCCGTTCCGTTCAAAAAAGCGGATCGTCAGATTCTTACGACTCAATTCATCAAGCGCAATAGTAGCACTTTCAATTTCATTGCTTAGATCACTTTCCAAGATCTCTACACCGAGGAATTGCCATGTGCCAAGCACTTCACCCGCAACCCTGTTCTTGACGCTCCCTCTATCATTCTTTATCCGGGCTTCCTCGTATGCCGCACGGAGTTGTTCCCGTTCGTTCTGCATCTGCTGGTATTCCACCGAAGTACAACCTACGAAAACCAGTGTTATCAAACCAAAGGTGCCTAATATTTTCATTCCTCAACCCTCTCAAAATAACAACGCACGCCACCACTCTGTACCCAACCACTGGGTCCTGATTGCATCTTACCGTGCATTGTGAGATATAGTCTGTCAGGCGTAACTGAAATACTCATATCCCGCGCTGCATCCAATCCCGGCGCGCTCGACAATCCAAGTGCCCTTCCGTCCTCAGTTGCTGCGAACAGCAATTTTTCCATCTCTGGACCGGTGCGCCTGATGAATCGGATGAACGGGAAGGGTTCATCGCCGTACCGAATCGTAATCACAGTCCATTGACCGAAAACCTCCGTACCGCCTCTCCTGCCTCGGTAATGGTAGATACCTTTTTCCTCAAAGAATTCGAGTGTGAGATTTTTCAGTTCAAGGGCGTAAAGCGCGGCTTTGGCTTCCGCAACCTCTTGCGTGACACCGCTCTCCGCCATTTCAAGGTTCAGAAACTTCCACTTTCCGAGGAGTGTATTGGTTATACTATCTTTTACCTTCAGCTCACTGTTTTCTTCGCGGAGGTCCTCATAATTTTTGAGCAGTTGATCGCGTTCTGCCCGCATCTTTTGGGACTCAACAGTTGTGCAACCAGCGAGCACCAGAGCACAGATACCAAAGATAGTCAAGATTTTCATAAATATTTCTCCTTGTTGGATGCCTGTGCAGGGTGTCCACTCCCCGCCACAGCAGTATTATACCAAACGAGTGTTTATAGTGAAACCTAAAAATATCTGGGCACTTTTCGGCACAACGGGCAATGAATTGCCCTACTACGAACGGGTATTTGTTAACGGATAAGTGTCTACATAATTCTAAGTTTTACTATAAATGGCAAATCCTTGACTTCAAAATTCAAGCGTTAGTCCAAGATAAATAATACGCGGAAGTTGCGAAACTTCCTCGGATTCCCACTCTTCAATTTCAACTTGCTCTCCCTGTACTTCAATCGTTGCCTCTTTAAAAGAGAATTTTATCGTATTTTTGCGGTTGTATACGTTTAAAATATCAAGGAATCCACCTATCTTCATTCCCCGAACCTTCCATTTATGACTTATTCTGAAATCTAACTTGTGATACGGTGTCAACTCGGCAGTTAATTCTTCGTCAACGCTCGCCAACAACGGATTCAACCCGCGTGTGAGCGGATCTTGAATTAGCACCAGAGAACTAATAGGCACTTCAGAGGTGCCGCTTAAATACTGCCATTTCGCGCCAATCTCAAAATTGGAGGTAAAATTATAGTTAGCAACGATGCTAACTATATGTGTGTTGTCAAAAAGATACGGTTGATAAGATGCCTCCGGATATTCACGCTGCTCAGCGTGCGTATAGGCATAAGAGATCCATCCAAAGAACTTATCGGGAATCCGGTGCCGTAGGAATACCTCCGCACCGCCAACATACGCAGTGCCTTGATTGAGATAATTTGAAACCTGTCCTTCTGTTGCCAATCTCCCACCCGTAGAAGCAGGTTGTGCCTCGGAGGTCGTTGAACCTTCATCCCCTGTTACCAATTTCTGGCTGTCTTTGTAATATGTGGCAAACTTAAATTCCGTCTGAGAGGTGAGTTCATGTTCTATTTCCATGATATAGTGGCGCGCAAGGCTGGATTTCAAATCTGCGTTTCCGTTCTCTGATAGTATCTGATACGGTTTAGGGCTCTGTTCGTAGTGCCCATAAGCAAAGCGAAGATTAAAACCGCTGCGGAGTTTGAGACTTATACTCCCGCGTGGTTGAACAGAAAGCTGCTTAGTTAAATTAAGGTAATCTAACCGAGTGCCGAGTGCTATTGAAAGGAACGACAATGGATCATATCGTGCTTGTAGATAACCTTCGGTACGGTAAAAATCGTGTCCAAACTCGTAGTGTGTTTTTTCTAATTCTGTTACATTGTAGCGTGCCGGTCGCCTTGTTACGCTTTCCCCAACCACCTCTCCATTCTCAACAATTGGGACCCTGCTTATCTCAATCTCCTCACCGACGGGTTCATACTCATAAAAATTGCCGTCTTCAAAACTATTGGCGGGACTAAACGATAAAAGGGAACCCACTTCAAGCTGAAGCGCAGATGTAAACTTATAAGATACATCTTCACGTAGTGTGTAGACCGGCACCTTAACCTTCACATCATAGGAATTGTAAAGGATTTCCTCCGCTACTAATTTACCGTCCTCCAGTTTAAGACCACCGTTTTCCAATTTATAAGACACCACAACAGGATCCTCAAGGTCTATATTCAGGAAATTGAAGGTGCGGGTAAATGAAAAATGGGATGTAAAATTGTCGGTAAAATTTGAACGGAGATGGATGCCCTGTCCGTTAAAACCGTTTTTGAAATAGAAGGTAGACCTTTCAAGCTCTGGTTCTATACCATTTTCTATTTCTCCCTCTTTAAAGTTGAAATGGTCTGTTGCGGCAAATGCGTTAAGTGTGAGATGATGCTTTTCAGTCAGTGGATAAGCAAATTTCAACTGATAATCTGAAAAATAAGGGAATTGTTGCTCTGATCCTGTCTGGCTTTCAACAATCGGTCCTACAATGAAATCAAAGTAGCTTCGCCGTCCAGAAACGGAGATATAACCGTTATCACCTATCCTACCCTCAAGTAATCCCTCAGAATAGAGGATATTCAGGTTGAACTTTCCATTTAACCGTTCTTCGATGCTATCGCGTGTGTGGATATCAAGCACAGCTTGCGAATCCAACCCGAATTCCGCACCGTAGCCACCCGCATAGATGTCAATTGTTTCAATGGTTTCTGAACTGATGGTTGACAGTAACCCACCCCAGTGAAATGGATAACCGAGCGGTGTCCTATCAAGATAGTAGAGATTGGAACCCGGCTCACTGCCTCGGATATAAAGGATACCGAAGTAGTCGTTTGGAATGCCGATGCTTGGAAGTGTTGTCAATCCTTTGAGTGCGTCATTGGCGGCACCTGGAATCCGTAGGAGTTCGCTGCCGCGGATGTCCTTGCGACTGATCGTTGGCGGTAGGCGTTTCCCTTCCACAACAATCGTTTCTAACTTAACTGCCTCACCCAAGTAAATTTTGATTTCAGTCGTATCACCGCTGCTGATCTCAGCGGCGATTTGTGTCGGTGCCGTTTCAACAGGATGCGTAACAACGAAAGTATATTTGCCTTCAGGGAGTTCCGTGAATTGAAAGATACCGTTTTCATCAGTTTTTTGGGTTTGCTCTGTTTCAATAATGCGGACATCCGCGCCTGCAAGGGGTTTCTCCGTGCCTCGCTGATAGACGGTTCCTTGAATATCACCAGTTTGCGCAAGAACAGATGTAGACACAGTAGTAAATGCAAACAGAACTATGACGAATTTTAGTTTCATGCAGCCGTTTTGCCCCTCACTTGTTGTATTAACATTATTCAACGTTTAATTGAACCTTCGGTTGACATAAGATGCATTTCGCTAAAATTCAAGGGTTAACCCAATATAAGGCAGTAATGGAAGTTGCCTGGCTGTGCCGACCTCGTGTTCTTCAATTGTGACTTCCTCGCCTTGTACTTCAAATGTGCCTTCATTCTGGATAAACTCAATGGTATTTTTACGATTGTATACATTGAGCACTTCAATGAATCCGCCTATCTTCATGCCCATGAAATTCCATTTGCGACTTATCCGCAAATCTAACTTGTGGTAGGGTGTCAGTTTAGCACCTAAGAAGCGGCTAAAACTTGCGAAGAGCGGGTTCAATCCGCGCGTTACTGGGTCTTGGATGAGAACGATAGAACTGATAGGTGCTTCGGCGGTGCCGCTGAGATACTGCCACTTCGCGCCGATCTCAAAATCTGGGTTAAAGTTATAGTTTGCCACAATGCTAACGATGTGTGTGTTATCGAAAAGGTAAGGTTGATATGTAACATCAGGATTTTCTCGACGCTCGGCGTGCGTGTAGGCATACGAAATCCAGCCAAAGAATTTGTCTGGAACTCGGTGCCGTAGGAACAATTCTGCACCGCCGACGTATCCAACACCTTGATTGAGATAATTTGAGCCCTCATCGGGTGTTATCAGTTTCTGCATGTCTTTGTAGTAGGTCGCGAACTTGAATTCGGTGCGTGATGAAAGTTCGTGTTCTATTTCCATGATATAGTGGCGTGTGAGGCTTGACTTTAACGCTGCGTTCCCATTCTCTGATAGCAGCTCGGACAGCTGTGGACTCTGTTCGTAATGTCCATAAGCGAATCGGAGGTTAGAACCGATCGGAAGTTTGATGCTTATACTCCCACGGGGTTGAATGGAAAGCTGCTCTATCACATCCAGGTAATCCACCCGGACACCAAGTGCGACTGAAAGCGCAGGTAAGGGATCGTATCGCGTTTGTAGATAGCCTTCAGCACGTTGTAAATCGTGTCCAAATTCGTAGTCTCTATTTTCAATCGTGCGTATCCGCGGGGTTCCATCATCGTCAAACCTTACTTTGGTGGGATCCGTCTGTATTAATTTGTTCAGTGTCTCGTCATCCGGCACTTCTTCTTCAAATGACGGGATGCTGGAATGTTCCGTACTGTTCGCGGGACTGAACGCGAGGAGCAACCCGGGTTCGAGTTGGAACTTAGGTGTTAGTCTGTAGGACACATCTTCGCGGAGGGTATAGACAGGAACGTTAACCTTTAAGTTGTACTGAATGGAATCTTTGGATTTAGCGATTATCTCACCCTGTTCATTTTCAACGATAGTCTCCGAGAAAACCGTATCTAAATCTATATCCAGAAAATTGAATGAACGGGTCAGTGATAGATTGGATGTGAGGTTTTCGGTGAATTTTGAATGCAGATGGATGCCCTGCCCGTTAAATCCATTTTTGAAAAAGGCAGAGGCCTCAAAAGGATCGTCTATTTCCATTTCATCAGTTTCTTCCTGTTCCTCTGTCTGAAGATGAAAATGGTCAGTTGCGGCGAATGCATTAAGTGTGAGGTTGTGGTTTTCAGTGAGTGGATAGACGAATTTGAGTTGATAATCCGAGAAATAGGGAAACCCCTGTACTTCACCCGACTGGCTTTCAGACATCCGTACGGCGATGAGATCGAAGTAACTTCGCCGTCCTGAGACGGAAACATATCCTTTCTCTCCGATTCTACCTTCAAGCAACCCTTCAGAGTAGAAAATATTGAGGTTAAATTTCCCATCGAACCGTTCGTCAATGCTGTCGCGGGCGTGGATGTCAAGCACGGCTTGCGAATCCAATCCGAATTCCGCACCGTAGCCGCCAGGGTAGATGACAATTGTTTCAATGGTTTCTGAACTGATGGTTGACAGTAACCCACCCCAATGAAACGGATATCCGAGCGGTGTCCGGTCGAGATAGTAAAGGTTTGATCCGGGTTCACTACCACGAATGTAAAGCACGCCAAAATAATCGTTTGGGATGCCGATGCTTGGGAGTGTTGTGAGTCCTTTGAGTGCGTCATTAGCAGCCCCCGGAATCCGTAGGAGTTCGCTCCCACGGATGTCTTTGCGACTGACTGTTGGCGGTAGACGTTTCCCCTCCACAACAATTGTTTCTAATTTAACTGCCTCACCTAAGTATATTTTAATTTCGGTGGTATCCCCGCTGCTGATCGCAACGGAGACTGCTGTAGGTGCTGTTTCAGCGGGATGCGTAACAACGAAAGTATATCTACCTTCCGGAAGTTCTGTGAATCGAAAGATACCATTTTCGTCGGTTTTTTGGTGCTGGTCGGTTTCGGTAATGCGGACATCAGCGGATGCGAGGGGTTTTCCTGTGCTTTGCTGATAGACGCTGCCTTGAATATCGCCGGTTTCGGCAAGAACAGGTAGCGTTATAATCATCAACAAAAATAGAATAGACAATAACTTTTCCATGATGGAAACATTAACCTCCGTTTTGTTTGGTTGTGTCTGAGCTAACAAAGTTTTGGACAGCGTTCGGATTCTAACTCTCGAAAAGATAGGTCGGAGTCAGCAAGTCTGTGATGCAAAATCAACAACGCCTTTTCTAACGTGATTTTCAAATTTTTAGTTTACTTGAGATTTATTTCCTCGCCAGGACGCAGGAAAGCCAAGCGTGTAGATTGCCTCGGGTGTGTCTATGGGTGGTTAGCTGTCGGCTGGAAAAGGACGAGGATAGGATCCTCACCAGCCGTGGTAGAAGCGGGTTTAATGGTATTGGATTGTTTGGATTCAGAACTCGATTGTCAAACCGATGTAGGGGATGATGGGAAGTTGGGGTGCCTCCTGTACATTGTCCCCTGCTGGATTATGGAACTTGATAGTATTTTTCCGGTTGTATACATTCAGAATTTCGAGAAATCCACTTATTTGCCACCCTTTACGACGCCATGTTTTGATCACACGTATATCTAATCGGTGATAGGAGGGTAATGATGCCAAAGATATCTCATATGCGCCCTGAACATCAGTGAAAATAGGTTGCATACCTCGTGTGATTGGGTCTTGGATCAGGAGGATTTCGCTTACAGGCGCACCTGTTGTCCCGCTTGAATACTGCCACTTCCCGCCAATCTCTAAAGTTGGGCTGATGTTGTAGTTACTGACAAGACTGATGATGTGTGTGTTAGCAAAGATGTGTGGTTCATAAGGCGCGTCAAGATGTGCGCGCTGCTCCCTATGTGTCCATGCGTAAGAGAACCAACCGAAGAACTTTTCATTAACGCGATGCCGTAGGAATGCCTCTGCACCACTGATGTATCCTGTGCCCTGATTATAGTAACGAACTGTCGTTTGCAAGCCGAAATCATTAGTGAATTCAACTACATTTGTTGTTACCAGGTCAAATAGACTCTTGTAGTAGGTCGCAAACTTCAACTCTGTCTGTGATGAAAGTCGGTGTTCAAACTCCATAGTATAGTGCCGTGCAATGCTCGATTTTAGGTCTCTGTTCCCATTCTCCGCAAGCACCTGATATCCCAACGGACTCTGTTCATAACTTCCGTAAGCAAAGCGGAGCGTGGCGTTATTGGAAAGTTTTACACTTAGGCTGCCGCGCGGTTGAGCGGAGAGTTCCTCCGTTAGATTGAAATAGTCGAACCGCATACCAAGTGCGAGCGACAGAAATGAGAGTGGATCGTATCGTCCCTGTAGATACCCTTCTGAACGTCGAAAATCGTACCAGAACTCATCGCCATCTGTCTCAGGGCGGATTACCTGATAGAACTCGTTATCGCTGTTTACCAATTCTTCATCTTCATGCAATATGGAAAACATATCTGAATCGGTTAACCCTTCATATATTATGCCCCGGTCTCCAAAACTATTTGCTGGGCTAAATGTGAAGAGTAGTCCGGGTTCAAATTGGAACTTAGGCGTTAGTTGGTAAGAGACATCTCCACGGAGTGTATAAATTGGAACATTAACCTTTATGTTGTTGTACGTGGATTTTCGGGATATAAGTTTTGGTTCTACTTCTCTGCCGTCCACTTTCGTTAAGAAAGTTTGACCGAAAATTGCCTTAAAATCCGTATTCAGAAAAGTGAAGGCGTGGGTGAAAGAGATGTTGGATGTTAGGTTTTCAGTGAACTCTGAACGGAGATGGATACCTTGTGCTTCAAAACCGTTTCTGAAGTACGCAGAAAAGTCAACCTCTGTCATAGCACTTTGTCCAATATTATAGTAAAGCCCGCAAATAATTTGACATATTCTGAGATTTATGGTATCGTCTAAGTCTTATGAGTTATTCATCAGATTTTCGCAAATGCGTGCTTGATTTCGTTGCTAATGGCGGTAGTAAAGCCGAAGCTTCACGACGATTTGGCATCTCTCGCGGCATCATCTATGACTGGTTGGCAGCTGAAGACCCGTTGACGTGTAAAAAACCGGGGCCTCAAGGCCCTCGAAACCTTGATTATCAAGCACTCAAGCAACACGTCGCTGATTTCCCAGATGCTACCCAACAGGAGCGTGCTGACCATTTTGGTGTCTCGAAACATGGTATTTGGTATGCGTTGAAAAAACTCAATATCACGCGAAAAAAAAGACCACGACCTACAAAGAACAGTGTCCAGTGAAACGGCGAGAGTATCTCTCAGCACTTCAGCAAGAGACAGAAAAGGGCAAAAAGTTAGTTTATCTTGACGAGAGTGGTTTCAGTGAAACCGCCTTCCGTCGGTATGCTTATGCCCCGAAAGGTATGCGTGTTGAAGATAAAGTGCCAAGCCATAGGTATACCACCACGACTTTGATTGCTGCACGTCTTGATGGATGTTTCACGGCACCTCTGCTTTTTGAGGGCAGTTGTGATGCGATTGCCTTCAACACGTGGCTTTCGGAGATGTTATGTCCATTACTTGATGATAACCATGTTGTAATTATGGATAATGCCTCTTTCCACAAAGGGTCAGAGACAGCAGCATTGATCCGGGGTTCTGGTGCGGATCTATTGTTTTTACCCCCGTATTCCCCGGAGTTGAATCCGATTGAGAAGGATTTCGCCAACATCAAGCGGATACGTCAATACAATGCTGAGACTTCCATTGATGAAATTATAAAAGTGTATAATTAATTACGGGTTTTACTATAATA
>PYIY01000004.1 GCA_003635195.1 Candidatus Poribacteria bacterium | reverse complement strand
CTCCGGATGCAGAACATATTGCTATCGCCACGGTACACGGTATTGAATACCTTATATCGTGGAATCATAAGCATATCGTGAATGAAAATAAGCGTGATCATATCAATCAAGTCTGCCAAGAAGCAGGATTTGATCCAATAACTATTTGCACACCTATAGAGTTAATGGAGGAATTTCACATGAAAGAGATCCCTGAAGACTACACGGATCCCATCCTTGAGGAATGCTATCGGATGAAAGAGGCATTCGCTGCCAAGTTCAATTCTATTGAGGAACTCTCCGCGTATCTGAGAGCGCGACAAGAAGAGCGTAAGCGGCAAGGTGTAAAATACGTTTCATACTATAAGCCACCAGAACAATCCGAAAAGGATATCTAAGCTAAAAGAGAAATGCTATGCCACAACCTTCGGTTTTTCATGCTCATATGTTTGGTGAATGGGAGCGAAAAACCTTGGATAGCGACGGGTATTTCGTTTTCCCGAGCTTGCTTACACTATCTGCTCAGGGAAAGCTAACAAACTCATTTGAGGAATAACCAGTGAATCATTCGCTGGCTTTCGATTTGAGAATAATAAAGGAGAAAATAAAAGATGGAAACTACAGTTACAAGGTTAAAACTATTATGTGTCAGCTTAATGGTGATGAGCCTGATGTTTGTAGGGATCAGCTCTGCTAAAATTGACTTCGCGGATTGCGTCGGCATGTGGCTCTTTGATGAGGGAAATGGTAAAAAAGCCAAAGATTCCTCGGGAACAGGCAATGACGGCACGATTGAGGGTGGCGCAAAATGGGTTAATGGCAAGTTCGGCAAGGGTTTAAGTCTAAACGGCTCGGATGCTTACGTCGAAATCGCGCACGACGACTCTTTAAACGTTGGCGGCGAACACACAATTGCCCTTTGGGTTAAATTAGATAAGGCACCCGCTGGCGGCATGGCTGTTGTGACCAAAGATGATTGGGCACCTGGATTTTGGTGGGATGGGTCGATAATCCGACATCACACGCATGACCCACCCGCTACACTTCACTATATAGATGCACCCTGGAATCCGGATACCGATTGGCATCATGTCGCCGCTATCTGGGACGGTGAAGAGTTCATAATATATCTCGACGCTAAGAAGATTGGGGCGGGTGTAACTGGACCAAACTTAGGAAGAAACGCGTTAACCGACAAACCCGTCTTAATAGGTATCTATCTCGCCACTGGGCAACACGGTCAGTGGGGGGCGTTTATGGGGGCAATAGTTGACGATGTCGCTATCTTCAGTGTGGCATTGGACAATAATGATATTAAAACCCTCATGAATGACGGGTTAAAAACAGCGGCTAATATTGAACCCTCGGGCAAACTCACAACAACCTGGGCTGACATTAAAGCCGATTAACCCTAAAGATTGCATTGGTTGACAAGACCGAGTCCAGTTCAATACTGGCACCCTCGGTCTTGTCAGAAGTATCGCTAAATGGGAGGCGTTTTTATGTCACAACCCCCCCTGAAAACCTGTCTTGACAAGCGAGATTCACTGTTTCATCCCTACACGTTTGGTGAACAGGAACGGGAAAAATTAGATCGGGATGGACATTTTGTTCTGCCCGGCGTGCTTACATCCGATGCTCAGGAAAACCTAACAAGTTCCCTGTCGCGTATTCATGAACTCTCACGTACATCAACAGAAGGACATGAACCGAACCGGTTTTCCGCAGAATACGACAGTTATCTCGAAAGTCTGATTGCACATCCACAGATGCTTGAACTCGCACGAAAGGTGTTGGGTGATAATATCCGATACGATCATTGCGTGAGTCTGAACAGACCCGGCGGCAACGGCGGCATTGGGTGGCATAGCCACGGATACGCCGACGACGATCCGAGTTTAGGTTTTGTTCGCATCTTCTTCTACGTCAACGGCTTTGAACCAAACGATGGCGGTTTGAAAGCAGTTCCCGGCAGCCACCTCTATCGGGACACGAGGATCCACGCACCGACAGACGAAGCACTCCGCGAAGGTTGGCTCGTCGGAAGAAATCACCCAGAGACAGGGGAACCCCTTGAAATTGAGGCGTTATCCGCACCGCCCGGCACAGTCGCGTTGATGTGGACGCATGCAGCACATGCAGTAAGCGCAAGAAAACCCGATAGCGATACGCGCTGGTGCGTCGTTTACGCCTATCGGAACCCCGGCAGACCCTCCGGTGCCCGTTGGATTACACCCGAATTTGAACGAAAACCGATTCCCGGCGCAGAAGGCTTAATGCCCCTTTATTAGAAGTCCCCCAGGCCCGGTAGGTGCGGTGTTTTTGCTTGGGTGTTTCCCTCCTAACCGCACCGGGAAACCTCGTTAGGAAATTACTTCGGAGTTTTATGCCACCAAACCCAATTTTCCATGATTACACCTTCGGTGATCAAGAGCGCAAAGAATTAGATCATGATGGTCATTTTGTGCTTCCCGGCCTCCTAACGGCTGATGCTCAGGAACGATTGACAGAATCGTTGGCTCGGATTGAATCGCTGATACCGGGTTGCAAGAAAGGGTACGAACCGAACCGATTTGCCGCGGAATACGATAGTTACCTCGAAAGTCTAATCCCACATCCGCAAATGCTTAAACTCGCGCGCGAAGTACTTGGTGAAGAAGTACGTTATGACCACTGCGTGAGCCTCAATCGTCCAGGCGGCAATGGTGGTATTCATTGGCATAGCCACGGATATTCAGATAATGACCCGCGCTACGGTTTTGTCCGTATCTTTTTTTATCTTAATGGATTTGCGGCAGATGATGGCGGTTTGAAGGCTGTTCCCGGAAGCCATCTGTACCGCGACTCCAAAATTCAGGCGGCAACAGATGAAGCATTACGAGAAGGGTGGATGGCTGGAAAAACCCATCCGCAGACCGACGAACCATTAAAAATTGAACCGTTATCGGTACCGCCAGGAACGGTCGTCCTGATGTGGACACATGCAGCACATGCAGTAACACCAAGAAAACAAGAGAGTGACACCAGATGGACAGTCGTTTATGGATATTATAAGCCCGGTAAAGACCCGGGTGAAAGGTGGATTACACCCGAATTTGAGCGAAAACCAATACCGGGCGCAGAAGAATTGATGTCTCCTTATTAGCAGTTCTTATTCCCCCCTGATAAGGGAGGGTGTTTTTGCTGGGGTGTTTCTTCATAGGGGGGTTGTCTTCGGACAAGTGTTCATTTATTTTCGGATTTTGCTATAACTGATGACCGATAACCAACAACCAACAACCAACAACCCTTAAAACAGCCATGCCACAAAATAAACCACACATCCTATTCCTCATCAACGACGAACACCGTCCCGATGTCCTGCCAATCGAAGGAGACACGGCTATCCGCACGCCGACACTCTCTCGGTTTATGGAGGAGGGCATCTACTTCCGCAACGCCTACACGCCGTCACCGATCTGTGTCCCCGCACGCCAAAGTTTTCTTTCAGGGCTCTATCCGCGCAACTGCGGAAGCCTTAACTTCGGCGATCCGATGCCCACAGAAGTCCGAACCATCCCAGGACAGTTAGGAAATTATGGTTACTATTCCTGCTGCGCGGGGAAAATGCACTTCGTCGGAACAGATGTCATGCACGGCTGGCAGGAACGGATCGGACGCGATATTATCGGCAATAACGGTTATCCATATCCCGCTGTTAAGGATCAACATTACGCGCGAACTGAACGAGAGCCAGGCACCGGTCCAAAGCAGAATAAGGTGATTCAGGAGGTCCGAGACGCACAACCCGGCTTAGGGCAATGGATGATCCATGACCAATACAATGTAGACGGTGCCCTACTATTCCTTGAGGAGTATTTCGTCAACGCCTCTTATGACCGTCCAAAGCACAATCCGCTCTGTATGGCGGTAAGCCTCATAGCACCCCACTATCCGTATCAGTGCCCACTCGATCTGTTTACCTATTATATGCAGCGCGTAGAACCGATTGTTGAAGAACCAAACGACCAATTTGGATACGACAATTTTTTCAGAGTCCAGGTCGGCGAAGATGTAACATACCGTCAGGCGCATCGGGCGACCGCAGCATATTACGGTATGATTGAATGGATGGACGCACAATTCGGTCGGGTCATTGAGAAACTGGAACATTTGAACGTCTTAGACGATTTTATCATCGTTTTCCTCTCTGACCACGGCGAGATGCTCGGCACGAAAGGACTCTGGGAAAAACAGAGTTACTTCGAGGCTTCGGCACGGGTGCCACTTTCTATCTGGTCCCCGAAGCGATTCGGACGCGAACCGAAGATCGTTGAGCAGAATGTATCGTTGGTCGATCTATTTCCAACTATATGCGAGTTAGCAGAGATTCCAGCCCCCGATGAACTTGATGGACATTCACTCGTGCCACTGATTGACGGAAACACTCCCGACTGGCACGATACTGTGTATAGCGAACTGTGGCGCGCCCAAAACGGACCCTCTGTCATGGTCAAAGAGGGCAGTTTAAAGTATTTCCGATTTAACAACGACAAAGGGTGGCCCGAACAACTCTTTGATCTCTCCAAAGACCCAGATGAACGGAACAACTTGATTGACACACCCGCCTACACCGAGGCACTCTCAAAACTACGTGCAAAAGCCAATGCTTTGCCCGCGCCGCGCCGAAAAGATGAGAATAACCGTTTCATTGACCCGTATCGTCCTATCACGTTTTAGCGTCATCTCTGTTTCGACTTACCTGGCTCCATGCCTCCACTCGGTAGACACCACTGGTGATTATCCTCGCGTCTTGTTAATAGAATCTTTTCCCGGTCCCCATCAAAAATGACAGCCGAGCATCCAACGCGAATGGTGCCATTTTCTCCAACCCGATGTCCTCTAATAATTTTAGCCATTTCCCCATCTGCCTCCCAATATTATACGCTAAAGTATAATACGCTGAAGTATAATTCAAATCCAGTGAATTCTGGTCAATCTACGATTTCAGGGCTATTTATAACCCAAGCAAAAACACCTACGATTTCAGGGCTATTTATAACCCAAGCAAAAACACCTACGATATTCCGATGCGGTTTTTTATAAAAAAACATAAAAAAATATAAAAAACAATAAATAAACAAATAAAAATATAAATACATAAATGTGTGTAGTTTTTTATTGACAAAGCCTTGTATTTTCTGATATAATATCTACATGAATAACCCAAGTTGCTACTAATAAATTTTGAAGTTTCAAGGAGATTTTTCACACACTTTCCTCACCCCGTAGGGGTGGTATTGCTTCGCAGTGAGAATAAACCAATGGCAACTTGCGTTAGATTCTAATACATTTTACCAGATTTGTGAGATTTGCATAAATCCTACACAACGGTATTGAGTGCTTTTGTAGAGGGATCTCCGAATCCCAGCATATCCCTTAGGCGCGAGTGTTTTGCTTCGGTATTTCTGCGGATTTCCCCGTGCTCGCGATTTGATAAACAAAATGCGAAAAAAACGAAAACTAAATAACCCTAACGTTACACAATTTTGGTTTCGTTTTGAAATCGAAAAACGAATAGAAGGAGTTTTTCATGTTGAGTATAATTGGGAATCGAAAAATCATCGTGTCCATTCTAACGATGGTGTTCCTGATAGTTGGCGGGCAAGGCATAAATTATGCCCAAGCAGCACCTGACTTAAGGGTTAGTCTAGAAGTTAGTCCAACCTCCGTAGCTCCTGGTGGGAATATTACGCTCACAGCTACTGTCAGAAACCATGGTGATGAACGATCTGGGGATACGACTTTGACATATTATCGACGCGTCGGTCCCGCATCGAACCCAATCGTTGGTTCACCTATTGGTTCAATGCTCGTTAGTGCACTCGCGGCCGGTGATGAAAGCACGTTCAGTATTTCTCTGGCTGCACCGAGCCCAATTCTGAGTCCAACGATCCCAACGCAGACATACTATTATTACGCCCAGGTAGATCCCGTCGCCGGGGAAGATCCTACTGATCCTACTAATAATCAATCAAATGTTGTCACTCTCCAAGTTACGAATGTACGGCCGAACTTAACCGTAACCCTTACTAGCCCCTACTCTTACAATGTGTACAACCCCACCTACGGTTATTACAACCCGGTGGTCCCTGGTGGAACCTTCACACTTGTTGCCACTGTCAGAAACGATGGGGATGGAGTATCTTCCACTGATCTAAGGAATGAATTGGTAGTTTATCGTACCCCCGCCACTTCGCCGGGCTTGCCCGAAGTAACTCAGTCCATTCAGTCCCCGAGCGATCCGACCCTCAACAGGGGTGAGTCCGATACTTATACCATAACAATGCGGGCTCCGTTTCAACCGGGCACCTACAATTACTATGTTACTCTACCCTCTGTCCCTGGTGATGCCACGACTCGGAGGAATTCCAACACTGTACTTATCACAACTTCCTCAGCGGATTTAGTCGTTGATACCCCGACAGTTAACAAATCTACCTTAGCCCCGGGTGAAAGTTTCACGCTCACGGCTACCGTCAGGAACAATGGGATCGGTAACTCCAGTGCTGCAACATTGCGGTATTATCGTTCTACGGATGCTACTATTTCTAATGATTCCACCTCTGGTTCAGTCGATACGGAAGTCGGAACAGCAGATACGATTAGTGCCCTCTCTGGTTATAATACCGCTAATCAGGTTTACCCCAACACCAGCACGCAGACCGTTGAGCTGACCGCCCCGTCTGAGCCCGGCACCTATTATTATGGTGCCTGCGTAAGCACTACCCTCGAGTCCAGGAGCGATAATAACTGTTCTTCTGCTGTAACTGTTACTGTAACGGCACCCCCGGATTTAGTGGCGGAGCTTTTTGAGCTCAGAGGGACATCCACCTTAGCCCCCGGTGAACGTTTCACGCTTGATGCCACTGTCACAAACGAGGGAGTAGGGCAATCTGCTACGACCACCTTACGGTTTTATGAATCCACCGATCGCAGGTTTAGAAGTGAGGACGAGGTCGGTAGAGTTTCGGTGAGGGCACTCGCCAGCAATATTAGCAGTACTGAGAACATCAGACTGATTGCCCCATCTGAGCCCGGCACTTATTATTACCGTGTACATGTAGACGAGGTTGCGAATGAGGCAGAGACCACTAATAACTGGTCGAGTTACATAGTGGTCTTTGTAGAGGCACCACTAACCATTGAATCCCTGCAGCCGAGCAAATTTGCCTTAGCCCCCGGTGAGCGGTTCACGCTCACTGCCACTATCAAAAACGACGGCGATACGACATCTGCCAGGACAACGGTAGAGTATTATCGCTCCGACGATGATAGTATTACCTCAAGAGATACCTCTCTCGGCACAGATACTGTCAGTGCAATCGCCGCACGGCGCACAACCCAAGTGAGCCGCTCTCTGACTGCCCCGAATGCAGGGGGTACCTACTATTACGGGGTCTGCGTAGGCGATGATATCAGCAGTGATACTTGTGCGGTTATCAAAGTCAGTGTTGTGGGGGTCTTAATCCGTGAATCCCAACGCCCACCGATGTATTGGGTGGACGCACAGGCGGGTACGCTTCAGAACCTGACAGGTTCGAGCGTAGATCGCTTCGTGCAAAGTGTCCAGAACGCAACCGGTGTTGCCGTAGATGCTGCTGCAGGTAAAGTCTATTGGACAGAGGATATGGGCAACAAGACAGGCAGGATCCGACGCGCGAACCTTGATGGCACAAACGTTCAGCTGATTAGAAGGGTCACAGGTGTGCCGAAAGGCATTGCTATTGACGCTTCACGCGGTAAGTTGTATCTAATTCACTCTTGGGGTAAAGTACAACAGCTGGACCTCAACGGTGAGAACTACCAATTCAACTTTATCTCCAATCTGGATTCCCCGCAAGGAATCGCTGTGGATGCTGCGGGTGGTAAAGTCTATTGGACAGAGCGGATGAGCGATACCGCGGGCAGGATCCGACGTGCCAACCTTGACGGCACAAATGTTCAGTTGGTGAGAGAACTCACAGGCGTGCCACAGGGCATCGGTGTTGATCCGACAAACCGTAGGCTGTATGTAGCGAATTCTCAAGGGCAAGTGCACCGACTCGATCTCGATGGCAGAAACTTTCAGGCTAATTTTATCCTTAACTTGAATTCTCCACAAGGCATTGCTGTGGATGTCCGTGCAGGGAAGTTCTATTGGACAGAAGAAGGTAAGATTCGGCGTGCGAACCTTGATGGTAGAAGCATCCAAAGTGTCGCCACAGGTGTAGGCACCCCTGCCGTGCTCGCCGTAAGCACTACAACCTTTGCGGTATTAATCCCGGAGGCCCAACGTCCGCCGATCTATTGGCAGACGCAGGCTGGGACGCTCCAGAATCTCACAGGTGCAAGTGTAGATTCCTTCGCGCAAACCGTCCAAAACGCCACGGGTCTCGCTGTAGATACTACGCGCGGTAGAGTCTATTGGACAGAACAGACGAGTGCTCGGGCAGGCAGAATCCGACGCGCCAACCTTAATGGCGCGAACGTTCAGTTGGTGAGAGAGCTCACAGGTGTGCCGAGGGGCATTGCTATTGACGCTTCACGCGGTAGGTTGTATATAATCAACTCTCAGGGTACACTGCAGCGCCTCAACGTCGACGGGACCAATTTTGAAGCCAACCTCGTCCGCAACTTGAGTTCTCCGAATGGAATCGCCGTGGATGCCGGGCGGGGTAAAGTCTATTGGACAGAGGATCTGGGCAACAAGACAGGCAGGATCCAACGTGCCAACCTTGATGGCACAAACGTTCAGTTGATTAGAAAGGTCACAGGCATACCGAGGGGCATTGCTATTGACACTTCACGGGGTAAGTTGTATGTAGCCCACTCTTGGGGTAAAGTACAGCAGCTGGACCTCAACGGTGAGAACTACCAATCCAACTTCATCCCCAATCTGGATTCCCCACAAGGGATCGCTGTGGATGCTGCGGGTGCTAGAATCTATTGGACAGCGCGTGGTAAGATCCAACGTGCGAACATGAATGGCAGAAACATCCAAGATGTCGTCACAGGGTTAGCCACGCCCGTTGGGATCGCCTTAAACGCGCCCGCTGCGCGAGGAGGAGCAGCCAGTGCCCCCGCAGCGGCAGCTATGGCACCCAATGCAACTGCCTTGCACGCCAACTATCCGAACCCATTCAACCCAGAGACCTGGATACCCTATCAATTACAAAAACCGGCGGATGTCCAGATTTCTATCTACAATCAAAGTGGCATTCTCATCCGTGAACTCTCCCTTGGCTATCAAGCGGCGGGTCAATATATATCGCGCAGTCGTGCAGCGTATTGGGATGGCCGCAATCAAGTCGGTGAACCGGTTGCCAGCGGTCTTTACTTTTACACGCTCACTGCTGGCGATTTCTCTGCAACGCGGAAAATGCTTATTTTGAAGTAGCAAATGCAAGTAAACAAAACAGGGAGGCGTGCTACCAAAGCGCACCTCCCTATTTTGTTAAGCCCGGGAAGTTAGCGTCGCCTTTTCCGCGTTCTCTGCGTGCTCCGCGCCTTCTGCGATCCAGACAGTTTCCGTTGTAATACCATTTCTAAATGTTTATATCCCATTAACCGCACCATTTACCCAAGCCCGGTAGGTTCGGTTTCCTAACCGAACCGGATCCTACGCGAAAACCTTGAAGACTTCAGAAACCCTCTTCAGTCCCGTAGGGACGGCATTTGTG
Organism: Candidatus Poribacteria bacterium; assembly: GCA_003635195.1. Classification (GTDB taxonomy): domain Bacteria; phylum Poribacteria; class WGA-4E; order WGA-4E; family WGA-3G; genus WGA-3G. Next base: position 95,491 of record PYIY01000004.1, on the reverse strand, counting down.
TAGAATTGCGTTGACCAAAAACCCAAGCCCCAGAGGGGCGGCATTTGTAGAGATGCTACCACGAAATACCGTGAAAAATCGCTAAATTGACACCTATGGTTCGGTTTCCTAACCGAACCGGGCATAACCAAAAACAGTAGATGCTTTTAAGAGGAATCATCAATCAGAATTGGTATAAGTTTTGAGGTTGCCCTTTTCGCAGGTGTTAATACTTTATATATGTTATGTTTTAAAACAAACCGCTGAAAAATTCGCAGCCTGTCGCAGCCTGTCGCAGCGGATCCTGCAAAAAAAGACATCCAATCTAATAATTGCTTAAAATTGAATGGCACTGCCAATTGATTTAATGATACTTGCATATATTTCAATTTTCATGATATACTATTGAGCAACCTTGATGCCCAGACAACCACTATGGTATTGCCTGTAAAACTGAAGAAATGGGGGAAAATCTTATAATGACGCAGCTATTACGTTTGAACGCTTCGATATTGATTCGCAGCAGTTGCATAGGTCTTGTAATACTCCTATTAGGAATGACGATTGCGTTGCAACCCGCTGATGCCGAGAAACTTCGGTTTGACCGAGATATTCTGCCGATCTTGTCGGATAAATGCTTTGCCTGCCACGGCCCCGATTCAGCCGTACGTCAAGCTAACCTACGACTTGACACTAAGGAAGGTGCCTTCTCTGCACCGAGCGGGTATCCGATCATCGTCCCCGGTGAACCCGAAAATAGCGAATTAGTCCTACGCATAACACACGAGAATATTGACCAGCGGATGCCGCCGCAAATCTCTAATCGACAGCCGACACAGGAACAGATCGACACGCTCATCCAGTGGATCGCTGAAGGTGCCGAATGGGAAGAACACTGGGTCTATAGTTTACCGAAGCGGGTTGAACCGCCTACTGTCACAGACACCACATGGGTTCGCAACCCCATTGATGCCTTTATAATCGGTAGGTTAGAGGCAGAGGGCCTCACGCCATCAGCAAAAGCGGACAAACGAACACTCATCCGTCGTTTGAACTTTGATCTTACAGGGCTGCTGCCGACACCTGCTGAAGTGGAGCAGTTCTTAAGAGATGAAAGCCCGGATGCTTATAACGCACTTGTCAACAGACTTCTGTCTAAACCGCAGTACGGTGAGCAGTTGGCAATGTACTGGCTCGATCTCGTACGCTATGCGGATACGAGCGGCTATCATGCTGACGAAAATGTGAGCATCTGGCCCTATCGTGATTACGTGATAAAAGCCTTTAATGACAACATGCCGTTTGATCAGTTCACAATCGAAAATCTCGCAGGCGACCTCCTGCCGAACGCTACATCCGCACAAAAGGTTGCTGCCGGTTACAACCGCCTGAATCAGACCACCTCAGAGGGCGGCGCGCAAGCGAAGGAATACCTCGCAATCTATGCCGCAGATCGGGTGCGGACAACGGCATCCGTCTGGTTAGGCGCGACCCTCGGCTGCGCACAGTGTCACGACCATAAGTTTGATCCCTTCACAGCGAAAGATTTTTACAGTTTCGCCGCGTTTTTTGCTGATGTTAAAGGACCCGGCGTGTACGGTGGCGGCAGTAAATGGGAACCCGTCGTGATGCTACCCACACCCACACAGGAGTCAGCACTGCACGAGATTGACGACGAATTAACAAAATTGGAACAGGTATTCAAGGCATCATCCCCAGGATTGGAAGCAGAACAAACGGACTGGGAGAACGATATTCGCTCGCTTCTCGAATCAACTGATCCTACTGATTTCGCATGGGTGGACGACGCGCAGGCAAACGGCGGCAGGAATCAAGGAACATGGACATTTGTCGGCAAGAATGAAGCACCTGTTTTCAGTAAATTGTTATCACGTCGCCAGACAACAACGGATGAAAAAACCGTCCAGCACGCTTTCCAAGGGGCTAATCGGAAGTTTACCCTCGCTGAAGGTGATCAGCTGTTTGCTTATGTCTGGATTGATCCAGAGGCACCCCCAAAGACAGTCATGCTCCAATGGAACGACGGCAATTGGGATCACCGCGCATTTTGGGGTGAAGACAAAATTGAATTTGGTGGGATTGGCAATGACACACCTGCCCACAAACCGATGGGGCCCCTGCCGGAAACAGGCAAATGGGTCAGGCTTGAAGTAGACCCGGCGGAGGTCGGCTTGAAGTCAGGAAGCGTACTTAACGGGATGGCTTTCGCGCAATTTGGGGGCACTGCTTATTGGGATGTCGCTGGTATCGCTACAACACGTGGATCCGCAGTAAAACACACGCATACGCCACAAGTCATTGCAGCAATTCAGGTAGAGGCTTCCGTCAGAACGACAAGTCAGCGCGAACAGATTGCAGCGGAGTATCGCCGCATCACACCTGCACTTGATGGCATCCGGAATCAGATGGCAGATTTACGGCAGCAGAAAGCCGAGATTGAAAAGCAAATTCCTTACTCGCTGACCACTGAATCCACACTACCGCGCACGATGCGTGTACTACCGCGAGGCAACTGGCTGGACGATTCCGGTGAGATCGTCGAACCGATGATACCGGCGTTCCTTGGAGACTTAGGTATCAAAAATCGCCGTCCAACCCGGTTAGAACTCGCACGATGGGTCGTCTCAACGAATAATCCGTTAACGGCGCGTGCCTTTGTTAATCGGCTTTGGGCACTCTATTTCGGAACCGGACTGTCCCGGGTCTTGGATGACCTCGGCGCCCAGGGTGAACCGCCTGTACACCCAGAACTGCTCGATTGGCTCGCCGTAGAATTTATGGAGAGCGGTTGGAACGTCAAACATATTGTGAAACTTATCGTCACCTCAAACACCTACCGTCAATCCTCGAAACCGACGGAGACCTTGCGCGAAAAAGACGCTTACAATCGCTTAATCGCACGGCAATCACGGTGGCGACTCAACGCAGAGACCGTTCGCGACAACGCTTTGCTACTCAGTGGACTCCTCGCCCCTAAAATCGGTGGCCCGAGCGTCAGACCTTATCAACCGAAGGGATATTACGCAAACCTGAACTTTCCGAAACGGACCTATGTTCACGACAAGGGAGAAAACCAGTACCGCCGGGGCCTCTACACGCACTGGCAACGGACCTTCTTGCATCCAAGCATGATGGCGTTTGATGCACCGAGCCGTCAGGAGTGCACCGCCGAGCGTGCAACCTCCAATACACCGATGCAGGCACTCACGTTACTCAACGATCCGACTTATGTTGAGGCAGCGCGCGTCTTTGCCGATCGGATTATCCGCGAGGGCGGTGAATCCGTCGCAGATCGCATCAATTGGGCATACCAGTGGGCACTCTCACGGATGCCACAGCCGAAGGAATTGGAGATTATGACAAGTCTCTATGAGAAGCACCAAGCCGAGTACACCGCTAATCTTGACGCTGCGGGCGCGTTGGTCGCAGCAGGCGAGGCACCAGCAACGGAAGGTGTTGAATCTGCTGAACTCGCTGCTTGGACTTCCATCGGACGGGTGATACTGAACTTGCATGAGACGATCACTCGGTATTAATCGTGGATCGTTCAGGTTCAGTGGGCGCGGTTTTCAACTCCCTTTTAATTATGCAATTTAAGCGAATATAGGAAATCACAAATGGAACAGACAACGCGAATAGAACTCGCGAATCAAAGCGATCTGATTTTGGCAAGAGCAGGGGTTATGAACTTGGAAGATATTCGACGACTGACCGTCGAAGACGCACTCGTTGATACCGGTGCCACAGGACTTTGTTTACCCATACCCCTCATTGAACAACTCGGACTTACGCCGCTCAGAAGGGTTCAAGCAGAAAACGCCAACGGTATGGTAGAACGCGTCATTTATTCGGAGGTGGAATATACCGTTCTCCAACGCAGCGACTCTATCCGGGTAACAGACCTTCCTGAAGGGATGCCGGTCCTCGTTGGACACATGATCTTAGAAGCTCTTGACCTCTGTGTGGATATGAAAAGAGGATTAATTTATAATCCCGCACATGGCGGGGAATGGAGGATAAGGATCCTCTGATGATTTAGCGAAAAATTCGTTTGTAAGAAGGAGTTTGTGATGGCTCTTTCACTTTTGGGTGGCGTACTTGTAATTGTGATTTTGGTGTTTTGTGTCCTTGTTGTGGTTATGGCTCCCCTGCGCTCGCCCCTTTTCGGTTCTTTCGTCCGAGGGTTTACGAGTAAGGATGCTAAATCTGACGAGGAGATGCAAGAACAAATTAAGTCCATCAATTGGAAAAAAGGATTTTTCAGACTAACACTCGTTTTATCGATTCTATTTGGCTTTTGTGCCGGAATGGTTAATGCAGAACCCCGGGACCATCATTCCATTGATAGATTTTTGGTGACTTTTTTCATTGTATTTGGGCTGATTTGGTTCGTCTACTTCGTTTTAAATTATATCATAAGAAATTTGGCGGGAAGAGTGACATTTGTATTATCGATTCTATTTGGCGTTTTAGCTGGAATCTTTAATGTAGCAGTAGAACTCAATAAATATCACTCCAAGGAAACTTTTTTGGTGACTTTTTTCACTATATTTGGACTGACTTGGTTAGTCTACTTCATAGTCCGCTTTGTTAACAGAGGTTTTATAAGTAAAAAGTAATGCTAAGTCTATTACGAGAAATCTAATTGAACACAGACGATCTGAGTGAACAGGAGGTATCAGGTATGGCTATAAATATTCACGAAGAAACCAATCTTCGCCTGACGAGGCGCACGTTTCTCGGAAAAACAGTGCGGAGTGTCGGATCCCTCGCACTCGCATCTTTACTGAGTCCATCAATTATCAATGCTGCAACGGAGATTGAGAGATGGCCAGGAATTATTACTGAACCCCATGTGCCACCCAAGGCGAAAACCATTATCCATCTCTGCATGGCGGGCGGTCCCTCGCATTTGGAGACCTTGGACTACAAACCAAAACTGGCAGAATTGCACGGGCAACCGATGCCAAAGTCTTTCACTGAAGGGCAGCCAATTGCGCAACTTCAAGGACAAGCAAACAGACTCAAATGCTTAGGTCCCACACACGAATTTAAAAAGTGGGGTGAATCCGGGCAGGAGATGAGTACAGCGTTTCCACACATCGGAAGTCTTGCTGATGATATTTGTATCGTCCGCTCTCTGAAAACCGAGCAAATTAATCACGATCCGGCACATACCTTCATGAACACTGGCACCGCAATCGCCGGTAGACCGAGTATGGGGTCGTGGCTGCTCTACGGACTTGGTAGTGAAAACGAAAACTTACCAGGCTATGTCGTCCTCATCTCTTCGGGTGGCGGGCAAGATCAACCGATCGCAACACGGCAGTGGCATAGTGGGTTCCTCCCCGGTCAGTTTCAAGGGGTCCAGTTCCATTCAACCGGCGACCCCGTTCACTATGTTACCAACCCTGACGGCGTGAACACCGAACAACAGCGCGATGTTGTAGATGCCGTGCAATCATTGAACGATATGCTTGATGAAACCGTTGATGACCCCGCAATTTCAACGCGTATCAGTCAATATGAAATGGCGTTCCGAATGCAGACGAGTGTCCCTGAGTTGACCGATATTTCCAAAGAACCCCAGCACATTCTCGATATGTACGGCGCGAAACCAGGGGACGGTTCCTACGCATCAAACTGTCTGCTCGCACGGCGGTTAGCCGAACGCGGTGTCCGGTTTATCCAACTCTACCACCGCGGGTGGGACCATCACGGCGGTATTGAGAACGCTATCAAGACAACCGCGGGGTATATCGATAAAGCAACCGCTGCGCTCGTCAACGATCTGAAGCAGCGCGGCATGTTGGATGAAACCTTAGTCATCTGGGGCGGTGAGTTTGGGCGGACACCAATGGCACAAGGCACCGGACGCGACCATCATATTCAAGGATTCTCCATGTGGATGGCAGGTGGGGGTGTCAAAGGTGGCATCAGTTACGGCAACACCGATGAGTTGGGATATAACGCCGTTGAAAATATCGTGCATGTCCACGACTTCCACGCCACGATGCTGCACCTCTTCGGAATTAACCACGAAAAACTCGTCTACCGCTTCCAAGGTCGGGATTTCCGTCTCACAGATGTCCACGGACACGTCGTCCGCGACATCTTGGCTTAAAAGAAGTAAGTTGCTATCTTTGTAGCATAATCTGTTAGATTGTGCCTCTTGGGACGCAGCCTAAATGAAGTTTAATTGTTTAAATCAGTAATTCCGATTTTCCCTCAGACCCGGTAGGTGCGGTTTGATGAAGTTTAAGAAAATATTTCGGTAATAAACGGGCAATAAATGGTTTCCCTACTACAAACGGTCGGGTTCGTAGTAGTGCGATTCATCGCACGTTCCAACATTACCGAATGAAAAAATTAATCTTCATCAACCGCACCGGACATCGGAAAAAATTACCCGATTAAATTCTTAAACTTCATTTAAGCAATATTAAATATAGATTTCACATTTTTCTAAGTTGAGTTGTTGGGTTTCATGAATTCCCATCAGAGATCGGAATCTCGAAAAAGGTAATCTATCGAGCCAACCCATAACGGCTTCACAAAGCTCAGTGAAACTCTCGAAGAAATAACTTCTGTTGATTTGGTCTCGCATTAGATGCCATAAGCGTTCAATAAGATTCAGATGAGGAGAATAAGTCGGCATCGGCACTAAACGTAATCGGTCTTTGTGATCCGTCAGGAAACCGTCTAACTTTGCTGTCGTATGACTTGAAACATTGTCGCGGACGATAAACAGCAACTCATCAGGATACATATCCATGAGATTTTGCCAATGCGTTTTCATCTGAAGATGTGTTTTATTGGCATAGATTTCATACAAGCCATCGCCTGTCGGATATTCTAAGGAGCCGATGAGATATTTCCGTTGGTTCTTGCCGGGTGTCTCGACCTTATATTCACAGCCTTCTTGGCGATAGACGCGTCCAGTCTTCGGACACCAAGACACATTCGCTTCGTCAAAGAAAAACAAGCGCGCTGGCTTTTGGTTATTCTCCGGTGGCGACAGATCTAAACGCCGAAGTTGGGTATCTGGGACAATCAACTCAGTCGCCTTATGCGTCAATTGTCCCGCTTGGCAAAGAGATAAGTTCCTCAAGCTGATGGCGTTTGGTCTGATACTCGGGATCCGGACTCCCCACACGGAGTTTGCTGCGACCCGTTCGATAGCCAACCCGCCGTAAGGCGAGATGAATCGCAGGGGGCGTGACTGAAATCGCATGATACGCTTTGAGATAAGCACTGATAAGTTCAAGCGTCCATTGCCGAGAGTCGGTCTGAAGTTTCTCGTGTTGATTCGGGGTTTGCTCAAGCAGCTCATGCCAGTCGGATTTACTAAAGTGCGTGATTTTACCCCGACAGCCGGGTGGACTCTTGGGCATCAGCGCATCTAAACCCGAGGTGTTATACTTATGAATATAGCTCCGAACACTGTCAGCCGAAAGATTGAACATCTTTGCGAGTTGCGGCACTGACATCTTCTCGGTAGCAGAAAGTTTGATGATCAATAAACGCTGATACCATTTGGGTTTCGTTGCTTCGCAAAGCGCAGCATCAAGACGCTGAAGTGCTGAGGCATCGGCAAGTTTTGCGTAAATCATTACAAGAAATGCTCCTTAGGAAATAGATTTACCTAAAGCATAACTTAAAACACAATAAATTCCGATTTTCTATCGGGCACGAACCCCGTAGGGGCGGGGTTTCCCCGCCCGTTAGCGACATACAATGTGCAAATTTAATACTGAAAATTGCTTAGATTGTGCCGCCCCAAAATGTGTAAATAGCAACTTGGGTTATCTTAAAGGGACTTTGATGAAAAAAACTGACAGAATTTTAGTGTACATCGCGTTCTTGTTGATTCTGACGGTATCTGCTTTCAGTCATGAGCTCCCGGTGGTGGAGCCTGAAGCAGTTGGGCTTTCTACCGAAAGGCTCGCAAGAATTGATAAAATGATGGAAAAGCACATCGCTCAACAGAAAATCGCTGGCGGCGTTATACTGATTGCGAGGTACGGAAAGATCGCGTATCTCGGAGCTCACGGTATGATGGATGTTGAAGCAGAAAAACCGATGGCACCCGATACCATGTTCCGTATTGCATCAATGACGAAACAGATCACGAGTGCCGCTATAATGATGCTTTATGAAGAAGGGCATTTTCTGTTGCATGAACCCGTCTCAAAGTTCATTCCAGCGTTCAAGGAAATGCACGTATTGCCGCCGGAAGATGCTGAAGATTCCGCATCCGCTGTACCCGCAACACGGCAGATTACCATCTGGAACCTGCTCACCCATACATCTGGTTTGACGTATCACTGGAATGAACGACTCGGGCCGCTGTACAACGATGCCGGTATCACCCACGGACTTCTGCAGGACGAGAGCACGCTTGCTGAAAAGATGAAAGTGTTGGCGACGATCCCGTTGTTGCATCAACCGGGTGAAAAAGTCGAGTACGGTCTATCCATAGATGTCCTCGGTTACCTCGTTGAAGTCGTATCAGGTATGCCGCTTGATCAGTTTTTCGCTGAACGTATTTTCAAACCGCTCGGTATGACAGATACACACTTTTTTATCCCGGAAGCGAAACGCGAACGGATGGCAACAGTGTACGAACGAACCGGGGATGGTCCGATCATGCGAAAATCCAAAGAGCCGACAGTACAAGGTTCCGTGATTTACTCAACTGACTATCCATACAACGGTCCACAAACCTATTTCTCTGGCGGTGCCGGGTTAGTCTCTACTGCCCCTGATTATGTCCGTTTCGCACAGATGATACTCAACAACGGAGAACTTGACGGTGTCCGATTGTTGAGTCGGAAAACTGTTGAGTTGATGACGACGCATCAGCTTGATGAGATGGGTGTTGACTACGGAGTCGGATTCGGTTTTGGTATTGCTCTCGGCAAATCAAACCTTAAGCAACTCGGTTCCGTAGGGACGTATAGCGGCGGCGGTTTCTTCTATACCAGTTTCTTTATCGACCCTCAAGAACAGATGATCGGTATCTTTATGGCTCAATTACATCCGGGTGCCGGGGCCCTCGCGGAGAGAATTCGCATCCTCAGCTACCAAGCGATCACCGACTGAAAAGGAAATTAAAAAAGGAAATTAACTGATATGCCAAGAGAACTCATTGCACCGGCGCAGGAACAGGTCGCTTTCCGAGAATATGAAAGCCAACCCTTGCAAGCCAATGAAATTCGGGTCAAGAGCCAGTTTGGTGCAGCCAAACACGGTTCAGAGATGGCATCGTATAAGGGCTATGCAGGCCCACGCGGTGGCTACGATGGAGAATATAAGGTCTTTCAAGCAAACACCTCCGGAATGGTGCACTATCCTTCAGGACTTGGGAACATGTGTGTCGGTGAAGTAACCGAGATTGGGGCGGACGTTACCGAATTTGAGGTCGGCGAGCGCGTTTTTCGGCACAGTTCCTTTCGCGAGGAAAATGTTTGGGGCGCAGCAGGTGTCCGTAAACTGCCGGAGGGTGTGCCTTGGCAGGCAGCCGTCTGTCTGGATCCAACGGATTTCGCCCTCGGTGCAGTGCGCGACGGCCACGTGCGCATTGGTGATGCCGTGGCAGTCTTTGGGCTCGGTGGTATTGGACTCATGGCACTGCAGCTTGCGAAGTTGGCGGGTGCCTACCCTGTAATTGGTGTTGATCCGCTTGAGTTACGCCGCAATGTGGCACTTGAATGTGGGGCTGATAGGGTCATTGACCCTTCAACAGAAGATGCCGGTTTGGAGATTAAAAAGGCTACCAACAAACGGGGGGCTGATGTTTGTATCGAATACAGCGGCCATCATACGGCACTACAAGCGGCGATCCGCGGCGTGACGTATTTAGGAACGGTTGTCGCTGGCGCATGGCCCGGTATCTATCCAGCAGGATTAGATCTCGGTGCCGAAGCGCATTTCAATCGACCAACGATTATCTTCTCACGCGCCTGTAGCGAACCGAACCCCGAATACCCAAATTGGAATGAAGGCAGACTCTTTGAAATCAGTTTGCGGCTCCTTTATGATGGCAGTTTGAAATCTGAACCTGTGATTTATCCTGTTGTCGATTTCGACGATCTGTTAGACGAGTATCCGAAGATCGCAACTGCCCCAGGTGAAAATGTAAAGTTAGGCGTTCGCTTCGCATAACCTTGATTAGGACTTACGCATTCCCTCTCAAAGTCCGCTACCCCTGATAAGGGGGGTGTTTTTGCTGGGGGTCTTTGATAGGGTGTTTCTGCGGATTTCTTATAGGGGATTTAGGGGGTTTAAAGAATGGAAATTCCCCCTTTTTACGTCTACATGTGAAGGGGAGGAAAACTATGACTGCTGGAATTATGCTTGCTTTAATGAGCCTTGCATCATCTCAAATTATTGGCGACAACGTAATCGAAAGCATTGAAGTAACGCCGAGAAGCGAAATCGTAGAGATACTGAGCGAACTTTCTGTGTTCAGACAACTGAACTGCGACAAATACGTCAACGTTTTCGGGGTTCACATCTTCGCAAGCCAAACGACTCCTGAAACTAAACTCTCTCACGCCGCAGGCGTTTTAGCACAATACCTCGATAATGACGAAGACGGTGTTCCTGATAACACACTGGTTCTCAGCCACTTGGTGAGTCGAAACGTCTTCATCATTATGCCCGGAACAGAGGCGGAGATGAGGCAGGTGGACATGGGTCTGGTCGCAGAGGCAGGCTATCGATTCGGTCAAGACCTGTATGGCGAAGAAACCAAACCCGATTTCCTCGTTGATGGCAAAATCAACGCACCCGACAGCTGGTACTACGACGGCGCATTAGAGGAAATTTTGCATCCCATTACACAACACGGTTATGCCAACGCTTACCCCGAGGTGTTTGGGGAGGAACGGGGGTCCACCATAGCGAAGTGCATGGATGCCGCACGTGGCGGATATTTCGAGCAAGTGCCAAAAGACGGCCCCAAGAGTGGGTATCCGGCAGAAGCGTGGTACCACTATACCGATGAAACCTGTGACTATAGTTGCATGGTTACGGAGTATATCTACTGGGCTTTGACATCAATATTGGGAACCCAGGACTTCCCAGGACGACACGAAGCACTCAAAGTCGAATGGGAATTGAATACCAGAGAACGGGTCAAAACCGGAGATGCTGCAGTCTATGAACTGCTGACAGATCCTCAGTACAAATTCCCGATCCAAAAAGCACCAGATGGAAATTACAAACCATCCGCATTTCCTGTTACGGTCATTCCTATTATCGCTATCAAAGCCGAAGATTAATAGCCGTAATTGTACCCATCCGCAATTCAGAAATTGCCGCCTATATTTCCCTTTTTTTACGATTTATGGCAATCATGCAACCCGTCTACCGTAAAATCGCGTCACCACAATTGTAAGCCTAAATTAATTGTGGGAGATCTCTGATGGAAAAAGACGATGCTGAACTGATCCAGAACATATTATCAGGAAACGAAACCGCCTTCGGCGACTTGGTTAAAAAATACCAAAAAAGCGTTCACGCGCTCGCGTGGCGGAAAATCAGAGATTTCCATATCGCTGAAGAAATTACCCAAGATGTTTTCCTGCAGGCACACAAAAAACTTGCCTCGCTAAAAAATCCGAATCAGTTTGCTGGGTGGCTCTACGTTATCACCATGTTTACGGGAACGAAGCACGAGGTTTGGACTTGCAAAACGCTCAACAGTTATTCCTGTTTGACACAAGCCCAATGCCTTTAGGCTTGGGTAGTTGACCGTAGATGTAGGTGAGGTACATAGTTTAGCGTTCAGTCCGGATGGTAAAACCCTCGCAAGTGGCTGTGCTGCCGCCACCATCTATTTATGGGATGTCCACACAGGCGAATGCAAGAAAACACTGACTGGATATACATCTTGGGTCAATAGCATCGTGTTCAGTCCCGATGGCAAAACCCTCGTAAGTGGCGGTCGTGATGGATCCGTGCTTCTCTGGGAGATAAATCCCTAAATAGTAACTTGGGTTATTGTCGTAATCCTGCCGCCCGCAGCACCGTTTCCTGAACTGTGAACTCATGATCAAGGGAACGATCCGGGGATTTCTCGCCCCGAATATCCGCGACAAATGCGCGAAGGCTTTCCACATAACGCGGGCGCGGCTCCACAGGTACTGTCTGCCAACCTTTCGCGTATCCGTCCCGTTCCTCGTCAAGACACAACCGCAATTCTGGGGGTTCAAGCGGCTCAAGAATCGCGCTGCCGCGTGTCCCATAAACCTCCAATCGCCTCGATTTCCCCGAATCAACTTCCAACGCCGTTGACTCAAGAATCGCCAACGCTCTCGGATATTCAAGGACAGCCGCTGTGTTGTTCCGATACCACGGCACGTCGTGTCCATCGTGCCTCGAAAACGGTGTCACCCGTGTGGGTCGTCCCAGCAATGCAACAATAATATCGGTGAAATGACAGGCGAGAATAAACATAATGCCGCCGGAGTGTTCGCCGAGTGAATCCCAGCGTTGCCAATGGGAATCGTTTGAAGGGCCTGATGAGATGCGGCCCCGAACAGAAAAAATATCACCGAGTTTACCGGAGTGCACCCAATCAAGGATAAACTGAAAACCAGCATTGTATCGGAACATATAACCGAGTTGAACGAGCAGCTTTCTGTCGCGGGCGATGTCCAAAACCTCTCGAAATTCATCGAGGTTATCCCCCGCAGGTTTATCGAACCACACATGCTTGCCGTGTTCAAGAATCTCCCGTGCAAAGGTGAGGTTCTGCGATACACGTCCCTGCGCCGCAACCCCAACGATTGTTTCATCTTCAAGTATCTCTTCTTTGGACGTAAACCAGTGAACCCCTTCATAAGTGGCGGTTTGACCCAGCGTCTCTCGGACTTCTGCTGATGGCTCAAAAACACCGGCGAAGTCGATTTCGTCACTTTCCTTCATCACGCGGGCTTTCCCTGAAGCGTGGTCGTGCGAAATACCGTATTGTGCAAGTCTCATTTTCACGTCTTTTTCTCCTGTTTGAAATCTGTGATTCCCAAAAACATAGGGTAAGGTTTAACATGATTCTACCACATAATCCACATCGGTTGAAATAAAAAACAATACTATTTCTAATTGAATGCCTTCACACCGATTTTCCTTGATTTAAGGTTGGCACGGCTATTAAAATGAAGACACCTATTCTGACACTTTTGCTGGTCTTAACACGGGTGACGCGAAATAGAAAAGGAGGCAAGAAGATGAAAAAATATTTCTGGATGCTCACGATGCTTGCGTTTTGTGTTATAACTTTCGAGGCAACCGCGCAAGTGACGAAAGGCTTACACTTCTACCTGCCGTTCAATGAAGGAAAAGGCGATATTGCCAAGGATGTTGGTCCGAAGGAATTTGAAGCCGAACTTCACGACAGCGCGAAATTCGTTGCGAAAGGCAAGGTCGGTGGTGCAATAGAGTTCTCAGATGGACCCGCCCTGATAAAAGATCCGGGAGGACAGAGCGAACTCTATGTGGAGCATCTGACCGTCGCTGTCTGGATACATCCTTTTGAAATATCGAATGCTGCTCTCGGCAATGGACACGTCTACGGGAACATCTTTTACGACAAATCGGGTAAAAGCGACGATAACGTCGAATTTGGACTCGGTAACGGTCAAGGGTTGTATTGGTACATCAATTCCGGACAAAAGAAGATGGGGCCCTTTAACGGTGCGGATGTTGATACGACGCTTTCGCTGCCGAATTTAGGTTTAAAACCTGATAAATGGTATCATGTCGTCGGCACTTTTGACGGAGAGAAAATTCAGATTTACCTTGACGGAAAACTTGAAGGTGAGAAAGACGTACCAAAGAACGGGCCCGTGATGGTCTGGAACGACAACAACATCGAAATCGGAGGGCGACCCGATACCAACGGCGGTGCCAACCTCTACAAAGGCTTGCTCGACGAATTGGCAGTATACGATCGCGCATTAACAGCAAAGGAAGTTGAAACAGTCATGAACGCCAGAGACATCCTGACAGTAGACATCGCAGGCAAATTGACAACAACATGGGGCGCACTCAAGACAAGGTAGTAGGCATACTTCGTATGCCGTACACAATCGGACCCTAAAACACCTAAAACAGTAGGTGCGGTTTTGCGGTGTACTCACCTGCCCCTTGATAAGGGGGGATAAAGGGGGGGGCGATCTGCATTTCCAACCGCACTATAGATCTCAATCTAACTGTTAGATCAAAAATTATATTCTCGAATTTCCGTCACCTCAAATTAAGGGATTTCGTATTCAATAATCGGGCCCACCGACCATTCCCGCCACTCCGTATCGTTTTCGTAGAAATCCGCCATCTCCTTCGCTTGTTCGCTAAGGATACGGTGTCTCTCCGCCTTTGGTAATTGCAGAAACTTACGACGTTCACTAAGTGGTTTATCAGTAGACGAATCTATCGTCTGATTAAGAGGGTGTTCGGCTTCTGCATCACAGGTGGATTCACCCCACAATTGGGCGGACTTAATTCCAAGAGCGGAAGCGATTCGATTGAGGACTCTCGCTGTCGGTTGAAGTTTCCCTTGCTCATACTTTGACAACGTTTGACTGCTAACCAATCCATCAACTGCAGCCGCTAAGTCTCCGAGGGACATACCACGAGCAATTCTAAATCTTCTCAATCGTTCTCCTACCATGATTGTGACACTCCATCAGTTTATTTCAAAGAGAGGGTAAGCGCGATGAGCGCGATAAGTGCAGCAGCGCACCCGGCAGCAGCACCGATTTTGCCCCACATCGCAGATGCCGTCTCCTCTTTGCCCCCCAGAGGGTTTGTTTTCTAAATGGCGATTTCTCTGTTGGTTGTTAGCGTTTAATCCGATTACCGCAGGATGAATAATCCCGCATTTTCGTCCCTCGCAAATTCTTTAATATCAGCGAAATGCTTTCTCAAATTGTATTCGACAACACTTGTCGAACAATTCCCTATCCTGATCCAAATCACTTTTGGCGGATAACCGTGAATAACGCTCCTATTCCTAAAGTCTGTATCCTTTGAAACGATGAGATAGTCGTTATCATGGGCGTAATCCCATAACTCGGTATCCGTTGCCGTATTTAACCCTATCGTTTTGACATGGATAGAATTAGGAAACAGGTCCGCCAGCAGCGTCACCAGTTGGTCAGATAGGTTCTGATCGAATAGAAGTTTCATCTGTGTAAACGACCACCTGCGATTTTTCTTTGTCCGCAGCGTAAGCAAAACAGGCGCGAATATCTGTCTCGGTTAACTCGGAAAAATCGTGAAGCACTTCCGCGACGGTCATCCCCGATGCAAGGTATTCAAAGACATCATAAACGGTAATCCGCATGCCCCGAATACAAGGCTGTCCGCTGCGTTTATCCGGTTCGATGGTAATAATGTCTCTATAGTTGTTCATGGTATTCACCTTTTCCTACAAATAGTTGAAAAAGTATACCACAACTCGCGTCGGTTATCAACGGTTTTAGTGGGAGATTTCTAAGTGGCAGGATTTGAGATGCGTGTTTTTGGGAAGATAATGGATTTCTCTATTGTCAGAATCTCGGATTATCACGGATTTCGCGGATTGAAAACATCTGGATGTGCTATCTACCAGCCTGCTGAGCAGCTTTTTCTATCCAACTTCCCAGGTTTTCACGCCCTTTGTCATTGACCCAATCGTAATATGAACAGCAAGGATAAACCAAATTAGTGTTTGTGGTGGGTGTAAAGTTAATGGGTGATTGCCTGAAAGGACTTGCTCCTTTAGTAGATGTCCAACCGTGCCTGTCTTTTACATTGTGGATATACACTCCAAGCAAGCCATTTCCCTTTTCAATGCTTTGCTCGATTTCGTACTTGACCCATCTGCTATTAGCAGTTTGACTGCCAATCAGGACACAGGGCACGGACGTACCATCCATCTGCTTACCTATCCATCGTTTGATGGCAAGATCAGTATTTCTTTTCAGCGTTTCAATTTGGGCACTATCAACAAAACCCGCTGCTGTGTAACTGCCTTTTGTGACCCAACTGTGTCGGACTTGATTAACGCGCCAAACATCGTCCCAATCAAAACTGAAAAATACATGCCGCATAGCATCCCCAAACAAATTAGAAGAAATAAGCGATTGCGCCCACAAAAAGGGCCTCTATCAGGTAAAAAATAATAAGCGTAACCGAAAAGATAGCGGATATCCAACTACTTTTTAGTTTGCCTTTGTGATTGCCGAGATCCATCTTGAAATCAGTGTCAGTTTGCTGTCTAATATCATCATAAACATATCGGAACAAGCGTTCCTGCCAAAGAAAGTATCCATCCAGAATCCAAAATCCCGCGATGGGAAGGAAAAGGGACAAGACAAAATATTGGTTTTGCAGGTTTTCTTTAGCGATCAACACCATTGCTGCAATGAGGATCGTCATGCTCCAACTTTTTGAAAGAAAACTGTTACGTCCCAAACGGTTAATAACAGTCTGCGTCATCTCCAAGTGCTTTACAACTTTTTCTGTGCCGTTCATGGATTTATCCTCCTGTGCCATATTTTCAAGTTGGTTGAGCAATCATAGGAACATTTTCCTTCACATAAAATAAAAATTCGCTGAAAATGCTTGTATTTGCTTAAAGATCGGAGCGTAACGAAAGAAATTCTTTCCCTACTCTCTTACACTTGCAGAAATTTTACGCCCTGCTTCTTGAGTTCTTCCTGTCTGCGTATCACATCAACACAGTACTTATGAACGTCATGATCAAAGCGGGCATTAACCCGTCGCTTCGCTTCGCGGACTTCTTCCAGAATTTCGTTCATGTTTCAATCTCCAGTAATTGCGTTGGCGTTAGGATCCTGAGTTGAAATCAATTCGTTCAACTTGTCTGCATTATAAAACATTGCGTCGAAATATTCAAGTGAAATTGATTAAATCTATCAAGTGGAAATAATATGCTACGGAAGATCGCGAGCGACAAGAAACACCCAAGCAAAAACACTCGCTCCTACAAGGATATATTGCAATTTGCCCTTGGCAGGGAACTGAAATTTACAAGCATAAAAATCCAAAATGTGCTATACTAATTGTAAACTCAGATTCAAACAGTAGGAGAAAAAAATGACAAAATGGATAATAGGCTTGGCAGTAGTCTTCTGTTTCGCGGTTGCTGCCTACGGCGATGCAAAAGAACTTACATTGGACGATATTTTCCCAACCGATCGGGTGATAGATGTACAAATCACGGTTTCGCAACGGGATTGGGACACGATTCGGTATCAATCACGGGATTTTATGAGTGCACTGAACGAGAAACGACAGTTCGGTCCGCTGGATCATCCCTATACCTATGTCGATGCAAGTGTGAGTATTGACGGTGTGGTTTTCCCAGAAGTCGGGCTCCGAAAAAAAGGGTTCATCGGTTCGCAAAGCCATACCCGCCCCTCTCTCAAAATCAGGCTAAATCACGTTGACAAAGAAGGTGGAATTGAAGGGCTGACGAATCTGACACTTAATAACAACAAACAAGATACAAGCCAAGTGAGTCAATTTGTGGGGTATGCGTTGTTTAACGCAATCGGTTCTCCCGCGCCGCGATGCGCGTATGCGAAGGTAACGGTAAACGGCAAAAGCTTAGGGATATATTCTCATGTGGAAACCGTCCGTCCACCACTTTTGAAACGTGCCTTCGGAAATGACGATGGGCCACTCTATGAAGGCACTGTCGTCGATTTTACCAAAGAATGGGAAAACAGTTTTGAACATAAAAGAGGCGACGATACGCTCGGCAGAGAAAAAATTATCGCCTTGATCAATGTGCTTGCAGATAACCAAGTAACGGAAAAAACCATCGGTGAACTCGTCGATTTGGATAGCTTTTATCGGTTCTGGGCAACGGAAAGCCTACTTGGCTTCTGGGATGGCTATTCTGGAAACAATAACAACTACTTCATTTACCTCAATCCGGAGACCGGTAAATTCCAATTTTTACCGTGGGGTGCGGATGCGCTGTTTACACAGTTCAGCATGGATTTCCGGAGAAATTCACGCACACCGACTTCTGTCAAGACACAGGGGTTGATTGCATACAAATTGTATCAACTTGAGGCGGGACGTGAACGATATGCGAAAACGATGACAGAACTCCTCAAAACCCACTGGAACGAAGTAGAACTGCTTGCCGAACTGGACAGGGTCGCTGCAATGATTCAGCCTTATCTGCTACCCGGACAACGCGAATTCCAAAAAGAAGAATGGGGCGGGAGAGGCGAAAAACAGACCTTTGAGAACGAACTCGCTAACGTGCGTGAATTCATCCGTACCCGTAAAAACGACATCCTACAGGAAATTGGCGATGGGATGCCTGTCTGGCGTAGAAAACCGCGCCCCCCCATTGTTATGGGACCTGAAGGGTTTGACATGAAAAAATTCATTCAATTGCCCGAAGAAGGGTTGTGGCATGCCGCGCGCACCGGTGATCTCCGAGCGATGAAACGCTACATTGCAGAAGGTGCCGATGTCAATGCACCAGACGACAGTTTAAATATATCCCCCTTGGCATGGAGCGCGTCTCACGGACAAACCGAAGCGACTCGCCTGCTTATCGAAAATGGTGCTGACGTTAACATAAAAGACGATAACGGCAGTACACCCTTGCACAGTGCCGCAGTTTTCGGTAGAGCAGATGTCGCGAAACTTCTTGTCGAGAGCGGGGGAAACCTACAGGTACGCAACGACGATGGCGGAACGCCAGCCGATGCCTTGCATCTTGATTGGAGAACTACTAATTTCATTGGCGGTTTGATGGGCGTAGAAGTCGAGAAGGAAAATATTCCTGTCATGCAGAGCGGTAGGAACGAAATTGCGAAACTCTTTGGAGTCAAAGAATTTGATAGCAAGGACATAGCCTCCGCCAATGATCTACCGGGCGCAGTTTTTATTGGAGATCTCGCGGCGGTTAAACGGGCACTCACTGATGGCGCAGAGCCCAATGCGAAGGATCCACAATCCGGAAGCACAATACTCTCTATTGCTGCACTGATGGGCCATACCGAAATTGTAGCACTGCTTCTTGAACACGGTGCCGATGTCAATGCGAAAAGTCGGGACGGTGGAACAGCACTGCATGCGGCAGCTTTCCTCGGACGTGTTGAAACAGTGAAACTTCTTCTTGAGAAAGGTGCAGATATTACACTCCGAAATAATATGGGTAGCACAGCTATAGATGGGGCAAAGTTAGACTGGACATTTACCAAAGGTATTATCGGTATGCTGCAAATTGAGGTAGATGAAGCAGAGGTGAAAGCAGGCAGAACCGAGGTTGTGAAACTGATTTCTCGCCACAGTAGGAAATAGACACCAGACGGAGGTGGAACGACGGTAATGGTCTATCGTTTGCCAACAGATATATCGTGGCTAACCTATGATGACATATTGACGGGTGAAGATGTCGTTGAAGGATTTACATGTCCAGTCGCGCAATTGTTTGAATAAAAGGTCGCGATCAGAAGGAAGAAACGGAGACACTGCATAATGGCAAAACAGATTAACTATTCTGATATTTTAGAAACGGGTGATAATGGCATCTATGATATCCAAACGCACGCTGCCGGTCCGGAAGGCAGTCTGCCGCTCACGGCGGAGATGCTCCTCAATCGACCAAGTGGGGATGTATTCGGCTTGACCCACAACGCTGCCATGGGCTGGGCACCGACAGAGCTGCGACGAGAGGAATTCCTGATTCTCAGCACACAAGGCGGTATCCGTGCCCCTGATGGCAGTCCGATCGCGCTCGGGTATCATACCGGACACTGGGAAGTCGGACTTCTCATGCAAGCGGTCGCGCATGAACTTAAAGAACTCGCAGCGATTCCCTTTGCAGGCTACTGCTCCGACCCGTGCGATGGACGCACCCAAGGCACCGTCGGCATGATGGATAGCCTCGCCTACCGCAATGACGCGGCACAGATCTTCCGCCGACTCATCCGTTCCTTACCGACGCGGAAAGGCGTTGTCGGTGTTGCTACCTGTGATAAAGGTTTACCCGCAATGATGATGGCACTCGCTTCAATGCGGGAATTACCGGCTGTCCTCGTTCCGGGGGGTGTGACGTTGCCACCTACGACAGGCGAAGATGCTGGTAAAATCCAGACAATCGGCGCACGTTTCGCACACGGTGAAATTAGCCTACAAGATGCAGCGGATATGGGATGCCGTGCCTGTGCAACCCCCGGCGGCGGCTGTCAATTCCTTGGAACGGCAGCGACTTCACAAGTCGTCGGTGAAGCACTCGGGATGAGTCTGACGCATACAGCGTTAGCACCCTCTGGACAGAATATCTGGTCGGATATGGGACTCCGTTCCGCACGTGCTGTTGTCAACTTAGCAGCGAAGGGGTTAACGATGAAGGACATCGTTACACCGGAAGCGATTCGGAACGCTATGGTCGTGCATGCCGCTTTTGGCGGTTCAACCAACCTCCTACTACATATCCCCGCAATTGCACACGCTGCGGGACTCCAACGTCCGACAATCGATGATTGGACCGAAGTGAATCAGAGTGTCCCACGTCTTGTCGATGTCCTACCCAACGGGCCCGTTGGACATCCAACAGTGCGGGTCTTCCTTGCGGGTGGGGTGCCTGAAGTTATGCTCCATCTACGAGAATTAGGATGCCTCAACGAAGACGTACGCACGGCGACAGGCGAAACCCTCGGTAGCAACCTGGATTGGTGGGCAGCTTCCGAACGGCGCGAGCGCGTCCGTCAAACATTGGAGGACAAAGATAATATTGCCCCCGACGCGGTCATTCTAAATCCAGATGCCGCGAAAGCAGCCGGACTGACGAGCACTGTCACATTTCCGCGTGGGAACCTCGCGCCAGAGGGATCTGTCATTAAAAGCACCGCTATTGATGCCAGCGTTGTTGATGCCGATGGTGTTTATCGGATGACGGGACCAGCACGCGTCTTTGTCCGAGAATCTGATGCCATACAGACACTCAAAGGTCAGGGAGAAGCTAAGATCCAACCAGGGGACATCATGGTCCTATGTTGCCGCGGTCCCCAAGGCACAGGCATGGAGGAAGTTTACCAGATAACAGCAGCATTGAAACATCTTTCATTCGGTAAGAACATCGCTTTGATTACGGATGCTCGGTTCTCTGGAGTCTCAACGGGCGCATGTATTGGACACGTCGGACCGGAGGCACTCGCCGGTGGTCCGATCGGCAAAGTGCGTGATGGTGACATAATCCAGATTGAGATTGATACCCGACAGCTTGAAGGAAGCATTGACCTTGTCGGACACGGCAATGAGCACTTCGGTGCTGCAGCGGGTGAGCGCGTGTTAGCAGAACGACAAGCGCGACCCGATCTCTCACCAGACGATGCGTTACCAGACGATACGCGACTCTGGGCAGCGTTGCAATCGGTTGGCGGTGGCACATGGGGAGGCTGCGTCTACGACGTAGATGCTATCCTCAATGCCCTGAAATAGTTTTAACCATCAACTCGTGCTTTAATATGTATAGCGGAGTTGAGTTGATGGTTAAAGTTATCGGTTTTCAGTTTTCAGTTAAAGACGAATTCTGTAAAAATTTAGGGAGAACTTACGCGATCCCCTTTGCATACGGGGTTTGTAACCCCGCTTATTATGTAGAGACTCATGAAAAAATGCGTAAGTCCGATTAAAGCTTTCTGGAGTACTCCGAGTTTAGGGATATTGTTACAAACCGCTCTTAACCAACAACCGACAACCAACAACTGATAACTACTAATGAAATATTGGGTACCGCCTTTTCTGTACATGGTACTTATTTTTATCATTTCGTCATGGGAACAGCCACCGCTCCCGATGCCAAAGTTCGAGTGGCTAACGATTGATAAACTCTACCATTTCATCGAATATGCTATACTGGGTGGGCTACTCGCCATCGCCTTTGTAAAGGCGAAACCCGCGGTAATACCATCAAAACTTATATGGCTTATCGCAGCGGCACTCTCGACCCTCTATGGGGCGAGCGATGAGTGGCACCAGACTTTCGTCCCCGGTAGATTCGCCACGCTTGCAGATTGGGTAGCAGATGCACTGGGATCCGTTGCCGGTGTACTGGTGGTCTATCTCTATTATAAAAAAAGGAAAGTTAGTACTAAAAGACCGTAGTCCGTAATGTAAGAGAGGAACGGATTACGCCTTGGAACATCAAATAAGAATCTCGCCTGACCGAACCGCAAGGAAAGTTAAAAGATATGCATCCACTTGTTGAATTGAAGGTACCGGAAGGAGCCGTTGCTGTTCACTGGTTTGAACAGAGCAGTTTTGCTTTGAAGGATCCAACCGGGACCATTGTCCAAATCGACCCCTATTTTCCACGGGAACGTCCCGCTGACCGTTTTATTCATACCGAACCGCCACTCGACGAGTCGGCACTTCCGACCGATTTTGTGCTATTGACCCACGCACACGGAGATCACACCTGTCCAGAGTCCATACGTCGGATGTGGGAAACTTCCAATGCGACACAATTTGTGGGCCCCGAAGAGAGTGTGCATCAAATTTCTGCAGAAACAGATGTCGCGGCTGCGAACATCTCGGAGATCCGGGCTGGAGAATCCACAACACTCAATGGTCTCACCGTACATGCCGTCTATGCCAAACCACCTGATGGTGATGCATCCGCTGACATAGCACCGCCTGATGTTACGCATTTGGGATACGTAATCGTCAGTAACGGCGTAGTGCTTTACTTCAGTGGCGATCCAATCAACAATTTCGCAAAACACGACGCACTGATTTCAGCGGTGGCGGCACATAAACCGGACATCGGTTTCCTGACGAACCATCCGACTGAGGGTGAATTTCCGTTCTACGACGGGTGCGTTAAAATGGCAACGCGGATCGGACTGAAGCATGCTGTGCCGGTACATCGTGCCTGTTTCGTCACCCGTGATTATGACCCGAACGAGTGGGCAGCACAGTTTCCATCACGCGGTCCCAAACCATTAATTATAGAGAGAAACTCACATATTATTTATCAATAGTTTTCAGTTTGCCTCGCAGTGAGAGTTGTCAGTTAAGAGCCGTTTATCCGAATGAAGTGATACTATAACCGCCACAGGTTTCCCTACTGACTGCTGACTGCTGATTGCTGAAAGCCACTAAAAGAGGTACAAGTACAAATATGTCGCTTCAAAAACAAAAAACGCCATTGGTTGGTATCGTGATGGGAAGTGATTCCGACTTAGAAAAAATGGCAGAAGCCGCAAAGGTTTTAGAGGAATTTGAGATCCCTTTTGAGATAACGATCTCTTCCGCACACCGCTCACCAGAACGGACAACAGCGTGGACAGAGAAGATTAAAGCAGAAGGTGGACGGGTAATTATCGCTGGGGCTGGACGTGCCGCACATCTGGCGGGTGTCATCGCAGCGCATACAACACTGCCAGTCATCGGCGTACCGGTCGATGGTGGACCGCTCAACGGTGTGGATGCACTGTATGCAACAGTCCAGATGCCTCCCGGTATTCCTGTTGGAACAATGGCAATTGGTTCCGGTGGCGCGCGCAATGCTGGACTATTTGCTGTCCAAATTCTGGCACTCCAATTCCCCGAATTGGACGCAAAACTGCTGGCATATAAAGAAAAATTGAGTGATGGGGTTGCCGAGAAAGCAGCGCGTCTCCAAGAAGTAGGCTATCAGAATTATTAGAGGCAGTCAATTATGGAAACCGAAATAACCAAACAGTGGGATAACGATACAGAACTGTTTGATATGATGGAAGAACAGTTATACGCTGCTGTGATTTCGGATGCACTTGACGCAGCCGGGTACCGCGAGCAGGCACTACGACATACCATCCGCCCTCTTACCCCAACCACGATTGTCGTCGGTCGCGCAATGCCTGTGCTATGTGTCGATGTCTACGAGGTTTCAGACGAACCATACCAACAGGAGATTGCAGCCGTGGATAGCCTCAAACAGGACGATGTGTTCGTCTGCTCTACGAACCAGAGCACCCGTAACTGTATTTGGGGAGAACTCCTCTCAACAGCGGCGCGGGCAAGAGGCGCGCGTGGGGCTATCATTGACGGATTTATCCGAGACGCTCGTCAGATCCTGGAGATGGGGTTTCCGGTGTTTACAACGGGATTGTCACCTGTTGACTCTAACGGACGCGGCGATGTAATAGCGTATAATGTTCCAATCGAATGCGGTGGTGTCACGGTTAACCCTGGCGATATCGTGTTCGGTGATGCAGACGGTGTTGTTGTTATTCCGCAAGCAGTGGAAACAGAAGTGATTACCGCTGCCTTGGCAAAGGTCAGCGGCGAAAATCGTACCCGCGACGAACTCCGCGCCGGTGCAACGCTGCGTGAGGTTTATGATAAATACGGGATTCTGTGATGAGTGGCTTTCAGCAATCAGCCATCGGCTTTTAGCAAGACGCGTTTGTGGTGAAAAGACGTTGTTCCATGCTACATGCCTATATGGCTTGGGACTTACCCATTTCCTCTTAAAGTCCCCCTGATAAGGAGGATTTAGGGGGTTTAGAACTAAAAAGTCTACTATCGCGTGCTAAATTTGCGTAAGTCCTGTGGCTGTTAACCGCTGATAGTTATTCACAGAAAAAGCGCGTAAGCCCAATCGGGGTCCCCACTCGTTACTGGGAAGGGGCAGATATACGGAGAGGAGACTTTTCGCGAAACCCGCCCCACCGAACCGCAAGGAAAGCTAAAAGAGAACACTTGAACTCTTTAGAGAAATCGCGTAAGCCCAACCAACGGGCCGGGCTGGATATACGGAGAGGAAGGTTCTTCGTGAAACCCGCCGCACCGAACCGCAAGGAAAGTTAAAAGAGAACACTTGAACTCTTTAGAGAAATCGCGTAAGCCCAACCAACGGGCCGGGCTGGATATACGGAGAGGAAGGTTCTTCGTGAAACCCGCCGCACCGAACCGCAAGGAAAATTAAAAAGATGATTTATGAATTACGGACGTATCAGGTCGTACCTGGGAAAATGAAGAACCTGAATGACCGATTTGCGAATATCACGTTACCATTGTTTGAGAAGCACGGTATGAAGGTTATCGGGTTTTGGGAAACCGCCATCGGTGAGGCAACGACAACTGAACTTGTCTATTTACTTGCCTTTGATGACCTCGGACATTATCAACGTGCGTGGGATGCATTCATCGCCGATCCAGAGTGGCAGGCAGCGAAACGATTAACGGAAGTCGGTGGACCGCTGGTTAATGTGGCAAGTTCAAAAATCCTTGAACCAACAGATTATTCACCATTGAAATAAATAATAGTTCTCAGTTCTCGGTTCTCGGTTAATCTCTTGTGACGGTTGCTTTTCAGGTTACCGCCACAGTCCACCTCTTTAACTGACAACTGACAACTGATAACTGATAACTATCTCAAAATGGCAAGTCTTCCCACCTTCTCTATTTTCCCATTTTCGGTGTTAGCAACGACGCGATAGAAATATACGCCGTTAGCACACCGAACACCTGCTTCATCTCGACAATCCCAACCGGCTTCATTCGTACCGCGGTTCGCACTCACATCGTCAAGTGTCTTGAGGAGTCTACCGTTAACACTATAAATTTTGATTGTAACCCTGTCGGGTGCTTGGGCAAGATGATAGGTGAAAAAAGTCTTCCCCCCAAACGCACGGTCCACTGGATTCGGCACATTGAACACTTCACTGAGTGTGACTTTTTCATTTAAGGTAAACGTCGTAACAAACTCCGCTATATTCTCACTGGTATCTGCCGCAGTAATCTGAAGTTGATATTCGCCGTTAGCGAGGTCTGGCGCATAGGTGATCTCGGCGTTTGCCGGAACAGCCGGATCAAAAGTTTGCGTGTAATTGCTTACATCCAATGGTTCAAGTCCATCATACAGATTTCCAAATTTGAATCGAAAACTGGTTTCGTCAAGTGCGGTATCATCAGTGAGGGTAATCTTGAAGCGCGGTTGTTCTGTGAGCACTGCGCCGTCTGCCAAAGGCTCCTCAAGCATCTCGTCTGCTGAACCTGTGCCGCGCGCACCGACTTGGATGTCAATAGCCGGTTCCGTGATATCAGGTGCCTCAATGACAAAAAACCTGTAAGTGATAACACTGTCATCACCACCGATAGCATTGCCGTTGAAATCTTGCGCGCGAATGTTGAAAGTATACTCGCCCGGGAAGAGTATTGGACGATAATCAATCGGCACCGTTTGAAGCCCGCCTTGTGTACGGAGCTCATAGTCCGTGACAGATTCAAAAGGTCCACCGTCCTTTTGTTTCTCAAGGGTGAAGAACTCTGTATCGATACCGTTCGGATCTTGTAGCACAATAGAGATATCAGGACGCGGGGCAATGACACTACCCGTCTGTGGTTGAAGACCATCTACCCATAAGTTAAAAGTAGGCGGTTCGGTATCGGTACTACGCATGAGGGCAAACCGTGTGAGTTTAGTGACTTCCGTTGTGATAGTAGCAACGCGAGCACTACTGAATTTAATTTTATCGCCAAACCCAAATTCTTCAGAACTGGCCGTGACGAGCAGTTCAAAGCCGAGATGTGTAAGGAAAATGGGTTCGTTGATCTTCCCGCGTATTTTAACATTATTCGGGAAATGAACAGGCTCATTAGAGGTATCACGGAGTTCATAGTAACTGGAATTGAGAAAAAACATAAACCAGTCGCCTGTCTCAAATTCTGCTTTGGGGCCAAGCTTACTACTTACCGATGCTTTGCCGTTACCGCGATTAGCACTCCATGTGCGCGTAAGGATGACATCGCCTTGCGGGTCATAGTCAGTTTCAAAGACGAGTACATCGGCAAATTCAAAATCATAATTAACATCACGAGATCGATTCTCTTTCCGTGGAATCCGTAATTCTAAACCGAATGCTTCCTCTCTGAACGGATTATCAAGTTGCCCAGTCTTATCAAGTTTTTGATTCTCTGGTAAGCCCTTCCGCTTAAGAAATACCTCGTACTCATAGGCATCAAGAAAAATGATAACCCAAGTGCCGGCAGGCGTGAGATTTGGGTTGATGGTGATATTATCCATTTCTAACTTCTGTTGACTCGCATTTTCCATCTGTACGGGTGTGACATAATTTTCGAGCAGAAAAGAATCGAGAACGCGGGTTTCTGATTTTTCTATCGGAGTCGCGTTCTCGGTCCTGCCTTCAGGGATATAGTCGATTTTCGACGGCAACCGTCGCCATGCCGACAAGTCAACATCCGATTTCTCAGTAGTGGAGTCCGATTGTGAACCTTGCGCGACATTTGACTGCCACGCATAAATTGCCAATTGGTTCGTGACCTCAGTGAATTCATGTTCAAATGTAGGATTGTCAGGTTGAATATCTTTTTCCTCTCGGACGATGTCTTCCAAAGCACTCACATCAAAGCGGAGCTTGATCTCAGCAGGTTTCGCAAGCACTGACGCGCCCGTGCGAAATGTCGGTTCGTAGTATTGAGCAACAGCCGTACCTTGCCGAATAAGCCCACGCCGGAGGGCAGCGACACGCGGGATCGGGGCAAATTGAAGGTCAGGTTGGGAAGGCTCCGCTGGCGATTGTGATGTAACCGAGAGCGGAATACCCGCAGTACCCCGTGTTTCGATTTCAAGTGCGTTTGGGGGGAAATAGATGTCAAATACCCTATCTAAACTAAAGGCTGGTAACTCTTCCTGGGGTCGATAGTTAAAATCGTTGACAATCAAAGAGACATGCTGCTTGTTATCATAAGACCGGGCTTCTTGAACACGTCCGGTGATCTTATCTTCAATACTCGGGTCTTC
The DNA here is from genome assembly GCA_003635195.1 of Candidatus Poribacteria bacterium. Lineage (GTDB taxonomy): Bacteria > Poribacteria > WGA-4E > WGA-4E > WGA-3G > WGA-3G. Next base: position 67,692 of record PYIY01000004.1, on the reverse strand, counting down.
CGGGTCAGCAAGGACATAAATGTTGTGGACACCCGTCTCAAGCGGAGCATTGAGGTCTAAGATAGCCGTCGCACGTTGCCACACGTACGTCCCTTCCGCCCAGTCCGTCATTTTCACAATTACTGTCCCAAGAACATCCGCGTCTTCGTCAACGATAAAATCTCCATCAGCGTCAGGGTTCCCTTGAGCAAATACGACCTCAATATCCACCACCACAGGACGATCGCCGTCATTGATCAATTCTGCTATGAGTTGATAACCGTTTTTCTTCTCGTCATACGCATATCGAATAGGGGCCCTATCTGCCTCGTCAGTGCCGATTGCGAGGTTCGGTCCTTTAGGAGCCTTGACAATGTTGCGTTCTGTTTTCGATGGAATGACGACCTTGTGTCCTGTACTGTCGGTAATGTGAATTCGGTAACGTATCTGCTTCCCGCCTGGTGGAAGTGGGATAGGGGTCTCAAGCTCATACCAGCGGCCACCCGGTGGAACATCACCGAGCGGTGTGCGCGCAGGGACCATAGGCGTTACCACCTCTACAAAGGTATCAGTATTATCCCATGAAACGCTTATACTTCGTATGCCAACCTGTCCTTTGTCATCAAGGACGAGGGCACTGATATTAAGAGTATCCGTGACTTTGGTATCAAGCGTCTCACGGACATCGAATACGACAGGTGTATCTATCCAGAATCGAGTGCCACCGACAGCAGCACGGGTGTCGTCATAAGCAAAAATACGGGCAAAACCACTACCGGGTATCGCGTTGTTTGGGACATCAATCCGAACAGTTCCGTACTCTCCCTGCCAAACCTGACCGCCTGCCCGTCGTGTAAGGTCATTGCGGAGGTTGTCATCAAAATTATTTGCAAAAACCGCAGAAGCAAAAAATGTACCCGGGTCTGTGCTAAAATCGGAGGCGCGCGTGAAACTCACACCCTCTGTCCCCTCGAGCCCTGAATTGCGGATCACGCCCACCTCGTTCGCCTTCATCACAATCTTATGTGTGTCATTGAGCGCGACGCGTTCCAATTCCACTTTTACGTCAAGTTGCGGGCGAGCAAGGCGCGATGCCGGATCACCAAAAAGTGTGTATGATTCGGTTCCAGGAATCCAATCTATATTCCGAATCCGGTTGATAAAACTAATTTTAGCATCGGCAATAATATATCCTATCGTTGGCTGCAAGGGCGTACTGTTCGTCGCCAATTCTGGAGGCTCCTGAACAACACGAAAAAAGGCTTCAAAGAGGTCTATATCAAACTCAGCATTTGCTTGTCCGTAGGTGAGTCGTGTCGCCGAAAGTGCTGCAATAGCACCGTACTTGCCCAATAAAAACTGTTCGCTGAGGCAGAAGTTTCCCGCCTGTTGAGGTTTATCAAATTGTCCATTGAGACAGGTTGTTGTGATAACAAAAGGGAGGTATTTGTTCCGCAAACCAGCAGCATCCTCAATACGAAAAATAGACTCATCTGCCCAAGTCTGGCTGCCACCGTGCCCAGCGTATTCAATTGCAAGCGCGCCACTATTGATAGCAGCGATAATCCGCCTACGTGTACTGTCAGGACTCCCAATTTTTCGGAGATAGATTTGGCGCGTGTCATATCCGGGCGGGATAACCTCCTGTATCAGTTCATCGCGAGATTCCTCAAAAAGACCGTCGTTGGGTTTGTCTGTATGGTTGTCTGCCACCTGAATTAACGTACCTTGCCACAACCCCATTTTCGGATTCTTTTCATAGTCAATAATCTTTTGAACCATGGTTGTGAGGGCTTCAGGGCTTTGCACCGAGAGTCTACCAATAAGCATATCGGGCAAAGCATCCTCTCCACTGATGTTGACAAAACGCTGATCCATAGCAGTTTCACCACTCGCAGGGGCCCAACCATGATACGTCGGCACGTAGTTCGGATAGAGGTTATAAGTGCCTCGAAACGTCTGATCTTTCCGATAGATATCAACAGTGGCTCTCTTGTAATCGTAGTGTGCATCGCCAACAAGGAGTACATAAGTCGGCGCGGGTTGCTGCCAGTTATGGTAGGCATACCGTAGGAATTTCTGGATCGCAAAGGGGTTGAAGAGACCGTCGCTAAATTCATTGTAAATGTCATCAATATCAACAACCATGGTTGTTAAACCTTGCGAATGCCTGAATTCAACAAGCGGAAGAATACTTTCGGCGAAAGTCGAGTGTGTAATGACGACATAATCGGCTTGGTTAGCAGGGTTCCTTAACGGTGTCGGTGGTGTCGGAACGAGCGCGTTGATATTTCTATAGCTATTATGACTTACAACAAAATAGCGTCTATACTGGCTGACAGTATCCTGAAATAAAATCTGACGACTCGCCCCCGATCGAGTGACTTTACCACCAGTGAGTCTACTTGTAATTCCGTTTTCACCCAACTGATATACATCTATTGTGTCGTGAAAGAAGTTTCCAATTCGGTACTGAACTTCACCACGGTTCCGCGGTTCAGTATTGGTGTTAAATTCAAGGCGATTGAAATCCGCTTGAAAGTCCCGCCAATAGTCAAGTTCATACCAGTCGAGGTAAAAATCGTAAGATCCCGGTGGCGTATCGTTTCTATCAAGCGCATCAATGCGCATATAGTTCGTTGTATCGTGGAAGATGATATCCGGTGGGATGTCGCGGATTGCAGTCTGCCAATTTTGACGTTTCCACTCCTCATCTCTATCAAGTCTCTTGTTATTAAAAGTGATGCGCGCGATGTGGCGCGCACTCCCCTTGCGAGAGGCACCTTGGAATTTGATACGCAAAGTAGCGGTGCGATCAATTTGAAGCCGCGGGATCGCTCCCGGGATGTCTGTCGGCTCTATCGGAAAAACTTTTCTGCTTGTTTCAATATTCCCACCGCGGAAGGCGACACCGAAATAGTGGTCCGCAAGTTCAGATTTAATATCGCTGCCGTCTAAGGCATCGTGATGCCTATTCTCCTCAAAGCGAACACGTGTGAAAAAGGCTTTAGGGGATACTAAGTTTGGCGTTCGCGGTGCCCCATCGCGCACCCCTACGCGCGATGGCTCAAGACCAGCGTCCGGCTCTCCGCGTAAACCAAAACGGAGCCAGTAGACGTTTTCATCGGTAAATTTGTTGTCTACTAATGCCCGACCATAAAAAACAATCAACTCACCAGGGTCAAGCCTATTGTTCTCGTTTTCATCGAAAATATAGACACCTTGTTTCTTCCCACTGCTCTCCAATCGAAGTGTATCAAGGTCTATAGTCTCTGGTTCAATACCGGTATGCACCTTAATGTTGTTATAGGTAATATGATACATATCTGTCCGAGTGATAGGGATTTTAAAACGGCGTGTGCTTGCATTAATGAGCGGCGGTGCTCCGGGAACGTGATTGCCATCTGCAACATTATAAAGTACTCGGCGTTGTTTGCGCCACAGCTTTGCCTGCTCATAGTTACGCAATGTCCCTCGGAACAGGTTCTCAAAAACACGTGGGGATTCTCGAAAAGAAGAAAGTGCAGTAGGAACAGTACCACCAATAACCGCCCCCGGAAAATGCACGCGGAACGTCACAGACCGGAATACCTTTAACTGCTTCGTTGCCTGATTGTATTGCACCGGGTTGATTTGCAAACTGCCGATGCGCTGGTCTCGCACCAAACCCCTGGGGATGACCTCTACAAGCTGCGTGGGATGAAATTTGGCGGAAGCCCGCGGGGCATCGCTGGAGACCAGAGTAGGGAAAATTGGATCATCAGGTGTGATACGTACATTTTCGATCGTCTTCATCTCTGGACGCGCTTGAATAATGGTAACAACCGGCGTTCCCGCGACAGGGATTCCAATGCGTTGTGTGTAAATAGGTAGCTGCGGTTTGCCTACGTCAAGCGTCCGGTCCGCGCCCGCAAAACGAATATCAGTTATCACCTCTTCGGAATCGTCCACAGGAGAGGAAGCCCGTGTTGTTATCTTAAGTTCTGGTAGAGTGAAACGTGCTGTGAGGGTGTCCGCTGTGATTGCAAGAATCTGAAGCGGTAGCACCTCGTCCCCACGAACAGGTAGGGACCCTGACTGGGTCTGCCCTACAGCAATCAGCATTGGAACAGTAGAAAGCGCAAGGAGTATGGCGAAAAAAATAAGCGTCTTTTTCATGGCGTTTTACGATTCTTTCTCTCGTGAACTATAAAAATAAATAGACAGCAGCGAAAGCGGAACGCTCTGCTGATGAACTTTCTTAACTTTGTTGCTTTACAATGTCTCTTTAATTCTAAAATCTACCATAGGAATAGCCATCAGTAAAGAAAACTCTCACTGTGAGGCAGTTTTGGAACGCTTGCGTCTTTGCTGAAAGCTGATGGTTTCCAACTGCTGAAAGTCATTCTTACTGGTGGCTAATTCGTGAGTCGAGAGGCGCAGTTTAGTGCCGCAACAAGGCTGCTCTCATTAGCGATACCTTTACCGGCTATGTCAAACGCTGTGCCGTGGTCTACACTGGTGCGGATTATCGGTAAGCCTAAAGTGATATTTACAAGTTTCCCAAAGCCGAGAAGTTTTATCGGGATGTTACCTTGATCGTGATACATAGCGATAACAGCGTGCCACTGGCCCTGATGTGCTTTGACAAAAAGCACATCGGCAGGGAGCGGACCATCTATCGGACCGTTTTGTGCCTGGACCTTTGCAACGGCTGGATGGATAAAACGCGCTTCCTCCTCTCCGAACATACCATTTTCACCCGCGTGAGGGTTTAGGGCCGCAACGACCAGTCGAGGTTCAGAAATACCACAGCGGATCAACACTTGTTGCGTGATCTGGATAACATTGACGATTCTTGGAATAGAGAGATGTTTCGGAACGTCAGCCAACGCGATATGGTTTGTCACAAAAGAGACTGCAAAATCGACGCGTTTGTTTTCAAGGGGTGAGGTGACCTCGCCCCTACGCGTTGTGGCTTCCAAAGTGGGGTTCGGGGTCAATGCTTCAGGTGTACAGAGCATCATCACTACGTCAGGTGTATTCGTAAATGCAGCAAGCATTTCTGTGTGCCCTGAATAGGGGATTCCTGCGCGATTTATGGCTGATTTGCATATTGGAGCAGTTGTGATAGCATCAAGCTCACCACGCATCGCGAGGTGTGCAGCCACCTCAATCGCTTTGACAGCAGCAGCACCTGCACGCACATCTATGGTGCCACGGCAAATCTCTTCAGGCGATAGGGAAGAGACATCAAGCACATCAATTATCCCGTGCGTCCCACTTGCTTGCATCGCGGTCTTGATAACATTCAATTTTAACTCAGGCGCGCCAGCGGATATGAATTGACAAGCATCTTGAAGGATAGCAGGACTTCCGATGACAATCGGTTGGCACATTGAATATACACTTTTGTGTCCAAGTGCCTTGATAATGATTTCGGGACCGATGCCAGCTGCGTCCCCCATCGTTAGCCCAATCTTGGGCCTATTTGTGGTATGCTGCGTTTTGGCACTCGGTTCTCGGTTAGAATGACTTTCGGCTTTCGGCTTTCGGCTGTCAGCAAAGAGGCGATCTGATTTATCAAATCCCTCTCTTAACTGACGGCTGACAACTGACGGCTGATGGCTGATATCGCGAGTCATTGCAATTTTTTCTCCTTTAATCGAAGCAAGTGATGCCTCGATCAGGAGATGGAGGCTACGGGTTTACTTGACGGTAGAGTGTTGCAGCACGCGCACGCGAGACGTTCCCAGAGGGAAGTTCAACAACCTCGTATTCAGACGCTGGCACGTCCTCAACGCCTGCCGCGCGCCCTTCCCCAATAGTCGCTGGGGACCCAGGCATACGAATTACATCACCTATAGAAAGCATCTTTCCAGCTTTCGCAACGTGTCCGTTGACGCTCACTGCGCCTTTGCTACAGAGGGTATTCGCAATCGTCCGCCGTTTTACAAGACGGCTGACCTGCAGGAATTTATCTAACCGCATTTTTTTTAAAGTTATCGGTTAAGAGCGTTTCGGATTGTCTAAAAATATTGAGGGAGTCCAGAACCCTCTTTAACTGACAGCTGACAGTTTTTTATCGTCCAGAGAAAAAACGATCTGACAACTGACAACTATCTTACACAGATGGCTGAGAAGGGACTGACATTTCTACTGGGACTTCGGGGTCCACGACAGGTTCTGTCAGTGCCAATTCCAGGACCTCCATCATATCGTTGACTTTGTGAAAACGAATCCCTTCACGAATTTCTGTCGGGATGTCAACTTCATCTTTCTCGTTGTCCACCGGAATGATGATGTCAAAGATACCATTTCGGTAAGCGGCAAGTGCTTTTTCTTTTAAACCGCCGATCGGCAGCACTCTACCGCGAAGCGTAATTTCGCCAGTCATAGCGATATCTTTGCGGACAGACTTACCTGTTAACGTAGAGAGAATCGCTGTAGCAACGGTAATCCCAGCCGAGGGGCCGTCTTTCGGGACTGCGCCCTCTGGAATGTGGATATGAATATCCAGCTGCTCAAACTGTTTGTCAGGCAACGCGAAAAACTCGGCACGCGAACGGATATAGGCAACAGCTGTCTGGACAGATTCACGCATGACTTCCTGAAGCTGCCCTGTCATATTCAGTTTGCCTTCTCCCTGCATCGTCGTTGCTTCAACGGAGACGATATCCCCCCCAATCTGTGTCCATACCATCCCTGTAGCGACACCGACCTCGTCGCGTTCTTCGGCTTTTGTGCGCGTCCACTTAGCCGGTCCGAGATAATCGCTCAAATTGGTGGGTGTCACTTCAATTTTCAGATCCGGTGTCTCTTCGGTGACGATCTCTCTGGCGACTTTCCGCATGATGGTCGTGATCGTGCGTTCAAGGTTGCGGACCCCAGCCTCGCGGGTATACTTATGTATCATCTCATAAATGGCTTCGTCTGTGAAGGTGATATTATCATCTGAAAGCCCGTGACGTTCAAGCTGCTTCGGAATAAGTCCATTCGGTGTAAAGGTAGCGATATTGTGCTTCTCGAAATCGGTGTAACCCGGCAACTCAATGATCTCCATCCGGTCCTGGAGCGCAGGCGGTATCGTAACACGGGTGTTAGCGGTCGTGATGAACATCACATCAGAGAGATCAAAAGCAATATCCATGTAATGGTCACGGAAGGTCGAATTCTGTTCTGGATCAAGAACTTCAAGGAGAGCAGACGCAGGATCGCCTCGGAAATCCGAACTCAGTTTATCAATCTCATCAAGTAAAAAGAGCGGATTTTTCGACTTTACATCACGGAGGCCTTGAATGATACGTCCAGGAATAGCACCGATATAGGTACGTCTGTGTCCGCGGATTTCGGCTTCATCTCGAACACCACCGAGCGACATTCTAACAAACTTCCTACCAGTCGCACGGGCAATCGATTTACCGAGCGAGGTTTTCCCAACCCCCGGCGGACCAACGAGGCAAATAATAGGGCCTTTAAGGTGCTTCACGAGTTGTAAAACAGCAAGGTATTCGAGCACATTCTCTTTCGGTTTCTCCAACCCGTAGTGATCTTCATCAAGTATGCGTTGCGCCTCCGGAAGCTGGAGTTGGTGCTCCGTGCTCGCCTTCCAAGGTAAGGCGAGTATACAATCAACATAAGTACGGATAACCCCGGATTCAGCAGATTGCGGCGGTATCTGGGCAAGCCGATCAAGCTCCTTAAGGGCCTTCTCCTCTGCTTCTTCGGACATTCCGGCGTTTTTCACCTGTTCTCGGAGTTCATCGACTTCGGCGATATCATCTCTGCCGAGCTCCTTCTGAATGACCTTCATCTGTTCCTGAAGATAGAATTCGCGATGCGTCTTCTGGACAGATTCCCGGACCTGATTGTGAATGTCATCTCGGAGTTCATTCCGCTCGAGTGCCTCGTTCAAAAACTGTATAATGAGTTGTAAACGTTTAATGGGGTTGAATTCCTCAATAACACTTTGGCGTTCCGGCACAGTGAGGTCGAGAAATCCGGCAATAACATCTGCAAGAGATCCCGGTTCTTCTTCCTCTTTAATAAGCTGCTTCACTTCTTCCAAGGTCAAAACATGCGGTTGTGAACTGCGCGCCTGCTCTTTCTGCCTCGTTTTTGCGTAGTTATTGAAAAGCTTCTTAGTATCTTTGACAAGAGATCCAGCGGCGTTTGCTAACCCGATCTCTTCGTGGATAATTTGCACGTCTGCTTGCAAAAAATCAGCCGTTTTCGTAAACCTAAGAACAATTGCGCGTTGTTCTGCAGCAATAGCGATACGGATAGTACCGTCACCAGGTTCGTAAGATTCAATAATATTCGCGACAGCACCAATAGCGTGGAGATGTTCAGGGGCGACATCTTCTCCTTCTTCCAACTCCACTTTTTGGTGGAGAAGGAGTATCCGCTTATTCGAGCGGAGGGCAGCACGGGTTGCCCGAATCCCCATCTTACGGGCGGCATTTAAGAAAGACCTCGTCTTCGGAAAAGGAGAATACCTATCAAAATCCGGAGACAAATCAATAACAGGCAAACTTATGGTTCCATGTTCTTTCGCTGCTGTCGAATCCATATTTTTTTAATGGCTATCAGCAGTCAGCAGTCAGTAAAAGAGGTGTTTGGTTACGCTAAAACCTCTTTGCTGATAGCCGATGGCTGATGGCTATTTCCTCATAGTAGCAAACGGCTCATCCACAAAACTGTGCCTAAGCAGTTTTAAGTTCTTCAGATTTTGTGTAAGTGAGTTCCGGCGGTTCACTATTACGCACAGAATCTTCGGTGATATGACATGCTTCAACACCGTCAAGTGATGGAAGACAATAGAGGGTATCAAGCATAATCTTTTCAAAAACGGCTCTTAACCCGCGCGCACCCGTTTCCCGTTCAATAACTTCGTCTGCGATAGCCGTTAATGCTTCATCAGTCGCATGGAATTGCACACCTTCATACGCCAAAAGACGCCGATATTGTTTGACGAGCGCGTTCTTCGGTTCCGTGAGAATACGAATCAACGCCGGGGCATCCAACTCATGAAGCGTCGTAACAACCGGCAGGCGTCCAATCAATTCTGGGATAAATCCGTATTTGATAAGGTCCTTTGGTGTTACTTGGGCAAGAATTTCATGAATTTTGGTCTCACTTTTCGGTTGGATAGGCGAACCAAAACCGATGCTCTGCTTTCCGAGTCTGTCCTTAATGCCTTTATCTAATCCAATAAAGGTCCCACCGCAGATAAACAATACCTTTTTGGTATTTACCTCAATCATCTCTTGATGAGGGTGCTTCCTACCGCCACGCGGTGGCACATTCGCGGTTGTGCCTTCCAAAATCTTAAGTAATGCTTGCTGAACGCCTTCGCCGGATACGTCGCGAGTAATTGATGGATTTTCGGATTTCCGAGTAATCTTGTCAATTTCGTCAATATAAATGATACCGGTTTCAGCACGTGCCACATCGCCATCCGCCGCTTGAACCAGTTTCAATATAATATTCTCGACATCCTCACCCACGTAACCCGCTTCCGTCAACGTTGTTGCATCAGTGATGGCAAAAGGCACATCTAACACCCTGGCAAGTGTTTGCGCAAGAAGCGTTTTCCCTGTACCTGTCGGGCCGATGAGCAAAATGTTGCTTTTATCTAATTCAACATCATCACTCATATCGCTGTGATGTAAGCGTTTATAGTGCGTGTAAACAGCAACGGACAATGTCTTTTTGGCATGTTCTTGACCTATTACGTATTCATCAAGTTTTGCTTTAATTTCTTCAGGCGAAGGGGGTTCTGCAAATGCGTTCTGTTCATTTTTTCTTTCCGAGGGCGTTGTATTTGTGGCATTGGTTTCGGAACGTTGGTGAATACCGTGTCCGCGCGCCTGGGCAGGTTCCTCTTGATCACCTTCAAGTTCGTCTTGTTCCTCGGGGCCCTCCGCTTTGTTAAAGTCCTCCATGGATAGATCAAAACTACCATCTGGCTTACGAGCAAGAATATCGTTACAGAGATCAATACACTCGGCAAGACATCTCTCACAAATATTCGCCTCAAGTCCATTAAAGAGTTTTTCGACGTGAGTATTATCGCGCCTACAAAATGCACATGAAGCACTATCCGATGTGGATGCTGATAGCCGGACAATGCATTCAACACAAATATTGGCTTCCCTGCCCTGAAGGAGTCGTAGACGGACTTGTGTACTGTCCTGTTGACAGAAAGAACAAGACACTTCACGATGGGCGGATTGTGACATAGAGGTTCTCCTTTTTTAAGGGGCATCAGTTGTCGGTTCGGGTTTTCTGCGAAAAACCTTTCAATTGTCGGTTAAGAGGGAAACTTGATATATAAAGTCGTTCTCTTAACCGACAACCGACAACCGACAACTATTCTCTCTCTGTGGCACGCTGTGCTACAACATGATCAACAAGACCGTATCCAAGAGCTTGATCAGCCGTCATGTAAAAATCACGGTCAGCATCAGTAGCGATCTTGTCAACATCTTGACCGGTATGTTCGGCTAAAATAGTATAAAGCCGATCTCGCTCTTGTAGGATTTCTTTCGCATGAATGCTAATATCAGAGGCTTGACCCCCGATCCCCGTTGCCATCGGTTGATGAATAAGTGCTTTCGCATGTGGTAACGCATAGCGTTTACCGGGAGCACCCGCAGCAAGCAAAATCGCTCCCATACTATACGCTCGACCTAAACACCAAGTCTGCACATCTGCTTTGATATACTGCATTGTATCGTAAATCGCCAAACCGGCGGAAACAGACCCACCGGGTGTATTAATGTAGAGAATAATATCCGCATCCGGGTCCTTCCCCTCAAGGAAAAGCATCTGTGCTGTTACGATATTGGCAGTAACATCGTCATCAATCGGGGTTCCGATCATGATTATCCGGTCTTCAAGCAAGCGAGAATAAATGTCGTATGAGCGTTCGCCTCGACTGGTTTGTTCAACAACGATAGGTACAAGATTCATGTTTTTTAAAGGTTATAGGTTATAAATTATAAGTGGTTGGTTAAGAAGCGGTGGGAACATCCGTCTTCCTCTTAACTTATAACTGTTAACCTCCTAACTTATAACTATTATCAGGCGATTATGAGCGACTGTTTAGCGGACGCACGGTGAATGAGGAACTGATAAATTTTTTCGTGTTGTAGTTGCCCTCGGAGTTCTTCCAGTCGATTGCTTGACTTCAAGAGGTCCGCGTATTTTTGAGCGTCTCGATTTTGTTGCTCAGCAGCGCGACGGATTTCGTATTCTAATTCATCATCGGATACGTAGATGCCCTCCGCTTCAGCGATAATATCGAAAATCCACGACTGCTTTGTTTGTTGAATGACATCTCGCCGCAGTTCATCAGGCAAGGTATCCATATTGATCCCGGCATCTTCGGCTGTTCTCTGTTCGTTCGCTAATTGTTGCTTGACATTCTGGAGCGTCTGTCCCACATATTGATCAACTAACGGCTCTGGAATCGCAATATCAGTTTTTTCAATGAGTTGAGCCAATAATTCCGCCTTCTGCTTATCAACATGTAAACTTGTCTCTTCTTCGACCAGATTGTTCCATATCAGCCCATAAAGTTGTGAATAGTTTTCATATCCAAGGTCTTTCGCAAACTCGTCATCTAATGCGGGGAGATGCTTTTGTGTAATAGCGTGCACTGTGATAGCATATTTCGCCAATTTTCCTGCAAGTTCTGTGATCGGATGTTCTTGTGGAAAATCGATATCCACGGATTTTGTTTCGCCAATCTGCATCCCAATCAGGGCCTGCTCAAGTCTTTCATTTAACGCCCCGATACCGAGTTCTATATCAACATCTTGCCTCGATTCAGGCTCAATCCGCTCCCCGTTAATTAAGCACTCCCAATCTACACGGACACAATCTTTCGCCTCGACCGGACGCTCAGTGTCAAGCGGTTCATAAGTTGCAGACTGCGCCTGTAGTCGTGTAATATAGGCATCAACATCTTCACGAGGGACATTCACCGGATTTTTATCCGTCTCAAGGTCTTCATAAGGTGGGAGACTTATATTCGGTCGAATATCAACGGTGGCTGAGAATGTGAACGGTTCGTTTTCCTGAACCCGTAATTCATCAAGGGGAGGTGTGAAATTCGGCTGAGAGAGTGGATTCAGTTTTTCCCTATAAATAGCGTCTTCGTAAGCAGGGGCAACCAGATACCGGACAGCTTCACTATTGACGTAATCAGGAAATCTCGACTTGAGGATTGAGACAGGCACGCGCCCTTTTCGGAAACCCGGAATCGAGACTTGGGTACGTAAGGTCTCATAAGTTTCCTTTAATGCTGCATTAACGTCTTCAGAAGGCACCTCAATGTCCAGACGGACTTGCGTGGTGTCTAACCTTTCAATTTGAACTCTCAAATGTCTGTCCTCACGTCAGGCATTCAAAGCCCGGATACTTTATATATCTAATACGAGCATGGGCGAGGAGGGACTTGAACCCTCACGAGGCGTAACCCCAATAGATCCTAAGTCTATCCTGTCTACCAATTCCAGCACCCGCCCGAATTCGGTGTATTCTGTTAACAATGCGCCGTGAAGGAATCGAACCTTCAACCGCCTGATTAAGAGTCAGATGCTCTGCCAATTGAGCTAACGGCGCACTTGCTGACTGCCTTGAGCATAGGCGCATTCATCGGCACCCACTCGCTAAGCACTATCGCACACCCAAAGCGTGGACTTGGCATCCAAAAGTATACGCGTCCGGAGGGATTCGAACCCCCAACTTATAGTTCCGAAGACTATTGCTCTATCCATTGAACTACGGACGCTCATGAAGGTGGATGATGGGATTTGAACCCACGCCCTCTTGATCCACAGTCAAGCGCTCTACCCCCTGAGCTACATCCACCATATTTTCTTCTCTTCCCCGTGAGCAGTATGAAAAGTACGCCTAGCAGGAGTCGAACCTGCAACCTACGGATTAGAAGTCCGTTGCTCTATCCAATTGAGCTATAGGCGCTTGTGTTATCAGGCAATTTTGAATCGGGGCGAGAGGATTCGAACCTCCGACCTTCTGCTCCCAAAGCAGACGCGCTAGCCGGGCTGCGCTACGCCCCGAAAGGAACACATACGCTCAATTTACAGGCAACAACCGCAATTTCAGAGACCTTACCGAGGAACGTAATGGACGCTTACCTATGACATTCTACGTCCGATTCGGTAGTTAAAATTATACACCATCTTTTAGCGGATGTCAAATTAAATATGCAAAATTCTTGTGTTTTTTTAACGAACTGTGTTATACTACTGACCTAATTATAAGACGAGATTTTCGTGCCTCGTACACCCGTTTCTCTACTATCCTAAATACTTATAGCGATGCTTCTTACACCACAATTTCTGAAACGACTTGACCCCTTCTACATTCGCTCCAAGCGTGCGTTCCGCAGCAAATTTAGAGGCGAACGCCGAAGCCTCAATCGCGGCACGGGTATGGAATTCGCTGACTATCGTGTTTATGAACCCGGCGATGATCTGCGACATGTCGACTGGAACATTTACGCACGGTTAGATAGACTCTTTATCAAACTTTTCCACACTGACGAAGACTTACCACTTGGACTACTTATTGACAATAGCCGTTCCATGGAATTTGGATCGCCTACTAAATTGATGTGCGCTAAACAGATCGCCGCAGCGTTAGGCTATATCGCCTTGGCACACGCCGACAGCGTCGCAGTCTACACCTGTACTGAACGACTCTCGCCAACGCTACCACCAACAACAGGCAAATCACAATTCCCACGTCTAACAAAAGCACTCGACACAATTGCAGCATCCGGACAAACGAGACTCACGGAATGTCTTAAGCAACTTCCTATGTACCAACGACGCGCTGGGATGGCTGTCATACTTTCAGATTTTTTGGATCCGATCGGTTACGCCGACGGATTCAAATTACTCTCAGGGTGTGGGTTCTCTCTCACAGCAATCCATTTGATAAGTCCAGAAGAGATAGACCCGCAAGCACACTTGGATAACACACCTACCGGCGGAGACTGGTTGGTGGAAGATGCCGAAACAGGTGAAACGAAAGCTGTCACAATTAATGCAGAAACCCTCGCGCAATACCGGGATCAACAGCAGGCGTTTTGTGACAATTTGCAACGTTTCTGCACCGATCAAGGGATCGGCTATGCAAAATTAGAAAGCAATACCCCTATAGAACCTTTCATTTTACAGGAGCTGCATAGGGTAGGTTTCGTTCAGAGAAATCGGTAACGATATGGAGGATGTCCAATGAAAACGCAGATTAAACAAACAGACTTGGAAATGATCCAAGGCGATATAACCAAAGCCGAAGTTGATGCTATCGTGAACGCAGCGAACAACCAACTTATCGGTGGGGGCGGGGTAGATGGGGCAATACGGCGCGCCGGTGGGGACGCAATTGAGCAAGCCTGCGCAGAGATCCGCAGACGCGAAGGCGGTTGTCCTACTGGCAAAGCGGTCATTACCCAAGGAGGCAACCTTCACGCGAAATATGTGATTCACACAGTTGGACCGGTATGGGAAGGCGGTAATTCCGGTGAAGCCGAACTACTGGCGAGTTGTTATCAGGAAAGCCTTCGACTTGCTGTAGAAAACAACATTCAGAGCATCGCTTTTCCTTCTATTAGCACCGGTATCTATGGATACCCAACGGAGAAAGCAGCAGTCGTTGCGCTAACTGCGGTGAAGGAACTTGTGCTGCAGAGCAACACTGTGCCAGCAACGATTCAGTTTATCTTGTTTGATGAGGCGACCCATACGTGCTATGTGGACGCTTTGCTCACTGTTTTTTGAGAATAAGGCATCCTAAAAAGTTATCCGTGTTGAAAGTCACCTAAAATTGAATAACCCTAAATTTAGCCGAGTTTCGCTGATTCTCCCTATCTACATTCCAGCATTTTTGTTGGCGACAGGCGGAGGCATTGTTTCACCAACACTCTCGATTTACGTTAAATCGTTTGAGTTATCCTATACCTTAACAACAATTGTCCTTGCTGTCGGTGTACTTGGAAATATTCCAGCGGGTATTTTGGTAGAACGACTCGGACGCAAACCGTCAATGTTGTGCGGCTTGGTGATGATAGGTTTGTCCACTGTCGGGATGGGCGCGGCAACGCATTTTTTCCAACTTATCGGGGCACAGTTGGTTGGCGGAATCGGGAATGCCTTGTGGATGCTCGCCCGCCACGCTTATATGACAGATGTCATTCCGATAGCGAACCGCGGGAGAGCGATTGCCCTATTCGGTGGTGTAAACCGGATGGGGACCTTCGCAGGACAGTTCCTCTCTATCTTTCTTGGGGTAAATCTACGTCTGCCCTTTTTTATCTATGCTGGCATTGTGATGCTTAACCTCTGCCTCTGTTTCTTTTTCATTCCAAAGACGCACCGCCACCCCAGTGAAACAACCGATAAGAAACTTCCCTATCTGAAACACCTGCTCCAGGTATCGCGTCAACATGCCCGACTGCTCGCTACAGCAGGCGTAGGACAGATCTGCGTCCAAACACTACGGCGTGGGTGTCATATCATTATTCCACTCTATGCTGACGACATTGTCGGATTAACAACGCAACAAGTCCGAGCGGTCGTCATGATATCGTCAGCCGTGGACATGTCAATGTTTCCGATTGCTGGTTTTATGATGGATCGGTTTGGTCGAAGGTATGCGACAGTCCCTGGGATTTGCATCTTTGCCACCGGCATGGTGTTGATGCCGTTTACAGGCACATTTACGTGGCTGCTGCTTGCAGCGATCCTCATGCGACTCGGCAACGGTGTTGCTTCGGGGACGATGATGACACTCGGAGCCGACTTAGCACCGCGAGACGGAACGGGTGAATTCTTAGGGTTATGGCGGCTCACAGGAGATTTTGGGGGGTCAGCAGGACCGGTCGTTGTTGGCAATATTGCTGATGTGTTCGGGTTGAGTTATTCCGGCTTCGCCTTGGGAGGCATCGGCTATCTCGCAGTAGCGATTTTCTTGTGGTTGGTACCCGAGACATTAGAAAGAGAACAAAGCGAATAGGCACACTTGGATAGCGTGCCGACATAACATTTGTAGATGCCGGGAAAGGGGCTCGAACCCTTACGCGCGTAATGCACACTAGACCCTGAACCTAGCCTGTCTACCAAATTCCAGCATCCCGGCAAGTAATTATAGTATATCCTAATTCTGGGGCGTTGTCAAATTAAAATCTGGACAAATCAACAAGCAGAAATAAGATTAAACTTACAACACCCTTGAGAAGTCTAATGTGATGAATATACCGATCACATCTCTGATTGTCGTGTTGAACTATGGTCGGAATTCTGTGCACAATCAAAAAGGAGCACAACTCGTGAAACTAAAAATATTTCTATGCGCGATACTCGCGTTAGGTTGGATCGCTGGTTACAGCCAAGCCGAGATTGATCCGGATAGGATCGTCGGCATCTGGTTATTGGACGAAGGTAAAGGTGATACCGCTGAAGACGCGTCCGAAAACGGACGTAAAGGCACAATTACGAACGCGAAATGGGCAAAAGGCAAATTCGATGGTGCCCTTGAAATCAAAAAGGGTGGGACCGTCACCATCCCGCTCGGTAAAGGCATTATCGAAGATAAAGTGACCTTCATCTTGTGGCTAAACTTTACCGACATTGGGGGGCAGCAGAACTATTTCTCTATATGGGATCAGAGCAACAACCGCTACGTTCCTTACAAAGAGGGGGCGAATATCCTCCGTAGTTGGACAAATACTTGGAATGTTACCAGCGGTGTGACTGTTAAGGCTGGGACATGGTATCATGTCGCCAATGTCTACGACGGAGAGACCTGTAAAATCTATGTTGATGGCGAAGAGAAAGTTTCTCAAAAGGTACCGAAATTCCAACTCCAAGACCAGGATCAAACGGCGTGGCTCGCCACAGACAAAGGCGTAGGTTTCCTCTCCGCCACTATTATGGACGAGGTCGGTCTCTTCAACGATGGACTCACCGAAGACGAGGTTCAGAGCATTATGAATGACGGTATCCTTTTCACTGCTTTCGCTGTGGATCCGTCGGAAAAACTGCCTGTACTCTGGGGAAAACTGAAGGCGCAATAGCAACAATTTTGCGGTCCCTTTACGCTGTTTAGGGACCGCTTCACAGAAGGAAGACACCGATGCAATATTTTGCGTATGGATCCAATATGAATGTTTCTCAAACGCAACAACGGTGTCCCGGTATCACTCGTATAAGGAAGTCCGAACTTAAGGGTTTTCGCCTTGTTTTTAACTACCACGCCGATATTGTTCCCGCGGACGAAGGCATCGTTCACGGTGGACTCTGGGAAATTACAGAAGACCATGAAGTCGCTCTTGATACGTACGAAGGTTACCCTGATTACTATGGTAAATATTATCAAGACAACGTCATGTTCTACAGGATGAAAGAAGCGTCTGACAATTCGGAACCTCCCTCAAGATGGTATCTCAAAATCATCATTCAGGGATACAAAGATTTTGGATTAACGCAAACTGACTTTGAAGAGAGCCTCGGTGTCCAACAACTTGGGTTAACGCAAACTGACCTTGAAATAATTCTCGGTCTGTCAATGAATGAATTAGAACGTTTATTCTCTCGCGTGGCAACCTCTCCTGTTTACCAGTAACGCCATATCTTAGATGACCCGTTTCGCATACACGTAATACGCCCCAATTGCCAATTCCCCTGTTTCATCCGCGAATTCAGTGTGAAGCCGCGTCTGACCGGCGGTGAGGTCGAATGTAAACGTCACGCCCTTTGCATCCGGTGAAATGGCTTGTGTAGCCGTCTGGTCCCCAACACGAATTTGTGCTGTTGTTAACCCTAACGCCTTTCCACCGTTGTAAAGATCAATATGCTCACCCGGAATGCCATCTGTTATTGCTCTGTTTTCGGCGTAGGGCCACCGACGTAGCTCAAAACTGTACTGTCCATCTTCCGGTATCTCAATCGCCCAATAACCGTTGCACTCCATGCCGCGGCGAATCATCCCTTGATTCCATGCGTGCGCCTCCCCGTGCCAATCGTGCGTTGTAATACACGTAACAGGCTCGCTTTGCGTTCCAACGACAATCGGACAATCCTCATCAAAACGCTTTGAAACCAGTTTCCACCACGCTTCATAATGCTCACGGAGTTCAGCAACAACCTCTCGATGTGCATCCGCAATATCGTGTTGTTGCCCAGGGTCGGCTTGGATATCGTAGAGTTCTTTCCCATTGATGAGTCGCCACCGTTGCGACATTGTAGCACTGTCTTTCCATTTAATCGGATTTTCAACGCGCTGCGAGTCGGTAACGATAACCCGTTCCTCCCACGTTTCCCCCTCGTTTCTTAACAACGGAACGATGCTTGTACCGTGGAAACTCACATTTGACGAGACTTCGAGATCACAGAGATCTATCAGTGTCGGGAGCAAATCAATATTAGCAGTGAGTTCGGGCACCTCCTGCTTTTCCGTGAAGCCGCCCCCGGGCCAATGCATGAACAGTGGCACACGATGCCCACCTTCATAAGGCGAACCTTTTTTTCCACGCATCCCCGCATTATAACCGTCCCTGACGAACTGCTGCGCATCCAGATTGCATCCCATTGCGGAACCGTTATCTGTCATGAAGATTAGGAGGGTGTTCTCCTCAAGCCCCAAGACCCGGAGGTGATGCCGCAACCGTGCCATATTGTCGTCAATATTGGTGATCATACCGTAGAAATTCGCACGCTCGCCTTGCACACCCTTCCTGCGGTAGACTTCACCGTAAGCATCAGGTACACGGAACGGACCGTGAGGCGCGTTGGTAGAAAGATAACAGAAAAACGGACTGTTCTGACTACCTTCAGCCTGTCTCTCAATAAACGCCATTGCCTCCCGAAACCAGACATCGGTGCAGTAACCATCAAAAGGCTGCTCGGAACCGTTGCGGAAATAGGTGTCGTCAAAATAGTCGTTACCCCAATAGTCAGGCGTTTGACTGATACCGCCACCACCGTGGTAGAGTGCCTCGTCAAACCCTCTGTCGTGTGGACGGAACGGATAGTTATCACCGAGGTGCCACTTACCAAACATAGCAGTCTTATAGCCGTTGCGCCGGAAGATATCTGCCATCGTGACCTCGTCACTACGGAGGAGCGAACGTCCGCCGATGGTATGCCATACGCCTGTGGAGTTGCAGTAATGTCCCGTCATAATCCCTGCACGTGTCGGTGAACAAGTGGGACCGACGTGCAGGTTCTGCAGCTGCACACTCTCATTCGCGAGCGCGTCCAGATTGGGGGTGTTAATAACAGGGTTTCCAGTGCATCCTAAATCACCGTACCCTTGATCATCTGTAATGACAAAAACGAGGTTGGGTGTACTCTGCTGTGCCACGATAATATCTCCTTCATTTGTCCATTCTCGTCAACGTGCTTGAATTTTTTCAGGATTTCGGATTCTGTTAATTCTCTTTCTGGACATAACGATGTTGATGAAGATGCTGCATAATACAAAAGCATATCGGCATTGTTTCCCACCGTAAACTGCGATGCTGGGATCCTTTTTGTGTAGATGTTGCACGCCTCCATGTGATTTCAGACCGATAGTTGTTTTTTCCGAAAATGCTGTCCGAAATGCTGTCCATAGTAACTTTCAAATAATGGCTTGCAGTCGGGGCGCAGTGCAAATATATGCTGCCAGTCTTTTTGAGGACGCGCTTCATCTCTAACAACCGCACCGCCATCATAATGAGATAAGACTTCATGCCTTTGCCGTGTGTGAGCTCGGCTGCGTGTATCGCCTGATACAAAGCAGGTTCGCGGTCTGCTATTTCGCCGTGCCATGCGTTGTCTACATCCGATAGCGTCCATGTATCTTTGAAAGCTGCGCCTGCTGCATCGCTGCCGATGGGTGCAGCGTAGTTGCGATTGGAATTGAAGGGCGGGTCAAGATAGATCAGATCAATGGATTCGGTGTCTATGCCTCGCAGCACGGGTAGGTTATCGTTTGAGAAGATGGTTCGGTTTTTGACGTTCATGGATATTGTTGTCGGGGTTGACCCTCCCACAAGACAGGTGAATTATGGGGCAGATTATATATACTTTTTAATTTTGGTTATAAGTTCCGCATCTCCAGCTTTCTCTGCTAAACTCAATGCTTTCTGAAAATCTTGATTTGCGTCTGCTGTGCGCCCTAATTTCTTTTTACAGAGCCCACGGTTGAAGTACACATCTGCCTCTTCGGAATTTATGCGAATAGCCGCGTCAAAATCAGCAATTGCGGCATCATAGTGTCCAAGACATGCTTTATCGGCTCCCCTATCATTGTATGCGGCATTATTTTCAGGCTCTAAACGGATGACCATGTCCAAGTCGGAAATGGCTTCAAAATGTTGTCCTATATCGCTTTTCGCAACAGAACGGTTACCATAGGCTGCTACAAATTTCGGATCAAGCCTGATAGCTTCATCATAATCAGGGATAGCATCTTTAGGGTGTCCTAATTTGTATTTTGCGAGACCTCTGTCATTATAGGCGAGCGCAAGGTTAGGGTCTAAACGGATAACCTCGTCAAAGTCAGAGATCGCATCAAAGTATTGTTCTAATCTGTACTTTGCGAGACCTCTGTTATAATACGCTTTTGTATTGTTGGGGTCTAAACGGATCGCTTCGTCAAAGTCGGAGATCGCTTCTATGTGTTGTCCAATTTCGTTTTTTGCGGCACCTCTGCCATTATAGGCACGGGCATATTTAGGGTCTAAACGGATCGCCTCGTCAAGCGTAGATATAGCAGTGCTATAATCTTTTTGTTCGTATAATTTTTGAGCCTTATCAAAGTAGTTTTTGACAGATTTAGCGACGTTCTTAGGGGAATTATCTTTTTTCATCTGACTATTCCTATGCGAATTCGGATTCGGATGGTCTATTATCGGTTAAATTTCCTCGTCCGATGTCTTCATCAGATTCTTCTCTGCTTTCGGCGGCTACTTTGGAGACTACATTGGCCTTGTTGCGCCAATAAGAGTAGATGTGTGAACCAACGAAAATTAAAAGATGCAAACCGACTGCCCCTGCTATTGCCATTATAATCGTAAATAATTTATCAACATCCGATCTTATAACAGCAACCTTTTTGTCAAGTTCATGGAATTTTGTCTCAAGCGCATCAAATTTCTTGTCAAGCGCATCAAATTTCTCGTCTACATGCTTACGCATTCTATCTTCAGATTTGTCTATCCTATCAATAATCTGCATGAATTGGGATTGTGACAGGGCAGCGTCAGACTGCTGCTCCTGTTGTGCAAAAGCAGTAAAAGTGATCGAAAGGATAAAGAGTATTCCGAAAATGCCCCAAAGCGTTGCCCGCACGTTCAATATCATCATTTCCATTGACTTAACAGAGTGAAACCTAAAAATCGTATGTTTTTTGGTAAGCGGTGATTTTATTTTACCATATCAGAAAAAAGTTGTCAAAATATTGGTTGATTTGCAGAGTTGGGGGCGGCGCGATCTGGAGAGTGCTCCTACAGCGGAGAAGTCGCGATCTGGAGATTACTCCTACCAACGCAGATCCTCTTAAAATCCGCGCAATCTGTGTAATCCGTATAATCCGCGATTTGCGGCGTACTCGCCCAAATACGACGTGCATTCGGACGATGGCGGGGCACAAGTACCCCGCCCTACAAGAAAAAGGAACGTTATGCCAACGCCTTTTTAATTCGATCCAGTCCGCGATTAATCTCTGTCAATGAGGTAGCAAAGGAGAGTCGCAAATGGTTATCGGCACCGAACCCGTTACCCGGAACAACACCGACACCTGCAGAATTGAGCAGATAATCGGTAATATCCATTGACCCCTCGATTTTTTGTCCATCAATCGTCCTACCGTAATGTTCAGAGAAATCGGGAAAAATATAGAACGCACCCTGCGGTTTGACGTAACTCACGCCGTTGATCTCATCAAAACGTTGACAGATAACATCTCGGCGTTCTTCAAACGCTTTCCGCATCTCTTCAACAGCATCTTGCGGTTCATTGAGAGCGACAACAGCAGCTTTCTGTGCGATGGATGTCGGATTTGAGGTGCTGTGCGATTGGATACGCGACATCGCTGAGATTGCATCTTCAGGACCGGCAGTATAGCCAATCCGCCACCCTGTCATTGAATAAGCTTTAGAGACACCGTTGACGACAAAGGTAATCGCTTTTGTTTCTTCATTGAACGAAGCGGGACTCTGATGTGTCGCACCGTCATAGAGCAGTGCTTCATAAATCTCGTCAGAGATGAGGTAGACCTGATGTTTGACGGCAAGCGCAGCGATCGCTTTCAGCGTGTCCAAGTCGTAGGTAGTACCAGTCGGATTGCTCGGACTGTTAACGAGGATCGCTTTCGTCTTTGCGCTTATCGCTGCTTCGACCTGATCCGGTGCCATGCAGAAATTCTGTGTCGGTGTCGTCTCAATGACGCGCGGCACCGCACCTGCAAGTTTAATCTGCTCTGGATAGCTCACCCAATACGGCGCGGCGAAGATAACCTCGTCACCCGGGTCGCAGATAGCTTGTAAGATGTTATAGATAGTATGCTTGGCACCGCATGAGACGATAACTTCGGAGGGTTGATAACGCAACCCGTTATCCCGTTTGAATTTCTCGGTGATTGCCTCGCGGAGTTCGGGGGTGCCAGGGACAGGGGTATACTTTGTAAAACCGGCATCGAGTGCGGCGATTGCGGCGGCTTTGATATAATCGGGTGTATCAAAATCGGGTTCACCTGCCCCAAATTTAACGACATCTACGCCATCAGCGATCAACGCGTTAATCTTCGCGGTGATCGCCAAAGTGGACGATGGCGTTACATTTTGACTCCGTTGTGATAATGAGATCATTACTTCTCCTTTGAAAATCGGTTTTGAGTTTAATTATGCTTGAGCATTATAGCGGGATGAACACCAATCTATCGCGATATTCCTCAGCATCGGAAGCATACCAAATTAGATACAATATATTGATAAGCTCTCCCATTGTTACAAATTTACGAATGCAGAGGACCCCTGGCACATGCCTGCCAGCAGTCAGATGTTCGTTAAAATGCTTGGGCATTGTCTCGCGGTTTTTGGT
This sequence comes from Candidatus Poribacteria bacterium, assembly GCA_003635195.1. Taxonomy (GTDB): domain Bacteria; phylum Poribacteria; class WGA-4E; order WGA-4E; family WGA-3G; genus WGA-3G. Next base: position 44,611 of record PYIY01000004.1, on the reverse strand, counting down.
GACTAAGATATAACCATTATGTTCCATCCACATCAAGATGTCTGGATCTGACGTTCCTCGCAATGGTGCTTCTGGATCTCCTACTAACTTCACATCTATTTCTGAATTCAATCGCCGGAGCTGCCGTTGAATTGCTCTATCGGTGTTTTCATCAAGGAGAAATTGGGGTCTCATGGGACATTCGCCGCTTTGATAGATGCTTCTTTCTGCTTAGATAATTCTTTGGAGACCTTAGCAAAACGTTCCCGCAATTCAACCACGAAAGGCGAAGGATTCCGCAGTTGTTCCTGCCATGCTTCCTCGTCAAGTTGTCTTATCCGTTCAAGATATACCTCTACCTCTTCCTTTTTTGCGAGGTAATAGAGGATAGTTGCGTGGATTTTTTCAAGGTTTAAAGTCGGATAGCGTAGCAGAATCTCTTCAGGACTCGCGCCCTCCAGATAATCTTCCAACACAATCTCAATACCGATGCGATTTCCCTTGATTCGGATGACATCTTCTTGAACAAAGTCAAAGTAGTTTTCCAGTTCCATCACTGCACTCCATCATCAAATTTTCACATCATAAGGTCTTATCAAGTTCTTTCAACAGATTCCGTTGCTTCCGTGACAGGGATTTCGGGATTTCCACAACCAAACGCACCCGCAAATCGCCCTTCCGTCCAGAAGCATCCGCCGCGCCTTGCCCCCGCAAGCGTAATTGCTGTCCAGGTTGCGCCCCCGCTGGAACCTTCAGGTCCACATCGCCTGTCAGCGTTTGCACCCGAACAGAACCCCCTAACGCCGCCGTCGTCATAGAAATTGTCGCATCTGTTAGTAAATCCGCGCCTTCACGAGTCAACGTCGGATGCGATTGTACAGCAACTGTCACCAATAGATCGCCAGAAGCATCTATACCGAGGGCTTCCCCGTGTCCTCGAATCCGTAAGGTTTGCCCGTCCTGAATACCCGGTGGAATTGTAAGGGTGATACGTTTCCCTTCAACATTCACCTCTTGCTTACTCCCTAACACCGCATCCGCAAAAGAGATATTGAGGTTCATACGGATGTCGCGCCCGCGGGTAGGGGCAGTCGTGCGCCGTTGCCCGAACGCATCGCCGAATGCATCATCGAATCTACCGAATCCACCAAATCCACCGAAGCCGCGCCCGAAAATATCGTCTAAGTTTATATGCGAGAAGATATCGTCCATATTTTGGTAGCCTTCAAACCCCATACCGTGAACACCAGCATGCCCGCGGGTATCATAGACACGTCGTTTTTCGGGATCTGAAAGCACCGAATACGCATTCGATGCCTCTTTGAACCGCTCTTCTGACGCTTTGTCGCCCGGATTCTTGTCCGGATGGTATTGCACAGCAAGTTTGCGATAGGCTTTTTTGATTTCTTCAGGTGTGGCACCCCGGTCAACACCGAGGATTTCATAGTAGTCTCTCATAATATTTTTGTTTTAAAAGGTGGCGCGGCACCTAAATATCAAAGCATTTCTATGACCGCTGTGACATCTCGTAAAGATTGGTACTTTTTGACAAGTGTTGTTCCAAATTGAAGTGCTGCCCTCTCTACACTTAGTTTTCGAGGGAGATCAACAATACCTTCAATATCTCTGACATGTGCAGCACCGATGAGGCGGCGTAGCATTTCCAATCCTGCAAACCCCACAGCATCTTGGAAAATGTTTTCTAACACCTGCACTTTCAATCCAACATCAACCGTTGTGAATTCAGTCGCATAAGTAACCCACACTTGCGCAACTGCTGCCTTGAGTGCTGATTGTACGCTCAAGGTGTCTTGATGCGAAAAATAGGATAAGAAGTAATTCGCCCAATACAATCCGAGGTCGAATCCTACAGGACCGTAAAAAGCAAATTCGGCATCAATAACTTTGGCTACGTTGTCTTGGACGAGAACACTACCTGTATGCAGGTCACCGTGGGTTACACCTTGTTGTGCCCTTAAGAAAATCCGCTTGAGCTGCTCCGCTTGACGCAAAAAATCCGTGTCCGTTTTCAACCGTTGCACATCGGGTTCCAGTCCGGGTGTCCAGAAGTTCGTCTCATGTTCGGTAAACGGGAAGGTGAACACATAATCGGCGGTTATCGCTTGCATAGTGGTGTTCGCGAATTGTTGTCTATAGTTCCGAGCAGCTGCATTGCCGATATTATCAACATAGGTTTGACTATGGACAAGCCCCATAAATCGCCCAATCTGTTCGGCGATTGCAGTGTCCACTGTGCCAGCGATCAGCACATCACGTAGCACGCGCGCGTCTCGGAGGTCCTCCATCGCTATGACGGCTGTATCTACATCGAAATCGTACTGCACAGGGACGGTGCCGCTCGCTAACCGATTGTAAACATCAAGGGCGCGAGACTCAAAAGTCAAACGTTCGATGGACAATGGATAATCGGGACCTAATATCTTAATATAGGGCGGTGCGTGTTTTAAAACAAGTGAACGCGCAGGGCTTGCCGCATCCGAGACGCGATAAACATTGTTGAGATTACCATCGCCAATCTCTTCTATACGAAACTCTGCCTCCGGTTCAAACATACGGATTTCTGCATGTCGCTGGCGAAGGTAGTCCGGTAGCGTGGCAAGGTTGAGTTCCATATCACTTTCGCAGGCTTATAGCAGATTTTCGGCGATCTGGAGAGCGTTCAAGGCAGCACCTTTACGGAGATTATCCGCGACAACCCAGAGGTTCAAACCGTTTTCTATCGAGGCATCGTCACGAATCCTACCCACGTAGACTTCATCTTTACCAGCAACGTCAACAGCAAGCGGATACTGCTGATTGCTCGGATCGTCTACAAGTTTCACACCGGGAGCATCAGCGAGGCACTCTCTCGCTTCGGCTGCTGTAAGTTTTTCATGCGTCTCAATGTTTATTGATTCAGAATGCGCAAAGAAGACCGGAACTCGGACGGTTGTCGCCGAAACACCAATCGTATCGTCTTCCAATATCTTCCGGGTCTCGTTAATCATTTTGACCTCTTCTTCATTATCGCCGCTATCTAAGAAAGGCCAATCAAATGCGACATTGAACGCCATCTGGTGCGGAAACTTATCCAAAGTGATCGGTTTACCTTCAAGTGCTTCAGTTGTTTGTTGGACCAATTCCAAGACAGCGCGCCCACTCTTACCAGAAACACTCTGATAAGTAGAAACAACTATCCGTTTGATGCCAGCGGTATCATAAATCGGTTTGAGTGCTACCATCATTTGGATAGTGGAGCAATTGGGGTTTGCGATAAGCCCGTTGTGGGCGCGGGCAGCATCAATGTTGACTTCCGGGACAACCAGCGGTGTCGCTGCATCCATCCGGAACGCGCTGGTATTGTCAATGACAAGCGCGCCTTTGTCTACAGCTGTGGGGATAAATTCGCGGCTGACAGACGCACCTGCTGATGAAAAAACCACATCCACATCTTCAAATGAGTTGTGTGTTAATTCCTCAACAATTATGGGCTCATTTTTAAAGGACAAAATCTCACCGGCAGAGCGATGGGATGCCAGAAGTTTGAGGGAAGCGATAGGAAACGATCGTTCTTCAAGAAGTTGCAACATTGTGTTGCCAACAGCACCCGTCGCACCAACAACCGCTACATGATAACTCTCACGCATTTCTGATATTTCCTTTATTTGTTATTCAAGCAGAATCTTTGGAAAATTGAATACTTAATTTTACCACAAATACGCCCCTTAAAGCAAATATTTTGGTAAAGACTCTATATTTGAACGAAAAATTCACTATTTTGAAACAAAAAACTTGACAAATACTATGACGTATGGTATTAATTTTAAGAAGATAGACGTGTTATGTCAAGCGACCTTTGTTGGAGATGTCTGTTTCTGATAAAGCGGTGTAGGCTAAATTGCAGTGCCTATGCAGTAATCATTTCGACTAATTTTTAGCATTAGTCACATTTTTTTCTTGACATATCTATATCTGTGTAGTATAATATAATTACTATTAGTTTTTTGTTAAATTCATTTTATGCCTGAGGCGGAGGGTTCGCGGTTTCCAGATCATGTTGGTAAAAGCAGCTTCACTTATTCAGGCAAAAATTAGAGGAACATTTAACATGGCAAAATTAACGAAGAACGATGTCGTTAGCAGTATCGTTGATGCGACCGGCCTCAGCAAGAGAGATGCGAACGCCGCTGTTGATGCTTTTGCTGCGACTATTTGCGAAGCTTTGGGCAACGGCGATTCCGTCGGCCTGATCGGGTTCGGAACATTTGAAGTCAAAGAACGACCCGCCCGCACAGGTCGCAACCCACAGACTGGTGCACCGCTTGAGATTCCGGCGAAAACCGTCCCCGCTTTCAAAGCTGGTAAGAAACTTCGCGACGCTGCCGCCTAAGATCAGCGGTTTTTCGCTCAGTTTCTTGGAAAAGCCGCGAGGCTGTGTCTCGTTTCTACACAGAGGGATGGCTGCGGCTTTTCCATGTTAAACCCATCAGTAAAAGTCTCGGCAGATCTCTGCCATAGAGACCGCCTTTGCAACGGATTTCAACACGGTGCTATTACCTGCAATCACCAGCACCAATTTTCGCTTGCATGACTTGTAGGTACCCTTTCCAACTTTTTGTCCGCATCGCTTCCAGGCACGCTTTGCAAGCGCGTTCGTTAAAAACTGATGTCAGGAGACTGTCATGTTAATCCGAACGAGAGCCCCAGTCCGCATTGATTTCGCTGGCGGGTGGAGCGACGTTGCCCTCTTCACCGAACGTTCAAAGGGGCTCGTCGTTAATGGGGCCATTAATCGATACGCTTATGCAACCCTCCGATGTGAACGACAGACAGGACAAGACGACTCTGTTGAACTACAGCGGATTTTGGATAAAAGCATTCGTATCTACTCCGCGGATTTTGACACCTTTATTGAAGCAGATGATATACGTCAACTTGAATATGACGGAAACATTGACTTAGTAAAGGCGGCTGTACGCCGAATGTCCATACAGATTGGCGGATTTGATCTCATCACACAGTCCACCGCCCCCCCAGGCAGCGGATTAGGCACTTCCGCATCAATGGGGGTGGCTCTCGTCGGTGTACTTGGCGCGCTTAAGGAAGCAACTTATCTCCCCTATGAATATGCCGAGCTCGCAAGTACTATTGAACGGCACGAACTTGGAATACTCGGCGGGAAACAGGACCATTATGCCAGTGCGCTCGGCGGCATCCATTTTATGGAGTTCCAAGACGAAGAGGTAAAAACCTCGCCATTAAAATTCCCACCCCATATTCGCTATGAACTTGAAAAAAACCTTGTACTCTGCTACACCGGGCAACCCCGACTTTCCGGTAATATCCATCAGAACGTGACGGAGGCATACAAGAGCGAAGAACCGAGTGTTCGAAACGCACTGGAAGCCCTCAAAGCCACTGCCGAAGCAACCAAAACGGCACTCATGCGAGGGCGTTTGACGGAATTCGGTGAACTTCTCACCGAAAATTGGAATAACCAGAAAAAGCTGCACCCGTCTGTCACAAATGAGCAGATCGATCACCTCTTTAAAATCGCCATGACGAATGGCGCAACCGGTGGAAAAGCATGTGGCGCAGGCGGCGGTGGATGCCTCCTATTTTATTGTGAACCAACACGCGAACACCGCGTCCGCCAAAAACTTGAAGACGCAGGCGCGCGGATCATTGATGTTAACTTTGATTTCGACGGACTTCAAATGTGGAAAGTCTCAAACGATTAAACCCAAAAATATGGAAAATCATACACAAACTACGCAAACCGCAACTGCTATGGAAGCCGCCGAAACGCTAAAAACGGCAAGAGATAACATTTTAACAGAACTCAAAAAGCGAATCATCGGTCAAAACGAAGTCATCGAGCAACTCCTCATCGCACTCTTCTCGCAGGGGCACTGCTTGTTGGTGGGGGTGCCAGGGTTAGCGAAAACGCTGCTAATTAGCACATTCGCGCAGATTCTCGAACTTCCTTTCAATCGCATCCAATTTACACCGGACCTCATGCCCTCCGATATCATCGGCACTGATATTATTGAGGAAGGCGATGCCGGGAAACGTGCCTTCCGCTTTATCAAGGGGCCAGTATTTGCGAACATCGTCCTCGCTGATGAGATCAACCGAACGCCACCTAAAACACAAGCCGCCCTCTTACAAGCCATGCAAGAGTACAAAGTCACAGCAGGCGGCAGAACATACGCATTGGAACGTCCATTTTTCGTCTTAGCAACGCAGAATCCTATCGAACAAGAAGGGACTTACCCGTTACCAGAAGCACAACTTGACCGGTTTATGTTCCATATCACAATTGATTACCCCGACAAAGATGCCGAAAAAGAGATCGTGATGACGACAACTGCAGCTTATGAACCAGAGATAAAAGCTATTATCACAGGTGAAGAGGTCCTACAAATACAGCAGGTCGTTCGGAAAGTCCCAATTGCGGAAGCAATTGTAGACTATGCCGTGGAATTGAACCGACAGACGCGTCCTACGGCAGATGCGCTTGATTTTATTCAGGATTGGGTACAATGGGGGGCCGGACCGAGAGCATCGCAATATCTTGTTCTCGGTGCAAAAGCACGGGCGATTCTCCACGGACGCTATCACGTCGCTTATGAGGATATCAAGGCAGTCGCAGCACCTGTGCTACGACATCGAATTTTGACCAATTTCAACGCAGAAGCCGACGGTATCACAAGTCTGGATATTATCAACAGATTGTTGGAGAAGGTTGAACCACCAGCGGTCCAATGAGTGAGGTGTACCAAAGCAGTGCGAGCGATTGATACTTTCAGAGTAGATAAAGAGACGTTCTCTGTGCTATCCTCTTTTGAAGAAGCCGATGAAGCTGATAAAGCATATTGGCATTCTAAAACTTTCTTCGACCCGTATGGCAGCCCTTGAATTGATGCGGCAGATTAACTATGGCTACGATCCAACTACCGAACGACTTCAAAGAGTTCTTGAAATTGCTGAACTCACGCAAGGAGACTAAAATAGCAAAGAATGAAAATTGCAATCATAGGCACAGGATACGTCGGTTTGACTACAGCGGTAGTTTTATCTTATCTTAATCATGATGTCGCTGCAGTAGATAAAGATGAAAGCAAATTAACGCTTTTGCACGACGGAAAAAGCCCTATCCATGAACCCGGCATCCAGAACCTTCTTGAGGAAGTTTGGCATACGATCCGTTTCACACCAAATGTGGCTGAAGTTGTTCCAGAAGCAGAACTGATTCTGATTGCTGTTGGAACACCACCAAAGAAGAACGGGGAAGCGGATACACGACATGTTGAACAAGCAGCGAGGGAAATTGCACAGGTCTGTTTACCGGATAGACATTATACGCTTGTTGTCAAATCTACAGTTCCAATCGGGACAAATCAGCGTGTTGTTGAAGTTGTGGAAAACGTCTTTTCAGAACGCGGCATCCGAGGTAACGTTTCTATCGCTTCAAATCCTGAGTTCTTGCAAGAGGGGTTGGCACTGCAAGGCGCGTTCTACCCGGATCGGATTGTTGTCGGCGCAAACAGTGACGAAGCAGTTGATACATTACGCCGTCTCTATCAACCGATCCTTGAACAGACATTTGACCCACCAAGCGAGTTTCCACGTCCAGCCTCTTACCATCTACCACCGATGATGACTACGGATCCAAACAGTGCCGAGATGATTAAATACGCCGCAAACACCTTTCTCGCCCTTAAAATTAGTTTTATCAACGAGATTGCGGGGCTTTGTGAGGAAGTCGATGCGGACGTAACGGAAGTCGCACGCGGGATCGGGCTTGATGCGCGCATCGGACATCTATTTCTCCGGGCAGGTCTCGGTTGGGGCGGCAGCTGCTATCCGAAAGACACGGCCGCACTTTTAGGTGTTGCAGCGCAATCTGGATACAAGATGTCAATCACGGAAGCTGCGCGTACCGTTAACTTCCGTCAACGCGAGCGGATCGTTGAAAAATTACGAAACACACTAAGAACACTCAAAGGCAAAACCATCGGTATCTTGGGGCTTGCGTTCAAGCCAAACACGGATGACGTTCGCGAAGCACCCGCACTGGACATTATCCGAGAATTGATTGCTGAGGGCGCCATTGTCCGAGCACACGATCCAATTGCCATCCCAAATGCTCGCCAAGCCTTAGGTGAAAACGGCGAAACAGATAACAATAGATTGCTCTTCATTGAAGATGTATACGCACTTTCATACGACACGGACGCACTGGTGCTTGTCACCGAATGGGAACCCTATCACAAACTCGAACTCCGTAGACTCGCCAAGCAGATGAAGACACCAGTTCTTATCGATGGTCGTAACGTGTATTCGCCAGAAGAAGCACGCGCTGCGGGTTTCCACTACATCGGGGTCGGCAGAGTGTAAGGTACTCCTAAGGCTATAGGTACTATTAATCAGAAGAAACGTTAGCCCCTAACGAAGTGGAGGGGTGTTTTTGCTTGGGTGTTTCTGCGTATTCTGCGTATTGCTTGGGTATTTCTTCAGGTTTAAGGAACGTACTTCATAACTCAGATGCACGTTGTTTAACCGCAAGGAATAATTAAAAAACATCAAAAACGTTAACCCGTAACGAAGTGGAGGGCGGCCTTAAGCGAAAACCGTCAGAGCACAAATCCCGTCGTTTAACCGCAAGGAATCATTAAAAAACAACCCGAACCCTTTGATGAAAATTGGCAACGATATTGCCCACAAAAGCCGTTTCCACCCTATCGCCATATACCCGGTGTCACACCGCATCCGATTCGGGATCCGCTCGGACATAGTTATGGGATGGAAGAGGCACACGATGCCGAACCGCTGCCCCCGAAACTCTGGCGACAAAACGAGGATTACCTTTACGGTGTAGATCTCTACAATTTTGCTTATTGGTGGGAGGCACATGAAGCGTGGGAGGGATTGTGGCATCAAGCAGAAGATACGTATCGCTTGTTTCTTCAAGGGTTAATTCAGGTGTCCGCGTCTTTGATTAAGTATCACATGCGGATGTTACGTCCGTTGCGTACGCTTTCTACTGCTGGACGCGATAAATTACGGCAAGTTGTCGCTGAATGTGACGATATGGAGGGAAATTATATGGGCATCAATCTACCAGATTTTTTGAACTCTGCTGATGCTTTTTTTGCTCCCTTCTTCGCCGACATTGTTTCAGAAACTACCTATCATGAAGTATCAGTGAAACCGCTCATACTGTTGGATTAACGAATTGTAGGAGTTATTTTCACGTTTGACGCAAGTTTAATTTCTGCAGAGTGCAAGCAGCATTATATTCTCACTGCGAAGCAGGCGCAATGCGGAACTTATACCAAGCCCGTTATTAAACAGATAACGCTATCTTACGCTTGACGCGAGTTTAAAATGTCTTTTCTTATCTTTAGCGGTGTATGTGTCTTCATTGTGATGGTGTTGTTTATTTTGTTTAAGATAGGGGCGTATTTTGGCAAGAGTGATGTGGATGAATTCCGGGCTGTTCGATGTCCGCAATGTCAAACCCGACGGAAACCCGAAAAAACAGGAACTGTCAGAAATCTCGTTGAACTTGAAATGTGCTGCCCCCGTTGCGGATACATCTCATGGGACATCCCACCGAAAACCAACCTCTCCACACGTCCGACTGATCGCGATAATAAGCCGTAACAAGGCAATTAGAAATCAGCGAAAGCCCCGTCGTCTGAATGCCAGAACATCCCACGCAACCGAAATGTCTCATCTCGAACCGCTTCGATAGCCGGGTCATCCATATCTACACCAAGTCCCGGAGCCGTCGGCAGTTCAATAAACCCGGCTTTGAACACCAGAGGGGTCAAGAATAGTCCTTCGCCACGCCGGTGTCCACCCTCACAGATTAGCAAGTTCGGCACAGTTGCCATGACATGGACCGATGCCGCAACGCCAATAGGACCCGCGGCGTTGTGCGGAGCAATTGCTATATTGTGGATTTCTGCCATCCCTGAAATCTTTTTCAGTTCCAATATCCCACCGCAGTGTCGGATATCGGGTTGTAAAATGGCGCACATCTCACGTTCAATGATCTCTCGAAAACCCCATCGGGTCAAATGCCGTTCACCGGTCGCGATTGGCACCGTTGTCGACTTAGATAAAGTCAACAGGGGTTCGTTGTTTTCTGGATGGCACGGCTCTTCGGCGAATAAGAGTCGGAACGGTTCTAATTCTTTCACGAGGATTATCGCCATTGTTGGGCTTAATCGCCGGTGCAAATCAACCGCAATATCTACTTCGTCGCCCACCGCTTCGCGCACTGATGCTACGCGGGCTACCATTGTATCAATCGTTTTCGGTGTATCCACAAATCGGACAGGCTGCAGCGAAGCACCCATTTTCACAGCACGGAATCCCGCCGCGACTGCTTTTTTCGCACTCTCTGCACATTCATCAGGCGTTGTGCCACCTATCCCCGTATAGACGCGAATCCGATTTCGCACCGAACCCCCCAGCAACTTCCAGACGGGTAGACCGACAACTTTGCCGAATACATCCCACATTGCCATCTCAATGCCACTTAATGCTCCGATCAATACAGGCATACTCCGACTATAACTTGATCTGTACATCGCCTGCCAATGGTCTTCGATTTGTAGTGGATCTTTGCCAACAAGGTACTCCGCCATATCGTCTACAGCCTGCGCAACAACGCGCCAATGTTCATAGTTCATCGGTTCACCGTAACCGATCAAACCTTCATCGGTAAACATTTTCAGAACCATTGCGCGGCCTTGTATGGGTATCGTCTCAAATCCCGTGATTTTCATAATCTGTGTCCTAAACCGGTCGCCACCGGATGATGCAGAAGTGTGAGTTGCCTGTAGCGTTTTCCCATTTACTCACATCACCGTAACAGGAACCGATGAAAGTTAATATCTCTTCACCATCTAAACTAATGTGCCGTGGGAAGCCTGCGACATGCCCATGACAGAGATAGTAGACTTCATCCGACCAAGTTTTGCCGTTGTCCTCGCTTACCATCGCACGACCACTGCCGAGTTCTCGTGGATAACGGTGATCGTACGCTACAACAGCACGGTTATTAGAAAGCCCAACAGCAGCACCGTGGCATTGTCCATGTACACTCGTCAATTGGCGTAGATCCCTCCATGTTTCACCGTTGTCTACTGAATCGGCAAGGAAAACAGTTTTGTTCGTATGCGGTTGATCCGGTGGTCCCGGTTGGTAACGAATAACCCCAAGCAGCTGCCCGGGGAACAGCTCTGCAATATTGACCTCATTGCCGTAATCTGACAAGAAGAAGCGGTTTGAAAAAGTGTATCCGTCATCGTCCGAAACGAAAACATAGGTCGGGTTCGTGCCTTCCTCAAACGGATCATCGCGTCTTTTGATAGGTAATAGAAGCGTCCCATCACTGAGTCGGGTTAAACTTGAACCAGCAACAGTCTTCTGAAATGGCGCGGCATCAATTTCACTCGTCTGCTCCCACGTTTCACCCTCATCATCAGAAATCCAAACAGTGGTCGGTTGTTCTTCGCCGTGTTGGCTCACGTTAATAAGCTGCCCATGCCTATTGGCTTGCAGCAGCCATCCGTTGAAACCGAAAGTAGACGGATTCCTGTTGAGATGTTCCCAAGTTTTACCGCTATCCGTAGACTTGGAGAAAATCGTGTGCTGTACTGCATAGATGACCCTACTGGGAGTTAAAACGAGATTTAATCCTTGATAATGTGCTTGTGGGTCCAAAGGCATGCGGGTTTTCTCCACTGGAACCTTGTTCAGCACACCATCACGAGCATGTAAGATATAATCACCCGCCTGCATCTCACTCAATTGGCTGGGCGTGACGACAACGCCACCCATGTTTTCGGTTGATAGCATTTGCGGAACTCCTCCACAGTAAATTTTTTCTTGTCTAACGCGATGAATTATGGCAAAATGTTTGACACATCTTATCCCACTAATTTACACTATAGCACCGGACAATGCAAGCCATATTTGAAGGAAGCGAAATACATGAACATATTTGATGCCACTCAGACACATTACAACGCTGCGGGTGTCCACCCCACGACTGACCCCGATAATCCAAGATCACAATTTGCCGTTAATAGATACGAAAACCACCTGCCTAAACTTATAAGACCCGGCATGCGGACATTAGACTTAGGCTGCAATGCTGGACGGTTCACTTTTGCTATGGAAGATATGGGTGCGATAGCGATAGGTATTGACTGCGCGGAGATTCCACTCCTCCACGCCAAAAAGGTAGCACATAGAAGAAAGAGTCAATGTCAATTTAACATCGGGGATATCGCTGCGCTACCTTACAAGGAGAATTCTTTCGATCTCGCTTTTCTCCCTCAAAATAATGGCTACTTATCATATCAGATACTGGAGAGTTTAACCGTTCAACTTAAAGAGATCCTATCGGACAATGGTATTTTCGTTGTAATTATGCACGATGAATTGGTCAAGAGAGCGGGGGAGGAATCCCTTTCGGAGCGATACGATGTCCAGACCGGTTTGATGGAAGGAAACCGTACAATTCCTAACAAAGGTGTGTACGCGTCTCCATGGTACTTTTGGACAATTGCCTTTGCCAGGTACATCATTGAGAAACATCTGCTTTTAGAAAAGGTAGAGCAAATAGAAGAAAACAGATTCTTGTTGGTATTTCGTAACAAGAAAAGAAACGGAGTTCAGTAAATGGCACAACAAGACGCAATAGAGCATCTCGAAACATTCGGTTATTGTCTGATTGAGGACGCGATACCCGCAGCACAGGCGGACGCGATGGCGGAGAAATACTTCCAACTTCATCAAGACCCAGCGAATCGTCCCGCTTTCCAAGATCCGAATGATGAATTGTATCAAACACTTTTCGGTGTAATCAACCTTGATGAGATGTGTTGGGAGTGCATCGCACATCCACAGGTACTACAAGTCGTCCGCCATTTTCTCGGTGATAGTACCCGACTTGGCGAGGCGTGCACGAAATGGGTCAAGCCGCGTGCACCGCAGGGCGGGATCCATTCTGATTCAACACATGATCTACCAGCGCGCTTACCTGAAACCCCGTGGATGATTAATTCAATCTGGATGATAACGGATTTTACTGTTGAGAACGGCGCAACGCTCGTTGTGCCGTTTAGTCATCGCGCACGCCGTAGACCTACGCAATCCGATATTGCAGAAAGTCATCCTGTACCTGTTTGCGGACGACAGGGTTCTGTGCTATTGTGGCACGGTGGGACATGGCACGGGCAGGGTGCAAACACAACCGACGACCAACATCGCATGGCGTTGAACATCGCTTATTATCCCGCATGGTGGAACTTGATGCGCGAAGGTGGACATCAACCTGTTTTTCCTGAAACCTTTGCGCAAATGCCAGAGGACCTTCAAGCACTCGTTCGATATAAGGTCGCAAAACGTCGTGAGGACATATACGAGTTTTGATCTGACCAAGTACTCGCGTTATTGTTGCACCGCAGTCTTGAGAACCGACTTGGTAGCGTCTGAGATGTTAAGCGTTGTGAACACTGCATCGGACAACGCAACCCAATAGTATGCTTGGTGTTCGGTAGGACTCAGTTTGATCTCACTCACCTCGACCTCAACAAGAAAGTTGAAATGTCTCGTTTTCTTGCCGGAACTGGATCTAAAATCAAAGGATCCGAGATATTCAAGGACTGACGTTACGAGAAGGCCCGTCTCTTCTTGGACTTCTCGAGCAAGTGCTGTAAGTAGGGCTTCCCCATCCTCCACGGTACCACTTGGAATTTCAACAAACCCGCCCATAAAGTCAGATGGCACCCGCTCCAGAAGCAGGAACTTATGATTTTTACAGATAACCGCGCCCACAACCAGTTTTTGCACGCCGTCTTTTTCCGCATCAGTCAACAACTGCTGAATGATGATAGGGTCAATGTTTGACTGCATATTGTGCTTCATTTCACGCGTTGCCCCGCTTGGAACACCGCTGCCACTCGGCTAACAGCATCTACATCATTCGTCGGATCGCCCTTAAAAGCAACGAGATCCGCGATTTTCCCCGGGGCAATAGTCCCAATTTCGTCCGCCATCCCGATTGCCGCCGCGGAGATCCGAGTCGCTGAGATAAGTGCCTCCGCAGGCGTAAATCCGACTTGAACCAGCAGCTGCAAATCATAATCAAGATGACCGAATGCAAGGTTACCAACACCTGAATCGGTACCCGGCACAATCCTATCACGAAGGTCGTAGTCGAGCATACGCCGCATCACATCTAAGCGCACTTCTGACCGAGCCTCAAGTCGTTGTAATTCGGTTGCTTCATCAGCAGAAATCGCGTCGCTATCACGTTTCGCACGGAGTTCAACGATGCGCGGATAGCCCGTCCACGCTTGGAGGGTTGGACTAATCCAAATCCCGGATTCCGCCATCATCTCGGCAATCTTAGGGTCAAAACGGAGTTCACCATCTGGGTCCAGAAACTCGGCATGCTCCATCAAATCGATGCCTGCCTCAACCGCGCGGACCATCGATTCTTTCGCGCGGCAATGTGCCACTGTGAGTCGATGGAAGTGGTGCGCTTCGTGGACAGCGGCGTGCAACTCGGCGACAGAGTAACTGGCACGTCCCGGAATCGTTCCGGCAGTACCACCGCCTGATGCCATAATCTTGATATAATCCGCACCTTCATGAACCAACCGACGGACCGAGCGTCGCATCTCAGCCTCACCATCTGCCGTCTCGTTACACATGTGGAAGTGTCCACCCGTGCAAGTGATCGGTCGTCCACTCACTAAGGCGCGCGGACCGGGAATGTAACCGCGTTCAAGTCCTTCTTTGAGTGTAAATCCCACTTTGTTTCTGGCACCGTGTTCGCGGATCGTCGTAATTCCTGCGGCGAGATGGCGTTGCAGATTCATCGCACCTGTCAGCACCATCATCTCATCGGTTTCAGAGAACATCTGAACGTAGTTCCCACCATCGCCTGCAAGACTCAGATGCGTATGTCCATCAATGAGTCCCGGCGCGAGACAAGCGTCGCCGAGGTCGATAAGCTGCGCGTCGGGTGGTGTCTGTTTCGCAATCTCTTCTTGATGCCCGACAGCGTCAATCCTTCCATCGGATACAAGGATTGCCTGATCGGCTTGGGCGGACGTGCTTAGCCCGTCAACAAGCAGAGCAGCACGGATGTAAACAGTTTTACTTAGCATGAATCCAACTCCTTTAGATGTTCTGCTGGTTTCAGACTTTCACAACGAATTTACACCCTTGCTGGAACCATTCTCGAAGGATTGTATCTTCGTTGCAAGTCCGTTTTGCCTGCGAACCTGTCGCCTTTGAGAGGTCTATTGTTGCCGAGACGATGTCATCTCCGAAAAATCCAGCCTCTGTGATAACGTTACCATCTGGATGTACAATCTTCGAGTTTCCATGCGATGAGCCTGGCGAACGAATGTCCTCAGGATTCGCAGGCGTATTCGCCATCACAAGATAAATCCCGTTTTCTGTCGCACGTGAAATCGGCATGGCGCGATACGCTGAAAGCTTGTATTCCGATAATAATCCCGCTTCGCACGAACAGAAAATGCAGAGTTGTGCACCCATCGCCACGGGTAGTTTCACCAATTCTGGATAGCGCACATCGTGGCAGATGATAAAACAACACTCAATACCTGCAAGCTCCACAATCGGCAATTTCCCACGATTGTTGATACACCACTTTTCTCCTGCAAGAAAAGTTTTGCCGTACCGATATTTAAGGCTCCCTTGTTGATCGAAAATCGCTAAATCGTTGTGCCAATTCTCGCCATCATGGTGCGCGGAACCGACAACAACAGCCATCGCATGCCGACGCGCAACCTCGGCAATCTGCACCTCAGCCTCTTTGAAAACCTGTGGAGAGATGCGGTCCCAGTAATCTGTCCGGCAACAGTAGCCGAATAGACACCCTTCTGGGAACACCGCAATCTGGATCTCCATCTCCGCACACCTCTCAATCTGCTGGAGTACTTTCGCGGTACTCGCAGAAACATCTTCGCTGGTGAGCAATTGACATGCCGCGACTTTAATCTGGTTCTCAGCCATCTGAACGTCCCCCTTTGCGTTTTTGGCATTATATCACATCCACCCATTTGATTCAAGATACACTCAAACCTCTCTAAAGTGGGTTTCATTGTAAAAACCGATATTTTTTTATTTTTCCGGATTTTGCACGTTTTTTACCGAAAAAAAGTGTCTTTAATATGTAGGTCGGTGATGAACACTGACCTACCTTATCTATTCAAATTTTTTGGGTGAAGGTAAACGTCTTTTACAAAATTAAATAGACAGGACTTACGCATTCCCTCTTAAAGTCCCCCTGATAAGGGGCGGTGAATGCCCATAGGGAACCTTCATACCGTTGATTCTTTAGGGGGTTTAAAGGGCGAAAATTACCGCTTTTTGCGTCTCAATGTCCGATATTTGCTTAATTTGCGTAAATCCTGAATAGATATACACATTCAAGATTCGGTATAATTTCCGTAATGGACCTATTCTATTAGCTCAAATCACTTGTGGATGAGGCAATCAGATTTTCTTAGATATAAAGGAGAACCTATGAACCCCATTTTCAGATACACCACACTAATAATAACCCCGATACTGGTTAGTATCCATGTACTAATACTTCCAGCAAGGGCGATGGAAGGACCAAACATAATACCGCGCGTACCCGTCAATCCGGTTGTCGAACTCGCGCAAAAAGATGCCAAGCAGGACACGGGACACGACGCAGACTTGCGTTGGTTCGCTTACGGTGGAGGGTGCTGGATGTTCGCTGTCGCCTATGCGAACCTAAGTAACCCGACAGTTCCAAGTCATCGACTGTTAGGCAAGTCCCCTGAATACGTTGACACCTATAGCGATGCATACAAACGGGCCATCAAAAACCGACGGATGAAGATGGCAGGAATAGGCTGGAGCATATCGCTGGTGGCAACGCTCTGGCTCTGGAGCATCTTTATGGATTAAGTCATCCGCAGTGCCCTCGACGCAAACGATAAGGTATGCGCGAGCTTCGGGTCTCTATTGCCTTGTGCCTGCTCCGATCCCTTGATAAATTGCACCTTATTCAACTTATCGATTGACATACGCCAAACAATCTGGTATAAGGATTAGAAACCAAGAACGAAGTGCGCAGGAGAAAATGGATCATGAAAATTACTGACATCAAACCTTATCCTGTTTGGGTAGGGCACAGGAATCAGCATATCGTCAAAGTGGAGACTGATGAGGGCATTTATGGGTGGGGTGAATCCGGACTGTCGAGTCGAGAACTGGCAGTCGTTGGGGCAGTTAAGCACTACCGAGAATTCCTCATTGGGCGCGACCCGATGCGAATAGGTGGGTTGTGGCAGGAGATGTACCGAAGCCAATATTTTGAAGGCGGTCGGGCATTGACAGGCGCAATCTCGGCGATTGACATCGCACTCCACGATATTGTAGGAAAGGCGTTGAATGTACCCGTCTATCAATTGCTCGGTGGAAGACAACGCGACGCTGTTCCGTGCTTTGCAACGACGGGTGCGGCTACAGTTGAGGAATTGATTGCGAACGCAAATTTATTGCTTCAGAAGGGGTGGAACGTCATCCGAACAAATGTGTTGCATCGCGCGAAACTGGGCGAGGAGAACATCTTTGAGCCACGTGAGTCCATCAGTCTGGCAGCGGAGTGGTTGACAGCACTTCGAGAAGCCATCGGACCTGAACCTGTGCTTGGCATAGACTACCATCATCGGTTGAGTGTTGCAGAAGCCGCATCTTTCTGTCAACGTATGCCCTCCGGCACACTTGATTTCTTAGAAGAGCCGATCCGGGATGAGACCCCAGAGGCGTATGAAGTCCTACGAACGATGGTGGATGTACCGTTTGCTATAGGCGAGGAATTCTCCAGTAAGTGGCAATTCCTTCCCTATCTGGAGCGTGGTATCACCAACTTTGCGCGTCTTGATGTATGTAATGTCGGCGGTTTGACGGAATCAATGAAGGTTGCTGGCTTAGCCGAGGCGCACTATATTGACTTGATGCCACACAACCCGTTAGGGCCTATCTGCACGGCTGCGACGGTTCATCTGGCAGCTGCTGTTACCAATTTCGCTTGGCTGGAAATCCGGACTTCGCCGACAGAAAATTCTGGACACTATGATGAAGATCTGTTTCCTATCCAACACAAACTCGAAGGTGCCTCTATACCGGTACCAGAAGGTCCCGGCTTGGGAGTCGAAGTTAACGAAGAATTGGTAACGGCACAGACATTCAAGTTCTCGGAACCTCCACATCTGCGCCGCCGTGACGGTTCGCATACAAACTGGTAGCAGACCGTAATTGCCAGAATCTCTGGTAACTCAACGAAGGTGAATAACCGTATGCAAGATAATCCGTTTGAAACGCGTCGAGAACTTCGTGGTCGGAGACTGGTAATGGGCGGCATTCTCGCTTTTATCGCCACCATCATTACTGTCTTAATCTTCTTTAAATACAGCAGAAGTTCTCCACTTCCAACAGCACTGACCGCCTTATTTTTGTACGGGTTCTTCTTTCTGTTTAACTTTGGTGCACTATCCCGGGCAGGCTTGTCTTACGACCGACTGTTCGGCACATTCCCCGAGTGGCGTACGTTAGGACGCTATAGCCTCTGGGTCGTGCCATTTGTTATTGTCGCCATTGCATCCATCTACCTTCTATTTTTGCCGCTATCCTATATTTTTCCCGGATTTGTCAAGTCGTGGTACCTTGAGGACTCCACAATAATGATCTGGAGGCGAGGCGACAACTATATCCTCGCGAACGTAATCAACTATCTAACGATTGTGTTGATCGCACCTGTGCTGGAAGAGTTCTTCGCACGTGGCATTTTGCTAACCCGATGGACTGTCAAGTGGGGCGTGCCACGGGCCATTCTCGCTTCATCAGTCGTCTTTGCACTTCTGCATACCAATTTCTTGGGCGCGTTCTGTTTCGCCTGTGCGATGGCGATTCTCTATATCCGAACCAAGTCGCTCTTTATTCCGATGAGTCTCCATATCGTAAATAACCTAACCGCGTGGATCATAGAATCCCTTACAATGGACCTTGACACACCTGCGGCATACGAAACAATCGCAGAGTTTCAAGAATCATGGATGATAGGGCTGATAACACTCATTATTAGCATTCCGTGTGTTATCTTATTCTGGAGATGCTATATTCCAAAGACCGATTGGCGCGTTCCGTACCTTACCGAAACCCCTAATAGCGAAAATAACGCGAATTTGTCCGACTATAGTGAATCTCAAAAATAAAGAGACACTTTCATCCCCGGTAGGTTCGGTTTCCTAACCGAACCGGCACAGAGTGCCCTATTAATTCTAAATTTTACTATAAATTTTTCTTGATCACTCACGCAGCACATGTTATACTATACTAAGGTTTGGACCCTTTGTAAGGGTTGGGATGAAATACTCACCTTCAATGTATATAAAACACATCTCAAACTTGCAATAATGGGATTTGAATGGGACGAACGCAAGAATCAGGAATGTATCCAAAAACGTGGAATTAGTTTCAAACGCGCTGCACTCGTTTTTGATGACCCCAATCGGATAGAGCGCGTAGATATTCGATATGATTACGGTGAAGAAAGAATAGTCGTCCTTGGTCGAAGCGCGGGGCGTCTCTTGTATGTGGTTTATACGTGGCGCGGCAACACGCGTCGCATTATTTCAGCGAGAAAGGCAAATAAGGATGAAAGACAAATCTACTTTAGTCAAATATACGCCTGAAGAACTCACACACGTTCCTGATGAAACGGATTGGGAAAAGGTCGATGCAATGAGCGATGAGGAAGTTTATCAGGACGCGCTCAATGATAAAGATGCCCAACCCACTGATAAAACTTTCTGGGAAACGGCCCCTCTTCCTTCTCATCTTATGAACATTGACCCCGACCTTTTAAAGTGGTTCAAAGCTCGTACCGTTGACTACGAAGCACAGATCAACACCGTGCTCCGGTCATACGTGGAAGCAAACAAGCGATGTGCACACGCGGCTCTATTCGATCTCAAAGCGTCAGTGCTAAATATTTTACGAGAAGCACGATGCGAGGGGCCTATCCAACTTGAAGAAATCAGACACCGACTTGGTATACCTAAGGTTGACTACAGAGATACTGCCAGAAGCAACTCACTGGTTTGGGGAATCCTTTGTCATCTTCACGAAGACGGGTATGTTAGGCATACGCCGCGCATTGGATGGGAAATCACCGAGATGGGTTGTACCGATGAAAACGCAAACGGTTAGGTATAGAGAAAACGGTTGCACTGCTATCCAAACAGATATTTTGCCACAACATCTTCCCGCACTGTGACCCCCAATCCCGGAACATCGCGTATAGCGACATAACCGTCCTCTTGTATCCACGGATCGCTGACCAATTCATGCTGCATCGGGGATTCGTGAGGCTTAAAATCCGTACAATCAGCATGCGGCGAACTCGCGAGCATGTGTAGACTCGCAGCGGTATTCAAGGCACTACTCCATGAATGTGCACTGAACTGTAGGCTCTCCGCCTCAATCAGTTTGATGACATGCCGGCTGCCGGTGAGTCCATGGCAACGTCCCGGATCAATTTGTACAATATCGACACCGCCGGACTGGATAAGCCGTTTGTAACTTTCGACATCCCACTCATCCTCACCCGTACCGATGGGTGTCGCAACCGCTGACCGCAGCTGGGCGTATGCTTCAAAGTTATCGGGCGGTAGAGGTTGCTCAATCCATTTGAGCCGATAGGGTTCAAGATCCCGGAAGCGTTGGATGGCTGTCGGGACATCCCAAATGCGACGGTGGCCCGGCGTATCAACGACCAACTCAAGTTCGTCTCCAATGACTTCACGCACGCGACGCACCACCTCAAGGTCCCGCTGACGGTCAAGTCCAAATACCGCCTCTGGGCGCATTCCCCAACCGCCTTTCACAACCCGGTAGTTCTGCTCCCGCAACCACCGGAATTCGTTGAGCGTCCAGTCCAGGTCTTCCATATCAAAGATGATTGATGCCATCGCGACAATTTTATCGTGTATTTGACCACCAAGGAGCTGGCAAACCGGCAGATCGAGTGCCTTGCCTTTTAAGTCCCATAACGCCATATCCACCGCACTGACAGCGAATGCAGCGATGCCTTCAGGACCATACCACCAGATGCGGTCGAGCATGTTATGCCAGTGCCGTTCCACATCTAAAGCATCTTCACCGATAAGCAACGGGGCAAATCCCTGCTCAATAATTATCTGTGTTGCGAGTGTCGCTTCTCGGAATTGTGAGATACACTCCCCCCACCCCACAAAACCGTCGGTGCTCTCTACGCGAGCGAGTGTAAGGTAACGTTCGATGCCTTTGTAGTGCGGTTCCGGGTAAGCAAGTGGAAACGCCTGAATTTTCTGTATTTTCATATTTTTAATGTTCCTTGCGGAGAAGTTAAGCGCGTCTAAGCTATCGAGTGCGTTCCTTAAATCCGCACTCCACTACGTTACGTGCTAACGTTTTTGATGTTACGAATTTTTAATGTTCCTTGCGGAGAAGTTAAGCACGTCTAAGCTATCAAGTGCGTTCCTTAAATCCGCACTCCACTACGTTACGTGCTAACGTTTTTGATGTTATGAAGTTAACAATATTGCGCGCACAGTTCACTACTACAGCAAGATTGGTCAGTTTTGTAAGATAATACAACTACATTGTACTACGGCCAGATTCCATAAGTCGGTATATTAAACACCATGCCCAATATTGTCCATAGACTCCCGACGGTAAATTGTCCCAATATCAACCCCAGAAAAAACGGCATCGCTTTGCGATGCACATTTCGCCCACCGTATTTCAGCAGAACCAATTTCAGCACCCATACGATTCCCAGACTGAACCAGATGTAGTTAACTGCCCAGCTCCCGCACACGGTGGCATACGCTGCCGGATGAAAAGGGAACCAGAAAAACTTCATCCGCATCAACATAAGGAAAAGCGAGAACAGGAGACCCATTCCGGTAAATCCTAACGCCCAATAGTCCGGATCAAGCGGATGCGCTAACCAGTTCTGTAGCTGTCGCCACGGTTCAGCCCCGTATACCAATGGAACGTGGGACATCTCGTGGACAGCACCGAGCCGGTAAGGGATGGATATAAGTGCCCAAAATTGCGAGAGGATACCAACAACCAAAGCAATAAGGATCGCAAACAGCATAAAACGGCTCCGGATGCCTGACGTTGAGGCAAGTTTGAAGCCTTCAAGTTGATGCGGCATCGGATGCGAATCGAAGGTGCGCGTAAAAAACCAGAAAAAAGAGAACATCGAAAGATTATGCGGTCCCAACCGACGGGTCCCTACAGCGGCAACCATAACCCGTTCCGGGCCCGTATAGTGCAAGTCGTGCATTGGCGATCCGAGTTCGGCGCGCATGCGAGAAACCGCCGTTGAAAAGGCGAAATAGAGTCCAAAGAAAACAAGAATCGCCCAAAGCGACATACCCGCTCTCAAACAGAAAAAGGTCAGAAACGCAACACCAGAAACAAGGGCAAGCAGAAGGATCCGGGGCGACATCGGTTTTTTAATGCTGCCTTGCAGTTCGTTGAAGCGAGTTTGTACATTTACAGGTCTTTCCGTAGATCCCCCCTCCACTTCGTTACGGGCTGCAGGTTGTGTGCGATTATCATTAAGAAAGTGGGCTTTTGTTCCCTGTAAATTCTGCAGGTATTTTCTGCCTCTCCAAACGGCAATCAGAAAAATGCCCATATAGGCACCAAATCCCTGGTAGTTGATATAGGGATAGCCTGTCCCTTCTAAGCCCGCAACGCTCCCGATGAGTTGTTGTCCCTTCCACACCCAAAAGAAAAACCAACTCGAAAACAACAGATCCAACGGAATCAGAAATCCGATGCCTAAAACAAAAGGGTAAATCCCCAATCTCAGCCACCCCATTGCGGAGAAGGGTTTCTCTGTGAATCTGAAACGATATGCTTTTTCGTACACCGAGGGTATCGCGGGAAAAATGTGGTGCAAGCCGTTAATGATGTCGAAAGCCGCCGTAAGTCCGAACGCAATCCACATCAGACGATTCGTGAAAAAACCGTCGCTCGTCATTCGCGCTGGAAGTTGGATAATCGGATATGCCAGTTTCTCATCTTCCGTCCACGGTTTCCGCACGATAAGGTTGATGCAAACCATGACAAAAAGCAGCGCAAAAAGAAACGCAAACCAATTCATCACAGGCGTTAGCCATCCCAACAGATGTTGTCTTGTATGTAGTGTAGAGTTGCCTTCGTAGTAGCCCGAAAGAACATCCTTGTCCGCCACAGCAAGCCATCTCGGAATATACCGCCAAAACAGGTCTTTCCAATCGTTCTCTGGCGTTGCGAACCAGAAAGCGTGTCCCAGTGTGGAGACCAAAATCTCCATCATGCTGTGTCCCGCAGTCGCTGACGCGACGGATAACATGACGTAGATAACCAGAAGTTCGCCTTGGGATAGTACCATCCGAGGCAGGAATCGCTTGAATATTTGGTTGAATCCTATCAACACAAGCACATTAAAAACAACCGTGAAAATCAGCGAAACGATGGTAGGCTGCGCCGAATATTGGACGAGTTCAATATAGGTGATCCAATAACAATTGATTGGGATCAGAATAAGTCCAATTGCTATAGACCACCAGCGGACTAATGGGAGTGGTTTTGATGGGGATAGGGTGGATTTCGTATGCGGCATTTCGGATCTGTTTTGGAAATCTTGACCCACAAGTTAGAAAATTATGACACCTCTTAGATTAGCGCGCATTCTGCAAGCACGCCATCTGTCGTCCCCAACGCCTTATAGATTCTTGCTATACTTGATAAAAATCGCTTTAACCTGTAATGTGCTTTTGGTGTCGGTGTTGACGATCTCTACGTCCCCTATGTCATTGACTATGGTCTGTTCTCCAGTCTTTACCCGATCGAATCCTTCAAATATGATGCCATCAGCACCGCTCTCGCGTGCCTTCTCTATTAACGTTTCTTGCAACACCTCTGTGTCACCGCCGTCTGCGGTAGCATGTCCTATCACCAGATAGTCTTGGGTTATACCATCTTCTGAAAAGTAAACATCCACATAGGAAGTAGGCGGATAGGAGTCCCCAAGATAATCGACATCGACATCATCACCACCGCAAGCGATAAGAAATAATACCATTGATAAAATCAGCCCGATGTTTTTTCCATTCACATTTGCGCGCAACATGAGAAAACTCCTGATATTTGGTTTTCGATTTAAAACTGATTTGACAGTGTGCTATCGTTTCGATATGAAAAAACCAATGGTAAATGCTCATCGTCCGCCAATACGTCGCCAGTCTTCAATTTCGCGACCACTTCATCGGGCAACGCGCTTTTCTTACCATTGAATGTCGCATCCTCCGGCATAAAGAGCATAGCAAACGCACGACGAGGATGCGTCGTCATATTCGGTCCCGCCGCATGCGCGACCATCCCGCTGATGAATACACCCGCTCCCGCTTTCATCTCAGCGGCATACGGTTCAATCTCTGCCCACTCTGGATATTCGCGGAACAACTCACCGATGCCGACCTGTCCGAGATTTCCACCAACCTCAAAGCCGCTCGTCTTATGTGTGCCGGGCAGAAAATACAAACACCCGTTCTGAACCGTTGTATCATCGAGTGCTATCCAGAACATAATTGCCTGATGTGAATAGAACGGATCATAAGGATTATCCACATGGAAGTTCGTCGGATTTGCCCACGGCTGCTTAAACATGGCGTGGTCGTGATACAACCGCACGCCCGAAGTGCCAGCGAGATCCGCCGCCATCCTACCCAACTCTGGGGCGAGAATCAGTTGTTTAATTTGCTCGCTCGTCTTCCACAAATTGACGCATTGAACGAAAACGTTCCTGTAGTAACTGTCTCCGCCGCTCTGATTGTGATACATATCATCACGATTCATAAATTGTGCGACAGCCTCGTCAACAGCATCCTGCCACAACGACAACTCGGAACCTCGTAGGAAGTCGTCAATAACCAGAAATCCATTTTCACGGTAAGATTCAATCTGCTCGCTCGTAACTTGTGTATTCATGGCATCTTATATCGTTTCTAAAAGTTTATATCGCAGTATTAACCACACCGTCTACCCAGACTCGGTAAGTGCGGTTTTGCGGCGTACGTGAAGAAACACTTTCTTCGCATTGGATTTTAGCGTTTGCAATACGCAGAAATACCCAAGCAAAAACACCCCAAATGCGATCTGCATTCCTAACCGCACCATACCTCCAGACCGGTAGGTTCGGTTTCCTAACCGAACCGGGCGTGCCCAAAAACCTTAGACCCTTTTAAGAGAAATCATCAATCAGAATTGGTATGTATTAGGTGCTTTTCAATCATAATTACTGGGTCGGTGGTCGCCAAGGAGCCGTCTCTGTCGAGGGTTCACTTGCGCGAGGATGGATTCGTCAAACTGAAACTTATTCAGATAAGGCGGGTATTTCTGTGTAATCATCCGCTGCGCATAGTGTACCTGCAAAAGATAACGGACTTCGTCACTCGTATTGGCAGAGCCACGATGCCAGACTTCACTGCGGAAAAGCACCACATCTCCCGCATTGCATAAGATACTCTCTTCACCCCGATTATTCCACTCGGTTGTGCCGTTTGGAGAGCACCCTGAGAAATGGCTGCCCGGCACAAATTTCGTCGGTCCCAACGCTTCATACATATCATTGAGATAGTAATGGGCAGTGGTGATGAAGACTGGGATTTTGACGCGGGGATCGGAACGAATATCTGCCGGTAAAGAGATCGGCAGCCAATCCGTGTGTAATCCCTGATCTGGCCGTCCCGGTCCTGTTAGCCATGAATGCATACCGATGCAATGGCAATCCTCGCCATGCGCTGCCTCGGCGACTTCAATAACCGGTGATCTGTCGAGATATTGGAGGTACAACCGGTCGCGATTAAACGAGTTGCTGATAAGCTTATGGAGGAAAGCATCACCATTCTCAAGTGTTTCGTCCCGATCATGAGACTCCGGGATTGCCTCTAATCGATCCATCATTGCCCGCAATTCAGTGATCTCATCGGCATCAAGCACACCGGGGAAATAGACATACCCATCCCTTTCAAGTGCTTCAACTTGGCTTTCTAAATCGTCGTATGCCACGAGTGAGAGGGCTTTCGCCATTTTCGGTACTCCTTTCGGACGGTAGCAATAGGTCAACGCTTAGTGCTATAATATGTTAACCACAACGAAGTTGTCAATGAAAAAATATGTCGGTATATGAGGTCTGGGTTTTTGTACTGTCTACTGTTCGTTGTGGACGCGGTGCCACAGACTAACAGCCTATGCTACAACAACTACCACATTCTAGGAGGATTAAGAAATGAGCCGTTATCTTGAACACGCAAACATGACCGTGAATGATCTTGAAAAAGCGATCGATTTTCTAACAACCGCCTTTCCAGATTTTCGAGTCAGGGGCGGTGGCAATAACGCGAACGGAACGAAATGGTGTCATCTTGGAACTGACGATTTTTACATCGCCTTGTCAGACCGCAAGCAGCCCTTCACAGGTGACCGTAAGGGGAGGTATGTAAACCACCTCGGCTTTGCTGTTGATGATGCTCAGGGTATCAGAGAACGCTTGCTCGCTGCCGGATATAAAGAAGGGTATAAAGTTGGACCGCATCCCTACCGAAAACGAATCTATTTCATTGATGCCGACGGTTTTGAATGGGAGTTCGTCGAATACTTCACGGATGATCCAGCGAAACGGAACGATTATTCACAGTGAAAATAACTTTCATTAATTGACACTTATGGTGCCGCTTCGTCAACAACCTGTCCGGTTCAGTCTTCATCAATAGACCAGGTGCAGTTGATGTTATTGTCCTTGTAAAATTGCTTGAGTGCTGGCTTGTCAAACCACAGTTGAATCTCTTTGCCCACAATATGACCGACGCTGCTCACCTTGAGGTAGAGTCCACCCGCTGTCCATTCGGGCATGATGTTGTACTGTCCGGTTTGTGCCGCGTAGATACTGAGCAAAGACAGAGGCTCCATCGCATCGAGAT
This sequence comes from Candidatus Poribacteria bacterium, assembly GCA_003635195.1. GTDB lineage: Bacteria > Poribacteria > WGA-4E > WGA-4E > WGA-3G > WGA-3G. The sequence continues at coordinate 17,504 of PYIY01000004.1, read as the reverse complement.
TCGCGGTTTGATGACTGTCCTGCAGAAGTTCAGCCACGCTTTTCCCTTCATGTCCCTCTTGTAGTTCGGGTTTATCCATAACCTTGCTGTGGAGGATAAAATCATCTTCGAGTGTAAAAAGACCGCTATCGGCATCTTGTCTGCCTTGCAGCAAATTGTCGCCTATCCGTTCTGCCATCGCCAGAAATTCTGCTTTCGGCTCTACCCGATACAGATCCACCAGCGCGAAGATATAAGCGGGTTCCAAGGCAGTTGTGTCAAAATTTAACGAGGGTGGGGAGTTCTTATCGGCACCGATGTCTCCGATCCCAAAGGCTTTAAATAGGGTGCGTAGGTAGTCCCTGAACTCGCTTCTGCTTTCAGAAACCCGATACCCACGCGCACAAACGGAGGTGAAGAGCGGTGTGATGTTTTGCGGCAGAAATGCCCCGCCTTCTTTCGCACCAAAGTATAACTTCGTATCTCTGAAAGGTCCCTTTATCCGAAAACCCGTGAGATCGGTCCCATCAATAACGATGCTTTTCAGCGTATTGTTTTTCGGATCGTAGGAGGCATCTAAGAAACCGATGATGTGTTGTGCAACCGCTGCTTTGATGTGTGCCATTTCGCCGATACGCCCATATTTTTCGGCATTTTCTACGATTGTTAGCATACCCATCATCTGCGTAATCGTGTGGTTCAACTGATTGCCCACATAGACCCTCGGTTCAGTCGCCTGCGGATATAGTCTGCCGAATACGTTGAGCCCGCGTTTGCCACTTTGCGGATGCACCAGATTCGGCCAGATGCCGGTCTCTGGGTCTCGCTGCTTTATAATCAGATTTAAAAGGCGTTCCGCCCACATCCGCGGTGCTGCTTCCTGTTTTTGGTAGCTCAAACTGTAAGCGGCATAAGCCAGATCCAGTGCTACACTGATAAACGAAAGATCGCCACTGATCTTGGGGGCTTTGTATCCGTTCCAAGGTCTGTTCCAAGTATTGGCATGATCGACCTGCTTTTTGAAATCACCGTGTCGGTTGTAATGTAAGGCATCCCAATCCTTGATATTTGCTTCCCAAATCCCTTTCATCAGCATCTCGCCCCGGTCGGGATCCACGGCTCTCAGCAACTCCCAGTACGGATACACGTCCTCTATTTCGTGGACAACGCCTTTCATGCCGTATCTATTCCCAGTGACCAAGTCCACATAGCCGTGCCCACCCCAATGCAGAACACCACTCTCTGGATACCAGTAGTTGTTGAACATATATTCGGCGGCTTCTCCCGCGGCATAGACATACTCGCTATCCCCAGTGAACTGGCTTAAAGAGGCGAGTAATCGCATCAGATTCTGCTGATTTTGGAAGAAACTCCAGACCGCCGGTTTCGGCTCGGTACCTGTGCGGTGGGAGGTCATAGATCTGGGTGCCTTCAAATGCTCTGTATGGAGGCAATCGGCAAAGAGCGGCATATCTCTGCCGCTGTATCTGTCTCTCCCGTATTGTATCGCTGTCCCCGCGAAGAGACTCGCCGCTTTTAAGAAGCGGTTACCCTCTATTTCGTCAGGACGCAACCGGTCTCTACCAATCCACCTGTCCAATTGATTAGTGTTCATACACCCTCCATGTTACTTTTCTCTGTTTCCTTCGTCGGTTGATACTTGGATTATTACGATATCCCGAATCTTGAATCCTAAATCCGATGTAAGATGCACGCGAGATTGAGGATAATCCATCTATTTCATTGTGTAAGTTCTGATGCTATTAAAACTTAATACCGAAACCACCTGCCAGTAGGAATGGTGTTGTGTAATAGGGGTGAGCATTTACATTATTGCGATATTCCACGCTATATTGATAACTGAATCCCAGGACATTTCTTTGATTAGACATATTCCATATCTCAATGAAGGAGGTGCCTTGAAGTTTACGGCTCATCGAAAATTGCCATTCCACTCTCAAATTGAGATTCTCGAAAGATGAAAAACGACGGGAGTTGGTTTCTCCTCTGACCGGCACCCATCCACCGTTTAGATCCCTTTCGGCGGAAATAATAGGGGTGTAGGGACGGCCACTGGCATATCGAGATGTTAATACTATAACAGCGGGCATATACCACTTCGACGTGTAAGACTCGGGAAAATTGTATGAAAGCGTTAATGATAAAAGATGCCGTTGATCAAAGTCGAAATCATATTCTTGTGTGTCTAAATACCACTTGCGTTTTGCGACCGACAGGGCGTAACTCAGCCAACCCACAAGTGAACCGGTTTTCTTTTCTAGGAAAAATTCAACGCCTCTGGCAAATCCGTGCCCATCGTTTGAATAATCTTCCAGAGGATTGACCACGACCAAATTTTGATAGTCTTTCTGGTAAACCTCAACCCACCCGTGAAATGCATTATTAAATTTACGGCTAATTCCGACAATATAATGAATCGCCAGTGGGGAGTGAAGCTCAGGCTCTCTGGTGATGTCCTGCGAATTCGGAAATTGATAATAATGCCCCCAAGCTGCCTGCAGAACAGTTTTTGAAGCCAGATTATAGTGTATGGAGAACCTGGGAGACAGGTCCGTCTTCTCGTTGAGGGAAAAATAATCAAATCGCCCTCCTCCAGTTAAAGTTAACACCGGAAGGAGTTCCCATGAATCCTGTAGATAGCCGCCACCGGACCATGTGTTTTGTGAAAAATCGTAGGAAGTCAATTGGACAGAGATATCTGTTGGATCAATCTCCGAGGGGTCCAAGGGGATGTTCCCTGATGTCTCAAAGGTCGTCTGTATCAGTTCAAAACCGGTCTTTAACTCGTGATTTGGATGAAGTTCCCAGGTCAAGTCTTCTCGAACGCCAACCGTTGATCCATCAATCTCAAAATTAAGGTTTCTCCCAACTCCCACGCTGTACGTCGGCTGCGCTCGAAGTAAAGACAACCTCGAGTAAAGATTAGTGTTGAAGAGTGCCTTCCATTCAATACTCTGGGTGTTTAAGTTGCCATCTGTTAGGATCCTATCCGGTAGACCTGGGTCCGGATCAGCAGCGATAAAGTCAACATTTTCCTTGGATAGAAAACCATTCACGTCAATGTGATGTCCAGCGGCCGGTTCGTAACTGAACTTGAAGTTAAAGTCGGCGAAAGATGGAACAGGAAACTCAGCACTTTCCTTGAGTATTAGATCAAGGTAGGTGCGGCGACCGGTAACGAGATAAGATGCCTTTGATGTGAGGGGGCCCTCTATGCGCCCTTGCGTGTTTATAAAACCGAAGGAAAAAGCTCCAGAAATTCGTTCCCGATTCCCTTCGCGGGTGGTTATGCTCAATACCGACGAAAGGGCATTACCATATTTCGCAGGAAAACCGCCCGTCAATAGTTCAGTGGTTTCCACAATATCTGTGTTATAAATAGATTTTATCCCGCCAAAATACCAGGGCCAGTAAACCCGTACCCAATCGAGCAAGAAAAGATTTTCCTCTGGGGCACCTCCTCGAATGTAAATTTGAGAAGCTGAAAACAGATCGCCCGGTGTCGTTACCCCTGGCATTGTCTGAATGACGCGTAAGGGATCTTCCATTAGACCATGTCTGGATTGCAACATCCGTTTTGTCAGTGCCATATCACTAACAGAAGTTCTCTCAGCTAACTTTTCGGATGACACAACGACTGTGGGTAAAGATACAATTGATTCCTTTAGCGAAATATTGAGTTTGGTATCTTCATTGGGAGAAACGGTGGTGATTAAAGATATTGATTCATATCCAATCCGACTGGTCTTGATTTCATACTGTCCAGGCGGAACATCGATTAGCTTGTAAGAACCATTCTTACCGGTCATTGTTTCCAGCGTGGTTTCCACGATAATAATTTTGACACCAGCAAGTGGTTCTTGAGTTGCTTCATCAGTTACAGTTCCTGAAATCTGACCGATTGTTTGCCCAAAAGTTGCATGTACGAAAAATAACACACTTCCCAAAATCGATGTAAGTTTTGCCATCCTTTACTTATCTCCTCACACACCATATTAGCGTTACATTAAGTTCTTTACCTTTCAAATAAGATGCTCTTTTTTCTCTTTAAGGCAACCTAACCTTGCGTTGACGCAGTCTTTTTCGTCCACGCTATAACGGCAGATCCGAACACGGCAAAGCCAAAGAGCGTAAAAGGCATCTGCCAGAGAAGAAAACTCATGTGCGTATGAATATAGGAGTGTGCCTTGAAGATAACGAACCACGATAACGGTGCCAGCATTGAAAACCATGTTGTCCAGATTAATGCAATATAGTGCGGTCGTCGCTCCGCCAGTATCTCTTTATTGCTGCGCCAAAACAGCAGCGCAGACATCACAACAAAGAGAACGATCAGATAATAATAGCGGACTTTCAATACTTTCAATAGGAAGTTAAAGACCAATAATTTTGATAAATTTGATTGAGAAAAATAGTTGTTGAGATCAAAGAAAATACCGTTCATATAGGTAATGACAACCCCTATTGTCCCGGCTTCAAGGCTGGCAGCATATACCGGTGGAAAATCTTCTGCCTCGCCATACGTGCGCTTTCCAAAAGACCAGATGATATGCTCAACCCCATCCATAAACCCATCCTTCGCAGCACCGATCTGGAAGCATAACATGATGAAACTGAAAAATATTGCTACGCCTGAGCCGAGTCCGGCTGCAAGCGTCCATTTCACGCATTGCTGGCGGTTCCACTTATCGAGGATAACATAATACACGAACGGTGCCATCATCATTAATAGTGTGGTTGTAATGTACTCATAGCCGTTGATGAAACACTTAATAGAAACTGCGATAAAGATAACAATTCCAAACCTGATGAGTTGTCGGTCCAATGTTTCTCTGTAGCGTTTAAGGAAGTACATGACAGCAATCATCGGCAAGTAAAAAGCCCATAGACTCCACCAAAGATTTTTACCAAAGACCGTCAACCATTGCGAAAGCACAGCCGAACCTATAACGAATATCGCGACCCACCCACCAAACGCCTCATAAAACCAACCTATGATCGCCGTCAATGCGATTGCCGAGAGGAGTGCTGTCAACACATAGAATGACCATAATTTGACTTGAGGTGATAGGGGAATGAGTCTATCCAATAGACTAAAAACCATCCCTTGCCCGCCAGGTTGGGACATATACGGCGAGAATTTATCAAAAGAGAGCTTGTAAAGATAAGCTGTATATTGGGGACCCAGTGCTGTTGAAGGTATCCATTCCGCATCAGTCCTTTTCGCTGTACCCCAACCATTCAGACCACCCGCTGAGAAGATGCCATCTTGTCGAGATTTGACCATTCTTCCCATGATATGCGCTTCGGTGTCTTTCTGATGATTCGCAAACCATTGCTGTTCAGCAACATGCCATAAGTTCGTGTAAAACCCGAAAAATAGGAGTAGGATTGACACTACCCAAATTCCGACCTTCTTTACAAGTTCTGATTGACTGAGATGTTTAAGTTGCATATTGACAAACTCCTGCTGCCCAATCCTTTACCATTCTCTAAGCGTGCCTTCCAGCGAAGGGCTACTTATTTTTTTTTTCATCATAATAAAATAATTCGGTAATTCTATCAAGGCCAACTTTCACATCAAAGCCATTCAGTTCTCGGTTTTTTAGTCCAATTTTGGCCCCCCAGGCCCGGTAGATGCGGTTTCCTAACCGCACCGGATCCTGAAAAAGGGCGGGAAACTCTATAATTTCTTAAAACTGAATGGATCTGCTTTCACATAACAAGCACTTGTAATCTTGCCGCCCTGATAGGGGGGATAAAGAGGGGGGGTGGCAACTTGGGGTATAGATAGATAAGGAATGTAGACTCGGTAAATGAGAATGGAATGATAATACGGAATGCTGCCGTTCTAAGGTTCTGGCAGCCTGTAAACACCGCGTCGAACCTTTACAATTTCACCCATCTCCACAAGGCGCGTGAGTTCTGTGTTTATTGCTTTTGGGTGTCCCAGAATCGCCGCTGCGAGTTCCGGTGTTGTTTTCTCGCCATTGGCGAGAAGTGTAAGAATTTGCTCGCGAAAAGTGACACGTGCCTTCCCACCTCTCAGCTTTTGCAACACTCGGTTCGCCTGTCTTGGGGAACATCCTAATACACGTTCTACTTCTTGTCTGCTGGATTCAGGTGTCAGATTGTCGCGTTCCGTCTCAAAACGTTGGCGTGTTGCTACCACCTCAGCGAGGTTGTCTAACCCGCCAGCAACCTCGAAATCTTCCCAGTCAAAAAGGAGGGTTTCGGGTCTATCGGTGATCTCAGGAATTCGCAACCCTGTAATCAACATAACTGTCTTGTGTGCCAAACGGTTCAACTGTGCCAACTTTATAATCTCTGTGAATATACGGGTGATCTCTTTTTCATAGACGCTCTGAACGCGTTCGTCTTTATAACGGTAGAATTCTGGTTCCATTTCATAAGAGAGGGGCTCCTTGTCGTTTCCAAACAGGATCTGCGTGCGATTCAAAAGGGCGCGTGCTCCCATTGCCGGCATGCCAACCATCCAGATGACCTGTCCTTCTTGAAGGGCGATTTCTAATCCTTCTTGAAGGGCAATTTCCAATCCTTCCACTTCTTGAAAATCTCGAAAACTCCTCAAGAAACAGACATTCTCATTTTTCGTGATATCCTTCAACTGTTCAATTGCCGGAACATGGGTTATAATCCCATGCTTAATATTTCGATCTCTTTCTATTTCCGCTTGAATTCTGGAAAAAATGTGCTGCCCCGTTTCAGACATCGCCATAATGTCCCAAGTATTGCTGAGGTCTAAAATTGTCTCTTGTGGATAGATACCGGTGCGAATCTGAAAAACGCGGTTTCCGGGAACCCACACCATCGGTTGCGTGCGAAGGATCTCGGTTTCTACATCCAAGAATGTCCGCTGTAAATGTTCAGCGTAGAGAGTTGGTGTATTGACGAAAAGGTATTGGACGCTCGGATGCAGCATCGGCGGCACTCGGAACTGTAGGGCTTCGTCCTCCCATCGCATCGGCGCATCAGCGTCCCGTGTGTAATGTGCAAAGAAACGTTTGAGTTGATGCCAAAACGTCCAACTTGGATCCGCATAAACCGCTGGGAACGCCTGAATGTTTTCAACAGTCGCCGCATCGACGTGACACATCTGTTGGATGATCTCTTCTTCCAGCCATTCAAACGTCTGAACCACTGTTCGGAGCCGTTTGATAGAGTTTCCAGGGGATTTATCTTTGATGTCTACTGCATTCAGGAGAGCTATCGCAAAGTTGCCTAAGGCATTGCCTTGCCAATTGGCAACCCACGCCTTCAGTGTGGTTCTGGAGAATTTGCATCTAAGAAACAGTTTATCCTCTCCGAGGGTATTGATGATACAGAGGGGTTGTGTTCCCTCGCGCGTTTCGAGAAGTTGTTCCGCTATTTTTGCGTATTCTGGGTCCGAAAACAGTCGGGTACTGGGGGTATCTTTCACCTGATTCCAGAGATGCATCTGATCCCGCCACTGTGCCACCGATCTGACATCTCGGCTTTGAAGAAATTGCGATGCTACTGCCGCAAGATCAACGCGCGGTACCTTTAAACAGATTGCCTTACGCGTACGCAGAACGGATTCTACTTCAGGGTATTTCTCTGCGTCTATCTCGGCAGTAAATCCAAGGACACGCACATTCCTATCGAAAGCACGCTGCACCTGAACACTAATCTCTTCGTGTGTTTCATAAGTATTTTCGGGCGGTTCGGACTTGTGTAATATAGGAGTAGGACGCTTTATTGATAGTGGACTAAGTTTCCCTTCCCGTACGGCGATCACCTTATCGTCTATAGGCAGCCCTGTCGCAGGGGTCGGCGGCAAGATGCCAGTGTCGTTCCAAACATCTGTTATGAGCATTGCCTCCATAGGCAGCCCAGTATCAGACGTAGAGGCACGTACCCACACGCCACTTTCACTCTCCCACAATGCTACCTCTGTGTTGTCAATCTCACTACCTCCCTGGTTCCAATAGTGAAATCCATCCTCTTGTCTGACATAAGAAAACCCGCGCTTAAAAAACGCCTCTTTGGCGAGATCAAGTTTGCCCGATCCGAGAGAGTATGGTACCTCGGGGATATTCTCTTTGTGTTGGACATTTTGCGAAACAGGTTCGGGCAGTGCAGCACGAAGGGCATCAATCGGTGCAAAGAAAACCTCTTTAGGAATCACTGGCGGATCTAACAGATTTCCAAGCAGGATTTCATAACGCGCATCCCAGCAATTGTGTCCTTTCTCGCCAAAAATTTCAAAATACGCGTCGTATTGGTCGGGACTCTCCGTTGACGGTGTCCCTTTATAGACATAGAACCGTGCCTGGTTGGTGCTCGGGTGCAGGTACTCCGGTATCCTGCAAGAAAAGCGCAATCCACCAGACTTTGACAGCGTCAACAATGGGTTCGCAACCGCGTTAACAAGGGCTTCAACGCACGCAAAAACGGCATCCGGGGCAGCACAGATAGCTTCATATTGAAAGTCGATATCATGCCAGGGCGCGCCATCGTGTGCCGAGGGAATACCTGTATACACGTGAATCCCCCACGACTTGTGCCATTGGGTGATCCCCCAGTCTGTCACCTCTTGAGGTTTCAAGAACCGCTCCCCTCCAAAATGACGCGGCGGACGGTCAGCTCCAGGAGCCTGCCCTATCGGCATAAAGGAAATGCCTGCCGCTTCCAAGTCTTGAAGCATCACAGGGTATCTGTGAGCGCAATAGACCGTGAAGTGGTAAGGAAGCCCTTTGTAAAGCGGAGGTGCTGAGATCGTCTTCCGTTGCTTAAGTGGCTTCTCGTGCCGTCGGTGACAGCGGGCAATAATATCTTCCAAGACCTTGGTTGTCATTGACACACCTCCCTAACTACAGTCAGTGATTTTTCTACACTTGAATTGGATAAATTCTGGATATCTATTCTACCAAAGTTAAGAGTGTATATTATCAAAAATCTTATTTTTGGTCAAATTTTAAATTGACATAAAGTCAATAGTCATCAGGGTTTAAGCGTCAGTTAGATTAAGACATATTTTTTTTAAATTAAAATAAAAATGTATCAATATCCTAATAAAACTTTTTATGATTCGCCGCTATTTTCGGAAGACCTATCCGATAAATATTTCACATCAGATCCGAATTTGTGTTTTCTTCTTTTTCCATTAGTGGTAACCCAAGTTGCCATCTGAGCAACCAACGCGAGTTAAATTAAAAAATCATTCAACTGCAATTATATTTTTAGTTAAAAATTGTAAAATAATGGTTCAATATGATTATTATAGCATAATCCAAAATTAAATACCATATAAAAGCCAGGCTGTTTCAGAGGCATTCAATTCTCCAATAATTTTGATTTTCTGTCTAAGAACACTCCATTGTAGGAGCGAGTGTTTTTGTTTGGGTGTTTCTGCGGGTTTCTTGTCGCTCGCGATGCCTCCACGACAATGATGAAAAAATCGACAAGTGAATGGCTCTGCAGGCTGTTTAAAGGGGGCAACTTAGGTTATTAATACGCAAAAATTGCAGACAGTCCCATAAAATTGACATCGGCGTTTTGGGGAAGTGAAAGAAGTAATGGAGAGTGAGAACTTTTGCTGACGGTCTATGAGTTTCGGTAAATGTATTAAAGAGCCCCGCGGTATTTGGAAAGTGGACTTTTCTTTTAAGAAGCTGGGTAAAATTCTAAAGTATTACGCACTTTTCAAACAAATTAGCAATTTTTATAAATATAATTTGCGTTTTCTATAAAAATACCATATAATTAGGTTAGATATAGACTTTAATCCTATAATATTTGAAATATTTTATAAAATTGACCTATCATAACTTAACACTGCATTCAGCTGATCGCAATCGGTCGTAAGGACCTGCGCGAAGGATATATCAAGCTTTCACGCCGTAGGCTAACAGTTGACTACGATTTGGCAGACGAGGGAACCTTGCTCCTATGAACTGTCTTCTGTTAGAGGAAAAGGGTCTACTTAATTCTCAATTTTACTATCGAATAATTTAAAAACACAAGGTGATATTCTGGTCAATTACCTCAACGAGACGTGTTTACCAAAAACGGAACTTCATTATCAACCTTTAAGAATGCATTATGTCAGAACAGTCAGTATTCATTAAATTGCCATCGGTATCCAGGCAAAGGATTTACAAGAGAGTCCGATAACAAATTGGAACCCAAAGATTTTTCTAATATCTACTCAGAACTCTCTCAGGCACTTGTCTCTATATGGCAAACACTTCCGTCGGAGACGCAGGACGCAAAATGGAAAAAACTATCCCGGGAGACACAGCGCATAATTATGCACGAACTCTCAAAACAGACAGCAAGATTTTGGCGTAACCTGCCCGCTTCCAATATACCGAAAACGATGGAAGAAAGGGAATTTCTTGATATAAATGATATGAATCAGAATCAAATCCTGCATGCGGTTGCACAGAAACGTATACAGCAATACGCAACACTACAGAAAGCCGCAGCATCGTTAGGTATTGATACGCGTACACTTCAGAAATACGCAGAATGGCAGGAATGAGAGCATTTTACGAAAGGAACGCCATGAAAGTCCGTCTCGGTCGCAAGACGATAGACCCTAAAGAGGTGAATCACTTCAAACGGGTCGGGCCAAGAGTTTGCATACTCGAATTCGTAACCGGAGAATCCATAACCGTGACATGTGGTGTAAAAATACCAGACAACACCATATCATTTGCTGGAACTCCTGAAGACCTAAAAGCATTCTTGGCAGAATATATTGAAGCCAACAAGTCAACTAACAGGAAACCGACGAAAAGGAAGAAAAGGAAATGGTATGCTTACGACAGCGAGAAATAGGGCTATTTGGTTTCCCATGTTTTATTTAACTGATGAAAATTAGGAGATGTTTATGAAACTTCAACTCGGTGGCAAGCAGATCCAGCTCAGCAGGGTTCAACGCGTTTGCAGGGTCGGACAGTACGTTGCCCAAATTGACTTCAAAACAGGTGAATCCATACATGTGAAATGTGGTGTCCATTTCCCTGATGGCATGACAATCTCCTATCACGGCACATTTGAAGAACTCAAAGCGTTGATTGATAAGTTTAAGTGAACGTATCAAAGAGAGTATGAGGATTAGGTTTTCATATCATACAACACACATCAAACAGCCCGCACGCTGATTTAACGGACATGTCCCCTCCAGAGACCGTTTTGGTTCTGTTTCACTTGTCCGCCAAGCGGTCCGTCGGGTAATCTTATAAAACATCCCGCGCTTTACAGGTTGTGCGAGGTTCCAAAAACAACCTGTTTTTACCAACGAAACTCTAAGAGCGATCTCCGTCTCTTGTGGAAGGGGTCTCAATCCCGATTTCTTGTAGATTGGGTGGTAGCGTGTCCTCCATTACCCGCGTTTTTCACCCGGTTTCCGTCGATGTTTTGATGCATAACTATCCCCTTCAGGATCGTACGAAACGGACACCTGTCCATCTTCCACAACCAGTCGCGGGACGGTTCGGTGGCGACCATCGCGTTCAGGCCCCCGCATGACAGAAAATTGTACCTCAGTCATATCTTCAACCATATCGCCCCACCGGTCTTGTGGATCAATCACACCGCCGCCCCAATTAACATTTTTCGACTGATACTTAATCAAGACCCCACGTCTGGGGATCGGATTCTTCCACGCCAAGGCCCCGTGTGTGCAACCGCCATCCATAAAGAAAAGCACATCCCCTGCTTTCATAACGGGTTGCACCACTAAACCCATCGTATCATCGCACGTCCGAATCCCGCGGGGCATAGAGTATTGCGTCTTGTGAGACCCGGGTACACACGCGAAACCGCCGAGGCCCGGCTCGACATCGCGTAATTGCCACGTAATGGTGACAGTCTCAGCATAACTGCGTCCGTTCTTAAAATAATAACCGCGTGATGGCGTCATCGGTTCATTGCCATCGTGCAGCGCGTGCCCCGAGGTCCCTTGAACCGCGCAGAATACGGTCGCGCCACCCATGCGATAGCCGCTACCGCCCATCCAATTGAGCCGCTGCACCACAGCAGGGTGCGCAATCATGCGTCGAAATGGCACGTTATACGGAGCTGGTAGGTCTAACAAGCCCGGTAAGAGCGGACGACCTGTCCCCGCTTGGCTGACCGATCCGCCTGCAAGTTCATCGCCTACGACGATGCGATCTTGGAATTTATCCACTGCCTCATTGGCTTCTGCAAGCCACTGCTCGTCCATCAGACCACGCACTACTACATATCCATTCAGATCCCAAAAGTAAAACTCCTTCTCATCAATACCCGAATCTGGGTCGCGGGTATAAATGGATGGATGAACGACAGACGCGTCTTCCTCCACCCATGTTTCTTCGCCGTCTGTATTTATCACAGGTGGTGGACTTGAACCCTTATACCCGGGGACATACATAACCGCTTTTTGCGCCGGTGTCGCTTCGTCTGCCCATCCCGGCAAAGACTCGGTTTCCGAGTAAGGTCCAAGCGGATTGGATTGAACCGCTGCACGCGCGGCATACCAATAAGCCAGCAACCTTTTCGGCGCATCTTTCCACGGGCGCACGCCTTGGAGCGTAGGCACCGCGATCAAAAACAGATCCCCTGCTTTCAGTACCGGTTGCACCACCAACCCCATATCATCCGCGCCGGTTGCCAAGTCGTGGGGCGTTTCAACATTGCTTTTGTGGCTCGCCTGAACAACAACCAAGCCACCGTCCCCTTCTGCGACATCTTCCAATACCCAGACCGCTTTCACGCCTTGACAACTCCGTCTGCCGTTTTGTTGACGATATGCCAAGGACGGATTTCTCGGTTCATCACCGCCGACGAGTGGCGCGCCTATTTCACCTTCATGCTGCCCTAACAATTGAGGGGCTTGGTCAAGTCGAAAGCCGTGTCCGATGATCTGGTTCAAATACCACACCAATTGAGGCTGGACTAGTAGGTCGCGGAACAATTCGCGATACAGACTGTCTCCGCCTAACAGCGTTTCGCTCTCCCCAACTGCATCCAATGCCTCGTTGAGTGCCGCCACCGCTTCTTGACTGAGAACATTCGGAATGTGTAGGTAGCCTGCCACATCAAAAGCATAATTTTCTTCAGTAGTCATGACTTCGTTATCCATTTGTCCCTCCTGTTACAGATGAGTGATTACTAAAATGCTACTGGTTCGTAAGGCGATATAACAAACGTCTGTTCCCTTCGACGAGCGGTGTCCGACAACTAAGGCGGTTCATAATTCTAAAGGGCATCACTACGGGTTGTCCAATCGCTCAAATCCGGCAAGGACACATCTCAAATTATGTATCACCTTCAATCGTAATTGCTCGGTCGATGATCGCCGAGGAGCCGTCTCTGTCGCCGGTTCGCTTGGTCGAGAATGGATTCGTCGAACTGAAACTTATTTAGATAAGGTGGGTATTTCTGTGTAATCATCCGCTGCGCATAGTGTACTTGCAAAAGGTAACGGGTTTCGTCCGTCGTATTGGCAGAACCGCGATGCCAGACTTCACTGCGGAAGAGTACCACATCCCCAGCATTGCACAAGATACTCTCTTCTGTCCGGTTATTCCACTCGGTTTGTCCGTTTGGAGAACATCCGGAGTAATGGCTGCCCGGCACAAATTTCGTCGGTCCCAGTTCTTCATACATATCGTTGAGATAGTAATGGGCGGTGGTGATGAAGATTGGAACTTTGACGCGTGGATCGGAACGAACATCTGCCGGTAGGGCAATTGGCAGCCAATCGGTATGTAACCCCTGATCCGGACGTCCGGGACCTGTCAACCACGATTGCATACCGATGCAATGACAATCGTCGCCGTGCGTCGCTTCGGCGACTTCAATAATCGGTGATTTATCAAGGAATTGGAGATAGAGTGAATCGCGATTAAAAGAGTTGTTAATGATTTTGTTGAGGAATTTGCCGCCATTATCAGGGGTCTGGTGTCGATCCAAGCACTCTGGGATCGCCTCTAATCGGTCCATGGTTGCTCGCAATTCGGCGACTTCCTCAGCATCAAGCACACCGGGGAAATAGACATAACCGTCCCTTTCCAATGCTTCAACTTGGTTTTCTAAATCGTCGTATGCCACGAGTGAGAGGGCTTTTGCCATTTTCAGTACTCCTTTCCGACGGTAGCAATCGGTCAGTGCTTCTCGCTATGATATGTTAACTTAGAGGGGATTGTCAACATTTTTATTAGGCATCAGGATTATTGGCTATCAGCCATCAGTTTTCGTCGTTGATAGGTTACCTCATTGCAGGAACTTATAGTAAACCTAAAAATAAAATCACACTTTCACCCCCGGTAGGGTTTTTGGCTGGGGTGTTTCTTCACGGTTTCCGAACCGCACCAGTGCAGAGTGTCCAATTAGAGTAAAGCCCATAATTAATGAAACACATCAAATCGAAGCGATTCCAATCTTATTCCCCCCTGATAACGCGGTGTTTTTGCTGGGATGTTTCTTCTAAGGGGGTTATCTTCTTCTTAAAGTGTCCATTTATTTTCAAATTTTACTATAAAGGGCAGTAATTCCTACTTTTTACGTCTGATATTTGCTCAATTTGCGTAAGTCTTATATAGTTGCATATACGGGTTGTATTCTTTACCAACAACGTGGTAACATTATACTATATTTTGGCATCCAAGCCAACGGAAAAAGAGGTAGAGGCTCCAGCCCAAAATTGATGAATATCGTCTTTCTATTTTCAGATGAACACGCGGGTGCTGTGATGGGGAATAGCGGGCATCCAGTTGTCCAGACACCTCATCTTGATCGCCTTGCTGATCAAAGTTACACCTTTGACAACGCCTATTGCAATTATCCAATCTGTACACCTTCACGCCTGGCCATGCTCACCGGACGCTATCCGCACCAAATCGAAGCGTGGGATTTAGGGGCAATCTTAGACCGACGGCACCAAACGTGGGGCGACTATTTGGCAGAGGCGGATTATGAAACCGTGTTATGCGGACGGACGCATTTCAATGGGACTGATCGCCTGCTCGGCTTTTCTCAGCGTTTGTTGGACGATCTACCTCGCTGGAGACACACAACCGGCAGACCACCACGGCGCACACCGGACGCACGTCGAGGTTCCAATTCGCACGTCGCCGAATGCGGACCGGGGGACCATGAACACACGAGATATGACCGAAACGTCACGGACTTGGCAGTGGATTTCCTCCGCGAAAAATCGGCTTCGCCAAACGATAAACCGTTCCTGCTCTATTGTGGATTCATGCATCCACACTTTCCACTGATTGCACCCCCGGAATTCTATTCACTGTACGACCCAGACACCCTTGAACTACCTGCTACGTGGAACGAACCGCTTGAATCCCAGCACCCCATAATCCAACACCACCGTTGGGCGTGGCGGAACGACATCCCACCACCTGAAGCCACCGTGCGTTGTGCATTAGCCGCCTATTACGCCCTTGTTTCATCTCTTGATGCCCAGATTAGACGGATACTTGAGGCGATTGATACATCTCCGTTGGCGGAAGATACAGTTGTCATCTATGCCAGCGATCACGGCGAAATGGCTGGACACCACGGAAACTGGCAGAAACAGTGCTTCTACGAACCCGCAGTGAAAGTACCGTTAATGCTACGACTGCCTTCAGGCGAAACCGGGCGCGTGGCACAGAACGTTTCCTTGGTAGATGTTTTGCCGACTTTACTGGAGATCGCTGGTTTGGGAGTACCATCTGATTTACCCGGAGATAGTTTGTTAGAAATGGCCCGACATGAAGCAAACGAAGGAACGCGGACTGTATTTTCGGAGTACCACCACATGGGGATGCTTAACGCCGGTTTCATGCTCAAGGATGGAGATTACAAACTATGTTATTACCTCGGAAGCGAACCGCAGTTGTTCAATGTAAACGTTGACCCGTTGGAGAACGATGACTTGGCATCAAAACCTGAATATGCAGCAAGACGCAGTAAAATGGAAATTGCCCTGCGTGAGATCGTCAATCCAGAACTGGCAGACGCAAGGGCAAAAGAGAACCAAAGACTGCGTAGATCAAAATAGAACTTACGAATTCCTTCTTAAAGTCCCCTAAACCTCGCCATCCCAATAACTGAGACTTGGGTCTTTACGGTAAATCTTTCCAACGACATAAGGCAGGACCTTGTTGGAATCTGGATACTCACTCACATCGTGTGGCGTGGTTGTACCAAGAATAAGGAACGCAACCGGAGCATCGGTGTTGTTCACGAACTTATGCGCTCCGACTGTGCCGGGCGGAAACGCGATGAAATCCCCCTCTCTGACTTCGACATCGCCCCGCGGCGTTTTAAGCGTGCAGCTCCCTTCCATGATATAGCACATCTCTTCACCGAAGTTATGAAAATGCATCGGGAAACTCATCTTGCCCGGTTGCAGACGGATGACACGATACCCCAAATTCTTGCCACCGATGAGTGGGTCAATGTCTTTGTCCTCAAAATCATAAGGCGGTGGCGCGTTTTTATACTGCCACGCAATCTCATCAATATGGATTCGATTGATATAGATATCGCGCCGTGCTTGTAGGCAATCAACAAGGTATTGACGCGCATCCTTGAAAATGGAGTGTCCATCACCGACAAGGATCGTGTTGAACCGGAGTGCTAAAATTTTACGGAGTTCAAGTGCTGCTTTCGGCGGATCGTTCAGTTTAGCATCAGCAAGTAAAGTCAATGCACCCATCGGTTCACCGACCACCAGGTCCCCAAACAAGACGGTCTGTTTCTCTGGAAAATAGAGTGCGATCTCACCCGGACTTTTTCCGTGGCTGAGATGGATAGCATGTAAGCCAGGCACAATCGCCTCACGGTCTTGAACCCTTCGGGTCGGTGTAATATCCAACGCGTCGGCATCCGCTGCATGCACAATCACGTCGGCACCCGTCCATTCTTGAAAGGTAGCAGCTTCGCGCTCGTGATCGGCATTTGTGAGTACAATCGACTGCACACCACCGAGTGCTGTCAGCTGTTCCTTGTCGCTATCGGACATGGGTACCGGATCTATCAGAATATTTCCATCTGGACGCACCCATAAATGTCCGTTAAAATCTATCTGTCGTTCTGGACTAAAGACCCCCCAACTGTATATATCTTCAAAAATCAGACGTTTCATTTTTTAATTATTCCTCGCGGTTAAGGCACAGTGATCTGGAATGTAACGGTTTTTTCTGAAACCCGCTTTCCACTTCGTTTCAAGCTGCGTCATTTGACCTCTTTTAACACCCCCCGTCAAATCCCCATGCTTTAGCTTGCGGGATGTAGACGGAAACCAAGCGTGTGATATAAAAATAGTCTAAACATTTTTCACAAGAATACGTCTAATTTTATAGTGTTCGGCATAGGTTGTGATTGATGTGTCGTCGGAACGCTCGTCAATTGAGACAATCACGTAAAAGCCTCACACGCCTCTATATTGACGAAACCCTTTCGGGTATCCGTTGCATGTTTAGGGTAGCAGGCGTAAAAACCGCACCCGTTGAAAAATCACA
>PYIY01000003.1 GCA_003635195.1 Candidatus Poribacteria bacterium | reverse complement strand
TTTGAAAAAAGTTTATAAGTTAGAAAAGCACAGGTAAATCGTTATTCGCTTGAAGTTCGGAGAGATTCACCGAGGGTTTGGTCTCCAGCAGCTGATACGCAATCAATGCAGCAACAACATTAACTTGGAAGTTAGCGAAACTCCTATGGCGACTGTGTTCGACTTGCGTCTGCGTTTTCAGTTCCTTGATCACGGATTCAATGATCAGACGCTTTTTCAGCAGCACCTCATCAGAAACCGATAACTCAAGGGGGTTCATGTTCTTACGGACTTTATAGATCAAGTTGATGCCTTGCGCGTTGAGCAACTCTCGGAGGTCTTTGGAGATATACCCCTTATCCGCATAGAGATTTCCGAAGAGATCTTCGGATGACAACTCCCATAGCGGTTGACGGTCATCGGTATTCCCTGGGGACACTTGAAAACCTAAGAGTTCGCCTTTTCCGTTGATAATTAGATGAAGTTTAAAACCATAGAACCACCCCATTGAAGTCTTCGAGCGTCCAGCGTGTTCAGCAAAGACGCGATGCGATGAAATGCGCTTATTGTCGCAAACCCGCAAACGTGTCGAATCCACGAAGGAGATACCACTGCATTCACCGAAATGAGCATGAAGATAAAGCGTCAAAAGCATCAATACCTCTTTCTTGAGTCCAACGAACCGAGAATAACTCACCAAATGCGGAAACTCAGCACGCCAATAGACACAAACATGTCTGTTGTAAAAGTGTTTGAACGTCCGATAGTTGCTTTGATGGAAGGCAATAAGGATCGTCATCACTTCGCTCGGATGCAGTTGCCGAGGGCGTCCGCGTGTTTCCGGTGTCGTCGTCTCTGGTAGACAATGCGTCGCCTGCCATTGCGTATAAAGCAGAAAAAAGTCGTCAATTTTACAGAAAAGTGTTAGGATACTCATCAGAGAACTCCTTTTGGTTAGAGAGTGTAGATAATCTCATTATACCAAGAGGGTTCTCTTTACACAAAAACTTTCAACTATTTATCAAACTCACGTTATACAGTATATTCAGAACTCAGATTTGAATTCTACAACGATAGGGAGTTCGGAACCCAGAACAATGTCGTCAAAAGTCGCATCGGTAACTTCAAATGGGATACCGGATGTTTTGCCGAAGTAGCTTCCAGCAAGTACCAAATCAAGGATGTTTACCGTGCCATCGCGATTGATGTCTGGGTTGGGAATCTGATCTGCGGTTGGCGTCGCACCGAAATGTGAGGCAATAAATGTCAAATCAAGAATGTTCACGAAGCCATCAGTGTTGACATCAGAGGCACTCCGAGCATCGAAATCCTCATCTTCGGTGTAACTATTGCTCAAACCGATCAGTGTTAAACTTACCGTTAGTAGCAGAATAGCGATTTTTTTCATCTCTTTTTTCCAAGGGTTCATGCTTGTGAGCGATGCCATTCCTGTACCGCTTCTGGGATTGCCTGAAGGTTTTCAATAGTCGTCTGCAGTGGGATCGCGCACTCCGGTCCAATGAGTGGGACACCGGCATCAAGGTTTTTTACCACCTCTGCCTTAACGTCTTCCGGTTCTTTAGAAAACAGTGTTTCGGGGTTGTTAACGTTTCCGACAAGCGCGATCCGTTCTTTCACAATGTCCATGGATTCTTGGGGTTCGTTTTTGGAATCATAATGGAAGGCTGCCATGCCGGTTTGTGCGATGTACTCCATTCTGTCAACCGTGCGTCCACAGATGTGCAATATTAGAGGGATCGGAATACGTTCAACGAATTCAATGTGAAGATCACGGAGATAGCGTTGATAGTATTCACCACTGACCAGATCGCCTGTAGCGTGGTCGGGAAGTGTGAGCGCATCTGCACCCGCCTCAATTTGTGCGACCCCGAATTGGACAGTCGCTTCTTTCATCCGGTCGAGGGCAAGTTTCGTTTTTCCCGGATCGTCAAGCGACAGCAATAGGAAAGGTTCAACGCCGAAACAGTGATAACCGAGTGACCAGGGTCCCATCGTTTTTCCGATGACTGCGACTTCATTCCCGTATTCTTTCTTCAGGATTTTAATCGCCTCCAGCACACATTCGGTGTCAGGATGTGTTAGGAAATCGTTTGGGATAACGATATCGTCAACATCTTCCCAGATCGGTTCCCGCATTCTAACGGTGGGCCAGTTATCCTTCTGCTCCCACTGAATCTTGCATCCGAGTGCACTGGATTCTTGAATAATCGTGAAGACGGGCATAATGGTGTCAAAGCCGAGTTCGGTGTATCCTGTAGCAGCGAGACGTGCCATCAGTTCCGGCTCTCGATTTGCTTCTGGGAAGGGCGCATCCACGAGGTCCATCAGTTCGACGGTCGCAACGGAGGTCGGATTACAGACAGGGGTGCGATCGGTCGGTTCGTTGTGAAGCGCAGCGAGTACACGTTCACGTCCCGTCATTGCCTTTTGCATTTTCAGTTTCCTTTATGTCTGTTGGCTCGGCGCAGTGAGTACGCCGCGTGCGGCTTCCATTTCCTCTTCGCGCAAGACGACTCTAACATTTGGTGCACGCGTCAGCAGAAGTCCGATAAGCGCATCGTGTGGCTGTGCACAAGCAAAAGCGACAGTATCTTTGTTATCAGTTTCGATACTTTCCATTTCCCCCAATTTCATCAAACCACCTGCAATCGCTGAAATCCTCCGAGCTGCACCTCTCCCATCATTTTCTGTTGTAACCCGGTAGATGCCTTTCCCAGTTGAATCGACTGTAATAGTGAGTTGCGATTTTTTATCGAATATGTTGAGCGGACGGGGTTCAGCACGGGCATCCGATGGGAGTTTACAGGCTTCTAAAAAGACACGGCGACACGCGGCTTCGTGTGCGTTGTTACAAGCGAAATAGAGCAAACCGTCAGGTGTTCTCAGCATTCCACCCAGTATTTGCATCGCCTGTATCACACTTTCGATTCTCTCGGCGACCCCAGAAATCTGACTGTAGGTATGAACCAAGAAAACGGGGGAGTCTTTACCTGTAGTTGCATCAACTGTTTGCTGGCGATAGAGGCCTATGGTGATGTCGTGAAAATGTGGGTCAATGGGTATGAGTTCAATGCGTCTGCCGATGTCAACAACGCGTCGCATAAGTGTCCCCTTGCACCGTTAGCGGCGCGCTAATCGGCCACCGTAGTGCTTTTCGTAAATGTACTTATAAGCCTGTTCAGAGAGTCTTCGTAAGATATAAGCGCGCCGATTTTTCCAGTCAAAGAAGGATTGCCACCGATTCCTGGGGTTCGTCTTCGTCCTGTCTTCCATTAAACCGATGAAGATATAAGGCCTTGCCCTACCTTGTGGGTCTCGAAGAACCAATACCCCGCCATCGCCTACTAACCCATAGACGGTTCCAGTTTTGTTGTAAACTGCCACTGAAGCGGGGATGTAGGTCTGTTTGAAGATGTAGTCTCCATTTTTGAGTTTGAAGTACCACTTCATTTTCTCGGAAAAGGGGAGTTTCCCTTGCCACAACCGCAAGAAAAATGTGCTTAGGTCACGTGCGGATGTCATGTTTCTATAAGTCCGTCCGCCATACGGGATATATTCCACAACCCGAGTCTGCTTAAAATATGGATAATTGCTGCGTAGTATCTTATTCACCCGCGCCGGTCCACCGAGCAACCTGATGAAATAGTTGGTTGA
Source organism: Candidatus Poribacteria bacterium (assembly GCA_003635195.1). Classification (GTDB taxonomy): domain Bacteria; phylum Poribacteria; class WGA-4E; order WGA-4E; family WGA-3G; genus WGA-3G. Next base: position 12,630 of record PYIY01000003.1, on the reverse strand, counting down.
TGAATTTGAACTCCACCGGATCATATTTCTCAGATTGCCTTTGTTTACAGTAGTATGCTTTTGCCTCCCGTATTTGACTTCGTGGAAATAGGCGAGCATAACAAAGTTCTTAATGAGCGAAGCTGCCATCATTTGCCGATCTTCGTTGATTGACACTATTTTTTTATTTTTTGAAATATCGTAGACTACGAAGCTAGTCCGATCGGTTACTGCCAAGATTTTTCGGCGGCGCCTGATTTTGATATAACGATCAAAATCAGCCTCTAAAGGCGAATCAATCGTAATATCCGGGTTTGTACCTGCTGACGCGGTAAATATTGGGAGCAATAGCGCGATGCTCCAACAGATCAAAAGTATTACTAACTTCCGTATATGTCTAAACATTCTGCTGACCTGTTCCTTTTTCTTTTTTCACTCTTAGTGAATATGACGGATATAATATTATGAGTGCGCGAGTATGTCACGGTTGCAAATCATTTCGTGTTTATGACTGGTAATTCGTAGCACGCTGCCTCGCGGTCATTCCGTACAAGGAGGTAACGCCCCGCAAGTGCTGGGGTGTTCCATGTTTTACCTGTTAATGCCGCGAAACGTGCATGTTCAACATGGCGTTCTGGGTTGGGTTCGACGAGAACAACATCACCAGATTCGGTTGTTACCAACAGGACATCCGAAATTAGCAGTGTCTGACCGTGTCCGTACCTGCCACGTTTCCATTGACGTGTGCCATCGCTTGGATTTATGCAAGCGAAGATACCGTCGTCAAGCCCGAACAAATAGTCTTTGTAATAAATAATATTGGTGAATTTTGCTTTAAGATTTATCGTTTCCCATACAATGGAAACGTCAAATTCACCGGTCGGGTTACGCGAGAATTGATAAAGCTTAGCACCGGCACCGTAACCGGTTGAGGCGAGGAGTGTGTCATCAGAAATCGGGACTGGCTGCGCAACACATTCTGCATAAGTTTCTACCCACGGCTGTTTCCACAAAAGTTCGCCAGTGAGCGGTTCATGGGCGGTGATTAAACCTTGGTTGAAAAGCACAATCTGTTCAGTGCCTAATAGCGTTGTCACGAGTGGTGAACTATAACCGCTTTGTGTTCGGTAACCTGTCCATACGATTTCGCCGGTCTCTCTGTGATATGCGACTGCGCCACCGGCACTGACGATAACAAGTTCACCGAAAACGAGCGGCGAAATGCTGACACCCCAAGGCGGTGGTTTCGCTTTGTTCTCTTCAAAGATATTTGTTGTCCAGAGTTGTTCACCAGTCTCAAAGTTCAGACAGTTAAGGATTCCTGTTGAACCGACAGTATAAACTCGATTTTCTGAGATAGTTGGTGTCGCTCGTGGCCCGAGTCCCGCAGGAGGGGCATTGTAGCGCGCCCGGTCTTGATGGCTCCATTTTATTGCGCCGGTGTATAATTCATAACAGACCACTTTTTCCCAGTCGCCTTCTTGTTCTTGCGTGATTGCTGAATTATCAACGACTGCAAAGCCTGACCAGCCTGCACCAATAGGTTGTCGCCAAACAAGTTTTGGTGGATGCGTGTCCCAATCAAGATTTAACTTGATACCTGACACAACACCATTCCGATGCTGCCCGAGGAATTGTGGATAGTCCATCGCGGACATTTCGGTAGTGGACGTGCCGCCTGAATCCTGACGAAAAGTCGTGGGGTTCTCTTGCCATCGCCATTCAAATATGGGGATAAGATCGCCGCTGAATCCTTTAAATTGGAATAGACTGGTGCTAAGAAAGACACACAAGGCGACTATGGCAAGGGCAATGAACTTAATCCGCCAACGCAAACGCGAAAAACATAGTAGCCACAAGACTCCAAGGAAGGTTGTAAGGATAACAACCATGGTTATCCAGAAGACCTTGTCTTGACGATGACCTGCTTCTACTATCCAGATGACTATGATGCCTAAAATGGCAAGACTAAGGATAACAAAGAGAGGCCACCAGCGAATCGATTTTTGCGTCTGCGCCACTATGAGAATTCCTTTTTTTTTATGGAATGTGAAATGAGGTATAAAGTCCGATGTTTATGCTACTCCACTAACTATAATAAGGTCTTTCACAAGATTTGTCAAGTTAAAATTGTATCATCAGTGATCTCCGGACCCAATTCAGAGATCTCAATGAAGATTTTCGCGCCTAAATGTATCTAATAAATCGTAGAAGCATTTAGCCATCAGCTGTTAGTCATCAGGTTTTAAACCCTGTTGGCGAGGTTTGAAAATCAGTGCTGTCTGTGGTTCATGGTTTACTGATGGCTAATCGCTGACAACCGACAGCCTTAAAAAAATCATGTGAAACCTTGAAAAATATTAGGCGTTATGATAAAATAGTGACATACAGAGGTACAGAAAAAAATCGCGTGATAGAGAGGGAAAAATGCGTTTTGAAAACCGAGTTGCATTTGTAACAGGTGGCGGTGGACCGTTAGGTATCGGAAGAGCCGCGTGTTTGGCGTTCGCTCGCGAGGGCGCGTCTGTTGTTGTCGCCGGTGGTAGGAGTGCAGATGCTGTTGCTGACGAAGTGCGTGCCAAAGGCGGAAAAGCGATTGCTGTTCATTTGGATGTTACGGTGCCTGAGCAAGTTCAATCGGCTGTGGATACGGCTGTGGATACATTTAAACGGATTGATATTCTATTCAATAATGCGGGTATCCTCGGTCCTCAGAAGTTATTTGAACTTACGCCAGAGCAATTTGATAGCGTCATGGCGGTTAATGTGAAAGGCTGTCTACTATGCGCACAGGCGATTGCTAAGGTAATGGTAGAGCAGGGGATTCGCGGGCGTATCATTAACAATTCTTCTATCTATGCTGAGGAATCACACGTCGGGGTGCTGAGTTATTGTGTCAGCAAAGCTGCGCTGAATAGACTCACACGGAGTCTCGCTTTGGAACTGCGACCACACGGTATCACGGTAAATGCTGTAGCACCGGGTGGCGGTGCCCCGACCGGTATGAACGCATCACAAAATATTCCTCAAGACGACACGCTACCTGAATTGCCATTTGCTGCTGTGGACGCACCACCTCTCGAACGAGGGGCAACAGTATGGGACTATATCGGGGCGGTATTATTTCTCGCCTCCGATGAAGCCGCCTATATTAGTGGTGATATTATGACGATTGACGGTGGCGCTGTTTCGCGCCGGTGAGTTTTTAGAGGAGGGGATCTCTTGTCGTTTGTTGATACTTTCAAAGCTTTCTGTCTGGCTGTTTTTGGATGGCTTAAAGCGCATGGGTTGGTCGTCGGTATTATTTCGGGTGCCAGCTTAGTGGGTAGTATTTTCCTTTGCGCACTGGTTATCGCTTACCTACCTTGTGACTATTTTCGGTCCAAAAGGCGGGTGAGTCGTATCAGACAACCTATTCTGATTTTCCTGAAAAATCTACTGGCTGTTATTCTTATTATTGTCGGGATTATCCTCATACCTTTACCGGGCCAGGGTGTTTTGACGGTATTGATCGGTATTGTCATCAGCGATATTCCGGGTAAACGTAAATTAGAGCGTCGCATCATACGTTCACCAGCCGTCCTATCGGCACTGAACCATATCCGTTCCCGTTTCAATCGTCCGCTGCTGGTATTGGACGAACCAACAATGGAATAGCCTTACTCGCCTAACAACGCAACTTGATGCCGTATGCTGAGTCGCTAACGATAGTATCTACCGGGGCATCAATTTCTTGTGAATCTCCAGTAACCGCTGAAGTTCTTCAATCGGTTTCTCAGCATCATCGACGCGTAGGTCGATATACCGGTCATTGAAACCGCCATAACCGCTCTGGTCTCGAACGACGAGTAAAGCCGCTGACTGCTGCCCGCGTGTATCTCCCCCCTTCTCTTGTCCAGCGAAGAGTGCAGCCATTAGTTTATCTGCGAGTTCACCTTCCGTTTCCTCAAACGCTTTACCCATCGCCTTAACGACCTCTTCACCCGCGAGGATGTTGCCTTGAGCAGTGTAGTGTTTACCTGAAACAGCACCTGCCCAGGCGTTACATTCATCACCTGTGTAGTTGGCAACCCTGCCTTTCGCATCAACGATTCCAACCTGCCGCGTTGCACGTCCTGGATCATCTGCGATGAGGCGTTCTAAGGTCTGTTCCGCTGAAAGACCACTTTTGAGCAGTTTTAAGCCGTTGGGCCCATAAGTCGTGTTTGCCCAAGATTGGGTCGCAATAGCACCGACACCGGCTTCAGCCCACGGTACAACCGCGCCAACAGCGAAAAATTTGGATTGTACGGCGATCCCAAGATCATCCGTTTCTGCATCGTATCCGACAATTGAAAACGTCGCAACGGGCAGTGGAAAAGGCTTGTCAATGTGGGTATTGGGACCAGAGAGATGGAACAAAAGACTCAGGGGTATTAAAAGCATTTACGCTGTTTCCTATATTCCTAATCTTCCTCGAATCGGATTTTCATAGCGGCAGCGTGTCCTTCAAGCCCTTCGACCTCGGCGAGTTTAACAACTGCAGGTGTGACTTCTTCTAAAGCCGCTTTAGTGTATGAGATTAGACTTGTTTTCTTCAGGAAATCGTCAACACTTAGTGGAGAGGCGTAGCGTGCAGCGGTCCCTGTTGGCAAGACATGGTTCGGTCCCGCAATGTAATCGCCAACGGCTTCTGGCGAGTAGGGACCTACAAGGATAGCACCGGCATTTTGAACGTCTCCTACCCAATCAAATGGGTTTTCAACGTGGAGCTCAAGGTGTTCGGGTGCTATTTCGTTTGCAAAAGCGACTGCTTCTGCTATATTGTCAACAATAAACGCAGCACCGTAATTTTCAAAAGCCTCTGTGAGCTCCTCGCGACGCGGTAAGGATTCACCTTGAACCTCAATAGCTGCTTTGACTTGTTCAGCGAACCCCAAAGACGGTGTGACGAGGATCGCAGCACTGTCGCTGTTGTGTTCTGCTTGTGAGATTAAATCAGCAGCAACATAATCTGGGTCAGCCGTCCCGTCAGCGATGACAAGAATCTCGCTCGGGCCCGCTAATTTATCTATATCGACGTGTCCATAAACCTCTTTCTTCGCAAATTGGACATAGAGGTTCCCAGGACCAACAATTTTATCTACGGGTGCAATGGTATCGGTCCCGTAGGCCATTGCTGCGACAGCTGGCGCACCGCCGCATTTGTAGACTTCTTGAACGCCACACTCTCCCGCAGCAACCAGCATATACGGGTTGATATGCTTATTTCGCATCGGCGCAATACAAACGGCAATTTCTTCAACGCCAGCAACTGTCGCAGGAATGACGTTCATTAGCAATGAAGAAACGAGAAGCTGGCTGATGGATGGAACGCAGACACCGACACGCCTTAGTGGACGAATCAGGTGCCCGAGCAGCACACCATTGGCTTCTGTTGACATCCATGAAGTCCGTAACTGTTTCTGGTGAAATTTTTCAATGTTTGTTCTCGCGTGCGTAATCGCGTCTATAAATTCAGTTGGGACCTCTAAATAGGCTTCCCCAAATTCTTCGTGTGAGACCTTTAGGTCTTTTACCGAGATACGTGGGGCATCGAGTTTGCGCGTATATCGGACAACCGCCTTATCGCCTTCCGCTTGCACATCACTCAAAGTACGCCGGACTACTTTTAAGATATTTTCATCTGTCAGCTTACCCCGCGCCTTCAACTTTGAGAGGAGATTGTCTGACTCCGCAGTCCGCGTCTGAACGATTCGCAACATCGTTAAATAACCTGTCCTTTCTGTTTCCCAGAGTGATTAATCTTTGACCCTCGTGATATTTGCACCGAGGTTGTTAAGTTTTTTCTCAATAGACTCGTACCCACGGTCAATATGATAGACCCGTGAGACGACGGTTTCACCTGACGCTGCCATTCCGGCTGCGACCAATACTGCTCCAGCACGTAAATCGGAAGCCATCACAGGGGCACCGCTAAGGCTCGGCACACCGTTGATAATTGCTTTACCACCGTCAAGCATAATATCCGCACCCATCCGATTCAGCTCCGCTGTATGGATGAACCGGTCTGTGTGGACATTTTCATTGATAATACTCGTGCCTGATGCCAGACAGAGCATCCCCATGATTTGCGCTTGCATATCCGTTGGGAAACCTGGAAATGGCGCAGTAGAGACATCAATGCCTCTTATTTCGCGCGGGGTTGTGACCCGCACGCCGTTAGCATCCCAGTCTAACTCGACACCCGCCTCAATGATCTTCTCTGAAATAGCCGGAATTTGTTGCTGAGTAATCCCTTCAACATAAACATCACCTCTGGTAATAGCACCTGCAACAATGAAAGTGCCTGCCTCGATGTCGTCAGAGATGACGGTGTGTTCAGTCCCGCGTAGTTGCTTGACACCGCGAATCGTTAGCACAGATGTACCAATACCTTCAATATCTGCTCCCATCGCATTCAGGAAACGGGCAAGATCGGAGATATGGGGTTCACACGCTGCACCGCGGATGACGGTGGTCCCTTGTGCCAAGGTAGCGGCCATCATCACGTTAGCTGTCGCACCGACACTTGGTCCGTGTTGTCCCATAAGATACATCTCGGTGCCGGTTAAGCGTTCTGCTTGCGCGTATATGTACCCCTTTTCCACCATCACTTCCGCACCCAAATGCTCCAAGCCACGAATGTGCAAGTCAATCGGTCTCGGACCGATTGCGCATCCACCCGGAAACGATACTTTTGCTTTGCCAAGCTTGGCAACGAGTGGACCCAGAACATAGATAGACGCGCGCATTTTTCGCACGAGATCGTAAGGTGCCTCATACTCCAGGTGGTTTATCGGTTCAATATAGAGTGTTGAATTTTTAAATTTTATTGTAGCACCCAACCCTTCCAATACTGCGCGGAGGGTCGTGACATCTGTTAAGTTCGGCACGTTATGGAGCACACTGACACCGTCGCCGAGAATCGCAGCAGCAACTGCGATCGGAAGCACAGCGTTTTTGCAACCACTGACCGGGATTGTCCCTTCAAGTCTGGTACCACCTTTGATTATTAATTTTTCCATTTTCCGTCTCCTTCGCAAATCTTCGTCTCGGGATAGATGGATTTTATTTTCTCTATAGCATAAACGATGCCAATTGGGTACCTGTTACAAACTTAGACGTTACAAGGCTTTTTGGTTTAAAAAATTGTGTCAAAATAGACACATGTTATCTATTTTCTCAGAATTCGCTTGTATTGACAGGCAATCTTTGATAATATATGATTCTTGTAGGACAGAAGTCGTCGGTTGAGAAATGCTTTTGTAACAAGCTGCCGAAACTTGTGGGCTCCAGGAAGCGGTGAATTGTTACAAAGTTCCCTCTTAACTGAAAACTGGTAACTGATAACTATAAAAAGGTAAAACAGATGGCAGATAAAACATATCGTGTCGGAATTATCGGATGTGGTGGTATGGGGCGTTCCCACGCAAATAATTGGACAAATACCGGTCGTGCCGAGGTGGTCACAGCTTCGGATATCAGTGAAGCATCCGCCGCGAAATTCGCAGAAGAGTTTTCGCTTCCGACCCACTATACCGATTTCGGTGAAATGTGCAAGAAAGAAAATTTAGACATCGTCAGTATCACCACGTGGCAAAGTGTCCGGGCTGAACCGACAATCGCTGCTGCTGAAAACGGGGTCTTAGGTGTTATTACCGAGAAACCCATGGCAGCTTCCGTCGGCGATGCACAGGACATGATGGATGCCTGTGAGAAGCATGACGTGAAATTGGTTGTCGGACACCAACGCCGGTTCAGCCCGCAGAATTGTGAGGCACGCCGACTCATCCAAGAAGGCGCGATCGGTCAACCACAAGCCATGCTCCGTCGCGACGGACACGGGCTACTCAATCGTGGAACGCACGAAGTTGACGAAATGCGTTTTATCCTTGGCGATCCAGATCCGTTATGGCTTATTGGTCAGGCAGCACGGAAAACCGACCGTTGGGAACGTCGTGTGAGGACCGAAGATCTCTGCATGGCGGAAATCTGCTTTGAAGGCGGTATCCGCGGTGTCTACGAAAGCGATTTGCCGGAACCAGGGCTGCGAGGCGATGCGGTTTATGGGGATGATGGGCAGCTGCGCCGGGGTGGCGATGGTACGATTGAACTCTTGAACAGCAAAGCCGCTGGGTGGCAGACAATCCAACCACGTCAGAGTGAACCGAATCAATTTAACGAAATGTTGGCATGGATTGAAGGCGATGTTGATGAACACCGCAATGCCGGTAGACACGGACTTTGCACAATAGAAATCCTGATGGCGATTTACGAATCGTTGCGCATTCAGGATGTCGTAACCTTTCCCTTAACAACACGTCCGAACCCGCTTGACCTTTTGGTTGAAGGTGGAAAGCTACCGGTATTTGTTGAAGGTCGTTACGACATCCGCGCACCGTTCCCAGAACAGAAAAAGTAGTTTTGGCGGCTGCCTTGTGCATGCTAACGCTTCTGATGGCTCAATACAGATAGTTGAAGACAGGAATGGAAAGGTGGAAGAATGGAAGAGGCATGGGCTGTGATGGTTCATCTTCCATCCTTTCACGCTTTCTGATCTTTTACTTCCTTATCAACATTTTGCGCGTAGCAGAAAAATCACCTGCGGTAACGGAGTCGCGTGTGGACTCCGTGGACAATGTGTAGAAATAGACACCACTCGCCGCAGGTTCACCAAAGGCGTTTTTGCCATCCCAATACGCCGCACGGGAACGACTTTGATACATACCCGCAGGTTGATGTCCGAGTGTCAACGTCCGCACCAATGTGCCGTTCACGGCATAGATGTGCAGTGTGACCTCCGCATCCTTTGCCAAGTGATACGGTATCCACGTCTCAGGGTTGAACGGGTTTGGGTAGTTAGCGAGCAGTGCTGTCTCTTTGGGAGTTAGTGCCATAAGGAGTTGTTCCAGCACGCTAATACCGCGTAAGTAGGCGGGATCGGTGAGCGATAGTTGTCTTGCTTGCCTTAGCCAACTCTTGACATCCGCGGCGGTGAGTTGTTCCAATACCTGTGGATTCAACGATGGTGCAGCTGCATCTGCCCCGAATTCGTTTGTCACGAGAACGAGGTCAACGATATCCACAAGACCGTCTCCGTTGAGATCGGCATCGTTTTGTCCTCTCTGACCGTAGCGGGCGCCAACGATTACCAAATCTTGAATGTTCACCACGCCATCGCGGTTGATATCCCCCAGGATTCTTTCTGCGGGTTCTGGAGGCAAAGTTATCTCCGCATTTTCAATATGGGCTTCCCAAAGCTTTCCAGCCGTATCTACGAGGTAGAATTGGGATAAGATCAAGGTAGATGCTTTAAAGTCAACACCTTTGAATGTGAGGGTAGCGAGTGTGCCGTCGCCGTTCGCTGCGCCAGCGAGTGTGTTTGCGGCAATTGTCACACTTCCTGCTCTCCAATTGAAAACCGGGTCCGTAATGAACACCTCCCCTGGTAGGTAGTCGCCGTTGGCACTTTCTATATATTCAAGGGCAGAACCATCAAACAACACGGTTGCTTGATAACCTACGACGTTTTCCCCGCCTGCGATATTGAGGCTGAATGTTAACCGTTCTTCGACGGCGGGGGATACGATCGGTGAAGGGACAATGCTCACGGTAGCGTTCGATTCCGGTGTCACGGTGACGGGAATTTGTACAGTGAGGACATGTTCGGGATCTACTATCGCGTCCGCGTCCACTATGAAGGTAAGCCTTGCATCGGTGTCAAAGTCGGTGCTGTCGAATTCAAGTTCAACGGCCACTTGCGTGTCACTAATGCGATCCACACCGAAATAGCTACTGCTGACAGTGACCCCGTCAATGCCGGAAACGGACAACGCGTTTTTGATACCCCATTCGCTATCAACAAACCGATAACCGTTGAGTGTGAGCGTAACGAGGCTTCCATGAAGGGTTGCTTCCATCAATGGAGACGCTGTTGATGCGACCAGTGCTGGCTGAACGGACGACAGGTCCCACAATCTCAGTGTACCATCCTGTGCCCCGGATGCAAGCATTGATCCATCGGGTGAAAAGGAGACGGATCGGGCAACCTCTGTATGTCCTAACAGTATGTTCGTCTGTGTGCCTGTTTCGATGTTCCATAGTGCGGGACCGTAAGCGTTTTTCTCTGGAGGCGATGGTACCGCCGCAGACGTAAATGCGAGCTGTGCTCCATCAGGTGAAAACGATATAAAAGGAGGAGGAACAAAAAGAATACCAAATCCTACAGGTACTGCGGCTGCTGCTGGAAAAGTAGTCGTATTTGTCCGGGTCGCGACATCCCATAACTTAATGAGGTTATTATATGTTCCAGCGGCGAGGGTTGTGCCATCCGGCGAAGACGACATAGAAATTACAAGATCTCCAGGCACCTCAAAGGTCGCGATATTTTCTTTAGTTGCAACATCCCACAGCTTGATGCTATCCCCTGCCCCAGCGGCAAGGGTTGTATTAGACAAAAACGACACAGGTGTCCACCAATCTGTCTGGTTCTCTGTAGCAACGATAACAGCAACAGTAGTAGCATCGTAACCGCCAAATGTAGCGATATCTTGATGCGTCTGGACATCCCATAACTTGATAGTCCCATCCGATGCTCCGGCAGCGAGGGTTGTGCCATCCGGCGAAAACGCCACTGAAGTGACCTGCTTTGCGTGCCATTCAAGTGTAGCGATATTTGTGTGTGTTTTCACATTCCACAGTCTCACCGTGCCATCTGGTGACCCAGAAGCAAGCAAGATGCCGTTAGGTGAAAAAGCGACAGACGCTATCCAACCGATATGCCCCTTGAGTGTAGCGACATCTGTTTGGGTCACTACATCCCATAGTTTCACCGTGCCATCTAATGATCCTGAGGCAAGCAGTGTATTGTCAACCGGCGAAAACGCCACTGAATAAACACTATGACCCTGATCACCATGTTCAAAGACGACTTGTGCGGGAGTGGTCTGTAAACCGATAGTTAAAAAAATAAGTATGATTGAAATGAAAAAGGTGGTCCTTTTCATGGGGTTCAGTCTCCTTTTTGAATTACTTCAGAATTAGCATCTTCCGTGTGGCAGAATGGTCTCCGGCAGATAGATGGTAGAAATATACACCGCTTGCCACCCGCTCACCGAACGCGTTTTTTCCATCCCAATACGCCGCTTTCGTCCGATCTGTATAGTAACCAGCCCTCTGATGCCCTAAATCCAACCGACGCACTAACACGCCCTTTGTATCGTAAATAGAGATCCGTACGTCAACATTGTTGGACAAATGATACGGTATCCACGTTTCCGGATTGAATGGATTCGGATAATTGGGCAGTAGTGCGGTCTTTTTCGGTGTCAACGTTTTTAGGAGTTGTTCCAGTACGGTAATACCGCGTAGGTATGCAGGATCGGTCAGTGTTAATTGTCGTGCTTGGAAGAGCCAACCTTGAACATCACCTGCGGTGAGGAGTTCCAAAGCTTGTGGATTCAACGGTGGTGCAGCTGCCGCTTCACCAACCGCACTGGCAACGAGGACAAGGTCAACGATATCGACCAACCCATCTTCGTTGACATCTGCACTGCTTTTGCTCTTCTGACCGAAACGTGCACTTACAATAACCAAATCTTGGATGTTGACCACACCATCGCGGTTGATATCCCCAAAGATGGCTTCTTCCGGTTCTGGCGGTATCGTCACCTCCGCACTTTCCGTAGTGGCTTCCCACCGCTTTCCATTTGCATCTACGAAGTAAACTTGGGATAATGTCAACGTGGATGCTTTAAAGTCAACGACTTCAAATGTAAGGGTGGCGAGTGTGCCATCACCGTTACCCGCGTCAGCAAGTGTGTTTGCAATGAGCCTCACTTTCTCTAAATTCCGAAAGTCCCCAGTGCTTGAGGATATGATGAGCGAGGACTCCTCAAAGGGTCCATCCGCTGAAAAGAACGGGTCAGCTGGCAGGTAGTCGCCCTTGGTAGCATCTACGAGACTTAGGGCGGTGTTATCAAACAACACGGTCACATGATAGCCTGCGATGTTTTCTCCGCCTGTGATATTGAGGTTGAGTGTGAATCGCTCTCCGATATTCGGAGAAATTACCGGTGAAGGAGATATGCCCACGGTAGCGTTCGATTGTTGTATCGCGGTAACGGGCACTTGTGCAGTTAAGGCCTGAGTATAGTTTGCCATGCTTGCCCCGACGGTAAAAGTAAGCGTAGCATCGGTATCAAAGTCAGTGCCATCAAATTCAAGTGGAATTGCTATCTCTGTATCGCTCACACGTTCCCAATACCCAAAAGTGACACCGTCAATGCCGGAGGCGGACCTGTCTTCTGCAGTCCACCACTCAGCAAACTGCCGCCCACTGAGTGAGAGGGTAATAATGCTGCCGTCCAGCGTCGCCTCCGTTAATGGAAACTCCGTTGATGCGGTCAGGGATTCCTCAACGGCTGTGACAGGGAATTGAAAGGTAAAGTCTTTATCGTATCCTACGATGGCATCGGCACCGACGGTGAGGGTGAGCGTGGCATCCTCGTCAATGTTGCCGGAGAATGCCAATGTAATTGTCACCTCGGTGTCACTCACACGTCTCACGCCAGAGTATTTAACAGTAACACCGTCAATGCCGGAGACGGACTCTGGGTCTTCTCTACCCCA
>PYIY01000002.1 GCA_003635195.1 Candidatus Poribacteria bacterium | reverse complement strand
TCCTCAAGTCTGATTCACCTTGGATACTGTGATCTGGATGGGGCAATACACAACCCGTAAGGGAGATTACAAACAATGTTTGTTCCGGTGACGAGTCAAACAGGTCAGAAGTTGATGCCTACGCGTGCGAACAAGGCGGGCATGCTGATTAAGAAAGGCTTAGCCACGCCGTATTGGTCTAATGGGATATTTTGTATCCGGCTGAACTATGCTACCGAAGACGAATACACACAAGATATAGTCGTCGGTGTAGACCCCGGTAGTCAGAAGGAAGGTTTTACGGTCAAATCAGAGTCTCATACCTATTTGAATGTGCAAGCCGATGCTCATAGCGGTGTCGGTAAGAAAGTTGAAAAGCGTCGAGAGTTGCGTAGAGAGAGACGTTCACGGAAATGTCCGAACCGAAAAAACAGAACCAACCGTCTTGCCAATAGAGCGCGTATCCCCGCAGGCACGCGTGCGAGATGGGATTGGAAACTTCGTATCCTTGAGTGGCTTTCAAAGTTGTATCCCGTCACACACGTATGTGTTGAAGATATTAAGGCGCGAACCATAGAACGTGCTAAGAAGTGGAATACGTCTTTTAGTCCACTTGAAGTCGGTAAGCAATGGTTCTATACTGAAATCCGAAAACGGTGGGAGTTGCGAACCCTTCAAGGGTGGCAAACCCAAGAGATACGCGATAGGCTTGGACTCAAGAAGTCGTCAAAGAAGTTGGCAGAAACTTTTGACGCTCATTGCGTTGACAGTTGGTGTCTGGCATATCACACCGTTGCGGGTGGTAGCATCCCTGATAATACGACTCTATTTTGCATTTCGCCTATACCGATACGCAGGCGTGAACTCCATAGGCAGAACCCACAAAAAGGCGGTAGGCGTCCCCGGTATGGTGGCACGACTTTCAATGGATTGGTGAAAAACACACTCGTCAAACATGTTAGGCATGGCTTGACTCGGATTAGCGGATTTGGCAAGGCCGGTATTTCTCTATATTCTTTGGAAGGGAAGCGACTTTGCCAGAATGCTAAAATATCAGATTGTAAAGTGTTGACACGCCTTAACTTTAACTATAGGAGCGGTGTTTCCTCCCCCACCTAAAGGTAGGGGTTTCCACACTAAAGAATTTGATGAAAATTAACTTAGGCTTTCAAATTATACGGATGTTTTTCATTCTTTTTTTTCTGCTGCAACTTCCAAGCACAGTACCGGCTGAAATGAAAACAGAAAACTCCCACAAAACTGCTACTGCCGTCCGAATCGGCGATACACCACCGAAGTTGGATGGCGTTCTGGACGACGACATCTGGAAAACTGCACCTCTCCACGAAGGTTTCCGTCAGTACGACCCCTATGAAGGGGAACCCGCCTCTGAACGCACCACCTTCCAAGTCGCCTACGAC
>PYIY01000001.1 GCA_003635195.1 Candidatus Poribacteria bacterium | reverse complement strand
ATGCGATCTCTCGCCTCGGTGATGTTTTGATACTCATTGATGTCAACTTCTTCCTCTTTGAGCGTGCGGATGAGTCTTTCAGCATATCCGTTCTCCCAAGGCCGTCCGCGACGGGCGACGGAAATCTCAACACCATGTGCTTGGAGTGTTGCGATATAAGTTTTTGAAAGATACTGCACGCCTTGATCGGAATGATGAATCTCCGGGACGCTGTGGCATAATGCCTCTTTCAGCGGTTTGAGCGTCAGAGATTGGGTCAAGTGCTGACTGATCTGCCACGCTTTGATCATCCGAGTGAAAACATCCATGAGCAGGCAGAGGTAGATGAAACGTCCCTTGAGACGCACATAGGTAATATCTGCCACCCAGACCTGATCCTGATGAGAGACCTCAAGGGTTTCAAGCAGGTTGCGCCACGGTTTCTCCCCTTGAAGCGATCTTGTTGTTCGACACGCACGCTTCACGGAGACCAAGAGATCATTGTCTTTCATCAACCGAGCGACGCGTCGGGTGCCAACGCTGTATCCCTGACGCACGAGGAGCTGTGTGATACGTCTATACCCGTATCTCGGATACGCGCCAGCAAGTTTCTCTATTTCAGCGCGCAGAACCGCTTCGGATGGATCCGCTTTCGGTTGATAATAGAAACTGCTCCGGTTGATGCCGAGGATTTCACAAATATCTCGCACGGAATGCTCCTTGCGCAATGCCGAAATGTAGCATCGCTTCTCAGATAGCGTTAGTCCAACTCCGTCAATAGTTTTTTTTGGATGTCTAAAGCCACCGCCATCCTCCCAACGAGCTGCTCAAGGTGGGCGATACGCTTCTCAGCATCACTCGACTGCTTATCCGTAGACTCAAATAACGAGGACGCATTTTCAAGGAGGTGTCGCTTCCACTCTGAGAGTTGATTTTCGTTGAGATTATGTCGCCTACAGACTTCTGCTTGGGAAGTCGCACCACTGAGGACTTCAAAAACAAGTTCCGCTTTAAACTCAGGGGTGAATCTTCTTCGTTTCGCCATTGGATACTCCTTTCAATTGAGATTGTCATTATAGCACAATCTTCCTTTAGGGAGTGGTCTAAAAAACCGTAGGCAGTACAAGCACTTCCAAAGCGTGCCTACTGGAATCGGTAGCAAACGCGTCAGCGACTCTGGGTTGACAGTTGTTTTTAATGCTAATAGTGGACATCTTTCATTAGGTGTTATGCAGCAATAGTTTTGTTGAGGAGGATTGTAATGCAGCGTCCCGCTAATCTTGAGGGGCTTCTTGTGGAAGAGATGGAAGAAAATACTGATTTCCAAGATCATCTTTGGAATACAGCTGAAAATCTGATAAACCAATATGGAATGATATTCTCTTCTGATTGTGAGTTTCTGATTCGTTCTTTTATTCACGAGGGCATCAGTCGAATGGATGCGGAAGATTGTTTGTCTGATGATATGTCGTGTGAACTTGCCGAGGCGAATTTAGCTGTGTTTGTCAGCAGAATGGTAATTATTGCGCTAATGCAGGATTCGCGCGAATTGGACACGGACACATTTTACGCGGCTGAATCTGGATTCGCAGTTTGGCCCTTCTATGGAGGGTAAATATGGATGAAAGAAGGAAATTATCAATTGAAATTGCGCGTGATGCATCAAAAAGTGTTCTTACTTTATCAACATCAATAATTCTTGTGACAGTTACCTTTGCCAAAGAGTTTATTGATGTTACAGAACAGGGCGTGAAGGATCTTGCCTTATGGTCTTGGGGGCTATTCTTTGCATCCGTAGCATTTGGGGTTTGGACCTTGCTGACTTTTGCAGGTGAGATCGCCCCTAAAAAAGGTGCTGAAGACTCCACACCATTAGTTTGGCGTTGGAGTATACGAATACCCGCTATTGGTCAGATGTTAACATTTTTGATTGGTTTAGTTTTTGTAGTTATTCTTGCCGCAAAGGCCATAGGGTGCTAAGGCCGGACATTGGTAAGTTTTTTAACATATAACTGTATAGGAGATTAATATGCCGAGATTAGTGGCAATTGGAGATAGCCTCACACAAGGTGTCCAGAGTGGTGCTGTCTATAAAACGGATTTATCTTTTCCTGCGCTCATTGCTGAAGCGATGGGACTTCGTGTACCACGCGACTTCCAAGTTCCAGGTTTTCCGTGGAGTGGACTTCCGCTAAATATTGAGGCCTTACTTAGAGCTATGCGTCGGAAACTTGGCAGCAGCATTAACCCATTAGAATGGATTTTTGAGCTGCCGTTTCTTCTCGCTGATTTTATTGATGATATTGAAGATTTATATGAACGTGGAGCCGGTTCAAAACCAGCCGCCTATGGTGGGATATATCATAATTTGGCGGTAGCTGGTTTCCAAGTATACCATAGTTACACAGTCAATTCCGAGATCTGTCAGCGACAAATTGAGGAAGATGAAGGGTCAATTGAAGATGATCTTCTCAAGATACCTTCCGCTTCAATGTATCGGATAGCACAGCGTGTCCTCAACCCGAAGCAATTAAACGATGGCCGACAATGTTGGACACAAATTGACAACTTGTGCCGCCTCGACACGCGGGCAGATCCTGTAGAAAACCTTATCCTGTTTTTGGGAGCAAATGATTGTCTCGGCACGGTTAGAGATCTTGAAGTAAGGGATATGCCCGAACTCAGTGAGATGCCTAAAGATTGTGACGCTTACGAACTTATAAGGTGGCGGGACGAGTACAATCTCACAAGTGAGACTGTCTTTGAACATGATTACCAAAGAATGGTAGATCAGGTTGCCGCGGCGATCTCGAAGGAGACGAATGTTTTCGTAGGTAATTTGCCCTATGTGACGATTCCACCGATTACGCAGGCAATTTCAGGAGAAGATGATCGCGAACACAATGGACGGCAATATTACACCTATTACGGCACCTTTTTTGCGAATCGTGATAATTTTACCACTCAGAACAGACATCTAACAGGATCACAAGTTAGATGTGTTGATGATCGGATTGATAGGTTTAACGAAATTATTGATGGCATTGTTAAAGAACAGCGGGAAACCCACAATAGAAATTGGCATGTAGTTGACATCTGTAGTTTGCTTAACAAATTGGCTTTCAAACGGAATATGGACGTACATTTTCCGCAGATTCCGCTTCACCAATACCTTACGAAGGAAGGAGATCCGAATCATCCACTTCTTGATGAAGATCTCAGGCCGACACCAAATGTGCTCCGTTTTGAAACGGCCGATAGTCAACGCATGGGCGGAGGGCTTTTCAGTCTGGACTGCTTCCATCCGACTACGATTGGCTACGGGCTGATTGCTGAGGTGTTCTTGCATAAGATGGGGAATACTAAGCGTAAGACGGGAAATGCTAACGTAATTGATGCAAAATCGGTAAGGCTTAATTGGAAAAATATTATTGAACGTGATGGCCTAATTCGGAATCCACCGGTGCTTTGGGATGACATCATTGCGGCTGCTGAGGCCAATCCTCGTCTTGCGGATCTTCTTTATCGGGTCTTGATCTAAATTGCAAATATACGCGTAACGCCCTTATAGGACTGCATTTTCGGTGCGATTGAATGTGCCGAATGATTTAAAGTCCTAAAGGGCGGTATGTGTATAGCACTCATACGTACTTCCGCAGATGCACCAAAGTTCGGTCTACCGCGCCCAGATTTTCCTCAATCAACTGCTTACCGATGTTACCTGCGGTCGTCCGCGCATTGGTATCGTCTAACCATATTATAATGGCATCTGCTAATTCTTGAGCAGTCCGAACCAATTTCGCGCCACCCCGATCCACGAGTAAAGATGCCTCATAGGCGTTCTGGATCGTCGGACCAAAAATAACAGGTTTCGCCAGCGCAGCGGGTTCCATTACGTTGTGAACGCTCCCACGAAAACTCCCACCGACAAACGCTATATCTGCCAACCCATATAACTTCGCAAGAAGACCTACGCTATCAACGACAAGAACATCCAGTGCCGACATATCTATCTCAGATGTAAGTTCGGAAAAACAGAGATGCGCCAATTTTTCTCTCTTGAGATACCCACGAATTTCCTTTATCCGTTCAGATGTCGGTTCGTGCGGAACCAGGATCAGATGTGGAAAGTTTTCTGGCGTGTTTTCTCGTAGCAGTTGGTAAGCAGACAACAAAACCTTTTCATCTTCCGTGTATGTGCTACCCGCGATAAGAATAGGACGTTTTAGCGTTTCCTGTCTGGGGAGAAATTCGGTGTCAGGTTCAACAGAGGTTGCCCGTCGGTAAACCTGCTCGTAGCGTGTATCCCCTGTAACAACGATCTCATGTCTCGGAGAGCAGAGTTCTTGAAAGCGTGCCGCATCTGCTTCCGAAATTGCACAATGCACGCCGATGTGCCGATGGACACTCCGAAAAAACGGTTTCGCAAAACGCGACAACCGTTTCGATTCAGCGTGGAGTGTTCCGGCGACCACGATAATCGGAATGCTGTGTTTAGAGGCTTTCCAGACGAGATTGGGCCAAATGTCGAATTTGGAAAAAACTATTAACGAAGGTTCAATTAATTGTATCAGACGTTCAGCGTTCCGCGGTGTGTCTAAAGGGAAGTAGACGGCAGCATCAGCATAAAAATAAGATTGCGCATTCGGGGCAACGGAGGGTGAAAAGAAGGTTAAGACAATGCGGGTCTCAGCATAAATCGCTTCGATAAGCGGCTTCGCCTGCTCAAATTCGCCGACAGAGGTAAAATGAAACCATGCTGTTTTTTCTAAATGTCGCGCCGTCTGAAGTCGGTTTGCCAGTTCAGTAAAGACACCTTTCCGTCCTTTGATACCTTCTTGGATCTTGGGGTTACAGCACCCCGCGCAATGAAAGCCAACGAACATGGTAGGGACGGCGAACACATTATAGACGAGTTGCCAAAACATAGCGGCACATAAGAGGGAGATAAGAAAATGGAAGGGTGGAAGAAAACTTTAATTCCCAATCTTCCAACCTTCCAACCTTCCAAGCTTCCATTCCGAGTGTAGGGCCTTATAATACGTCTAAGATTTTCTTCTTGAGCGCGTCTTTCGGCATTGCACCAACAATCTGTCCCGCAACTTTGCCATCTTTAAACACAAGCAGTGTAGGGATGCTCCGAACGCCGTACTGCATCGCGGTTTGACGGTTGTCATCGACATTGACTTTCCCAACTTTGAAAGTTTCCGAATTTTCCTCGGCGAGTTCTTCCAAGATCGGGGCAATCATTTTGCACGGACCGCACCACTCCGCCCAAAAGTCAACAACAATAGGCGTATCCGATGTCAGCACCATTCCTTCAAACGTATCGTCACTAATTTCAAACGTACTTTCAGCCATGATAGCTCCTTTTTGGTTTAGCGTAGACAAACGACCTTTTTATGATTTTATGTTTCAGCAACTCTCTTATGAGTGCATAAAGACATTAATATGATACCCTATTCTGAGAAAAATTGCCAATCAATTTTTCTCCTTTACGGAAAAAGTATTTTCTGTGGTTTTTCTCTTGATAAAAAATGTGCAATATGATATATTGAGAAAAATTGAGAGAAAAATTGAGAAATAACCAATTGTCTAACTAACGTTATAACCTTGAATCTGAACTTATCAATTGAAGGAGGCACCGCATGCCTGATAAAGAGAAAAAACAGGGCACGAACATCTCGCGCCGGAGCTTCTTAAAGGGTGTAGGTACCGGTACCGTTGCCGCGACCGTCGCCCCTAGTGTTTTAATCGGTAGCGAGCAAGCCGCCGATGCCCAAGCAGGAGAGGCTGTCGCGAGCGCGACAATTCAACTCAATATCAACGGAAAACCGTATCAAGTTGAAGTTGAAGCACGCACAACCCTCTTAACCGTTTTGCGCGACGGAATCGATGCAAGCGGGAACAATATTGACTTAACCGGTGCCAAACTCATTTGTGACCGCGGTGAATGTGGCGGGTGCACCGTCATGGTAGATGGAAAGTCGGTTTATGCCTGCATGATGCTTGCAATGGATGCACAAGACAAGCAGATAACAACTGTTGAAGGGTTAGCCGATGGTGACAATCTGCACCCCGTCCAAGAAGCATTCGTCCAGCACGACGCACTCATGTGCGGATTCTGCACACCCGGTTTCATCGTTTCATCCGCAGCATTGTTGAGTGAAAACGCAAAACCAACGCTTGAAGAGATCAAAGTCGGTTTGTCGGGCAATACATGCCGCTGTGGCACCTATCCGTTCATCTTTGATGCTGTCAAAACCGCATCGAAGAAAATGTGAATTCTATTGCTCGACTTGAGCTTTATGCGCCAATATCTGATGATCATCAACTCGGTTGAAAGTGATCGAAAACCCGATTTTTTGACCAACAACTCGATGCCTACATATTATAGAGAAACGCACGCGTTGAGGGTTAAAACGGAAAAATCGGCGCGAAAGCCCAATCGTTAAAAAGAGAGGAGGAAAACGCATGGCATCATGGGGAGAAGCAAGTGAATCTCGACTTATCGGCAAACGGATACCCCGTTTGTCGGGTAAAGATAAAGTCACTGGAAAAGCGAAGTATACCTTTGATATTAATCGACCGGGACTACTTTATGGACGTATCTTACGTTCTGAAATCGCACACGCGAACGTTGTGGGTGTAGATATCAGCGAAGCAGAGGCACTGCCCGGTGTCAAAGCAGTTATACCGCTTATTGAAGCAGGAAAGAAAATTCGGTACCAAGGACAAGAGATCGCCGCAGTCGCAGCGGAAACAGACGACATCGCTAAAGACGCGACCCGATTGATTCGTGTCGATCTCGAAGAATTACCTTATGTCGTCACAGAAGCAGACGCGATGGCAGAAGGCGCGCCACAAATCCGGGACGATTGGGCAGGGAATCAGAGCAATCCTAATGTTAGGGAAGAAGGCGACCTTGAAGGCGGGTTCACACAAGCCGCTGTCGAGGTGGAGGCTACCTATCACGCCCCTGTTCAAACACACGTCTGTTTGGAAACGCACGGACATGTTGCCGAATGGGAAGATGAACAAAATCTAACTGTTTGGGCATCTACACAAGGTGTCTTTGGGGTGCGTAACGATTTGGCAGGTTACTTTAATCTACCCGCAAACCAGGTCAGAGTCATCACAGAGCACATGGGAGGCGGTTTCGGTAGCAAATTTGGACCCGGTGTAGAAGGACGCACTGCCGCGGACTTGGCACGTATCACGGGTAGACCCGTCAAGTTGATGCTCACTCGGAAGGCGGAGCACCTCGTTGCCGGCAATCGTCCCTCAATGACCCAGCACGTCCGCGCAGGCGCGACAAGCGACGGACGACTCATCGCTTATGATATGAAAGGGCACGGCACAGGGGGTATCTCAAGCGGTGCTGGCTTCAATGCACCTTACGTCTATCACGTGCCGAACCTACGCACTGAAAAAGTGAATGTCGCTGTCAACGTCGGTAATCAACGCGCGATGCGCGCGCCGGGACATCCACAAGGCGCGTTTGCTATGGATTCCTTGATGGATGAACTCGCCGAGAAACTCGGAATGAATCCACTGGAATTCCGCCGTATCAACGATTCAAATGAGACGCGACAAGCACAATATACCCTCGGCGCACAAGAGATTGGATGGCACCGTCGGAACAGCGTACCCGGTTCCGGTAAAGGCGTAAAGAAACGCGGCATGGGGATTGGTAGCGGTTTATGGGGCGGTGGCGGCGGACCCGGCACACAAGCGCGTGTTACCATCAATGCGGATGGCACTGTCGAAGCGGTCACTGGAACGCAGGACATCGGCACCGGTATCCGTACCGCGATTGCAATTATTGTTGCTGAGGAATTCGGGCTTTCACCAACCGATATCACGGTAAAAGTTGGGGATAGTGCACCAGGGCTACCTTCTGGCGGTAGTGGCGGTAGTCAGACAACGGCATCCGTCGCACCGGTTATCAAAACCGCTGCAGCGGCGGCAAAACAGAAATTGTTTGAACGCATCGCGCCACAGTTGAATGCCCCTGTGGAAGATCTACGCGTCGGCAACCGCACGATTTATGTCGTTTCTGATAGAACGAAGACAATTAAATGGGAACTGGCAACCGGGCAACTCGGTATGGAAAGCATCAGCGAAGGTGGAACTTGGGATGAAGAACTCCGTCAAGGTGGGGTCGCAGGCACACAGTTCGCTGAAGTTGAAATTGATACCGAAACGGGTGCTATCAGAGTCATCAAAATTGTCGCCGTTCAGGATTGTGGATTGGCAATTAACCGTTTAGCGACAGAGAGCCAGATTAATGGTGGTGTCATTATGGGATTGGGCCAGGCACTCCTTGAAGAGCGGTTCATGGATGCACAAACCGGGCGAATGCTCAATGCCAACCTTGAGGATTACAAAGTCCCCGGAACTTTTGAGATTCCTGAGATTAAATCCATCGTTTTCGATACGCATCGCAAGGTTACCGGTGTCGGTGAACCACCCTGTATTCCAACACCCGGAGCCATCGCGAACGCTGTTTACAACGCTATTGGTGTCCGGATCCGGGAATTGCCCATCACACCCGATAAGATTCTCACCGCGCTTGCCGAGAAGAAGGCATAAGGAGGTAAGCAATGGAAAAATTTAGTTACGTCAACGCCACCAGTCTTGAGCAGGTCACCACACTACTGGGCGACAGTGGATGGGGCGAAGTGATGCTTATCGCTGGCGGAACGGACCTGCTCGCTGAACTTAAGGAGTACGTTGAGACACCAAAGACCCTCATTAACCTCAAGACGTTGCCCGGAATGAGTGACATCAAGGCAGACGCATCAGGATTAAAAATCGGGGCGTTAGCCACCATTGATGACATCGCCAGACATCTGACGATCCAGCACCATTACACCGTCTTGGCACAAGCCGCTGGATCTGTCGCTACGCCGCAAATTCGGAACGTCGGAACCCTCGGCGGCAATCTCTGTCAACGTCCGCGATGCTGGTATTATCGCGATGAGAGCACCGATTGTCTAAAAAAAGGTGGAGACATCTGCTATGCAGTTGACGGCTTGAGCAAATATCACGCAATCCTTGGTGGCGACCCCGTCTACATTGTACATCCTTCGGACCTCGCACCAGCACTGATTGCGCTTGGCGCATCGGTCAAGATCGTCGGACCCGAAGGCGAGAAAACAATGTCGCTTGAGGATTTCTTTACCTTACCCGCAGTGAACCCGTTCCGTGAGAATGTGCTTGAACCTAATGAAATTGTCGTTGAAGTCCAGGTCCCGCCTGCTAAAGCCAATACCAGGAGTTTTTATCTTAAAGCTCGCGAGAAAGGGGCACCAGACTTCGCGTTAGCAAGTGTGGCAGGGGTCTTTGAGATGGATGGCAAAACCTGTAAATCTGCCAGTGTCGTTCTCGGGGGTGTCGCACCTGCACCGTGGCGTTCTAAAGAAGCAGAAGCCGCACTTACCGGTAAGATGATTAACGACACGGTCAGTAAACAGGCAGGAGCGGATGCTGTCAAGGATGCACAACCCTTGAACGACAACGCCTATAAGGTAACCTTAACACAGAATCTCGTCAGCCGCGCCGCTATGATGGCCGCAAGTTAAAGGAGCAGCAACATGTTAGAAGGAAAAACACTTCCAATCCTTAATCGTCCGATATGCCAGAACCTCCGGACGAAGGCGTTCTACATTCCGGGCGGCAATCTGCAGAACCTGGTTGAAAATAACCCGGGTTCGCACTATTGGTGCAACTGCACAATGCAAGTCGTAGGGCCCGACGATCAGTTTGTATCGCCGGACGCTTGCAAGCAGTCTCGCGCCTGTTTTGATCCCATCGGCGGGAAGCCGGTGGTGTAAAGGGTTACCAGTTTTAAGAGTTACCAGTTACCAGTTTTAGAAGTTACCAGTTACCAGTTACCAGAAAAGAGGCTTTGGATTTAATCACAACCCCTCTTAACTGGTTACTGGCCACTGGTTACTGGCCACTGTTACACTGGTTACTGTGATACACTGACAACTACAAAAAATGTTTCTGAAGTCGCTGGTGCAGTGGATACATGTCGGATCCGTCGTCCTAATGATAGGAGGGTTCTTTTTTTTTCGCGTTGTTCTTTTGCCAATTGCTAACCGTTCCGCTGATCCCGCAGCGTTGATTTCATCAGCACTACGGCGTTTCAGTGGTGTCGTCTGGACAGCCTTGCTAACGATCCTCATATCGGGATTGTATAACTTTATAACTTTTTTTCGTGCTGCCCGTGCCGATGCCGCTGTTGATCCTGTTGTTTCAGATTACTCACTCTACATCTTCGTCTTGGGTATCAAACTCTTCATCGTCTTTCTGATATTTACGTTAGCAATTGCCTTGACATTCCCATATCCGGTGTTTAGCGTGTATCAAAAGAGACCGGCACCATGGCTCAACCTCACGGTAATCTTGGGACTCATCGTTATCTTTCTATCTGCCTACTTACGTCGGTTAGGTTAAAATATTATCAAACAAGCGGATGCAACACTCGCTGAAAAATGGGCATCGCCGGAGCAGCGAAACCCAACAGCTCAAACTGACAGCCGACGGCTGACGGTTGACGGCTGACAGCCTTAGTTACTGGAGGAAAAAATGGCAGTTTTAAGTTCCGAAGATCGCGCTTTTTGGGAAGAACACGGTTATGTCGTTATCCACAACGCGGCACCGCCTGAATTAATACAGAACACAGCACAGGCTGTTTGGGATTTCCTTGAAATGGATGCCGACGATCCTGAGAGTTGGTACGCCGACCCGTCACGTAAGGGCATCATGGTAGAAATCTACCAGCATCCAGCCTTGTGGGCAACTCGCCAATACCCACGCATTCACCAGGCTTTCGCCGAAATTTGGGACAATGAAAAGTTATGGGTAAGTTTCGATCGCGCCAGCATGAGTCCACCCAATGTCCCCGGTAAATTTGAACGCACGAACTTAGGACTCCATTGGGACATGTCCGTGGAGGTCCCCGTCCGATTCCATGTACAAGGTGTTCTTTATCTCACCGATACCGCAGCCAACCAAGGCGCATTTACCTGTGTGCCAGGGTTCCACAATAAAATTGATGAATGGATAAAAAGTCTTCCAGCTGATACCGATCCGAAGCAGCAGAATTTGGAAGCACTCGGCACAGTTCCAGTTCCGGGTAAAGCAGGCGATCTTGTCATTTGGCACAGCGCATTGCCACATAGTGCTGGCATCAACACTGCCGATAAACCGCGTGTCGCCCAGTACATCACGATGACACCCACAGGCGAAGCGAATCCCGAGGCACGCAAGCGACGGATTAATGCTTGGAAAGAACGCATGGCAGGTTTCGGGGGTGAACGTCCAGAAAAAGAACATGAATCCGGCGAAACCGCACACCTCACCGAGCTTGGCAAAAAGTTATTGGGGCTTGAAACGTGGGGATGAACCCGCAACTCAATCGACTCGTCCGCGGCTACCTGCGGTGGTGGCCGATCACTGACGGGAAACGTCTACTCTTGAATCTTACCAGAAAGTGGATTACACCCGAAAACCCACTGGCTACCTTTGAAACCAAGTACCAGTTCCGATTGAAAGTCAACTTGGCGAACCCAGAGCATCAATATCTCTATTTTTACGGCACCCATGACGAAAGGTATATCGTTACCAAACTCCGAAAAATAATCGAACCGGGGGACATCTGTTGGGACATCGGCGCAAACATCGGGTTCTATACCTGCCTGCTTGCTACAAAGGTTGGAGACAACGGGAGGGTCGTAGCATTTGAACCCGCGGCGCGTACCTATGGTTACCTTAAGGAAAATGTCTCGCTAAACCAGTTCACGAACGTCACTGTCGTCAACAAAGGACTCGGTGATACACAGGAACAGCGACATCTCTACTATGCCGAGGCAGGGCTTGCCGAAGGCACTGCTTCCTTAAAATATGCTAACGGGCGCGCAGCATCAGAACGCGTGACGCTTGATACGATTGATAACCTTTTTCACGAACTATCGGCACCGAATTTTGTCAAAATTGATGTTGAGGGGTATCAGTTAGAAGTGTTGAAAGGTGGTGAATACTACTTAAAAACACATGCCCCCCTCTTAATAGCAGAACTCAAAGATGTTGGCGAAACAAACCGTGAGACTTTCACGGAAATTGAAGGTTACGTCACAGATTTGGGGTATCAACTCTATGAAATCAGGAAACATTCTATCCGACGATGTAACAGGCTCTCTGACACAACGCAGAGGAATTTCTTCCTCGTCAAAGAGCATTCCCGTGCCTTTGCCAAAATTTTACCGTGGTTAAGGTAGGTAAAACCTTTTTTATAGTGAAACCTATAAATAAAAAGACACTTTCATCCCCCGGTAGGTTCGGTTTCCTAACCGAACCGACGCTGAGTGTCCTATTAATTTTAAACTTTACTATAAAAACCGCGGCAACATTTTGACACATAGCACTCGCGAAGGTGCGCGAGACATGCCTAAAGCACGGATAATCAGGCAAAAAACATAGGAGGTTTTTGTCATGAAGTATAACATCTGTGGTATAACCTGCAAGTTCCGCTTGCAATTCAAGATTTTCCTGCTAATCGGAATCCTTCTTGGGTGTTCTGTGGCAACATGGGCAGCACCTGAAGTGTTCCTCTATTACGATGAAGACTACGGTTTTAACCCTGACGGTTGGGGCGATTGGAAATCGACGAAGAAGATTGAGGATGCCGTTATCGCGGAATTGGATGCGGCAAAGATCGCCTCTGTTGTGGGGAACGCTGATGAGTTCCTCGCCTATATGGAAGAGAATCCGGAGGGCGTTATTGTCTCTCCAATCGTGGTTCCCGAAATCGTTTACACGATTGGCATGAAGGATGACAGTCCGATGGAGAACTTCCTGTTCGGTGGTGGCGTGCTCATCTATTCCGGGGATACGCCGTTCTATGCTGTTGGAAAGAAAGGCGCGCCGGGTCAGAAGATAGTTCCCGGCAACCAAGGTGTCAAGGATGTTCTCAACTTTACGGCACAGTACATCACGACCACCGCTGCCGCTGTCAAACCGACCGAAGAGGGCAAAAAACTGATTCCCAGCTTGGAACCCTTTAATCCGAACCGTCCGGGACTGCTCAACGTGTTGGAAGCGGAGAAGTGCGACCCCATCGAAGTCTATGCTGAAGCCGGAAACTCAGCGGATCCGATCCTCTTTGCCGCGCCAGACATGAAAGGCTATTTCGTCCATTTCCACATGGAAACACTCGCCAATAAACCCGACGATTATCTCGCACAGGTCGGCTTGGAAATCGGGGAACTCATTACCAATCGGTTCGGCGAATTGTTAGACGTTGAACCCCAAGGAAAACTAACGACGATGTGGGGTAACATCAAATCTATTAAGTAAGGTGAGTCTTGATGGGTGAAACACGACACCCACTTTTCGGTGATGGTATGCGTAGGGGTGTTTTTGCTTGGGTATTTCTTCAAGGTCTCCCAACCCTGATCGGAAACCCGTCAACAGCAAAATGCCCTACGCATATCCACCATAAGTGTCAAAATTCGTTACAAATAACCTATAACCGCACCATAGGTGTCAATTTTGGAAAAAACAACCCTCGCGGTCCCCAGACCGGTAGGTGCGGTTTGCAACCGCACCGGATCCTCGGCAGAAACCTTGCATCCGCCAGAATGTCTCTTGAGTTTCTCCGGTGGCAATTTGCGTTATCATAAGCCCTACTTATAGTTTGTATCAAATGACCCCATGAGTTATACTTACAGTATGCGTTACCCTAACAAGTAGATGTATTGGCATTACCGATAATCTACTCATGGAGGTCGATATGAATCGTAAGATGGATACCGCCTACGGTATCAACCGACTCGAATCCAAGAATGCAAGAGCTGCCATTATTCAGAAGATTTCAGCAGACTTTAACCTTATGCCTATAGTCGCTGAAGCCTACTATAAACAGATTTCTACCTACTTTGAGCAACATGCTGATGTTCAACTGACATCCGGGCAAATCTGTTATGAGGCAGTCGCTGCCGAGGAACCCGCTGGCAAACACATCGCTTTAGCGAAAAAAGTCTCCTGCCGACTCACCCTCAATGACATAAACGCTGATCTTGAAGTCTTAGCGACTTACGGACTCGCAGGCCTGAGACGCCACCGCATCCTCCGATTGACCAAAGAGGCATACGACCAAGATGCCTTGCTCAGCTATGAGGATTTAGCTGTCTTATTAACCACCAGTCCTGCTACCATCAAACGCGACATCCGACACTTGAAGCAG